>NZ_LR134510.1:1224829-1837244 GCF_900638385.1 Actinobacillus delphinicola | reverse complement strand
AATATTTATTCTTTATTTATCGTGAATGAAATCAAGGTAGTTTTGAAATAAGTGTTGAAAGTCTTCCAAACCACAGCAAGCCATACTCTCATCCTGATAAAGATGGAGATCTTCATCAAGCATTTCATCATCTGCATGTTGTAAAAAATTTGCTTTTACGATAGCTTCATCGTTATTTAAAAATAAACTATATTCACGCCCAATAAAACGCATATTTCTGGAATGTGTGGATGATGTAAGTTGAGTTAAGGCCACTTGGACTTGTGGAAGAATATCTGGTTGCAACGGCACCTCGATATTAAACCAATGGGCAAAGGCTTCGTATCCCATGGAACATTGAGTAAAAACCTTGCCGTAAAGATTATTAAATTGAAAATCCATATTAAATACTGAAAGAAGAACCACAACCACAAGTGCTTGATGCATTTGGATTGGTCACCACAAAACGTGAGCCTTGTAAGCCTTCTGTATAATCAACAGTTGCACCAATAAGGTATTGTAAACTCATCGGATCAACGACTAAATGAACACCATCTTTTTCGATAGTAAGATCACCTTCATTAACTTTTTCATCAAAAGTGAAGCCATATTGGAAACCACTACAACCACCACCCGTGATGTAAACACGGAGTTTTAAATTTGGATTTTCTTCTTCACTGATGAGTGTTTTTACTTTGGTTGCAGCTGCATCAGTAAAGATAAGAGGGATAGCTAAATCTGACATAATTTATTCCTAAATATAAATTTATTATTATTGATATAGATAGGTTATTATCTTACAAGACGTCTAGGCATTCAAGGAAAGGCAAAGATTTTTTCTAAAAAATCATAATAATGCTATAATACCTTAACATTTTAATAAGATTTACCAAAGAGGAGATTTTTATGCGTATTCCTTTGAGAAATGAAGAAGAAATTGAAAAATTACGCGAAGCTTGCCGTTTAGCTGCTGATGTACTTATCATGATTGAACCTTATGTAAAAGCAGGCGTAAGTACAGGTGAATTAAATGATATTTGCCACCGTTATATGGTAGAAGAACAAAAAACCATTCCTGCACCATTAAATTATCATGGTTTCCCAAAATCAGTATGTATTTCAATTAATGAAGTTGTATGTCATGGTATTCCAAGCGAAAGCAAAATCTTAAAAAATGGCGATATCGTAAACATTGACGTTACCGTGATTAAAGATGGCTATTATGGCGACAATTCAAAAATGTATATTGTTGGTGGTGAAACCAATATCCGTAGCCAAAAACTGGTTGATGCAGCACAAGAAGCACTTTATGTTGGACTTCGTACGGTTAAACCAGGCATTCGTTTACGTGAAGTGGGTAAAGCAATTCAACAATATACCGAAGCTCAAGGTTTTTCTGTTGTTCGTGAATATTGTGGACACGGGATCGGGACAGAATTCCACTGCGCACCGCAAGTTTTACATTATTATGGCGATGACGATGGCGTTGTGTTAAAAGAAGGTATGGTATTCACCATTGAACCGATGATTAATGCAGGTAAAAAAGAAACCCGCTTAATGAATGATGGTTGGACAGTGAAAACTAAAGATCGTAGTCATTCAGCACAGTTTGAGCATCAACTCGTAGTAACGAAAGATGGCTGTGAAGTGATGACGATTCGTGACGAAGAAATTGAAAGTGGACGTATTCAGCGCCACATGGTAAATCAATAATCACGCCACAAAATTCGGAAAAATTTATGCAAAAGGTAGGGTAATCTACCTGTTTTAATTCATATAACAAAAAACCTCGCTATTTTGCGAGGTTTTTTTACGGATTAATCGATTAGTCAATGCTTGGTTTAATTGTTAATAAGTTACAGTGTAACCGACTAATCACATGTTCCGCCGTATTACCAAGGAAAGCAGCCGCAAGTCCACGACGTCCTACGGTGCCTAAAACTACCATTTCTGCCTCGATCTGTTTTGCTACCTCTGGAATCACTTCTTCTGGGAAACCTTCAATAACATGCGCATGATCACTAGCAATACCGAATTTTTCACAAAGTACTTTCATATTCTCTTCATGTGACTGACGTTCACTCTTTTCAGTAGCTTTGTTTTGGAACTCAGGCATATCAATCGTAACATTAATTGCAGATGGTGGATAAGCACTTACAAGATGAACATTGCCACGTTCTAAATTATTTGCAATCGTCATGCCTAATTGGACTAATTCATCATTAAAAGTCACATGGGTTGCATCATCATCTCCTACGTTAACCGCAATCAGGATACGACGTTTATGTTGCCAATTTGTATTTCTTACCATCATAATTGGCGCTGGGCATTTACGCAGAAGTTGCCAGTCTTGTGGCGTAAAGAGAAGTGCGCTAAGACCTTCATCTTTAGCAACAGTATATTTTACGACAAGTTTAAAATGTTCTTTATCAACTGCTTCTGTTATCGCATCTGCTTCATTACTATTCCAAACAACTAATGTTTTAAATTGAATATCAGGATCATGATATTGAGCTAAAATTGGCTGAATTTCTTCACTACGTTTAGCAATAATACTATCACGCATCTTACGTTTATCTTCTTCGCTTGAAAGCAATTCAGACATCTCATATGCAATATCATATACCGACATGAACACTGTAATTTCAACTGGTTGAGGATTTTTTTGTTCTCGTGCCAATGCAACAGCACGATCCAGCGCATATTGTTTAGTTTTATTAGGTTCTAATACAACAAGCATTTTATTGAACAGCATAGATTGCCTCCATAGAATGGTACATTTTTGCTAAATGTTATACCAAAGCGACGAGAAGTGGAAGAAATAAAAATGAATAAAAAGAAGGGTATATTTTTATCACATTAAAAATATACCCTCATACATTAAGTGTTAAGCAATATTCAAACTTTGACATTGCGAGATACTAGCAAGGCTACTTAAGGCTTCCATATCAAGAATCGTAATGTATTTACCTTGTACATTTAAAATTCCCATTTTTTGGAATCGGCCGAGTAAACGGCTAATTGTTTCTACCGTTAAGCCAAGATAATTACCAATATCACTGCGCGTCATGGTTAATCTAAATTCACGTGCTGAAAAACCACGTGCAAAATAACGATTAGAAAGATTTTTAATGAAAGCAGCTAAACGGGTTTCGGCACTCATCTTAGATAAGAGCAAAATCATATGCTGGTTATCTTGGATTTCTTGGCTCATTAAACTCATCATTTTACGGCGTAATTTAGGAAATTTACCACTTAGCTCATCCAAAATTTCAAATGGAATTTCACAAACCATAGCGGTTTCTAAAGCCTGAGTAAAACTAGAATGATGCATTGAGAAGATACCATCAAAACCGACCAAATCACCGGGCAAATGAAACGCAGTAATTTGTTCTTCGCCTGTTTCGCTGATGGTATAAGATTTCATTGTTCCTGAGCGAATAGCGTAAATAGAAGTTAAAGGCTCACCCGCTTGGAAAAGAACTTGATTTTTTTGTACAGGTTTTTTTCGCTCAATGATATTATCCAATTGATTAAGTTCAAAATCATTTAGCGAAAAAGGGATGCAAAGTTGACTAATACTACAATTTTGACAATGAATGGTGCAGTTAGACGTTTGTCCTTTGCGTTCATTTTTTAATTCACCATATAATTTATTCATTTAAGTTCATCTCAGTGCGATAATGCGATAAAATTGATCTAACGCAATAAATGATATCATTAAATGTGCCAGTTAAAAAGTTATAATTTATAATAGACCAGTTAAGAAGGACGAAAAATGCCCGCAGAAATACTTACCAAGAAACGTCTTATCCAGCTTATTGCTGTGTTATGTGTACTTTTAAGTGCTTTTTTTTACCGCACTTATCATTACACACCGCCTGCACAACATACGGAAGTGGTTAAGAATACGAGCAAATAACATAACTAACTGTGCGTGTTGAAAAAATACGCTTGCATAGTTTATGGGAATCTTATAAAATCCACGCACTATTTTATGAAGTGCCTAAACTTCAGTGTTTAGACACTTATTTATTTTTTGTCTTCTGTTTCTTAGGGTATAAATAAAAAAATTCATACTTCCTGTTGCGACAGAAATGATTAGCTATAAACAATAGAGGAAAAGACTATTAAAAACGTAAGAAAAGCCCCAGCGGTTAATCGCCCAAATCGTATTAATGATGAGATTCGTGCGAAAGAAGTTCGTCTAATTGATGCAGAAGGTGAACAAGTAGGTATTGTGAGCCTCAAGAGCGCATTAGAACAGGCAGAACAATCAGAATTAGATCTCGTTGAAATTAGCCCAAATGCTGAGCCACCTGTTTGCCGTATTATGAACTATGGCAAATTTCTTTATGAAAAAAGCAAATCATTAAAAGAACAGAAGAAAAAACAGAAAGTTGTACAAGTGAAGGAAATTAAATTCCGTCCTGGTACAGACGAAGGCGACTATCAGGTAAAACTACGCAGCCTGATTCGCTTTTTAGAAGATGGGGACAAAGCTAAAATCACAGTTCGCTTCCGTGGACGTGAAATGGCTCACCAACGCTTAGGCTTTGAAGTACTAGAGCGTGTTAAAAACGACTTAGCGGATATCGCAGTCGTTGAAGCAGCACCTGGTAAACTTGAAGGTCGCCAAGCAATTATGGTACTTGCCCCTAAAAAGAAATAATGCGGCAATTCAAGTAATAAGTCATTAGTGCTTATTCGCCCATTATATTTTGATTAACAATATCAATGCGGAGTTTTTAAACAATGCCTAAAATTAAAACTGTACGCGGTGCAGCAAAACGCTTCAAAAAAACAGCGTCTGGCGGCTTCAAGCGTAAACAATCTCACTTACGTCATATTTTGACTAAGAAAACCACGAAACGTAAACGTCATCTACGTCATAAATCAATGGTTGCAAAATCAGATTTAGTATTAGTAGTAGCTTGCTTACCATACGCATAAGCAACGTACGGAATCGTAAAATTTTAGACAAATTATAGACAAATAGGAGATTTAATAATGGCTCGTGTAAAACGTGGTGTTATTGCAAGAGCACGCCATAAGAAAGTTCTTAAGGCTGCTAAAGGTTATTATGGTGCACGTTCACGTGTTTATCGTGTTGCGTTCCAAGCTGTAATCAAAGCTGGTCAATATGCTTACCGTGACCGTCGTCAACGTAAACGTCAATTCCGTCAATTATGGATTGCACGTATCAACGCTGCAGCACGTCAAAACGGTTTATCTTACAGCAAATTCATCAACGGCTTGAAAAAAGCTTCTGTTGAAATCGATCGTAAGATCCTTGCTGATATCGCAGTATTCGACAAAGTTGCATTCGCAGCTTTAGTAGAAAAAGCGAAAGCAGCACTTTAATTCTGAATAAGAATTAAAAAGAGAATAGCGTGGGTAATGCCACGCTATTTTTTTATGTGTAAAATAACAAAATTAAATCAGACAAGGGGAGTAGAGAAATGCAACAAAAAATTCATGCACATTTAAACGAGTTAC
Source organism: Actinobacillus delphinicola (assembly GCF_900638385.1). NCBI lineage: Bacteria > Pseudomonadati > Pseudomonadota > Gammaproteobacteria > Pasteurellales > Pasteurellaceae > Actinobacillus > Actinobacillus delphinicola. Next base: position 1,831,766 of record NZ_LR134510.1, on the reverse strand, counting down.
AAAATGTTTTAGAAAAATATGAATTATGGTCACTTGTACCGCCAACTGCAGACGCACTTGCAAGTACAGAACCATTTGCAATTGATAAATTAGACGCTCACGAATGGCTACAATGGATTTTCATTCCAAGAATGCGGGTATTACTTGATGGGAATTTACCACTACCAACACAAATTGCGATTAGCCCTTACATTGAAGAAGCACTAAAAGATCACGATAATTTAGCAGATTTATTGGCACCATTATTGGCAATTGAAGAATTATTGCAAAAGGATAAATAAATGCTAGATATCCTTTATCAGGATGACAATATCATCGCTGTGAATAAACCTGCTGGAATGCTCGTGCATCGTAGTTGGTTAGATAAACACGAAACGGTTTTTGTTATGCAAACCTTGCGTGATCAAATCGGACAACATGTATTCCCAATTCACCGTTTAGATCGTCCAACATCTGGGGTGTTACTTTTTGCGTTAAGCAGTGAAACTGCAAATTTATTGTGTCAGCAATTTACGCAGAATCAGGTACACAAAACCTATTTAGCGGTGGTGCGAGGGTATGTGGAAGGCGAGGGTGAAATCGATTATGCACTAAAACCGAAATGGGATAAAATTGCTGATAAATTTAGCCAACGGGATAAAGAAGCTCAATCTGCTCAGACAGGGTATTGTGCATTACAAAAAGCAGAAATGCCGTATGGCGTGAAACGTTATGCAACTTCGCGTTATACTTTACTGCGTCTAATGCCAAAAACAGGACGTAAACACCAGATCCGTCGTCATTTAAAACACATTTTTCACCCAATTTTAGGGGATACTCAATATGGCGATTTACACCAAAATCGTGCTTTTAAGGAAAATATTGGTGTAGAACGATTAATGTTACATGCAGAAACATTATCCTTTACGCATCCTTATACAAATGAACAAATAACATTACATGCACCACTGGATGAAAATTGGAAAACAGTATTGGATCAATTACAGTGGACAATGCCCTAAAATGAATTTATGCGAGGAACTTTTATGTTAGATATGTCATTAGTAAATTTAACCCACGAACAGCAGCAAGAGGCTGTAGAGAAAATTCAAGCATTAATGCGTGAAGGCGTCAGTAGTGGTGAGGCGATTGCTTATGTTGCTGCAGAACTTCGCAAGGCACACCAAAGCAAAAAATCAATTGGAGAAATGCACGCTGAAGACGAAAGCGATAAGTAAAATCAATTAGTTATCTTATCGTTACGCCGTAACAAAATAAGCCCAATAAAAAACATCACGCCCCGATTTTCGTAAAAATTTTGTGAAAATCGGGGCGTGATTTTATCTTGTTGAGTAAATATCACGAATAATATTTCTGATTTGTAGAGATTAAATATTGGTAGTGGTGAGGCGATTGCTTATGTTGCTGCAGAACTTCGCAAGGCATACCAAAGCAAAAAATCAATTGGTGAAATGCACGCAGAAGACGAAAGCGATAAGTAAATCAATTAGTTATTTTATCGTTACGCCGTAACAAAATAAGACCAATAAAACATCACGCCCCGATTTTCGTAAAAATTTTTCAGAAAATCGGGGCGTGATTTTATGGTTTTATATTGCTTATGAAATTAGATGGCAAGACCACTGAGGTAGAAACCGACTAAAACAATAGCAATAATCACGGTGCCAACATTAAGTTTATGCCAATCACCTTTTACGATGCGACCAAGTACTAATGAGGCAAAGCCAAGCATGATACCTGTTACGATATTACCTGTTAACACGATAAATACCGCACAGATTAGACCGCTCATTGCGCCAACGCCGTCATTAAAATTGATATGGCGTACATTGCCCATCATCAATAAACCTACGTACATTAATGCAGGCGCGGTTGCGTAATTTGGAACGAGTGATGCAAGCGGTTGTAAGAAAAGCATGCAGAGGAAGCCAATTCCAACAACAACCGCAGTTAGACCAGTACGTCCGCCAGCAGCCGTTCCTGCAGCAGATTCGATATAAACTGCAGTAGGTGTTGCCCCTAATGCACCTGCTACGATACTCATAATAGAGTCAGAAGCTAGGGCTTGACCACCACGAATGATGCGATGATGACTATCTACAAGTTTTGCTTCTTCTGCTACTACACGGATAGTCCCTGTTGCATCGAATACCGCGGTCATTACTAATGCAAATACCACAGGTAAAATGGCTGGCTGTAATGCGCCTTTTACGTCCATTTTGAAGAAAAGGGAATCATCGCCAAAGTGTGGAATACGGAAAAAATGACCAGAGAATTTTACATTTGGATCGAAGATCATGCCGATAATGGTAATACCGATAATCACCCAAAGAATACCGCCTTTAATTTTACGATTTTCTAAACCGATAATTGTCACTAAGCCAAGGAGTGACATCCATACGGAGAAAGAAGTAAATTCACCAAATTTGATTGGTAAACCTGCGGTATTAGGTACAACGATACCCACGCCGTTAGAGGCAATTAGCAAAAGGAAAAGTCCAATACCAATCCCTGTTCCTTGGGCGATACTGATAGGCAGGTTTCTTAAAATCCATGCACGGACCCCTGTAATAGAGATACCAGTAAAGATAACCCCCATAACAAAAACAGCACCAAGCGCAACGGGAACGCTAACGTGCTGTCCTATAACAAGACTAAATGCCGTAAAGGCCGTCAGGGAAATGGCGGAACCGACAACCATAGGCGTGTTTGCCCATAAACCCATTAGCAATGAGCCAAGACCTGCGACTAAGCAGCATGCAATAAATGCACTTTCTTCAGGAAAACCTGCAGTGTGGAGCATATGGGGGAGAACGATAATGGAGTAAACCATCGCGAGGAAGGTCGTAAGACCTGCGGTTACCTCTTGGCGGACGGAAGATTTGCGATTCGATAAATCAAAGAACGTATCTAAAGACATTTGTGTACCTAGCTTTCTATTTTATAAAAGTGATACGTCCATATTTTAAAATTAAATGACAAAATAAGCAAATAATTGCGTAAAAATATTTTGAGAATTTTCCCCTTTTTCTTCATAAAAAATTTATACTGTGCGCATCGCAGTTTTTAGCAACAATAACAAGATGAAAAATAAGCATTATTCAATTTATTTAAAAGAAATCTTTAGCCGTAATATGCTGATTTGCGTATTTACAGGCTTTAGTTCAGGTTTACCGCTCTATATTTTAGTGTCATTACTGCCAGTCTGGTTACGAAAAGATGGTGTCGATCTGAAAACAATTGGCTTTTTTACGTTAGTGACGTTGCCTTTTACGTGGAAGTTTTTATGGTCACCATTAATGGATAGATATGTTCCGCCATTTTTGGGACGACGTCGTGGCTGGATGCTGATAACACAAGTCTTGTTATTAGTTTCACTTATGTTGTTTGGATTTATCAATCCAAAGACGGAAATGGGATTATCACTGCTTGCGGGGCTTTCCACTTTAGTTGCTTTTTTCTCAGCGAGTCAGGATATTGTTTTAGATGCTTATCGCCGTGAAATTTTGCCTGATAAAGAATTGGGGCTGGGTAATTCAATTCATGTGAATATGTACCGTGTGGCGGGATTGGTACCTGGGGCATTATCTTTAATCCTTGCTGATCATTATAGTTGGTGTGTCGTCTTCATTATTACGGCTTTATTTATGCTGCCAGGGCTATTTTTAACGTTAGTGTTAAGTTATGAGCCGAATATTCCGCTCAAAAAACATCGCACGCTCCGCGATAATGTTATTGAGCCTTTTAGTGAATTCTTTCGCCGAAAAGGGGCAAAAGCAGCACTGGGTGTGCTTGTTTTTATTTTCCTTTATAAACTTGGCGATAGTATGGCGACGGCATTGATTTCTCCTTTTTATTTAGACATGGGGTTTAGCCCAACGCAAATCGGGATCGTTGTCAAAAATGCTGCGCTTTGGCCCATGATTGTTGCTAGCATCGTAGGTGGCATCATCATGCTGAAAATAGGGATTAATCGTGCATTGTGGTTATTTGGTGTAGTGCAACTTGTCACTATTCTTGGTTTTGCATGGTTAGCGCATTTTGGGCATTTCGACCATGTCGATATGAAAGCACTATTTAGCCTAGCACTTGTAGTATCGGGAGAATATATCGGCGTAGGATTGGGAACTGCTGCTTTTGTTGCCTATATGGCAAGAGAAACCAATCCACTTTATACCGCAACGCAATTAGCATTATTTACAAGTTTTGCAGCATTGCCACGTGCAACTTTTAACAGTCAAGCTGGCGCATTAATTGAATATTTTGGTTATTATCATTATTTTTGGTTTTGTTTCTTTCTCGCCATTCCAGGAATGCTATGTTTATTTTGGGTTGCCCCTTGGAGTAATAAAGATGGAATGAATAGTACACGTCAGGAATTAAAGGAAGAAGATGCAAAAATCATTGCAGAAAGCGAGAAAAAAACGCCCAATGCGTAAAGGATGCGCAGTAAACGGTAGAGATTAAGACGTATTTTCGGTAAACTAGGCAAGTTTTTTTACATAACCAAGAGGTTTTTATGAATATTATTCTTTTAGGCGCACCAGGTGCAGGTAAAGGTACTCAAGCACAATTCATCATGAATCAATATGGTATCCCACAAATTTCGACAGGGGATATGTTACGTGCTGCGATTAAAGCTGGAACTGAACTTGGTAAACAAGCAAAAGAATTAATGGATGCAGGTAAATTAGTACCAGATGATCTTATCATTGCATTAGTTGAAGATCGTGTAAGCCAAGACGATTGCAAACACGGTTTCTTACTTGACGGATTCCCACGTACTATTCCTCAAGCAAATGCATTAAAAGAAGCAGGGATTAAAATTGATTACGTTTTAGAATTTGATGTCCCTGATGAAGTTATTGTTGAACGTATGAGTGGTCGTCGTGTTCACCCAGCATCTGGTCGTTCTTACCACGTTGTTTACAACCCACCAAAAGTGGAAGGTAAAGATGATGTAACTGGTGAAGATTTAGTGATTCGTGCAGATGATAAACCTGAAACTGTATTAGATCGTTTAAAAGTTTACCACGAAACAACTCAACCTTTAGTTGATTACTACCAAGCTGAAGCAAAAGCACACAAAACAAAATATTTCCGCTTAGATGGGACTAAAAAAGTAGATGAAGTAAGCAAAGAATTACGCGAAATTTTAGGGTAATTTTTTACTTATTCGTAAATAAAAAAGAGAGCAGTTAAATGCTCTCTTTTTTTATGAACGGGCATAAAATCACGCCCGCATTTTCAGAAAAATTTATGTATTATTTAGCGTAATAACCACCCATCGCACTATAAATTGCATTTTCGGTTTGAATAAGTTTATTCTTCGCACCGAGTAAAGCTAATTTAGCTGCGTTTTCTGAATTTTTCGCATTTAACCAGTCACGTAATTCTGTTACGCCAACGGTGTAACGATTCTTATAATATCGAGCCATATAAGCCGACGTATTATAAATGCCTTCTTCGTTATTAAATTGTTCTTGGGCTTGTTGGTAAGCAAAGTAGTTCTTATCGATTTCGTTTAGCGCTGTCGTAATACTTTGTTCAAAATTTACTTTCGCTAAGTTGTATGCGGCTTCTGAAATTTTTACGTTCCAACGAACCGTATTCCAGCTAAGGAATGGAAGATTGACTGAAACTAAACCAGAGGCAAATGGGCTATGTAAAGTTGTACCAATACGATCACTGCGTCCACCTAAACTTGCGCCAAGCGTAATGGTTGGGAACCAACTTTTTTGGGTTGCTTTCGCATCTTTAAAGGCACTATTTAATAAATAAAGTTTAGATTTAACATCAGGACGATTTGCGATAACCGAAACAGGGACGTTTAAATTTACGCCAGCAAGTTTAGTGTCTAATAGATTCGGTAATTGAATATTAAGTGGATCGCTTGGTTTTAAATTTAAAAGATTGCGCATCATTGCTTGCACAACTTTTTGTTGGTCTTGTAATTGGCTTAGATTATTTTCTGCCGCTAAAACCGCACGTTCTGTTTGGTTAGTGCTTGCTCCATCTACCACACCTTGTGCTTTTTTATTAAGCATAATGTGGTTGATTTGTTGGTAATCGTGAATGCTTTGTTCGGTGATTGTGATCGCTTCTTGTAAATAGGCAAGTTGATAATAAGTGCCAACCACAGCGTTAACTAAAGAAAGTTTTGCTGATTCTAAATCTTCTATGCTTGCAGAGTGTTGCCATTCAGCGGCAGAAGTTTGATCTGCCATACGTCGCCATAAGTCAAGGGTATAGCCTACATTGATACTGCCGTTGTAAAGTACAGGCGTGGTTGATGGTGGGAACCCGCCATTTGGATTTAATTGAGTATTTTGACCCGTTTTAATATTTTTTTGTGCTGAAGCACCAACGGTACCGCTAAAAGTTGGAACAAGGCTTGCACCGACTAAATTTGCTTTATATAAGGCAACATTTACCGCAATTGCTGCTTTAGCTAAATCTTTGTTATTAGCAAGGGCTTCTGCAACTAATTTATCAAGTTGGGGATCGTGATAAAGTTTCCACCAATCTTGATCTAATTTATATTGATCGGTAATTTTTTGATATGACTCGAAAGTTTTTTCACTTTGTTTATGTGAATCATCAATATTGGCACATCCCACTAAAAAGATAGAGAGTGCAACTGCCGTAGCAAGTTTTGTAGGCTTAAACATATTTATTCCTTATGCTATTCATCGTTATTACTTATGGATTTTTAACGTAAATATCAAAAAATCACATGCAAGATTGCAATGTAATGAACGTTCGTTCACCGCTGTGCAAATTTTACAAGGCAAAATGAGGAAAAGCAACCTCTGCTTTGTATTCTCTTTTTAAAACAGGTAGAATAGCAACACTTTTTTGTCAAATTTTATTGAGGTCAATAATGCACCATTCTGAACAATTAGAAAATACAGAGGCTCGTCCAACAAACTTTATTCGAAATATTATTGATGAAGATCTTGCAAACGGTACTTGTACACAGGTTCATACTCGATTCCCGCCTGAACCAAATGGCTACTTACACATTGGACACGCTAAATCTATTTGTTTGAACTTTGGTATTGCAAAAGATTATAACGGATTATGTAATTTACGTTTTGACGATACCAACCCAACCAAAGAAGAAGTAGAATACGTTGATTCAATTAAACAAGACGTTGAATGGTTAGGGTTTAAATGGGCAGGTCAGCCACATTATGCTTCAGACTATTTTGACGCTTTATATGGATATGCGATTGAATTAATCAAAAAAGGGTTAGCTTATGTTTGTGAGCTTACTCCTGATGAGATGCGTGAATACCGTGGGACTTTGACAGAACCAGGTAAAAATAGCCCGTATCGTGATCGTAGCGTAGAAGAAAACTTAGCCCTTTTTGAAAAAATGAAAAATGGGGAAGTGGAAGAAGGTAAAATGAGCCTTCGTGCGAAAATTGATATGGCATCGCCGTTTATGGTTATGCGTGACCCTGTAATTTATCGCATCAAATTTGCAACTCACCACCAAACTGGCGACAAATGGTGCATCTATCCAATGTACGACTTTACGCACTGTATCTCTGATGCGATTGAGCGTATTACCCATTCTATTTGTACATTAGAATTCCAAGACAACCGTCGTTTATATGACTGGGTGTTAGATCATATTTCTATTGAACGCCCATTACCGCACCAATACGAATTTTCACGTTTAAATTTAGAATACACACTCACTTCTAAACGTAAGTTACTCAAATTAGTAGAAGATAAAATCGTAGATGGTTGGAATGACCCTCGTATGCCAACAATTTCTGGTTTACGTCGTCGTGGTTATACGCCTGCATCATTACGTGAATTCTGTCGCCGCATCGGGGTAACAAAACAAGATAACGTTGTAGAATTTAAAGCGTTAGAAAGTTGTATCCGTGATGATTTAAATGAAAATGCACCACGTGCAATGGCGGTAATTAATCCATTACGTATTGTTATCGAAAACTTTGACGGCGAAGAAGTGCTAACTGCACCAAATCATCCAAATCGTGAAGAAATGGGCACACGCCAATTACCATTTACTCGTGAACTTTTCATTGATAAAGCAGACTTCCGTGAAGAAGCAAACAAACAATATAAACGTCTTGTTTTAGGTAAAGAAGTGCGCTTACGTAATGCTTATGTGATTAAAGCAGAACGTGTTGAAAAAGATGAAAATGGTGAAATCACAACCGTTTACTGTACATACGATCCTGAAACACTAGGTAAAAACCCAGCAGATGGTCGTAAAGTAAAAGGTGTAATTCACTGGGTATCTGCAAAAGATAACGTACCAGCTGAATTCCGTTTATACGATCGTTTATTCACTGTACCAAACCCAGGTGCAGCAGAAAATATGGAAGATGTGTTAAATCCAGAATCTTTAGTGGTAAAACACGGCTTTGTTGAAAAATCACTTGCTAATGCAGAACCAGAAAAAGCGTATCAATTTGAGCGTGAAGGTTACTACTGTGCAGATAGCAAAGATAGTACAGCAGAGCATCCAGTCTTTAACTTAACCGTAAGTTTGAAAGAAAGCTTCTAATATGATGAATTGCCTAGCCTAAAAAGCTAGGCAATTTTTTTTAGCCAAATTTTATTGAGGTAAGCAAAATGGCACGAAAAATTATTCTTGATTGTGATCCAGGTAATGATGATGCGATAAATATTCTTTTAGCATTATCCAGTGATAAATTAAATATACTGGGCATCACGACAGTTTTTGGCAATGTTGATGTAGAGAAAACGACACGTAATGCAAATTTAGTCTGTTCTCTTGTTAATAAGGTCGTTCCACTTTACCAAGGTGCATCAGAACCGCTTGTCTTACCTCGCATTGACGCTGCAGCTGTTCACGGTAAAAGTGGGTTATCGGGCGATCCTGATATAAAACCAATATTGTCTGTAGAACGCCAACATGCGGTTGAATTTATTATTGAAAGTATCTTACGCTATCCGCATGAAGTCACTCTTGTGCCAACCGCCTCTTTGACCAATATTGCGTTAGCGATGAAACTTGCTCCGCAAATTGTCCCTTTGATTAAAGAAATCGTGTTAATGGGAGGAAGTACAACATTCGGTAACCGTACACCTGCGGCTGAGTTTAATATTCTCGCTGATCCTCATGCTGCTGCAGTAGTATTCAGAAGCGCAGCACCCGTTACAATGTTTGGTTTAAACGCAACGCATCAAGTTTTGGCAACCCAACCTATTATTGATAAATTCTATACGCTTCAGACTAAAGTCGGTGATTTTGTTGCAGGGATTTTAGAACACTATAAAGCGTTTTATGAAAAACGATATGGTTTAGCAGGGGGCGCATTGCATGATCCGCTAACCGTTGCTTATCTGCTTGCACCAGAACTTTTTCGTTTTCAACCGATGGTGGTGGAAGTCGATACCTCCGAAACGCATAATATGGGACGAACAACTTGTGATGTGTGGGGATCTTGGCACGATGAGAGTCTGAAAAAAACGAAAGTTGCCGTAGAAGTAAATGCACAAGGTTTTTTTGAATTATTACTCACGCAGTTAAGTAAATTCGCATAAGTTATACTATAATTACAGGATACATTACGATCGTCGCTCATTGGGCGACGATTTGTTTTAAAAGGAAAGATAATGATAAAAACAGATGAATCAATTACGCCTCAATTTTGGGAAAAAAAATCACTTTTAGAAATGAACGAGGCAGAATGGGAAGCTTTGTGCGATGGTTGTGGTAAATGCTGTTACCGTAAATACCTAGATGAAGATGATGAGCTTTACTATACACGTATTGCGTGTAATCTTTTAAACACAAAAACAGGCAAATGCACTAACTATCCAAAGCGTTTCGAATATGAAGATGATTGTACAAAATTAACTAAAGATAATCTCCCTGATTTTACGTGGCTCCCTAAAACTTGTGCTTACCGTTTAATCTACGAGGGCAAACCATTATTTGATTGGCACCCGTTAATCTCAGGAAATTCTAAATCAGTTAAATTAGCAGGAATTGGTATTAAGAACGGGATTCATGAACGGGATGTTATTGATTGGTTCGATTTTATAATCGATGGAGAGTAATTTTTAATATATTTGTTTTTTTAACGATGCCATGTTTTATAAAAAATATGGCTCGTTTTTTTATGGAATTTTTTATTAAAAATAAGTTTATATAAGACACACCTTCCGAGTATTCTAACATCAAATATTCAATTAGTAAAAATTAATAAGATAATAAAGATAAATACCTCTGATGTTGGATAAAATAGTCAGTTATAGGTATTAACTAGATAAAAGTTTTATATTTAGAATGGCACATTAATTATTGATGATGAAGATTTTATAAGTTTATAAAATTTTTTATAAATTTATAAAAATTTTAGTCACCCTCTGTAAAGTTATGGATTGTTATTGGGGAATTTCTGATGAATAAAATTTTTAAAGTTATTTTTAATAAAACGACACAACGATTTGTTGTTGTATCTGAATTAGGCAAAAGCACAAATCGAGATAAATCACAAGTTCTTACAAAAACAACCTCCCTTATTAATAGATCTATCCACAGTATCTTTATGCTTAGCCTAGCTGCTTTAACAGTACAAAATGCAATGGCTGATAGTGTAGCAATTGGAAAAAATGAATATTTTAAAACCACGGCAACAAGCTGGGATAAGGGTGCAGCGCAAGGAAACGCAGTTGCATCAGGAGAAAATTCTGTTGCTGTTGGAAATAACTCAAGCTCTGGCGGAACAGTTTCTGTTGCAGTAGGTAGTCTAGCTAATAGTAGTGGTTACGGTTCAGTTGCGATTGGTAACGTTTCAAACTCTCAAGGGGGATATTCAACTGCACTAGGTGGTGCTGCTCAGGCCGTAGGATTAAATAGTACAGCTTTAGGTAATACGTCATCAGCAGCTGGAAATAATACTGTTGCCGTAGGTTATTCTGCAAACGCTCAATCGGATAATTCTACTGCTATTGGTGAAGGTAGCCAAGCCACAGCTCAAAATAGTAGTGCGTTTGGTAATTCAGCTATAGCGAGTGGCAACAATGCATTAGCGGTTGGTATTGGTGCTCAGGCAACAGCTTTAGATACAACAGTGTTAGGTACGTTAGCCAAAGCAACACAGCAAAATGCAATTGCCATTGGTGCGAATGCTTTGGCACAAGGTGCAGAAAGTATTGCGCAAGGGAATGAAGCACGTGCAATGATGGATCAGAGTATTGCTATTGGTTATAACACAAGTGCAGAATCTAATAATAAACAGGCTTCTCGTGGTATAGCAATTGGTTACAATACACACGCCGAAAATGAAGCTGCCTTAGCGATAGGGAGTTCATCAATGGCGAGTGCAGATTCCTCAACTGCCATTGGTCGAGGGGCAATTGCCGCAGGAAATGCAGCAATCGCCATTGGTAACTATACGAGTAATGAAATCAAACAGTATAGTGATGTTCAAGATGTCCCGCTCACACTACGTACCTTAGCCTCAGGTAATAATTCGCTCGCTTTAGGCTCTTCTGCTCATGCTATGGCAGATGATTCTGTTGCCTTAGGTTCAAACAGTGTTGCCGATCGCACTAAAGGTTTGGAAGGCTATGATGTAAGCCTTCCTTCTAGTAATGGCATAAGCCCAAATACCTCTCCAATTTGGAAAGCTACAGAGGCAGCAATCGCCGTAGGGAATGGCGCAAAAGTTACTCGCCAGATTACAGGGGTAGCTGCTGGTACTAAAGATACGGATGCAGTCAACGTTGCTCAGCTTAAACAAGTAAAATCACAATACGTTGCCGATAACGGATCCATTATTTCTCGTAAACCAAGTGAAGTTCTTTCCCTTACAGGTGGAGCAACAACAGGCGTAGCAGATAGTATTAAAACGACAGGCGATGCGAATGGAACAATTCGTTTCCAAGTATCTAATACGCTTAATGGAATGAATAAGATTACGTTTGGTATGCCTAATCAAGCTAACTCAAATGACACGGTTTCTATTAGTACTAATGGTATTAGTGCTGGTAATAAAGTGATTTCTAATGTCGCAAGTGGTGGCACAACGACAACGAATGCTGCAAATATTGGTGATATTGATAAAGCTATAAATCCTATTAAGAAACAAGTAGGAGAAAATCAGCAAAATATTCTTGATAATAAAAATAATATCAAATCGAATAAAAGTAGTATTAATACCATTAATGAAAAATTAAATAATGGTCTAAGTTTTGTTGCAGATAATCATGTTGCTGTTAGTAAAAAATTAGGTCAAACCTTAGAACTTAGTGGTGGTGCAAATCAAAATAATTTAACTAATAATAATATCGGTGTAAATGTTGAAAATGGAAAAATTAATATTCAACTTGCAAAAGATATTAAAGGATTAAATTCTATTATTGCAGGTAGTACAAAAATAGATACTCATGGTGTAGTTATTACGAATGGTCCATCTATAACGACAGCGGGAATTGATGCGGGTAATCAAGTGATCTCCAATGTTGAAAGTGGAGGTAATACTGATACTAATGCTGCAAATATTGGTGACGTGAAGAAATTTATTCACCCAATTCAAATAGAAGCAGATCAAAATAAATTAGATATTTTAGATAATCTAGATAAAATCTATCACAATGTTAATCTTATTTCTGATAATACCAATAAAATCACAAGCAACCAGAAAGCAATTAATAATGTTGAAACAACTGTCAATAAAGGAATAAGTTTTAGCGCAGATAGCGGTAATGTTAATAAAAAACTAGGTGGTACTTTACATCTTACTGGTGGTGCAAATAAATCAAAATTAACTACCGATAATATTGGCGTGAATATTGATAATCAAGGTAATGTTCATATCCAATTAGCTAAAGATTTAACAGGGTTAGATTCTATTCAAATTAAGAACGGTCCGTCTATTACAACATCAGGTATTAATGCAGGTAATAAAGTTATTTCTAACGTGGCAAGTGGTGGCAAAACGGCAACGAATGCTGCAAATATTGGTGATGTACAAAATGCAGTAAAACCAATTAAAACTGAGCTAACCCAGAATAAAAAGGATATTGCAAGCAATCTTCAAAATATTGATACCAATAAAGAAAAGATCGCTGAAAATGCTAAGAATATTCAAGGTAATACATCAAAAATCACTACCAATGAAAATTCAATTAATACCATTAATACAACCTTAGAAAAAGGAATCAGTTTTAGTGGTGATACTGGACATGTCAATAAAAAATTAGGTGAAACCTTAGAATTTATTGGTGGAGCAAAACAAACAGATTTAACCAAAGGTAATATTGGGGTAAATGTTGAAAACGGTAAAATAGATATTCAACTTGCTAAAGATCTTAAAGGATTGGATTCTGTTACCGTCGGTAATACTAAAATTAATAATCAAGGCATCTCTATCACTGGTGGTCCATCTATTACAACATCAGGCATTAATGCAGGTGCCAAAGTTATTTCTAACGTGGCAAGTGGTGGCACAACTACAACGAATGCTGCAAATATTGGTGATGTACAAAATGCAGTAAAACCAATTAAAACTGAGCTAGCCCAGAATAAAAAGGATATTGCAAGCAATCTTCAAAATATTGATACCAATAAAGAAAAGATCGCTGAAAATACTAAGAATATTCAAGGTAATACATCAAAAATCACTACCAATGAAAATTCAATTAATACCATTAATACAACCTTAGAAAAAGGGATCAGTTTTAGTGGTGATACTGGACATGTTAATAAAAAATTAGGTGAAACCTTAGAATTTATTGGTGGAGCAAAACAAACAGATTTAACCAAAGGTAATATTGGGGTAAATGTTGAAAACGGTAAAATAGATATTCAACTTGCTAAAGATCTTAAAGGATTGGATTCTGTTACCGTCGGTAATACTAAAATTAATAATCAAGGCATCTCTATCACTGGTGGTCCATCTATTACAACATCAGGCATTAATGCAGGTGCCAAAGTTATTTCTAACGTGGCAAGTGGCGGTGATGTTGGCACTAATGCAGCGAATATTAGTGATGTCAAAAGATTTATCGCTCCTGTTCAATCTGAAGTTAATACCAATAAATTAAATATTAAAAATAACTCGAATAAAATTGATGAAAATGCAACGAAGATTGCGAATAATGTTTCATCAATTAATACGATTAATTCTACCCTTGATAAAGGGCTAACTTTCATTGGTGATAGTGGTAAAGTTAATGAAAAATTAGGTGATACATTACATTTTACTGGCGGAGCGAATAAATCAAAATTAACTACTGATAATATTGGCGTGAATATTGATAAACAAGGTAATGTTAATATTCAATTAGCTAAAGATCTTAAAGGATTGGATTCTGTTGCTGTTGGTAATACTACGATCAATACACAAGGTATTACTATCACTGGCGGTCCATCTATTACTACATCAGGCATTAATGCAGATAATAAAGTTATTTCTAACGTGGCAAGTGGTGGCAAAACGGCAACGAATGCTGCAAATATTGGTGATGTGCAAAATGCAGTAAATCCAATTAAGGAAGATGTTCAAGTTAATACGAACGAAATTACAGATCTTAAAAATAACACCATTCAATTGGGGGGAAATAATAACTCTACCACGGATAAACAAAAACTTTCCCAAGCGAATGGCATAAAATTTGATATTTTAGGAACCGATGGTATTAATACGCAAGCAACTGCGAATAAAGTTACGTTAAGTCTTGATAAAGCAACGGTGCGTGGCTTAGCTCAAGAGGCGATAAAAGTCGTTGATGGTCAACACACTACAGTAACTGAAAAAACAGTGGGGAATACAAAACAGTACGCAGTTAATGTTAAAACAGATGGTTCGATTACTACTGGAAATAAGGGTATCGTAACAGGTGGTGTAGTCAAAGCAGCACTTGATGATCAAGTATTGGGTTATTCTGCAAATAAAGATGCAAAAGCGACAAGCCCACAAAAAACCGTGAAGTTGAGTGAAGGGTTAGATTTCAATAATGGTCAAAATACTACTGTTACGGTTGGGAATAACGGTCAGGTTACCTACAATATTAAATCTGATTTAACAAATATCCATTCTATCGCAAATCAAGGAACTAAAATTGCATTAGGTGACAACGGCGTGACCATGAGTAATGGTCGTGGTGCTGATGTGCAATTACACGGTATCCAAGCAGGAACGAACGCAACAGATGCGGCCAATGTTGGGCAATTAACAAAAGTCGCAGGTAATACGGATGAGATTAGTGTTGAAACTTCAACTAATACGACAGGCGGTAAAACCTATACGCTTAGCCTAGCTCCACAGTTAAAAAATGAAATTGCCCAAAATAAAGCAGAAGCTAGCAAGCATAGTTCTATTGTTGCAGAAAACGATAGCCTAACTGTGACACATGCGACAACAAATACCGCTGGCGGAACAGAATATAAAGTAGCTGTTAATCTTGGTACAGTTAGTGATAGTAATCAAACCCAAGCGGTTAGTGGAAGTGCAGTTAAAACTTATGTTGATGCGAAACAATTTGGCCTAACTGCTGGCGATGGACAACATATTTCTAAAGCACTAGATGACACTATTGTCGTTAAAGGTGCAAATAATCAATCTAATATTGTCACAAAAATTGAAAATGGTGCTTTAACGATTGGTTTAACCCAAGCCGCTCAAAATAAACTTCAACAAGCTGAGATTAACAAAACTGCCATTGCTAAAATTGGCAATATTGTTGGCATGGACGGAATTATTGTTTCTGGAAATCCAAATGTTAAAAATGGTACGGTTACATTAAAACTAGATAATGCAGTCGTACAAGCAGAGGCGAAAAAAGCGATTAAAGTTGTTAGCGGTAATCATACTTCTGTCACTGAGACTACAGATGGAACAGCAACACATTATGCAGTGAATGTCGTTACCAACGGTGAAGTGAAAGAAGGAAATACGGGTATTGTCACTGGTGGTGTCGTTAAAACAGCGCTTGATGATCAAGTATTGGGTTATTCTGCAAATAAAGATGCAAAAGCGACAAGCCCACAAAAAACTGTGAAGTTGAGTGAGGGGTTAGATTTCAAAAACGGTCAAAATACTACTGTTACTGTAGGGGATAACGGTCAAGTTACCTACGATATTAACTCAAGATTAACAGATATCCATTCTATCGCGAATCAAGGAGCTGAAATTGCATTAGATAATAATGGCGTGACCATGAGTAATGGTCATGGTGCTGACGTGCAATTACACGGTATCCAATCAGGAACGAACTCAACCGATGCGGCTAATGTAGGACAATTAACGCAAGTGACAGGGACCAATGGCGAGATTAAAGTGACGGGTACAAAAAATGCCGCAGGTGGCAAAACTTATACCGTTAATATTGATCCAAGCCTTAAACAGCAAATTAATGATAATACCGCACAAGCAGCTAAACATAGTGAAGTGATTTCGCCTGATCATACGATTAGTGTTACTCAAAATGCAGAAACGGCAGCTGGCGGAAAAATTTACCAAGTTGAAGTCAATAAGGGCAATATTGCTGTTAATGCAACAACCGGGGTAATTACACAACCTACTGATGCTGACAGTAATAAATTTGTGGATGCAAAATCATTGAGTGCTGCTTTAAGCCATATGGGCTTTGTAGTGAAATCGGGTAGTGATAAAGTCAATGAAGGTCAGATCATTCATTCTGGAAATGAAATCACTTTTACCGCAGGCGATAATATGCAAGTGATCCGTAATGGTAGTACCTTTACCTTTGCGACCAGTAAAACGCCAACTTTCAATAGTATAACAGTGGGCAATTCTACGAATAATCCTATTATTATCAATCAAAATGGTATTAATGCTGGTGACAAAGTCATTTCCCACGTGAAAAGTGGTGGAACAATTGCAGATAATGCTGCCAACATTGGTGATGTACAAAGTGCGGTAAATCCAATCAAAGAGGCAACGCAAGTTAATCATCAAAATATCACCAAATTACAGAATAATACCCTTCAAATTGGTGCAGGAAATAACACGGTAACGGATACTCAAAAACTCTCTAAAGCAGGCGGATTGAAGTTTGATATTGTCGGTGAAGATGGCGTAAATACCACAGCGACTGGCAATGAAATTAAAGTGAGCTTGGATAAAGACAGTGTTCGTCATCTTGCTCAAGAAGCGGTAAAAGTAATTGATGGTACCCATACTACGGTTACAACTGGAAAAGCTGGCAATGCGACGACTTACCAAATCAATGTGAAAACTGACGGTAAAGTCGTAAATGGTAACGAGGGTATCGTTACTGGTGGTGCGGTTAAAACTGCCCTTGATAATCAAGTAATCGGTTATTCTGCAAATAAAAAAGCGGACGCAACGCAGGCTCAGCAAACGATAAAACTTAGCCAAGGACTTGATTTTATTAATGGTACCAATACAACGGCTAAAGTTGAGGCGGGTGGAAAAGTAACATATAACGTTAACGCCAATTTAACAGGTATGTCTTCCATCGCAGGAAATGGTTCAAAAATTATTTTCAATAAAGATGGAATTACGTTAGGTAATTCAGCTCATCAAGCACCAATTGTACTACACGGCGTAAAAGCAGGTGAGCAAAATACCGATGCTGCTAATGTTGGACAATTAACTAAAGTAAAAGGGACAACAGGACAACTGGATGTTGGCATTTCTGGCACAACGGCGACAGGAAAAACCTATACAATTAGCCTTGATCCTGCTGTAACGCAACATATCCAAACGAATACGATTGAGGCGAAAAAACACAGTTCTGTTGTGGCTGAAGGTAATGGACTCACTGTCACCAATACCACTGAAAATTCAGTAGGAGGTACGGAATACAAAGTAGCATTAAAACTAGGTGATGTAGCCTCTACAAATACAACCCAAGCTGTAAGCGGTAGCGCTGTTAAAACCTATGTTGATGCACAAGAATTTGGGCTAACGGCAGGAGATAACAATACATTATCTCATCATTTAGGTAATGCAATTTCTGTAAAAGGTGCAGATAATCAGGCAAATATTGTGACGAAAATTGAAAACGGTGCCTTGACTATCGGTTTAACAAAAGCAGCCCAAGATAAACTTCAACAAGCTGATACCAATAAAAATGCCATTGCAAATATTGGCGATATCGTAGGGGATAACGGTATTACAGTTACAGGAAATGCCAATGTTAAAAATGGCGCAGTAACCTTAAAACTGAATGATAATGTCGTTCGTGGATTAGCTAAAGAAGCCGTGAAGGTGACTCATGGTAAAAATACGACGGTGACAGCTTCAACAGTGGGTGATGCGACAAACTATGCGGTAAATGTAATTACAGATGGGCAGGTTAAAGCAGGCAATAATGGTATTGTTACAGGGAATACTGTCCATGCTGCGCTTATGCCAATGGCAAAAGATATCGCTGGAAATAAAACACAAATTCAACAAAATGCTCACACCATTAATCAAGGATTACAATTTGGTGCAGACAGTGCTACGGCAACAGGGGCAAATCCTGTTACTAATAAATTGGGTTCACAAATTGATATTAAAGGTGATGGCAAAAACATTCACACTACCGTTGCTCAAACCATCAGTAACGGCAAAACAGACACAATAATTTCCGTTAATTTAGCAAAAAATTTAACCGATTTAAGTGGCGTGCATATTGCGAATGGTCCATCAATGACAACCGCAGGGATTAATGCGGGGGATAAACAGATTACGCATGTAGCAAGTGGCTTACAAGGGCAATCTATTGATAAGGCAACAGGTAGTACATTACAAAATGCGGCTAATATTGGCGATATTCAAACCGCAATTAAACCGATTGAGCAAGATGTTGCGACAAACAAACAAGATATTACGACCAATAAAACTACAATTGTGCGTAATACGCAACGTATTGACACAGTTCAATCTACTTTAAACAAAGGTCTTTCATTCAGTGCAGATAGCGGTAATGTAAATAAACGATTGGGCGATACCTTACATTTTGCGGGTGGAGCGGATAAAGCTAAGTTGACTGATCATAATATTGGCGTAAATGTTGAAAATGGCGTGATTCAAATTCAACTTGCTAAAAATTTAACGGGATTAGATTCAGTTACAGTGGGTAATACCAAATTAGACAATACTGGCATCACTATCACTGGCGGTCCATCAATAACAAGTACAGGTATTAATGCAGGTGATAAACAAATTACCAATGTTGCAAGTGGATTAGGTCATCAAACCCTAGATGATGCAGATTCTGCAACATTAATGCATGCAGCTAATATTGGTGACTTGAAAAATGCGATTATGCCAGTAAAAGAAGCAGTAAATGTAAACAAAACGAGCATTACTGCTCTAGGTAATAATACGATTGTGTTGGGTGGCGATAAAAATTCTCGCACTGAACAACAACATCTTAATAAGCAACATGGTTTGCAATTTAATATTGTTGGCAATGATGACATTGTGACCACAGCGAGCGGTGATCAAGTTGCAGTTCAGCTAAGCTCAGCAACAAAAGCGAAAATTGATCATGCTGCCGATAATGATTTGAGCAACCTCACATCAAAAGCGGATAAAGTGATTACAGGTTTAGGGACTATTGTAAAAACGGATGGTATTGCGTCTGTTTCAGAAACCCAAAATGCGCAAACTGGACAAGCAACTTATACGGTAACTGTACAGGCGAATGGACACGTAGCGGCAGGTGATCAAAATGCCGTGAGCGGTGATACAGTACATAAAGCATTGGTAGCGGGCAATGCGGCATTAACCGACAAAGGATTTAGCTTAGCGGGTGATGCAGGTAATACGGTACATAAAAATCTTGGTGAAACGATCAAACTTGCGGGCGATACTAATATCACCACTACGGGAGTTAACCAAGCAGGCGAAGTTAAAATTACATTAAATAAAGCATTAAAAAATCTGAATTCCGTGCAGGCTGGCAATACGACATTAAATAATGATGGTGTAACTATTGCCAATGGACCCGCTATGACAAGTACAGGCATTAATGCGGGTAATAAACAAATTACTAATGTCGCAAGTGGCTTATCGAATGGTCAAACCTTAGAAAATGCTACACAAACGACATTACAGCATGCAGCGAATCTTGGCGATCTTAAAACAGCGATAACCCCAATTCAACAAGCGGTTACGCATAATCAAACATCAATCGCAACCAATAAAACTACGATCGATAATGTGCAGACCCAAGTTAATAAAGGATTGAATTTTGTTGGTGATAACCATAATGCTCAAAATACGGCGACAACAATTAATGAAGCTTTAGGCGGAACATTAAGTATTGTTGGTGGTGCAGATAAATCTCAACTTACAGATAATAATATTGGTGTAAATGTTGAAAATGGCAAAATTCGAGTTCAATTAGCACAAAATCTTACGCACTTAACGGGAGTACATATCCTTAATGGTCCAGCCATGACAACCGCAGGAATTAATGCGGCTAATAAGCAAATTACTGATGTTGCAAGTGGTTTAGGTCAGGGACAAACCTTAGAAAATGCGGATCAAGCAACGTTGCGTCATGCTGCAAATATTGCTGATCTTAAACAAGCGGTCACAACGGTTAAAACGGATATGAGCAATCAAACACTTGCTTATTCTGCAAATAACACTGCTGCAAAACCACAAAAAACAGTTAAGTTAAGCGAGGGACTGAATTTCTTCAATGGTAGTAATACCACAGTAACTGTTGCTGATAACGGTAAAGTCACTTACAACCTAAATTCTGCATTAACAAATATCCAATCTGTATCAGGTGAAAATGCACAGATAGCATTAGGGAAAAATGGTATTACTGTTGGCGATAAAGCGCATGCTCCAGTTGCAATCCATGGCGTGAAAGCAGGTCAAGCACAGACCGATGCAACCAATGTGGGTCAATTAACTAAAGTTGAAGGACAAAGTAAAGAAGTTATTGTGAAAGGTACTGCTAATGCAACAGGAGGTACTACTTACCACGTAAGTTTAGCACCGAATGTGACACAAGCAATCGCAGATAATAAGGCTGAAGCTGCCAAACACAGTGAAGTTATTTCAGAAAATCATTCACTTAACATCACTGCGGATAAAACCACAGCAACAGGCGGTAAAATTTATAATGTTGAAGTTGCAACTACGAATTTAAATGTGGCGAATGGCAAAGTTGTTATGCCAAGTCATCAAGCCGAAAATAACGTAGATGCTGCCGCATCGAATAAATTTGTGACGGCTGGCAATATGGCAAATGTATTAAATAACATTGGCTTTACCCTTCAAGCACAAGGAAAAAATGGCTCGCTTATCAAAGCGGGTAGTCAAGTTAATTTAGCGAATACCGATGGCAATATTCATATTGAAAAAACAGCGACCAATGGCGATGTAACCTTTAATTTAAATAAATCTTTAAATCTTGATGCTCAAAATCAAGGTAGTGTGAGTGGTTTACAAAATCATCTTGTGGCGACTACCGATGCTAAAGCGGTCAGTCCAACGATCTCTACTCAAATCGAACATCAGGCTGCTACTGTGGGTGATGTTTTGCATGCTGGCTGGAATATTGCTCAAGGAACAGTAAATAAAGGTGTGATTAACCCATATAATACTGTAAGTTTTGCAAATGGAAATGCTACAACTGCGACTGTAAGTACCGAAAAAAATGGTCAAGTTTCCGTAAAATATGGCGTAAATGTTGATGACAACACCATTAAAATTAAAGATGGAAAACTAGAAGCGATTATTCCGAAAAATACGGCAATCATGGATTTACAAGTTGGGGCGGATAATACGCAAAATTCAGCAACACAGAAAGTCGCACCGATTACGCTTGATCAAAAAAATCATGCAATTAGTATTTTGGGTACTGATAATGAAGTGACAACTCAAGTAGTCGGTAATAATGTCAAAGTAGCGCTTGCTTCAAAAGTGAAAAATGAACTAGCGAAAGGCTTATTACATACAACGGTTTCTAAAGGTAATAACATCACTATTACCCCAACTAAAGCGACGGCAACACAAGGTGCAAATTATCAAGTTAGTTTGAACGCTGATTTGAATGGTATTGCCTCTATTCGCAATGGAGATACGGCAACAGGAACGCAAATTACACTAGATGCTCACAGCAAGAATGTGAATGTCCATGATGCTCATATTAGCCAAATCCAATCAGCGATAGCAGATCAATCTGGACAAAACTATCTAGACAAATTGCATGCTGCACAAAATCAAGCAACTACGGCACAAGATGCTGTAAATGTAACGGATTTAGCAAATACAGCCACGGCGCTTAATAATACGATTGCCAACAAAGTCACAAATCTTGAAATGCAATATCAAGGCGACAATACGCAAGTCACGATTAAGCGTAAACCTAGTGAAATCTTAACATTGAATGGCGGTGCAACGAGTGGTCTAGATGACAGTATTCAAACTGTTGGTAACGCAAATGGCTCCATTACTTTTAAAGTATCCAAAACGCTTAATGGAATGAGTAACATTACCTTTGAAAAACCAGCAGATAGTCAAAGCAATTCACCAGCGGTATCTATTGGTAAAAATGGTATTAGTGCGGGCAATCAACAAATCAAACATGTATTAAGTGGTGGCGATATTGACACCAATGCTGCAAATATTGGCGATGTGAAAAAAGCGATTGCACCTGTGCAACAACAAGTCACTCAAAATAAAGCGAGTATTGAGCTTAATACCAACGCATTAAACAAAATGGGAACAGTTGAAATCGCAGGTGATGGTGGTTTAGAAATTACTAGTGCAAATAAAAACCTTAAAGATGGTAACGTCACTATTAGCCTCAATAGTATCAGTGTTGCGAATCACTTAATGGACTCTGCAGCGGCTAAAAATGCGTTACAAGCAGGTCTTGGTGATGGCGAAAATAAAGCAGGCGATAAAGGGCTTATCAATGGTAATACATTACATGATGCACTTGGTAATCTTTCTGATGGCATCAAAGCACAAGGTTTAAACTTCGTTGGTGATAATTATCAAGCAGCAGATACCAATACTCAAATACACAAACCTTTAGGTAGCACCCTTACAATTGTTGGTGGCGCTTCTAAAGGTGCGTTGACGGAAAATAATATTGGTGTAAATGTTGAAAACGGCGAAATGAAAGTGCAATTGGCGAAAGAATTGAAAGGATTACTTTCTGTCCAAGCCGGAAGTACTGTTCTTAATGATAATGGCGTAACCATAAAAAATGGACCATCAATCACCAAACAAGGTATTGATGCAGCTTATCATATCGTGCGCAATGTGTCTGCGGGTAACATTAGTGATAACTCAAATGATGCGATTAATGGTAGTCAATTTAAAAAATTAGGTAACTTACTAGGATTAACCACCAATGCGGCTAAAACAGGATTTAATTTACCGCACTTCCATTCTTTAAAAGATATTATGGGAGCAAACACCGTTGCACCGACTTCTTTTACTGGCGCAATTGATAACCTAACGGATGTAGTGAATAAAGGATTTATCTTTGAAGGTAACAGTAGCCATGTCGGAAAACATGGAAATCAGCAATATCTTGGTTCAACCTTGCATATTGTAGGTTCTACTGTGCCAATCCAAGATGATAGTGATTATTCATCACAAAACTTGACGACTGTATATGTCAAAGATGCGCAAGGTAACGGTAAAATTATTATTAAAATGGATGATAAACCGACCTTTAAAGCCGTAACATTGACAAATGGTGCAGGTGCAACTGTCGTTAGCCCTGATGGTTTAACCATTGAAGATCAAGCTGGAAAAAGCCATATTTCGCTTACTCAGCAAGGTCTAAATAATGGTGGGCATGTTATTTCAAATGTCCATGCAGGCAAAAATGTGACAGATGCGGTTAATGTTGGACAACTTGATCATGCTAAAGCAGATTTAACTAACAGTGGATTACAATTTGGTGCAGATAAAGCGAGTACCGCAACGGGTTCAAATCCTGTTACGAATAAACTTGGTAGCCGAGTCGATATCAAAGGAGATGATCAAAACATTTCTACAACCGTATCGCAAAATGCACAAACGGGTGATACCACGATTAAAGTAAAACTTGCGCCGAAGATTAGCGTGGATAGTGTTCATGCAAAAGACAATATTCAAATTGGTGACAACGTCACAATTAATCGCAATGGTCTAACCATCAAAAATGGTCCGTCCTTAACAACAGATGGATTAAACAATGATAATAAACAAATCATTAACGTGGCGAGTGGATTAGGCGATACGAAGTTAAGTGATGCTAAAGGTAGCATGCTCACGAATGCCGTGAACGTAGGCGATTTAAAACAAGCCGTTAAAGATATGGATACGCATATTTCTGACCAAGTGAATAAAGTAGGTTTGAAATATAAAGCTAATGACGGCAAAACGCATCATCTCAACTTGAATAATGACGTATTAACTTTTAAAGACGGTAAAAATACGAAAGCGTCAATTAATGCTAATGGTGAGGTGAGCTACGATGTAGCACCTGATTTAACAGGTATCAAAACAATCAGTGGCGGTCCAAATGGTGCGAAAATTAGTTTAAGCCAAAATGATAAAACGATCAGTATCCATGGCGGAAAATTAACAGATGTTGCCAAAGGACGGGTTACGAAAGATTCAACAGATGCTGTAAACGGCGGTCAATTGTTTGATACGAATCAGAAAGTTGCTGAAAATACTGCAAACATTCAAAGTAACACGACAATGTTAAAACATGGTCTAAATCTTGTTGGCAATAGTGGATCAGGCAACCAACAATTAGGTTCTACACTAAAAATTGAAGGTAGTGCTAAAGATGAAAACGCAACTTACAGTTCCGACAACATCACAACCACCTATCAACAAGATGATCACGGTAATGGCGTTGTGAAAGTTGAAATGAAAGACAATCCAACCTTTAAATCAGTGGATGTTGCAGGAAATAACGGTGAAGAAGGCACGCACATCTCAAGTAAAGGCGTAACCGTTAAATCGGCAGACGGTAAAGATCAAGTATCTGTTACGGCAAAAGGCTTGAATAATGGTGGCAACGTGATCTCGAATGTTGCAGACGGCAAAGCGCCGACAGATGCTGTAAATCGTCGTCAACTGGATAAAGTGGAAAAAGATGTTGATATCTTGAGAAAAGGCATCGTAGGTAACGTAGGCAGGGAAATTTCTGATATGCAACAACGTATCAGTAAAAATAGAAAAGAAGCGAATGCAGGTAGCGCTGCCGCTATCGCAGCCGCCAACTTACCGCAACCATTCTTAGCTGGTCGTAGTATGGTGAGTGCAGCTGTAGGAAGCTATCGCAATCAACAAGCGATTTCTGTTGGGTTATCTCGTATTTCAGATAATGGAAAATGGATTATTAAAAGTTCACTTTCCGAAGATACGCAACATAATTTTGGTGTTGGTGCTGGTTTTGGTTATCAATGGTAATTAAAAACTAAATAAAATTAAAATAATCACGCCCCAATTTTCATAATTTTTTTTGAAAATTGGGGCGTTTTTTTATTTTTAAAAAGAAAATAATAGGGAATTGATACAATATTTTTGTGACTTTAAGAAAGTAATAAAACAAAAACTAGTGATAAATAAAAAAGTATTTGAGCAAGATATATTATGAATATTAAAAATTATCCATACCACCTTAGAGTAAAAATTAATATATTTTATAAAGGAGTATTTAGAAAGTATCTTTTTTAAAATAATGGATTTTGTAATAATATTGTTAATATTCAGTTAAATTAATAACTTATAGTATAAAATTAAATATAAATTTCAATATATTTTACCTATCAATATCATAGCTATAATTTTTTATAATGTTTTTTATTAATTAAATTTTTGCTAGGGAGCCTTATGAAATAAGGCTCCCTATTATATACATATGTATATAATTCTTTTGGATTAAGATGATTTAAATTAATTTTATCATATTGTTTAATAAAATTAATGATGTATCTTTGCAACTGATCAACAGTTTAGCATTAACACATGATTGATACCCCGACTTATTTAACTTTTAAGTGTTAGGTTGAACGTTGATATTAATAAAACTTGGGATGATATATTCCCTATATATTATTTTTTATAAACATAAGAGGTACTCATGTTAAACACTATTTCTACCAAAGCTTATATTGCAACGACAGAAGCTTTACGTTCTGGTATTCAACGTTTCGCACGTGATGAACGTGGTGTAACTGCGATCGAATACGGACTTATTGCTGTAGCAGTAGCGGCATTAATTATTGCTGTTTTCTACAACAAAGCTGGTTTTATTCATAAATTACAAGATAAATTTGGCGAGTTAACATCAGCTATTAGTTCTACTAATGCTAATTTAGCAGTTGAGTAGCTTTTATTGGTTCTTATTTTTTATGAAAATTAAGAATAAAAACTACCCATCCATTTAAATTTAACATTGTGAAATTAGTTTTTTTTATTTTTTTAATCGTTGCACTTTTGTGCAATTTGATTTGGATAAGCTGGACGGATATAAAATCACGCCTTATTACTAACCGCGCCATTCTTCTTACCGTCCTGCTTATCCTACCTTTTAGTTATATCTTATGGAGTAAAGTCTTTATTGTTCCAGCAGTCGTTACGCTGTTAATAGGGTTTATTCTCTTTATGCTAAATAAAGTAGGGGCGGGAGATGTTAAATTACTTTCTGTTCTTATGTTAGCCGTACCTTCCGAAGAAATAATGCCTTTTTTATTCTTAGTAACTGTTATTGGAGCAGTAATCGCAATTATGACGATAGTCTGGTTACTCTTTCATAAAAAAAGTTTTATGAAATATAAATTATCTTATGGTGTTGCTATTTGTGGAGGTTTTATTCTCAATTTTGCTCCGTATATCTTATCGGTTTATTCGCATTTCTAAGAATAAATTCCAATAGTTTAGTCCTTTAAATTTAAAGTTATTGAATTCGTTCTTATCCATTAGTTATCAGGATTTATTATGAATTATCGTTTACTTTTTATTATTTCTTTTCTTATTCTTGGCGTTGGCGTCGTCGGGTTATTATTTCTTGGAAAAGATGATCGTCCTGAAGTCGTACAGCAGGTTTTAACCCCGAAAGTGGTATATAAAGATGTTGTATTAACGACAGCAACGGCAACCCGTGATATCCCTAAAGGAACACTGATTCAACCAAGTGATTACAAGATTACTAACGAAACATTAAAACTAAAAGAAGGTGATGACAATAGTACAGCCACACCAAGTTTAGCTTTTAATTTACGTCAAACTATTGCCGACGGTGGAACAGGATCATTACTTGGTTTCCTTGCTCAAGAAAATATTACTAAAGGTTCTATTATTGACCCAAATAGTATTCTTTCACCTAAGGCAGAAAACTATATTTTAGCAAGCCTTGATCCTGATACTCAATTAGCTTATGTCTTGCCAATTAATGCTCGAAATACTTTCTTATTAACAACATTAAAAGCAGGTTCAAAAGTTTCTCTCTACGCAAGTTTTTCAGAAATTTCACCTGGGCAAGAAAGTCCAAAAGGGGATTTAGTTAAAGTCGTAGATTACGTTACGGTATTAAAAGTTAATCCGCCACAAAAAGATAAAGATCAAGATCAACAATCGTTAGGCAATATTATTTTAAAACTCAGTGCTAAAGATTTAAAAAACCTTTATCAATTACCGCGCGACATTATGTTGTTGCCTTTACCAGCCAAAGAACCTCAGCCTATTGATAGTCGTGGTTTATTAATTCGTCAATTACGAGGATAGATTATGCGTAAGTTTCTTGTATCAGCACTTTGTGTCATGAGTGCTTTCGTTAGTGCGTCTGCCATGGCAAAAGTGATTTATTTAGCCCCTGGCGATAGTCAACAACTTAATTTTGATGAAAAGATTGGCACGATTTTTGTAACAAATCCAAATGTCGCAAATTATAAAGTACTAGGTGATAAATCCTTATTACTTTATGCCAAACAAGAGGGCGAAACACAACTTGATGTATTAAGTCGTGAAGGTGAAAAATCGCTTCTAAAAAGTATGGTTTCAGTGACTGAGCTAGGTAATCTTACTCGTGCTAATGAGCAGATCAAAATTCAATTTCCAAATAGCCAATTACATATTGTGAAAATGGGTAAGGCCTATGTGATCGAAGGAAAAGCGGCGACCGAAGAAGAATTGCAAACCGTACAACGTATTGTTGCCGCTGCCGTAGATAGCAAATCTGAACGTGTCGATCGTGATTTAGATAAAGACGGACTTGGCAAAGATTTGTTGACTAAATATACCTACGATAATGTCATCAATAATGCAACGATCACTAAACCAAATCAAATTAATGTCCGTTTAAGTGTGGTCGAAATTGATCGCAATCTTGCTGAAAAACTAGGCGTATCTTGGGATAACTTAACCATGCGTATGGGTGATGTGCTGAAAGCACCTTGGACATGGGTAGGAAGTTTCTCAGGTGCATCAGGTGCCGCTGTCAAATTTACTGCGGGAAGCATGAGCGGATTTATCAATGCCTTAAATAGCAATGATAATGCCAAAGTTTTAGCAGAACCGAATTTATCGATGCTATCTGGTGAAAAAGCCTCTGTACTCATCGGCGGACAAATTCCATTTATTCAATACGATCGTCAAGGTAATCCAACAGTAATTTATAAAGATTACGGTATTGATTTAAATGTAGCAGCTAAAGTGCAAACCAATGGTCGTATTCGTATTGCACTCCAACAAGCCGTAACTGATGTACTCAATAAAAGTGTACAAGGTATTCCTGTCTTAGCGACAACAAGTAGTAAATCTATTTTTGAATTAGCGAATGGTGAAAGCTTTATTATCGGTGGCTTATATAACAAACGCCAATCTCAAGCGGTATCTAAAGTACCGTTCCTCGGTGATATTCCAGTACTAGGCGCTTTCTTCCGTGATACTAGCCAAAGCAAGCAAGAAAAAGAATTACTGATTGTGGCGACAGTCCATCTTGTGAATCCAGTTCAAGAAGAAAACATTGATTTACCTGATTTTGAAGTCGCTGGTACGTTAGAAAATTTCTTTAACTTAACCCCGCTTAAAAAAGTGTATGAACGTACTCAAGTAACGAATTTCCTACAACGTGGAGGATTTATCCAATGAGAAAAATTTTAACTGCTTGCACCGTAGGTCTATTGATAGCTTCTGCTCAAGCTGCTGAAAATTATCCAAATGTAGTGATTCCGACACAGGGAAGTATCGCACCAATTTTGACTCAACCTCAAGATTATGTGCCTGCACCTAATCAGGACTATACCAGTTTCAGTATGCAGTTACTTGCATCATTGGGAACGAAAGTGCAATACCCGCTGCAAATTATCTATAAACCGACACATAAAAAAGAAGCGGTAAATTTACGCCATTTTTTGGTTAATAACGGTGCGAAATATCGAAATATCCACCTTGTGCCAAATCGTACGGCAATTTATCCATTATACGTGCGTGCAATTGTTCATATGCCTAAGCAAGCAAATTGTTTGAGCTATAAAGAAATGGATGAGCAATTGGCGGATACCAATAAATTACAAAGTGCACGTCCTTGTTACAGCATTAACAACATGCATTTACAGACAGCTTTTTAGGAGCTTTATATGTTATTACTCGATAGTGAAAATGCAACTATCAATAGCGCTCGTAAAGTCGTAGTTATCTCTACTTTAGACAGTGTACAAAATCAACTTTCTCAATTGTTACGTTCACACGGTATTGAGCAAGTTGAAGTGATTAATCGTAGCTTACAAAGTGAAGATATTGTTTTAAATGCTGAAGAAACCGTAGGGGTCATCATCGATATTGGTGATGACACAGATGTCCAGCATATTACAGAACAGGTAAATGCGATTGTGCCACAACAAATGTGGTGCTGCCTTGTTGGTTGTAGCGACTCCATCAGTTTAGCGCAAAAACTTTTAGAGCAAAATATCCTCTATTTCAATCGTGATAGTCAATTGAACTTGATGATGAACCGCATCGTTTCTAGCACGATGAATATTCCGAATACCCGTAATACGGTAAAAGTATGCGTGTTAGGGTGCAAAGGTGGTGTAGGTGCAAGTTTTATTGCGTCACAGATTGCAAATGTTATTGCCGAAAATAAAAAAGTGCCTGTGCTTTTAGCGCAAGGTACAAATGGTACACAGGATCTCGACTTGTTATTTGATAAAAAATTAGCAGGTGGGGTAGTTGCATTTGAAGAAAATCTCGATTTATTAAATGGCGATTTTAAACAACTTTCATTAGAAGAAAGACAGAAATACAACTTTATTATCTACGATCAGCCAATTTTTAATGTATCAAAAGACGAACAAATAGGCTTTTTTGATATTGCCAATAGTTTTGTTCTAGTAGTGGATCGTCACCCTAATTCTTTGCGCATTGCAAAACGTTTTTTAGAACTATGCGAACGCCGTAAAGCACAAACAGGACAACTTATCCGTACCTTTATTTGTGTGATTGATAGCCGTATGGAACATGCAACCTTGATGTCAAAAGCTGATATTGAAAGTTTGCTTGGTTCGCCTGTAGATGCCGTTATTCCTTTTTTACGAAAAACGTCCGCACCAACTGTGTTGAGTATTAAGCTTTCTAAAAACATGACAAAAAGTATCACCGAGCTAACCCTCAAAATTATTGGGGTGCTATCACGGACAGCGAAAAAAGAAAAAAACAGTGTATTAAAAGCAATTTGGCAAAAAATTCTACGATAACGAGGTGGTATAGATGTTATCTCAAGAACAACAGGTTTTTTTTCGTGATGGGATTTTAAGTAATCTGGAAGTAAATCGTCTAGATACATTAAAAGAAGATCGAGAAAAATTAGTTAATGAACTCTCACAAATTGCCTTTCAAGTTGCAGCGAAGTCAAACCAATATTTAACAGCTGCCGATGCATTGTTAATGGCAGAAATGATAGGCGATGAATTACTTGGATTCGGACCATTACGTAGCTTAATGGAAGACGATACCGTCAACGATATTTTAGTGAATGGACCTAAAGATGTATGGGTAGAACGTCAAGGGATATTAGAAAAAACTGATAAATATTTTATTAGTAATGAACAACTTACGGATATTGCCCGTCGTTTAGTTTCTACTGTTGGGCGACGCATTGATGATGGTTCGCCATTAGTAGATAGCCGCTTGCCAGATGGTAGCCGTTTAAACGTGGTTATCCCGCCAATTGCTCTCGATGGAACCTGTATTTCTATTCGTAAATTTTCAAAGAATAAGAAATCGCTACAAGAGTTAATGAAATTTGGCTCTATGACGTTACAAATGGCGAATTTTTTGATTATCGCTGCACGTTGCCGAGTAAATATTATCGTGGCAGGGGGAACAGGTTCAGGTAAAACGACATTACTTAATGCCTTATCCGCTTACATTTCACCGACAGAACGTGTGATTACGATGGAAGATACCGCAGAATTGCGTCTTGATCAGCCTCATGTTGTCCGCTTGGAAACTCGTATTGCAGGGGTGGAACAAACAGGTGCAATTACCATGCAGGATTTGGTTATCAATGCATTGCGTATGCGTCCAGAACGTATCATCGTTGGGGAATGCCGTGGGGCAGAAGCATTTCAAATGTTACAAGCAATGAATACTGGGCATGATGGTTCAATGTCAACACTGCATGCTAATAGCCCACGTGATGCCATTGCTCGTTTGGAAAGTATGGTAATGATGTCTAATGCTAATCTACCTTTAGAGGCGATTCGTCGCAATATCAGCTCAGCGGTCAATATTCTCGTGCAAGCCTCACGTTTAAATGATGGTTCACGCCGTATCACCAATATTACGGAAATTATGGGAATGGAAAATGGACAAGTGGTTTTACAAGATATTTTCACTTTCCATCCATCAGCGGAACGTACGAAAGAAGGAAAAATTCAAGGCGAATTTATTAATCATGGTTTGCTTTCACGCAGTATCGTTGCACAACAAGCAATGGTTTTTAACTTAAGTGATGAATTAAAGTCAATTTTTGCGGAGTCCGTATGATTTTATATTACATCATTTTCTGTTTTGGTGGTTTGCTCCTACTTTATACGTTTAAACGTTTTTCAAAAACAAAACGCAAAATTAATCCTAATGAAACAAAAGTAAGTCCATTACAAACAGCTTGGCAAAAAACTAAGCAACAAGCAGCATTATGGCACTATTACTTTATTGACGGTAAACAACAGAATTTAATGCGTAATGTATTAATCGTTTGTATCGTTTATTTCATTACCTTAATTATTAATACGCAGTTTATTCGTTTTAATAGTTTTATGGTTACCGCAATTTTTGCAGTTTTATTTGTCATTACAGTTTGGAAATGGGGACGCCGCCGAAATCGAAAAGATTTTGAAGTTTCTTTTCCCGAAGTTATTCAAGTTTTAAATAGTGCTACAACGGCAGGGGCAGGACTTTTACAAGCCCTTGAACGTTGCGGACGAGATATTAAAGGGCGTCTTGGTGATGAGTTTAAATATATTTATCGCCGTTTAGCTATTGGGGAAGATGTAACTACTGTATTAGAAGATAGTTATACACGTTGGCCTTATAAAGAATTTTATTATTTCATTACTATTGTTCGGATTAACCTTGAAAAAGGCGGACAAATGAAAGAAGTCATTAATCGTTTAGGTCGTGTAATTGCCGATAGTAGAAAAATGGAGCAAAAAAAACGAGCAATGACATCAGAAGCGCGTATGTCTGCCATGATTGTTGGAGCGTTTCCTTTATTTTTCTTCATCTTTATGAAATTCCAAATGCCAGAAAACTTTGACTTTGTTATTTCTGATCCGAAAGGACGTTTAGTGTTGTATTACGTTTTAGGTTCAGAATTATTTGGTATGGGAATTATCTGGTGGTTAATGAAGAAGGCGACGTAATATGCTAGCAAATATTCTATTTTTCTTACTTATTCTTGGTGGCTTTATTTTAGTCATGGCATTCGCTTTTATTGCAAAACGAAAATATCAGCGCTATCGAGAAATATTACATGGTATTCGACCTAAAGAAAAAAGTGATGAAAATACTCATGGTAAACGAAAACAGCAGATTGAATTAGAGTTATTAATCATTAGTAATAATAAATTTCTAAGAATATTAGGGCTTATTGATAAAAACATTAAATTAAAGTTTTTAATCGCAGGGTTCGTAGTGTTATTAGTTTCGTTATTGAGTCAAGATCTTGATGATATAACAAAAATTATTACCTTTATCGTTGCTTTAATCTTAGCCATTATTATTCCTGGGATTATCACAGGGATCGTTGTTAAATCACGCATAAAATCCATTATGGTTGATTTACCTGGTTTTATTGATTTAACAGCAGTTTGTGTGCAAACAGGTATGAGTATTGATATGGCATTAAAACGTGTTGCAACGGATTTTAAAGTATTAAATCCCGATTTAACTTACGTCATGCTACGTATTATGCGTAAGGCAGAAATTACAAGTTTAAGTCAAGCATTAGATGAACTTGCTATTTCCTTACCAACCAAAGAAATTCGTATGTTTGTTACCGTAATGCAACAAAGTTTAAATTTTGGTTCTTCTATTTATAATCAACTGATTCAATTATCCGCAGATATTCGTGAATTACAGTTATTAGAGATTGAAGAAAGGTTAGGAACGTTAGCTGCAAAAATGAGTATTCCACTTATTTTGTTTATTATGTTCCCAATTATTATATTAATTCTTGCACCAGGTATGATGCGAGTATTCCCGCAAGCCGGTCTGTAAATATAAATTTATCTGATGAGGATAGGATTATGATTTTAAAAAAATTTTCTAAAACAACATTATTATTAGGTTTTTCTTTGGCATTAACGGCTTGTGTTAGTCATAGTAATAGTTATTCAAATATGAGCCAATCGGGAGAAATGCAAAAGCAAATTAATTTACCCGCTTTATTAAGTGACGTAAGCTTAAAAGAAAAACTATATACTTCTACACGGAGTTATGAGAAATTAATTAATTTATATAGAGGGGTATTAAAAGTATTACCGCATAATGATACTGCAACACGAAATCTTTATCTCTATAAATTATCACAGGCTTATTTTGACAAAGGCGATAATAAATCGGCTATCTTATATTCTCAGCCATTATTACTTGTTCCAAGTTATAAACAAAAAGCGATGAGTTTAAAATTAAAAGCCTTAATCCAAGCGGGGAATTATCGTGAAGGGTTAGATGTTGCGAACGAACTTATTCGTCTTAACCCGAATATGGCAGATA
Organism: Actinobacillus delphinicola; assembly: GCF_900638385.1. Lineage (NCBI taxonomy): Bacteria > Pseudomonadati > Pseudomonadota > Gammaproteobacteria > Pasteurellales > Pasteurellaceae > Actinobacillus > Actinobacillus delphinicola. The sequence goes on along the minus strand of NZ_LR134510.1, from coordinate 1,797,561 downwards.
CTTATAATAGTCAAGGGATTGCTTATGCCGAATTAGGACAAACTACCCAAGCTGAAAAGAGCTTTAATAAAGCACGTTCCTATTTCCTAGATGATCAAATTGCGATTAATAATCTTGCAATGTTAGATATTGTAAGAGGACGTTATAAAAATGCGGTACGTTTATTATTACCTCTTTATTTAAGTAATAATAAAGATCAACGTGTTGTATATAATCTCGTATTCGCATTAATTAAAAGTGGTGATAGTCGTTACGCTTTAGAAATTATTAAAAAAGAAGGTTTAAATACCAATGGTGCAGCGTTAGTAAATGCTTTAGAAGATACGCAACGTATTTCTCGACATATTACTTCACGCCACTAATTGACCGAATAAATTATTGCTATAAAAGGAGAGCGGGGTGCAATTACTTCAACGGATTTCCCAATTTAAACGCCAACAGAAAGGTGTTGCCAGTATTGAATTTGGTTTAACGATAGGTGTTTATTTGTTAGTAATTTTCATGATTTTTGAAATGGGGCGTATTGCGATAACCAATGCTTATTGGGATTTAGCCGTTACTGAAGCAGTACGCATTACTAAAAATCAAGATCTCCGCTCATCTGGCGGCGATTATGCTCAAGTTTTAAAACAGCAAATCGTCCGCCAATATAATCGTTATAGCGATAGTACTGTAATGGGAATTTTTGCCGCTAAATTACAGCCACCAGCTGTGACGGTAAATTATGCAGATAATATGCAAGATCTTTTAAAAGCCGTAGCAAATCCAAAAGGACAAGGGTTTACGAATAATAGTCGTAATGCACCTTTAGCACGGTATTTAATTACCTATAATTATCATTTTATGTTTGGATTACCTTTTTTAAATAATCCTGTAAATCAGTTATTTACTCGTCAATTTTTTGTGGTTCAAGAGTATGAGCGTTCAGACTTTAATTAAATTTCAGCTTATCCGTTTTTATCGTGATATGAGTGGTGCGGTGATTATCGAATTTTTCTTTTCGATTATTGTGTTGCTATTGCTTTTTTTCTTCATGTTTGATTTAGCTTTCACACGAGGAGAAATTGGGAAATTAGATAATTTATCTTATTCAATGGTGAATCTATTACGTGAACGAACACAACTTTATAGTGTAAATGGACACGTTAATGAAAATCTTTCTCCAGCAGAAATGCGAAATGGAAAAATTTTCTATCAAGATGTAGATAATTTTCGCATGCTGGCGAAATCAATGTTTTATGGCGATCCGCATGATAAACGTCCGCTTTATATTGTTTTAGGCTCTTTACAATTTGCAAAAACACCGCTTGATGCGAAACCACGCCTCGCAAATCCGACAACTATTTTGCAGGGCGATACAAACGTTTGTCATCCAACGACAGATTTAAAAACTTTACAGAATATTGCTCCCCGAAGTGAAGTGGATAACCAACGCATTTTACCGCTTTATCAAGTGACGGTTTGTGTACCATCGAAAAGTCTATTTAAATCATTCTTAGCGGGTAAAAATTATACGGAAGGTTTACTCCGTTCATCATCGGTTACCGTAGGGCGTTAGGAGAGAATGATGAAGCAGAAAAAATGGTTTAAACACTCACAAATTACGCAAAAACTTACCCATAAACTTTATGATTTTTATCATGATGAATCAGGGGTTTATGGTGTGATGACAGTATTATTAACGGCTGGATTAATTGGTTATATCGCTTTTGTTGTCGATGGCACGGGAATTTTGCTTGATAAAGCCCGTTTTACTCAAGGGCTGGAGCAAGGCGGATTATTTTTAACTGCTGAAGATAATTATTATCGTGGCAATAAAAAAACATGGGAAGTTAATAGTCAAGCAAGTTTTCCAACAGGAAACTTAACTGCTCATCAAAAGAATTTAATCAAGGTATTTGAAGAAAATGCTAAGGCTAACCACCTTGATTTTCAGGGAAATAAGCAGAAACGAGATTTTGCATATAAACAATATTTGCGCAATATTCAGATGTTAGAAGAATTAGTGCGCAGCTATTATTTACCTGAAAGTTATGTCGATTATACCACAAATGGGAATGCGCAGAATAATTTTAATATTGATGATCACTTTAGTTATCGTTGTGATTATCTTAAATCTGGCAAAGATGTAACCAATAATATTGGATGTGTTGTTAACGGGGATTTCATGCGTCCATCATGGCTTTATTGGGGCGATAAATATAAAAATGAATATGGTACAACCTTTAATCGAACTGAAAAGATTACCGCTGATACTATTTTCGTTACCAAAAAACGTGAAAATGTCCCTGTTGATATTATTTTTGTGAGTGACTTGTCTGGTTCAATGAATGAGGGGTTAAGTACTTCGCCAAATTCAACCAGTAAAATTACGATGCTAAGACGTGTATTTAAACAAATAATATCTGATATTTTAAAACCAAGCCAAACTAGTATTCCAAACTACAATCGTATCGGATTCGTTGATTTTGCATTGGGTGCTCAACAATGGCATGGAGATAAGCAATATTGTACATTACCTTATGTTCTGCCTGATACAAAAATGGAGTTTTATCGAATAGTGCATGATTGGTGGAAGGGTGATTATTACCAAGAGGTTAGTGCAACATTAAAAGATCAGATGGAATATAACTATTCGCATGGTTATGAATATAGGGACTGGTCTAGGTTTGAAAATGGTATTGATTATCTTAATACATTGAGACTTATAGATACGTTGAGTGGTAGTAATTTAGATACAAAAAATATGGTCGTTTTCCCCAAGGGAAGAATTTGTCTAGGGAAAAATAAAAATGATATATCAACACATGCTTGGTATAACAGTACTTCTCAAGATTTAGCTAAAGCTATTAATGATTTTAATCGTATCACTCCCGACGGTGGAACGTTATCATCAGCAGGATTAATTCTAGGAACGAATATGATGATGAATGTAAATCCAAAAACTGCGAATTTAAATACTAATACAAAACGTTTAATTGTTATTTTATCTGATGGCTATGATGAGGGCGCAGATGGTGATCCATCTTCAATTACCCAAACTCTGATTGCACCAAATAGCGATGGCTCGTTACGTGCAGATCGTTTTAATAATGAGGGCAAAAATGAGATGGGGCTTTGTGATCGGATTCGTCGACGTGTTAATACCTTACAAAAAAGCGAATATAAAACTTTTAATACAAAAATTAGTTTTATTGCTTTTGGATATGGCTCAAAAAAAGAATTAAACTCACAAGATAACCAACAAGCCGCAGCTCAACAAAGAGAGGCGTGGCATAAATGTGTTGGTGCGGGGAATTACTATTCTGCTAGCAACGAAAATGAACTTCTCGCTGCTTTCCGAGCTGCGACATCGGTAACGGAAGAAGTTGGGTCTGTTAGCGATCAAAAATTACAATTTGCGAATTAGACAATCTTTTCATTTTAGGTAATAACGCCTCAAATTTCATAAATTTTTTTGAAAATTGAGGCGTATTTTTTGTTATACCAAAATGAAAAAATATTCATGAATTTCAAATAGTTTGGAGATTAACTTCAAAAAGAATTTAAAAATCATATCCTTATGAATAAACAGGAAATAAATTTCCTTTAATTATGCGTGTTCACTCTAATAAATTAAACCTCTAGAGGTATTAACCCGCTCAAAATTTTATATTAAATAATATAAACGTTGATCAATTGTACAAGATTTTACACAAAATAGGTTAAGGGATTAATCATTGTATAAAATAATACATAATGTATAATCAATGCGCGCATTTTTTAATTAATTTCATTTCCAAAGGACTTACATATGAATAAGATCTTTAAAGTTATTTTTAATAAAAATACGCACCAACTCGTTGTTGTTTCTGAATTGGGGAAAAGTAAACATCAAGGTACCTCTCTTGCGAATTCATCTACGTCATCATCAATTAAACATGGCGTTGCGATAGCAATTCTAGGATTATCCACGTTGGCATTAAGCATTCAAATGGCATTTGCACAAGATGCACCGATGACAACAAGTGCTAATCAAATTGATCCAAATTTGATTGTTGGCAACGACCCAACATCAAACGATGACATGTTAAGAAGTCGAACTATCAAAAATACGCAAGTACATGAAGTCGGTGAAAGCCCTTTTACGGAAGAACCATTATTAGCAACAGATACAGTCAAAAAGACATGGTTAACGCCTGATAATTTACTCGTAATCGGTAAAGTAAGAAAGAGTGAAACATCATTTTTGCATCAGTTATCACATCTAACGGGGCATCAAGATATTGATGCGGTAGATATCGAAGAATTAAAACGTTTCTTTTTATTAGGCTACATTAAGGGAAATACTAATACTGGTGGAACCTCCAATAATAATCAATATTGGCGATCTACTATTCAAATTATTGGCGCTCAAGCGGATGCCAATAGTCACTATTCATCAGATAACTTAACGACGGTTTATTCCAAAAATGGAAGTGCTGATAGTACGATTACAATCAAAATGAAAGATGATCCTACGTTTAAACAAGTGACTCTGAAAAATGAGGCAGATCCACTAGCAAAAACGATAATTGATGGGCGTGGTGTCATCATTCATACTGCAGACGGCGGAAAGGTAAGTTTAACTGCACAGGGTTTGGATAATGGAAATAATCCAATTCGTAACGTAGGCGATGGCGTACAAGATACGGATGCGGTGAATCAGCGACAATTGAAAGCCGCAACGGCAGGACTTGCGGATAAAGGTTTAAAATTAAGTGCTAATAGTGGGGATACTGTAACCAATAAATTAGGCAGTGAAATCAGTGTTCAAGGGTCTGGTAACAAAGCGGATTTGGAATACAGTTCAGAAAATATAAAAACTAAAATAAATCAGAGTGCCGATAAAACAACGATTGATATTATGCTGGCGAAAGACTTAATTGATTTAGATGGGGTCCATATTAAAGATGGACCTAGTTTAACCCAAATGGGAATTGATGCCGCCGATAAGCGCATTTCCAATGTTGGAATGGGAAAAATTACTGCTAATTCTGGCGATGCAATTAATGGTAGCCAGTTTTATGCATTAGGTAATATTTTAGGCCTAACGCCAAATAAAATCTTAACAGGATTTACCCCGCCCACGTTCCAGCCTCTTATTAAAACGAATGGGGATATAGGGGCAGAAGCAATAGACTATCAAACCGCAATAAATGATTTAATCACGAAGATTAATCAAGGATTTATAGTTAATGGGAATAGCATGCTCCCTAACACTACGAATCAGCAATATCTTGGCTCAACAATTAATATTATTGGTGCTACGCCAAGTGACGGTGTCACATATTCAGATAGAAATATCACCACGGTTTACCAGAAAGATTTGCAGGGTAATGGAACTATTACGATAAAAATGTCGGAAACACCAAGTTTTGAGCAAATTACACTAGGAAAAGCCAATTCTCAGTCACATACTATTGTTGATGGTAATGGATTAATTATTCATTCTGCCAATGGCGGTAAAGTTACGGTTACAGAACATGGTTTAGATAATGGGGGAAATGTCATTGCGAATGTGGGCAAAGGTGTGGCACCTACAGATGCTGTAAATAAATCTCAATTAGATGAAGCAATTAAAGATTCAATTGTTGATGTCACAGACAAAGGATTGCTTTTTGGTGGTAATAGCGGACATACCGTGACGAATAAATTAGGATCAGAAGTCATTATTAAAGGGAATGGTCATGAGGACGATTACCAATATAGTGGCGAGAATATAAAAACCCGTGTTAATCAAGATGCATCTGGAAAAACCACGATAGATATTCTACTGGCTAAGAATTTAGCGGTAGAAAGTGTGACAGCACATGATCATGTAATGATTGGTTCTAATGACCAAAATGTTACGATAAAAGATTATGGTATTCATATTCAAAATGGACCAAGTTTAACTGTTGGTGGTTTAAACAACGCAGGGAAAGTCATTTCTAACGTGGCAGATGGGGTAAATGCGCAAGATGCAGTAACGATTTCACAACTAGAAAAAGTATATAACGTTATTAAAGATCAACTGGATAAAGGACTTGATTTTTCAGGAGATACAGGAGAAACGGCTAATACGGCTATTGGTTCTAGTGTAGAAATTTTAGGGGATCAAAATATTCAAACGCATGTTGAGAAAACGGCGGATGATAAGACGAAAGTGAATATCCACTTAAATGATCATTTAAACGTTAAAAACATTACCTTAAAAAATGATTCAATAGGTGGCACAACGATAGTTAATCAAGAGGGAGTGGCAATAAAATCTGCGACTGGTGAAAAGAGTGTTAGTTTAACAAGTCAAGGATTGGATAATGGCGGTAATGTAATTTCAAATGTGGCAGATGGTAAAGCTCCCACTGATGCAGTGAATGTTAAGCAACTCGATATTCTGGCGAATGATGTACAGGATTTGAAGAAAAATATTGGGGTCAATGTTGGGAGAGCGTTATCTGATATTCATCATCAAATTAAAGAAAATCGTAAAGAATCGCATGCAGGGATAGCTGCGGCTATTGCTACGGCTAACTTACCACAATCATTTTCTGCGGGAAGTAATACGGTAAGTGCTGCAGTTGGTATTTATCGTAATCAACAAGCGATCTCCATTGGTGTATCTCGAATTTCTGATAATGGTAAATGGACAGTAAAAAGTGCCATTACGCAAGATACGCAAAGTAATTTTGGCGCAGGAATGGGGTTAGGGTATAACTGGTAATTCTCTTGTCTGTTAAAACAAAGAGCCTTAATTGTCTAAAATGATAATTAAGGCTTTTTTCTTTTTAATATATATAAATAAATAACAAAAATTGAAATAGGATTCTTCTAAAATCAAGGAATATTACCGGTACAGGATCTATAGTAGCACCACAAGGTGGCGTAGCATTAGGTGCATTAGGTGCATTTTCTATTGCCGATCGTGCGGGACTCCCTGTTGATTGGACAAATGCAAAAGTTGGTGATCGCCCAGCAAGTAAAATATCTGTGCTAAATGGTGTGATAAATCAAAATATCGATCCGATGAAAGGACAAGTTTTCGGTCTAGGGTCGTTATCTGACATGAAAGCGATACAACATACTGCCGAATACACAAGGGGGCAATTTCTGTTGGTGGCGTAGGACAAGCTACAACAGGTGATAATCCTAAAGATCCAAATACTGATAAATATCATAAATGGCTTGGCACGGCTTATGGACCAGAAGAAGAATATACTCGACAAATCACACACGTTGCGGCGGGTTCAACAAATACGGATGCAGTTAATGTGGCCCAATTGCGTGGGGTTGCGGCCGTCATTCCAACTTATATTTACGTTAATACGAATAATCCTAATCAACCTTCAGGGCTTGATCCAGAATTTGGTGGTGCGCCAGATGCTAATAAAACTAATCACGGTATGGGGAATGTAAAAGCGGGGGCAGTAAATCCTTATGATATCACCATTGGGGTAAATGCAATTACTATACCTGATAGTACAACATCTCATACTGGGCAAGCTATATCGATTGGGCATAGTAGCACGGCAGCTGGTCCATCAGCGATTGCTATGGGGGCTTCCGCATGGTCGCAAATGGAAAGTATTGCAATTGGTAATGCGACTCAAGCAAATGGTATTGCTTCATTAAGTATAGGGTCAGGCGCAAAAGTCAATCTTGATAATAGCAAAAAATTCTAACGATAATGGGGGCGTGGCAATTGGGCATAATGCAATTGTTAATCATAAAAATGGAATTGCATTAGGTGATTCTGCCTTAGTAAGCACGTCAGGGGGAATTGCGATTGGTTCAGGATCTAATGCCGATACCGCAGGAGGTATAAAAGGATTTAATCCGCTTTCTTTAAAGGGTAAAAAAACCAATAACACCAGATACCAATGCCTTTCTTTCTACTGCAAATGTAGGGGCAGTTTCCGTAGGGGCTAAAAATAGTGAAAAAACAATCTACCGTCAAATTACTCATGTTGCCGCAGGTTCAAAAGATACAGACGCGGTCAATGTTGCACAATTAAAAGATCTGATTGTGCTCGGCTTAAATGTTTACGGTAATGAAAATCAAAGCGGAACGACAACAAATGGTCAATATCTTGGTTCTAGTATCAATATTATTGCTAATCCAGCCAATGGCGATATTCAGAAAGATTATTCTACTCAGAATTTGACAACGGTTTATTCACAAAATCCTCAAGGCGTAGGGACCATTACGGTAAAAATGAAACAAAAACCGCAATTTCAACAAATTACTTTAGGTAATGGTACCAATAAACCTAACACAGTGATTAATCAACAAGGTGTCACCATTACACCTGATACAAAAACGAACCCTCAAGCACAACCAGTATTCATTACTTCGGGTGGTTTAGATAATGGCGGAAATCAAATTAAAAATGTAGCAAATGGCATTCCGAAAGGAAAAACATTAACAGATGCGCCGAGTAGCAATGGTGCAACGATTGGCGATCTAAAACATGCTTTATCACCACTTCAAAACAATACCATCACGTTAACGGGTAATACAGGTGCTACAACCGCTGAAAAACTTGATCAAAAAGGCGGTTTAAACTTTAAGATTGCGGGAGATGAAGATATTACTACTAGTGCAAGTGGTAATGATGTCACCATCCAACTTAATAAGGATACGAAAGCGAAAATCGATAATGCCGCAGACAAAAACTTATCGAATATCACACCAGCAGGCAAGAAAGTTATTACTAGTTTAGGTACAATCGTTGCTCAAGGTGACAACGTCACAGTAAAAGAGACTGAAGATAAAACGACAGGACAACATACCTATACTGTATCAGTTGATAAGGACTTAAAAGGACTAGATGGAGTTCATATCATAAGCGGTCCATCTATGACGAAAAGTGGTATTGATGCAGGTAATAAAGTCATTACGAACGTTGCCCCTGGTAAAATTACACCAGATTCAAAAGATGCAGTGAATGGTAGTCAAATTGATTCATTAGGTAAAACGTTAGGTTTAAGCCCAGACAAAAATGGAACAGGTTTTGAAACACCGAAATTTACTCCGATTACCCAACCAGATGGAAAAGTGGGTATAGCACCAACCGATTACAAAAATGCGATTGGTAATGTTACTAATGCATTAAACAAAGGCTTTATTATCAATGGTAATACTTTGGGGCAAGGAACGAAAGATGGTCAACAATACCTTGGTTCAACCCTTAATATTATTGGTCAAAAAGCCATATCAGGTGTCACCTATTCAGCTGACAATTTAACAACTGTTTATACAAAAGATGCTCACGGAAATGGTACTGTTCTGATTTAAATGAAAGATCAACCACAATTTAAACAAGTGACTGTTGGTGATGGTACAAGTAAACCAGACACTGTGATTAATCCAAAAGGTGTCACTATTGCACCAGATACCAAGGCTAATCCAAAAGCACAACCAGTATCCATTACCTCAGGTGGTTTAGATAATGGCGGTAACCAAATTAAAAATGTCGCAAGCGGATTGGGTGGCGAATCTATTGATAGAGCGACAGGAAATGTTCTTAAAAATGGGGCAACCATTGGCGATATTAAAAAGGCGATGCAACAAGTTAACGCTATCGATGATAAAGGATTAAGTTTTGGAGCGGATAAGGCAGAAACAGCACAGGGTAAAAATCCTGTAACCAATAAGTTAGGCAGTGAGGTCGATATTCATGGAGATGGTGGCAATATTACCACCACTGTTTCTCAAACAGATAAAGACGGCATTAAAACGGATATTAAAGTAAAACTCAATTCTCATATTACCGTTAAATCTATTACTGGATTAGATAATGGATCTTTAAAATCAGGTTCAACAGATGCAGTTAATGGTGGTCAAATTCACTCATTATCTCAAGTTTTAGGTATTCATCCGAAATCAGATAATAGCGGTTTTGACGCCCCTAAATTCGATAAAATTTATGGTATTAATGGAAAACCACAAACAGAAGACAGTAATTTTACGGATACGCTTAATCATGTTATTACAACTTTAAATAAAGGATTCATTATTCATGCAAATCGTAATTTAGCCAATGGTCAGCAATACTTAGGTTCTGCATTATCCATTATTGGCGCCTCTGAAACTGGATCAGAAAAGGATTATTCATCTACCAACATTACAACGGTTTATTCTAATAGCCAAGGAAATGGAACAGTAAAAATTATGATGAAAGACAATCCTGATTTTAAACAAATCACTGTAAAAGATGCTGCTGGTGGGGCGAAAACTACACTTAATCCGAATGGCATTATTATTACCCCTTCAGCTGGAAGTGATACCAAACCTGTATCAATTACTTCAAAAGGTTTGGATAACGGGGGTAATCAGATTCATAACGTAGCTGCGGGAAGTGCTAAAAATGATGCCGTTAATAAAGGACAACTGGATAATGTCGTAAGTAAAGCTATCAATCAATCTACAACGGACTTAACCGATAAGGGATTGAAATTTAACGGAAATGAGGGTGGTCCTGTTACCAATAAACTTGGTAGTGAAATAGATATTAAGGGGGCGGGTACTAAAACAGATAGTGCATATAGCGGAGAAAATATCAAAACAAAAGTTAGCCAACAAAATGGTAATACAGCGATTGATATTATGCTAGCGAATGATTTAGAGAATTTGAGTGGCATTCATATTAAAAATGGTCCATCTATGACTGAAAAAGGGATTAATGCTGGTGGCAAGGTAATTACGAATGTTGGTGAAACCTATAAAGATATGCATGCTGCAGCTACAGTTGGTCAATTGAAAAAACTGTATCTTGACATTAAACACGGTGAAGCGCTACCTGCTAAAGGCTTAGATTTTTCCGCAGATACTGGCGGTTACGTAAATAATCCATTGGGTTCTACAGTGGAAGTCTTGGGGGATGGTAGCAATATTCAAACACATATTGAGAAAACAAAGGATGAGAAAACAAAAATTAATATTAATTTAAGTGATCATATCCATGTAAAACAAATTACGATACAAGATACTCCAGAACAAGGCTCAACAACGATTAATGATCATGGCGTAACAGTAAAATCAGCCGATGGAAAACAAGTTTCTGTTACCGATAAGGGACTTGATAACGGGGGCAACGTGATATCAAATGTTGCAGAAGGAAAAGCACCAACCGATGCCGTGAATGTAAAACAACTTAATGTATTATCTAATGAAATCAATACACTAAAAAACAGCATGGGAGGAGATATTGGTAAGGCCCTTCGTGATATGCGTCATCAAATTAAGCAAAATCGGAAAGAATCGAATGCAGGAAGTGCATCTGCTATTGCAGCAGCAAACTTACCACAACCATTCTCCGCAGGACGAAGTATTGTTGGCGCAGCAATTGGAAGTTATCGTAATCAACAAGCAATTTCTATCGGGGCTTCTCGAATTTCTGATAATGGTAAGTGGATCATTAGAAGTTCGATTACACAAGATACGCAGCATAATTTTGGTGCTGGTATGGGATTTGGATATCAATGGTAGAAAGTCGTTAAATTTTAGCGATGAGGGGGAACTCAAGGAAGAGCCCCATTTTTACATGCCGATAAAAAGAAAAAAAACCAGCCCGCAGGCTGGTAGGAAAGTAGTTTAGCTATTTATTTATAGTAACTAGTTATAATGATTAGGAACTTTATGAATACCAAGCTGTTTAATACATCGCTTGATGGGGTGCATGATATAAAAAAATAATACCCTTGCAAAGTGTAATGTTAATATTTATTGATTTATGTCAGAAAAAATATTTTTTTTAACTTTTTATTCATTACCTTATTACATTATGTGATCTACGTCACAGTGTAACTTGTTATTTTTTCTTAAAATATTAAAGATTATCAATCATACCAAAGAGGGTTCCCCATGAATAAAAATATTAAGTTACTTGCTTTAGCAGTAGCATTAGGTACGACGGTTTCTTTTTCAGCCAATGCAAAGGTTAACGTCCCTTATACCAATCAAGGTTTTTACACAAATGCACCATCTCAAGTAGCGGTGCATTTTGTTTCTGTAAAAGATATTGAGAATAGTCTTAAAGATCAGAAACCTATGACGGTAACCTTTGATATCGATGATACACTTGTATTCTCCAGCAGTTATTTCCATTATGGTTTTGATTTTGGTAAAGAAATGGGTTGGGGTAGCACACCAAAAGAAGTACTCCATTCTCAAAAATTCTGGGATTATATAGCAGACAGTGCTGATAAACTTTCTATTCCTAAAGAATCTGCGAAAAAAATTATCGCAATGCACTTAAAACGTGGGGATAAAATTGTATTTATTACTGGACGTACACCTCGTTCTGATGCCAAAAATGGAACAGTAACTGAAACGTCAAGAGTTCTACAAAAATACTTCAATATGCCGTATCCACCAGTGATTTGGTACACATCTGATACCCCACGTGATGGTTATAAATTTGATAAAACTTATTACCTCAAAAAAGTTGGCTCAAGCCTACATTATGGCGATTCAGATGTCGATATTCTAGCAGCACGTGAAGCAGGAATCCGAGGTATTCGTGTACAACGTTCTGCATCATCAACAAATCCACAAAATTTAAATGGTGGATATGGTGAAGAAGTAGTTATCAACTCTTCTTGGTAATCCCTCTTTAAAATAGGTAGGCAACGATATGAAAAAATTACTTTCCACAATCGCTTTATTATCAGCAATTCCAGCGGTTAATGCTGCACAATACGATGTATTCATTGATTTTGGAAGTAAGGTACAAAACAATGTTGCTACAATTTCTCACGCTCTTGAGGGCGTGGGAATCAATAGCCTTTATAATGAAGGTTATGTTGTACATATGACATTGTATCTTACAGAATATCAAAAAGAGGCATTACCTAAGATTAAAAAAGTTGTTGATAATGTAGCAACACAATTTTCACCATTTAAAGTTCAATTTACTGGATTACATGCAACACCAGGATATTGGCTAATGATGGATGCACAAAAATCACCAGAATTACAAAAACTTTCTGATAGTGTTGTCAAACAACTTGTTGATATTCGTGATACAAGTGCTGAAATCCCTGCATGGGCAAAAAATATCCCAGAAAAAGCAGCGAGTTTCAAAAAATATGGTTCACCGAATGTCTTTGCCAACTTTGATCCGCATATTACATTAACTACACCAGTAAATAAGATTGATTTAAGTCAATTTTTCCGCAATTATCCATTTACGCCATTTAAAGGTGAAATTAAAGGAATTGGTATTACGGAAGCGAATGATTTAGGACAATCTAAAACCGTAATTTACTATAAACCGTTAAAATAACCGCAGGATCACCATTTCTCCCTATCTATCGCCGTCATATTTTTGTAAAATAGGCGGCGTTTTTTCATTGGAGATAAATAAATATGTTAAAAGTTGCGATTGTTGCAGAATATGCATTAGCCGAAAAAGTAGTACAAGCTATGGAACACCATCATTTTGGTCAAAAAGTTGAACAGTTAACAACAGTGACTTTTAAACCTTTTGATGAAGATAAAGATCTTCGCTTTCATAAAAAAGCGGTACCAGAAGTATCAGTCGAAGATGTTGTATGGAGCGAGTTTGACTATGTATTATTTGCTGCAACATTAGAACAAGCACCTGTTATTGCCAAAGCTGCAGATGAAGGTTGTATTGTTATTGATATGTTAGGTGTATGTGCAAATTTACAAGATATTCCATTGGTTGTGCCATCAATTAATGATGAGCAAATTGAACATATTCGTTATCGAAATATTGTCGCACTACCAGATGCACAAGTCACTCAAGCCGCACTTGCATTAGATTCATTGGTAAAATCACAAAGCATTCAACAAGTTGTAATTACTTCATTATTGCCAGCCTCTTATGTTAATGAGGAATGTGTAACAGAATTAGTTGGTCAAACTGCACGTTTATTAAATGGAGTACCACTAGAAGAAGATCAGCAACGTTTAGCGTTTGATGTATTCCCGAAATATAAACTGTCTGTTCCAACCCAGTTACAGCGTATTTTCCCAGAATTGAATAACGTGATTTTCCACCAAGTTCAAGTTCCAGTATTTTATGGACTTGCACAGATGATTACAGTGAATTTTGATCTTGATGTTACACTATCTTTAAAACATCTATGGGAAGACGAAGAAATGTTTGATGTTCAGCTCCAAAAACTGGTCACACCAGTGAGTAATGGATTAGCTGAAAATGAAGAAGAAAGTGCAAAATTACACATTTGCCAAATTCAAGAACATCTACGTGGTATTGAATTTTGGAGCATTGCTGATGAGCAACGTTTTGATATCGCTAAAATGACCTTAGAATTGGCCGAACGAGTGACAACGTCACTTTAATTGGTGATATAAATTCGCTTAATTTATCTTTTTGTGTTTTAATAACGCAATATTTTTTCATTTTTTCAACGCATTATCATAATAAAGGAAGCATAATGAGCTGGATTGACAGAATTTTTAGTAAACAAACCTCCTCGAGTGGTAAAAAAGCAAATATTCCAGAGGGGATTTGGACAAAATGTACGGGATGTGATCAAGTTCTGTATCGTGATGAATTAACCCGACATTTAGAAGTCTGCCCGAAATGCGGACATCATATGGCAATTGATGCGCGCTCCCGACTATTAGCATTTTTAGATAAAGATAGTACGCAAGAAATTGGTGCAGATCTTGAACCTAAAGACGTGCTTAAATTTAAAGACTTAAAACGCTATAAAGAGCGTATTGCTCAGGCTCAAAAAACTACAGGTGAAAAAGATGCATTGATCGTGATGAAAGGTACATTATTTGGTATGCCTGTTGTCGTATGTGCCGCAAACTTTAATTTTATGGGTGGCTCAATGGGATCTGTTGTAGGTGCTAAATTTGTACTTGCAGCAAACGAGGCCATGACACTAGGTTGTCCATTAATTTCTTTCTCCGCAAGTGGCGGTGCGCGTATGCAAGAGGCACTTATCTCGCTTATGCAAATGGCGAAAACGAGTGCAGTACTTGCTAAATTAAAAGAGGCGGGTTTACCATTTATCTCTGTTTTGACTAATCCGACATTTGGTGGTGTTTCAGCAAGTTATGCGATGTTAGGCGATATTATTATCGCAGAACCAAAGGCTTTAATTGGTTTTGCTGGTGCTCGTGTTATTGAACAAACAGTTCGTGAAAAATTGCCAGAAGGCTTTCAACGTGCAGAATTTTTATTAGATAAGGGTGCAATAGATATGATTGTCAAACGTGCCGATATGCGAGATAGCATTGCAGATCTATTAGCAAAACTAATGCATAGACCGAATCCTCTTATGCCAGTAGAACAACCTCAAATTTTATCAGAATGTGAAACAGGTTGTGATACAGATACTGAGGAAATGTAGGGTACAACCATGCAAAATCATCATCCAATGATACTTAATGAAGAAACGCCACTTAGCCAGTGGCTTTCTTATTTAGAGCAGGCTCATGAAAAAGTAATTGATCTTGGATTAGAGCGAGTGGCGGAAGCTGCACGTGCGTTAAATCTTACAAATATTGCACCTTTTGTAATCACAGTCGGTGGTACGAATGGTAAAGGGACAACTTGTCGTTTACTTGAAATGTTACTTTTACGGGCAGGTTATAAAGTAGGCGTATATTCATCTCCCCATTTATTGCATTATCGTGAAAGAGTACGAATCAATCATCAATGCTTGCCTGATGAAGAGCATTGCAAGTCATTTAATTTTATCGAGAAAAATAAACCGAATTCCTTAACCTATTTTGAATTTGGAACGTTATCAGCCTTTAACCTTTTTAAAAAAGCAAAATTAGATGTGGTCATTCTAGAGGTTGGGCTTGGCGGTCGTTTAGATGCAACGAATATTATTGATAGTGATGTTGCTGTTGTTACGAGTATCGATATTGATCACACTGCTTTTTTAGGCAATACACGTGAAGAAATTGCGTTCGAAAAGGCAGGTATTTTCCGTGCAAATAAACCCGCTATTGTTGGTGAGCCAGATGCACCAATGACACTATTAAATTATGCGAATGAATTAAATTGTAAATTGTTCTGTCGCAATCGTGATTGGTCTTTTTCAGAAACAGGCGATACTTGGGAATGGCATAGTAAAAATAAACAATACAAGCATCTTCCTAAACCGACGATTCCACTAGCTAATGCGGCCACGGTCATTGCAACATTGCAATCTTTACCGTTCTCCATTGGCGATGAAATTTTAAAAGAGGTGCTAGAAACCGTTGAATTAACAGGACGTTTTCAAACAGTTTCTGCAGAGTTACGCCAAAAAATTGCACAAAAATATCAGCTAAATGAAACGATGATGCCAAACCTTATTTTAGATGTTGGGCATAATCCGCATGCGGCAAGATACTTATCAGAACGTATTACGCAATTACGTAAAAAAATGATCACGCCCGATTTTTCGGGGAAATTTTATGCACTTTGTGGGGTATTGCGTGATAAAGATTTAGCGGGTATTTTAACGCCATTAATTCCAGTTATGGATGGTTGGAATTGTTTAACATTAAATGGTGAACGTGGACAGTCTGGTAATGTGATCGCAGAAAAGCTAAAAATATTGGGCGTAGATTCACCAATAAAAAGTTTTGATGTTTTGGATCAAGGATTAAGCCAAATTTTATCAGAGTTAAAGAGGGAAGATACACTGATTATCTTTGGTTCTTTTCATACCGTCGCAGAGTTTTATCTTCTTATTGAAGAATAAGTGACGCCGTCACAATAGTTTATAACTAAATTAGGGAGTTTTCTTCATGGCATTGTTTAAGAAAATTCCTTATAATCCTCACTAATCGTTGTTTTAAAGGGAAAACTGATGTTTACATTATTAAAAAATTGGTATATTCGGCGATTTAGCGATCCGCAAGCAACAGCATTTTTAGCAATTCTCATTTTTGCGATTTTAATTGTTTATTTTTTTAGCAACTTGTTGGCACCATTATTTATTGCAATTATTTTTGCGTATTTACTTGAGTATCCAATTTCTTTATTACAGAATAAATTTCGCTTGCCACGTTTATTGAGTGTGATCATTGTCCTTTGTACGATGCTCGGGGTTGTTTTTGTTATTTTATTTGGATTATTCCCGATTTTATGGAGCCAGCTTGTGAAGTTGGTGACTGATTTACCTACAATGTTTAATAAAGCAAATATCTGGTTGTTAGATTTACCAAAACATTATCCAGAATTTGTTGATTATCAAATGGTTGATAGTATTTTTTCTGGAATTAAAAGTAAAATAATGGGATTTGCAGAAACCGCACTGACTTTTTCTGTTTCTTCATTAGTGAATCTTGTGACGCTAGGCATTTACGCATTTTTAGTTCCATTTATGGTCTTTTTCTTATTAAAAGATAAGAAAGATTTGATTGATTATGTTGTTCAATATTTGCCACGTAATCGTGCATTAGTTCGTAAAGTTTGGACAGAAATGCAATTACAAATGGCAAACTATGTACGTGGAAAACTTTTAGAAATATTAATTGTGAGTATTGTAACTTACGCTATTTTCTTATACTTCCACCTAAATTATGCCGTTTTACTTTCTGTTGCTGTGGGTATTTCTGTTCTTGTTCCATATATTGGTGCCGTACTTGTGACAATTCCTGTTGCATTAGTGGCTATTTTCCAATTTGGGACCACATCAACATTTTGTTATTTGATGATTGCTTATGTTATTACGCAATTATTAGATGGTAATGTCGTTGTACCATTTTTATTTTCTGAAGCGGTTAATCTCCATCCATTAACAATCATAGTATCTGTACTTATTTTCGGTGGATTATGGGGTTTTTGGGGCGTCTTTTTTGCGATCCCATTAGCTACGCTGATTAAAGCCATTGTAACATCTTGGCCATCGACTGAATCTGAAGTACAGAACTTGTAATTCTAGAGGAGTATCTGTATTGAAAAAAGGTATCATCTACCTTATTGTCTTTATGACAGCATTATTACTATGGGCAATGGATATGGTCTTTTATGAAGGCGATACACGTCCTACGAAAACATCTGATGCTTTACCAAGTAGTTATAATAGAGTAAAAAAAGATGACTTATTAAGAGTAGGAGTGGTTGCCAATCCCGTATCCTATTTTATTACCTCTAAAGGTGCAACTGGACTTGAATATGATTTAAGTCATGCGTTTGCAAAATATTTAGGGGTAAAAATAAATATTACTGAATATCCAACAAGAGAAGCGTTATTTCATGCATTATCTGAACACGATATTGATATTGCTGCATCAAATTTGTTATTTGATCCGAACAAAACTGCATTATATCAGCTAGGTCCTGCATATTATTCTGCCTCTTGGCAGTTGGTTTATCATAAAGGGACGTTACGTCCCAAAAATTTAAATGATTTAAAGGGTACCTTAGTGGTATCTAAAGGTTCTGGATTAAATGGATTACTCTTAGAACTAAAAGATCAATATCCCAATTTAACTTGGCAAATAGAAGATAAGACAGAAGAAGAATTATTGATAAATGTAGCAAGCCGTAAAATTCCTTATACTATTGCAAATTCTATTCTTGTTGCTACTAAACAGTCTATTCGCCCTGATATTGCCATTGCATTTGATGTCGCAGACGAAACAACCGTGCATTGGTATTTAGCGAAAAGTGATAAATTTGATCTCCAAGCAAAATTATTAGACTTCATGAATAAAGCAATGGAAGATGGCACCATTGCTAATTTAGAAGAAAAATACGTTAGTCATTTAAAAGAATTTAATTACATTGATAGCCGAACATATGTTGATGCAATCAAGAATATTTTGCCAAAATATAAACCATTTTTTGAAGAATATCGTGGTAATTTAGATTGGCGATTACTTGCCGCGGTTGCTTATCAGGAATCGCATTGGAATCCATTAGCCACATCACCAACTGGTGTGCGTGGTATTATGATGTTGACAAAAAATACCGCAGAAGCAATGAATGTTCCCGATCGACTTGATGCAAAACAGAGTATTCGAGGCGGTGCAGACTATCTCAATTTTCTGGTACAAAAAATGCCGGCTGAAATAAAAGAAGATCAACGTATTTGGTATGCCCTGGTTGCTTACAATATGGGGTTAGGGCATTTGTTTGATGCACTACAATTGACGAAAGATTTGGGCGGAAACCCCTATAATTGGTTGGACGTTAAAAATAACCTACCTTTATTAGGTAGAAGAGAGTATTATAGTAAATTAAAATATGGACATGCCAGCGGTATCCAAGCATTCCAGTATGTAGAAAATATTAGACGTTATCTTCATATTTTAAATAACTATTACCGTGTTAAAGCAAGTGAGGACGGAGAAGGGAATTTGCTACATGAAGAAGAGCAAGTATCACCACCGCCTCCGCCAGAATCTCAACCAGCAGAAGAAGCAGCCAGCAAGTCAGGCATGTGATAATTAGAGGACTGATTATGAAAAGAAGAAGACAAACCAACCTAAAAACAAAAGTATTACATCGTATTCATCGTCGGCTTCTTCGAATAAAACATGTTCGTGATACACGCAGAATGATCGGCTACAGAAGAACAGTTCATTTTATTTTAGAAAGTGACGACTAATAAAAAAACCGCAATTTATGCGGTTTTTTATTTGCATTACGGGCAACAATGTTTAGTAAATAAACTTCCTGTTTTTCCATTCCAATTTATGCCGACCAGCGTTGCTGGCTCAAAGCTTTGATATCCGCTATTTTGTGTTAAATTTGTTACTAATTCACCGACAAGAGGAATATGGGAAATAATCAAAATATTATGCAAACCCTCATCTTTCAGTACATTTAAATAATCAACAACCTGTGTACTATCGCCTAATGGAGTGAGATTTTTATCAACTTCCATTTTATTAGATAAGATCCCTTGATAAACTGAATTTATTACTGTAAAGGTATCTAGTGTACGTTGATATGGGCTAACTAGCACTTTATCAAATTTAATTGCATTGATAAGCAACCATTTTCCTTGATCAGTTACTTGAACCTTACCGATATCTGCTAAGGCACGTTCTTCGTCGCTGTTAGCAAAAATTTCAGCTTGCCCATGACGCATAATAAAAATATTCATTCTACACCTTAAACTCCATAAATTTACCCTAAAAGCAGGGCGTGATTACGCTTTTTTAATTACGTTTGCAATTTTTTCAGCGTAAGTTTGTGCTTTTTCCGCATCTTCACATTCAACCATAACACGGATAAGCGGTTCTGTACCTGATTTACGTAAAAGGATACGTCCAGTGTTCCCGAGCAATGTTTCAACTTCTTGAGCGACGGCTTTTACAGCTTCAGATTCGAGAGGGCTTTCGCCACCTTCAAAACGAACATTGATAAGCACTTGCGGATAAAGTTGAACGGCTTTGGTTAATTCATTTAACGAAAGTTTATGTTGGGCCATTGCACGCAATACTTGAAGAGAAGCAATAATGCCATCACCAGTCGTATTTTTATTGGCAATAATAATATGTCCAGAATTCTCACCGCCTAAAATCCAGTCATGAGCTTGCATTTTTTCTAATACGTAGCGGTCACCAACTTTTGCACGAACAAATGGAATCGCTAATTCTTTTAGTGCGATTTCTAAACGCATATTACTCATTAATGTGCCGACAACGCCTCCTTTTAATTTACCGCTACGTAACATCTCACGAGCAATAATGAAAAGGATTTGGTCACCATCCACTTTGTTACCTAAGTGGTCAACCATAATAAGACGATCGCCATCGCCATCATAAGCTAAACCCACATCAGCTTTGGTTTCTAATACTTTCTGTTGTAAAGCACGAATATCTGTCGCACCGCATTGCGCATTAATATTTACGCCATCTGGTGAAGTGCCGATTTCGATCACTTCAGCACCAAGTTCACGCATAACATTCGGTGCAATATGATAAGTCGCACCATTTGCACAATCTACGACCATTTTAAAACCGTCTAGGCTTAAATCAGCAGGGAAGGTGCTTTTACAAAATTCAATGTAACGTCCTGCAGCATCGTTAATACGACTTGCTTTACCAAGTTCTGCTGATGGTACGCAATCCATTGGTTGCTCGAGCATTTCTTCGATCGCTAATTCCACTTCGTCAGGTAATTTTGTTCCTTGTGTGGAAAAGAATTTAATTCCGTTATCATCAAAAGGGTTGTGAGAGGCTGAAATAACGATACCCGCTTCTGCACGGAAGGTGTGTGTTAAATAAGCAATAGCAGGCGTTGGCATAGGACCAGTAAATGCAGCTGAAACACCTGCAGCAGCTAAACCAGCTTCTAGAGCGGATTCCAACATATAACCAGAAATACGCGTATCTTTACCAATTAAGACTTTTTTAGACCCCGAATTTGCAAGAACTTTACCTGCAGCCCAACCTAATTTAAGTACGAAATCTGGTGTAATCGGCGCTTTACCGACTTTACCACGGACACCATCGGTACCAAAATATTGACGTTCTTTCATTTATAATCCTTATTTTATAAGTTTTAAGCGTTTAACATTGCTTGCCAAATTTGTAATGCATCCTGTGTCGCAGCGACATCATGAACACGTAAAATTTTTGCACCTTGTTGGGCAGCTAATAAAGCAGCCGTTACGCTACCTACCAAACGATCTTCAACAGATTTATTAAGTTGTTGACCAATCATAGATTTACGAGAAATACCGATGAGTAAAGGGTAGGGTAATTGTGCAAAAAAATGAGTATTTTTAAGAAGTTGATAATTATGAGAAAGTGATTTACCAAAGCCAAAGCCGAGATCCCATAAAATATGTTCAGGCTTAACACCTGCTTGTTGCGCGATTTTTGTTCTATCTAAAAGAAAAGTTAGTACCTCTTCTACAACATTTTTATAATACGGGGCGGTTTGCATAGTTCGAGGCTCACCTTGCATATGCATCAGACAAACGGGAAGATTAAGACTTACCGCTGTTTCAAGTGCATCTTTTTCACGCAAAGCACGAACATCATTAATTAAATCCATGCCGACTTTTGCAGCTTCACGCATAACAATTGCCTTAGAGGTATCAACCGAAATCCAACAGTCAAAACGTTGCGAAATAGCTTCAATAATTGGAATAACACGTTGTAATTCCTCTTGTTCTGTTACCGCTAATGCGCCTGGGCGTGTTGATTCGCCTCCGATATCAATAATACTTGCACCTTCTTGTAACATTTTTTCGACCTGAAAAAGGGCAGTATCAAATTTTAAAAATTTGCCCGCATCCGAAAAGGAATCAGGGGTAATATTTAAAATCCCCATGATTTTCGGAAAATTAAGATCGAGGACTTTATTTCTTGCATGAAGTTGCATAAAGAAAACCTACTTTTATATCAAATGTTGAACATTATAACGGAAAGCATTATAAAATAGAAAAATATTTACAAATAAATTTCATGACAAAGAAATAAAAAAATAACGCTAAATCAAGATTTTATTTAAAAAATAGCATATGATATAAACAATGTTTAATTAAATTAAAAAGGGTAAATTTATGAGTCATACTAACGAAGAACATATTTCAGACCGTTTGCAAAATGCATTAAAAGAATTACAAAATCCTGCATTAGCTCAAGATCTTTGGCATATTTTTAGAGAACAGCATTTTGACGGTTTTTTACCAGAATTTGTCGTAAGCCATTTATGTAAAAAATATCAAATGTCAAGCGAGGATCTTGCTTTAACGTTATTATCCATTGCCGCTTGTTACGCAAATCCAACCATTTCGCATTTTAGTGTTGGAGCGGTAGCTAAAGGGGAGTCAGGCAATTTTTATTTTGGTGCCAACCAAGAGTTTTGCGATAATCCGATAGCACAAACAATTCATGCAGAACAAAGTTCCATTTCACACGCTTGGATGCGAGGTGAAAAAAGTGTAACAGATGTTTTTGTAAATTACACACCGTGCGGTCATTGCCGACAATTTATGAATGAGCTCAATTCAGCATCACATCTTAAAATTCATTTACCAAATCAACCTATTCAAAATTTATATCATTATTTACCAAATGCGTTTGGTCCTAAAGATCTTAAAATCACGAATTTATTAATGGATAGAGAAGATAACGGTTTAAATCATGATACAAAATCTCCTATCATTTGGGCTGCACTTGAAGCTGCAAATCAAAGTCATGCACCATACTCAAAAACATATTGTGGCGTAGCATTACAGTTAGATAATCAGGAAATATTTAAAGGAAGCTATGCCGAAAATGCGGCATTTAATCCAAGCTTACCTGCATTACAAGTGGCGTTAAATCTTATTATTATGCGTGGTTATGAAATTGAAAATATTACTCGAGCAGTGATGATCGAACATCCAATTTCTTTATCATATCGCCGTAGCGGAAAAAATTTATTGAATTATCTAGGGAATGTAGAACTAGAGTATATCGAAGTATAATCATAAAACATGCGTACTTTAAATGGGTACGCATTTTTTTATTCTAATCCAAAATATCCTCAACCATACTTTTAAGATTTTGGCGCGTTAACTTAGTTAATTGTGTAACTGGAATACGTAAAGTTGGGATATTTTTTTCAGCAAAGAAATCATCTCGTTGACTGTCTTGTCCACGTGTTTTTGTATGAGTTGGACCATCAATTTCAACAATAAATAAATTATTCAGTTGCGTATCGCAAATCAGAAAATCCACACGTTTTTGATTAATTTTCCAAAGCAAAGGTTTATTTTTTCCATCTTCTTTAAATTTTGGTGTCACGATACACGAAAAAGGAATTTGCGGAAAAATATAGTATTGCGGGAAAGCTTGAGTAAATAACGTAAAAAAAATCTTTTCGCTGGGATTCATAATGGGAATGGTTTTATAAAGATTCGCATTAAACAAATATGATTTACGTTTCTTAGAAAAGAGTGCAACGATAAAAATAGCAAAAAGACAGAGCAGTCCGATACCGATCAGAGTTTTGTAAAATTCCATAATAAGTTTGCTAAAAAAAGAAAGGCAATGTAACACAATTAAAAATGAAATTCACTTATAGTATTCACGAATAAAAGAGAAAGAGAGTGTAAAGTTTTATAAACAAACGTAACAGAAGTGAAAGTTAAAAACAAATAACTAAAGCAATCAAAAACTTAGCATATTATCTTATTTAACATAATATACATTATACGAAGTTATAACCATTACATATTTATAAGAGGTTTTATAAGTTGGCTCATCAATATCAACGCATAAATAAAACACAGTGCAAATGCATTTACAGAAACAAACGATCAAAATGGCTAGCTAACTATTCAAATGCATGAATTTATGTAAGTAGATTAATTTATTATGTTTTTTATTTAATCATCCCTATATTTAGAATAAATTGCTATAACCCTTTATTCAAAAGCTATTCTCTCTTTCCTCATGTTGCATAATCTAAATTCTGGTAAGGTTAAATTCATCGCCTGTTCAATATTCTTATTTAAAAAATTTTTAAAGGATAATCTAAAACCTAAACACATCTATTCGGATAAAAAATTGCCCATATAAAATATAGTTATCTTCAGTATTAATATTGATTATAAGTAAGATTTTATATACAGTGATGAACATATCAGTCCTATTTTGTGACAATGTCACTTTTATAGATTTTCTTGCTAATATCTGATTAATATTAGATCTAATCGGTACCGTTTTTATTTGCACGACCGCCTTATCTATAAGATAATGGACCCCTTTTATAAATTTATTTACAGACAGGATTACACAGAATAATCACTGGGAGCATTCATGCAAATTTACATTACATTTAGTCTTTATTTGATTGTTATCTTGGGGATCGGAATTTACGCCTACCTATCCACAAATAACTTTGATGATTACATTTTAGGTGGGCGTAAAATGGGTGGCTTTGTGACAGCGATGTCTGCTGGCGCATCCGATATGTCAGGTTGGTTACTCATGGGTTTACCGGGCGCAATTTTTACATCTGGATTATCTCAGGCTTGGATTGCTGTAGGTTTAGTGCTTGGTGCCTATTTTAACTATCGCATTGTTGCGGGGCGCTTACGTATTTTCACGGAACATTATAATAATGCCCTCACCTTACCTGAATTCTTCGCACAACGTTTCCCGCATCAGAAAAAAGCATTAAAAATCATTTCATCTGCTATTATTCTTTTCTTCTTTACTATCTACTGCGCATCAGGCGTGGTTGCGGGTGCAAAATTATTCCAAAGCTTATTGCACATGGATTACAACGAAGCGTTATGGTTAGGTGCATTTGCAACGATTATTTACACCTTTATTGGTGGCTACCTTGCCGTTTCTTGGAGCGATACAATCCAAGCCTCACTTATGTTCTTCGCATTATTACTCGCTCCCATTATGGTGCTAATGAACTTAAGTTGGAACGACATCACTACAGCATTACATGCAAAAACCGCAATCACTCATATTCCATATGCAAACTGGCTACACGATGTATCTGGTATCGGTGTCATTTCAGCATTGGCTTGGGGGTTAGGTTACTTTGGTCAACCGCATATTCTGGCACGATTCATGGCGGCTGATTCTTTACAATCTTTAAAACAAGCACGTAAAATCGGGATTTCTTGGATGATTTTGTGCCTTGCAGGTGCGGTTTCTGTGGGTTACTTCGGGCTTGCTTACTTCACTGCTGAAGACATCCCACTCGCCCATCCTGAAGCGGTTTTCATTGAATTATCTAAATTATTATTCAACCCGTGGGTTGCTGGTGTCGTACTTTCTGCCATTTTAGCTGCGGTAATGAGTACCTTATCAGCACAACTTTTAATGTCATCTGCAGCCATTACCGAAGATTTTTATAAAGGCTTTTTACGTAAAAATGCCTCAAGTCGAGAACTTGTCTGGGTAGGTCGTGTGATGGTTTTAACCATTGCTGGTATTGCAATTTGGATTGCACAAAATCCAGATTCTAAAGTGATGGGCTTAGTATCTTATGCATGGGCAGGCTTCGGCGCAGCCTTTGGACCAATTATCATCATCTCATTATTTAACCGCCACATTAGTTCACGTGCTGCCCTTTGCGGAATGTTAGCGGGTGCCATTACAGTGGTGATTTGGAAACCATTAATGGCGTATTGGGGTTGGACAGATATGGCACAACTTTACGAAATCATCCCTGGTTTCTTAGCCTCGGCAACAATCGCGACTGCTTCTTCCCTTTTCCATCCCGTTGAGGAGGAAGTGATTAATAAATTTAATCAAGCGGTATCTGAATTTAAAAATAGCAAATAAAAAGCATTAAAATAACACGCCCTAATTTTCAGTAAAATTTATGAAAATTAGGGCTTTTTTATGTTAAATAGAAAGTGCATTTATGCGCATGCTTTAATTTAAATAATATAACTAACCGTAATAAGATAAATAAAGTAACTTATTAAATTGTCTATTTTTTAACTAAATTTTTAAGATTTCTTTGGGAAAATGATTCGGCGAGATTGTGTATAACGATTTTTAAAATACACATTATTCAATTCAGCGATCGTGATACCTTTCCGTGTTGAAGCGTGTACAAACCTTCCATTCCCCACATAAATTCCCACATGCGTATTTCGATTAAAGAAAATAAGATCGCCGATTTGAAGTTCTTTTTTCTCAACTGGTTTTCCAAGATTTTTTTGCTGACTTGTACTTCGTGGCAATCGCATTCCTAAATTATTCCGAAAAATAGTTTGCACAAAAGCCGAACAATCCATGCCTCGCCGTGATTCTCCGCCATAGCGATATGGTACGCCACGCCATTGTTGATACCCCTTCATAATTTGTGTACGCAAATTCATCTGTTGCTTTACGGATAATTCTGGTTCTGGCGGGATATCGGATGAACATCCCCAAAGACATGCTGATGCAGTCAAAGTCACAAATGCACTACGTAAAAACTGACTCACAAAATACATAAAACCTTCCCTAAAAGTTCATAATTTAATCAAATTACTCTAAAACTATACTTTATTCAATGCCTTATTGCGTTTTTCGTAATTTTACCGATAAAAAAGGGAATAACCTTACGATCATTCCCTTTTTCATTAATAAAGTTTCAGTTTCTATTAACCTACTCGACTACCCGCTTTGGCACCTTGGTCAACATCGAGAAGGAATAAGTTATCACCGCTTGCTGCGGATAAAATCATACCTTCAGAGATACCAAATTTCATTTTGCGTGGTGCAAGGTTTGCAACGAAAATTACATTGCGACCCACTAATTCTTCAGGGTTCGGATATGCTGCTTTGATGCCTGAGAAAATTTGACGAGTTTCACCGTTACCAACATCAAGGATAAATTTTAATAATTTTTTGCTTTCTGGTAACGCTTCACATTCTAAAACTTTACCGACACGCATGTCGATTTTCGCAAAATCATCAATCGTGATTTCTGGCTCGATTGGTTCGATTTGGGTATTTTCTTCCATTTTTACCTCTTTTTTCACTTTTGGAAGTTCTGCCGCATTGGCTTTTTTATTCGCTTCCATCATTTCTTCAATTTTTTTCACGTCTAAACGTTGGAATAATGCTTTAAATGGTGCGATTTGATGCGCCAATAATGGTGCATTTAAGTTATCCCACGTTAATTCATTTTGTAAAAACGCTTCACTACGTTTTGCTAATTCAGGCAATACAGGTTTTAAGTACCCCATTAATACACGGAATAATTCAATCCCCATTGAGCAAACTTGTTGTAATTGCTGCTCTGCCCCTTCTTGTTTTGCAATCACCCACGGTGCTTTATCGTCCACGTATTTATTCGCTTTATCACAAAGTGCCATCACTTCACGGATTGCTTTACTAAATTCACGTTTTTCATAGAGTTCTGCGATGATCGGCGCTTTTGCAGTAAATTCTGCGAATAATTCAGGATCTTCTAGCGTATCTGCGAGCATGCCATCAAAACGTTTTTGGATAAAACTTGCATTACGAGATGCTAAGTTTACTAATTTATTTACCACGTCAGTATTTACACGTTGTGCAAAATCTTCAAGATTCAAATCAATATCATCAATGCTGGGGCTTGATTTTGCTGCATAGTAATAACGTAAATATTCTGGATCTAAATGGTCTAAATAAGTTTTCGCTTGAATGAATGTACCGCGAGATTTAGACATTTTTTCACCATCAACAGTGACATAACCATGTACAAAAACGTTATTTGGTTTACGGAAATCCGCACCATCTAACATTGCTGGCCAGAATAAACTGTGGAAGTAAACGATATCTTTTCCAATGAAATGATAAAGTTCTGCCGCACTGTCTTTATGCCAAAATTCGTTAAAATCGATGTTAGGTTGTTTTTCACAAAGGTTTTTGAAGCTTGCGATATAACCAATCGGTGCATCTAACCAAACATAGAAATATTTGTTTTCTGTATCTGGAATTTTAAAGCCGAAATATGGTGCATCACGTGAGATATCCCATTGGTGCAAGCCACTTTCAAACCATTCTTGCATTTTATTTGCGACTTCGCTTTGCAACGTGCCAGACTGGATCCATTCTTGTAGCATGCCTTTAAATGCAGGCAAATCAAAGAAATAGTGTTCACTTTCTTTCATAACAGGCGTTGCACCAGACACGGCTGATTTTGGATTAATCAATTCCGCAGGGCTATAAGTTGCAGAGCAAACTTCGCAGTTATCGCCATATTGGTCTTCTGCTTTACATTTAGGGCAAGTCCCTTTTACAAAGCGATCGGGTAAGAACATTTGTTTTTCAGGATCAAAAAGCTGAGAAATGGTACGGCTTTTGATAAATCCTTTATTTTTCAAACGAAGATAAATCGCTTGTGCTAATTCTTTATTTTCTTCGCTGTGAGTTGAATGATAGTTATCAAAACTAATGTTAAAACCTTGGAAATCCACCATATGTTTTTGTTGAACTTCTGCGATAAGTTGTTCAGGCGTAATACCCATTTGATCCGCTTTTAACATAATTGGCGTACCGTGTGCATCGTCTGCACAAACAAAATAGGTTTGATTGCCACGCATACGTTGGAAACGCACCCAAATATCTGCTTGGATATGTTCTAACATATGACCTAAATGAATTGGACCATTCGCATAAGGTAATGCGCAGGTCACCAACATTTTTCTTGAGGTTTTATTCATTCGTTATCTCTCTTCTTAAAATAATGCGTAAAATTTATATACTTAAATCAAAAAGTATAAAATCCTCTCAATTTATAGCATTTTCATCAAATTTTAGCGGGAAATTTTAACGTAAAATATCTTTTTTTTCCATAACTTCCCTGCTTTTTAATTTTTAACTTAACACGTTGCCCATAGCGTGGTTAAATATAGCAACCAGAATAAAATAAAAAAGGAAAAAAGAAACGATGAGTATTATTTTTTCAGATAATTTGTCGCTAGATGTACAAAATCAACTCGCACAAAATTTACAAAATTTTCAACATCCTACATTAGAAAAAGATTTACTTAGTCTTAATGCCGTTAAAAAAATCACAAAATTCAATGACGAATTGCATATTGAATTAAAAATGCCATTCCCTTGGGAACTTGGATTAATTGCATTGGAAAGTGAATTGGATGACGTTTTCAAACAACTTACCGACACTCAAGCAATCCATTGGCATTTAAAAGCACAAGTTGCAACCATGAAACGTGCTAACCGTATGCCTGCTGTAAAAGGGGTAAAAAATATTATCGCAGTGACCTCTGGTAAAGGTGGCGTAGGTAAATCAACCGTTGCCGTGAATCTTGCCTTAGGTTTACAAGCATTGGGTGCTAAAGTGGGGATTTTGGATGCGGATATTTATGGTCCCTCTGTTCCGCTTATGTTGGGAAAACAAGATGAACGCCCAACTTCACCAGATAATAAACACATGACGCCTATCAGTGCTTATGGCGTATTAACTAACTCTGTCGGTTACCTCGTGCCAGCAGATAGCGCGACTGTATGGCGTGGTCCTGTAGCAAGTGGTGCGTTAGCGCAAATGCTTAATGAAACCCTTTGGGCTGAAAATGGTCGTGAATTGGATTATCTTGTGATCGATATGCCGCCGGGCACAGGGGATATTCAATTAACTCTCTCTCAACAAATTCCTGTAACAGGTGCAATCGTGGTAACCACACCGCAAGACGTGGCATTATTAGATGCAATCAAAGGCGTACATATGTTCCAAAAAGTATCAATTCCCGTGCTTGGTATCGTAGAAAATATGTCCGTTCATATTTGTTCTAACTGCGGTCATCACGAAAGCATTTTCGGTACAGGTGGCGCGGAAAAAATGGCAGAAAAATACCAATTAAACATTCTGGCTAAACTTCCTCTGCACATTCAATTACGCGAAGATATGGATAAAGGCACACCAAGTGTCGTGAGCCACCCTGAAGGTGAAATTGCTCAAGGTTTCCTTGAATTAGCACAACGTACTGCGGCTGAGCTTTACTGGCAAGGTTCTGTTATCCCTGATGAAATTCTTTTCACTGAAATTAAATAATCTTTAAATCAATCACGCCCCGATTTTCACATAAATTTTTACGAAAATCGGGGCGTGATAATATAAAACCTGCAAAAGTAACGATTCTATTTAACAGCTATTCTGCTTTCTTTGTTTCTTTATTTGTGACATTGTCACTTTTTTGAGCTTGTTGTGCGGCAAGTGTTTGCTCTATTGCCTTCAACTTTTTACGGCGACCGTAAGTTGTAAAAGCAAAAATAATCCCAAACGCAAAGCATACAATCGAAAAATTGAGGATAAAGTTTGCTACAAAACTATCCATAAAATTCCGTTTAATCACCCAGAGATCCATCAGCACAATCCCTTCGATAAAAAAGACGATCATTGTCCAAGAATGATGATTAACACGTTCACGTTGTAACTGCCATTTGTATTTGTTTTCAATCAAATTTTTGTTATCCATTTAAAGCCCCTTATTGCGTAATCACGCACTTTCTTTGATGTCGTCAACATAAAGGATTTATGCCTAAAAATCAATTTTTTAACTTAATTCAGACACTAAGGCAGTGCGTAATTGTTGTTTCTCACTAAAATTTAGGGCATGCCCTTCGCGATTTGTCACAATAAAAAAGTCTTGCGCCTTTTCACCAATAGTTGAAATCTTCGCACTATGCAAATTCAAAGCAAGTTCATAAAACACTTTACCAACACGGGCTAATAACCCTTGTTTATCTAATGTCGTTAATTCAAATTGCGTTTGATCTTTGGGCGTACGAATAAATCGAATTGCCGTTGGCACATCAAACGGTTGTATTTTTGTCTTTTGCAGTCCAATCATTGGCAAGGTATCAGCCATTAATGCCGTGGTTAAGGCCTTTTCTATTTGCAAGCAGCGATCTTCCGCCACATGCATATTATGCTTTTCCGAAATAATAAAGCTATCCAACGCATAACCATTGTCGCACGTCATAATTTGTGCCTGATGAATATCAATCTTTTTCTTCTCTAACACCGCAACGACTTTATAAAATAAGGCGGCCTGATCGGGGCAATAAATAAAGACTTCTGTCCCCTGTGCTTGCTGATATACTTTCACGCAGACTGCCTGAGAATTTTGTATAAGCCACTGACTATGCTGCACAATCTGCTCGCATTCGGTACGCAAAAAATAAGCTTCAGGAAACGTAGCCCAAAGTGCTTGAATTTGTCCCTCACCTATTCCCGCTTGCAGTAAAACCTGTTCTGCTTGTTCTCTTTGCTGTTGAGCATGATGTTCTGAATCATATGGAGTCACACACCCATGTTGTAATTGCGCTAAGGTATTTTCATAAAGTGTACTTAATAGACTTGCCTTCCACGGATTCCAGCGCTTTTCATCCGTGCCATAAATATCGGCAACAGTTAAACATAACAGTAATTTTAGCCGTTGAGGGGTTTTAACTTTCGCCGCAAATGCTTGAATAACATGCGGATCCTGAATATCACGGCGTTGTGCGGTAATCGACATCGTTAAATGATGTTGTACCAACCAAGCAATATCTTCTTGTTCCTCACGAGGAATACCGTGTAATTGACAAAAATCTTCGACATCTTTCAGTGCTAGCTCACTATGATCTCCCCCACGCCCTTTGGCAATATCGTGAAATAATGCGGTAAGATAAAGGGTTTGCAAGGTAATAGGATTTGCTTTTATTTCATTAAAAAGTTGGGTCGCCAGTGGAAAATCGACCGAATTATTAGATTCTCCAAGCTGTTCGAGGGTTTGTAAAACACGAATAATATGCTCATCCACCGTGTAACTATGGAACAAGTCAAATTGCATCAACCCTGTTATCCTTTGCCAATTTGGTAAATAATTTTTCAAAATACCGTAACGATGCAAAGGCACAATTACCTGCCTAATCGCATTGGGCTGTGCCAAAAGCGGTAAAAATTTTGCACGTGCATACGCATTCTCGCTCAATAAAGCTTGCGCATTATGACTGAATTTTAATAACTGGCGTAAGGTGTCAGGATGAATCTCAGATTCTGGATACTGTGCTAAATAATGAAATAATGTCCAAATCTGTTCTGGATGATGTTGGTAAATATCTTGCGTAGTTAAACGGATAAAATGCCCATTTTTCTCATAATTTTCGTCTAATTTCTGCAAACACGCCCCATTTTTCGGATAAAATTTTTGTAAATAATGTTGCACGATAATATGACAAAATACCGAAATAAATTGTGCAGCTTGAAAATACTCACGCATCATGGTTTCGACATTCGCATTCGGATAGTCATGATTTTCTGGATAACCTAAAAAGGCTGCCAATTGCTTTTGTTGTTCAAAATAAAGCCGATCATTCGGACGTGCATTTAATAGATGTAACGCATAGCGCAAGCGAAACAAGAATTGCTGACTCTGCTTAACTTGCTGATATTCTTCTTGATTTATCCAATTTTTTGCTAAAAGTTGCTCGAGATTTTTGGTGCCCGTATCTCGTAGGGCGAGCCAATACAATAAATGCAAATCACGTAAACCACCTAAATTGTATTTTAAGTCGGGTTCGAGGTTGTAACTGGTATGATGAAAACGCTGATAACGTTTTTGCTGTTCCGCCACTTTTGCATCGAAAAAAGCCACAGGTGACCAAGTTTCTGTCTGCGCTAACACGCAGGTTAATTCTTTGCTAAAGGCACTATCCCCACAGAGAAAACGGCGCTCAAGCAGATTGGTTGCGATAGTAATATCTTGTTGCGCTTGGGCAACCGTTTCCGCTAAATCCCGTACCGCAATCCCAATTTTTAAACCACAATCCCACAAAAATTGGATAAATTGCTCAATTTGGGTTTTATAGAGTGGTAAGACCTCTTTTTTCACCAAAACAAATAGATCTAAATCAGAATGTGGAAATAACTCCTTTCGTCCATAGCCCCCCACGGCAAACAACACGATATTCTCTGGGTTGGGAAAGAATGAAGCAAAAATAGTTTGCAGGCAATCATCGCAAAATTGCGTACGATTTTGCATCCATGTTTCGACATCTAATCCGTTAAAATACGGTTTCTCATACATCAAAAGATGTTGGAGTTGTAGTCGAACCGTTTCAATCTTGATAAAATCGGGGCGGTGGAATCTTGGCAATGATTGCATAAGGGTTTACCTATAAAAAATGAATGGGTAAAGTTTAGCAAATCACAAGAAAAATCTATATAAAATCTGTATTTAATTCGGAGTTTTACATGAAGAAAATCATTGCGTTTTTATGTCTATCAGCAAGTAGTTACGCCATTGCCTACGATGGTTTACCTAAACTTTATCAAACAGAAACAGATGCCTTATTACATAAAAATTCTACTGAAATTTTTGGACTAGTCCCCTACAATGATAACTACGTTATGATGACGGAATCGAATGGGAATTTTGCTTATCCGAAGAAAATGCAGCATGATGAAGTTAAATTTCAAATTAGTCTTGCCGTACCATTTTGGCGTGGAATTTTAGGGAAAAACTCCGTACTGGCGGGGGCTTACACGCAAACCTCGTGGTTTCAAATGTTGAATACCAAAGACTCCTCTCCGTTCCGTGAAACCAATTATAAACCCCAACTTTTCCTAGCATGGGAACTTGATTATCCCGTCTGGCACGGTTGGAAAATGGATGAATTTGAAGGTGGTTTCTTGCATGATTCCAATGGTCGCGATAATTCTGATAATAAGTCACGCAGTTGGAACCGCATTTATGGGCGTATCTCGTTTAGTAAAGATAACTGGCGCATTCAATTAAAACCGTGGTGGCGCATTCCAGAAAGCCACTCAAGCGATGATAACCCCGATATTCAAGATTACATGGGGCACGGCGATTTGATTATTGATTACTATACGGAAACCCATCAAGTTCATCTGAAAACCCACTATAACCCTCGCTCAGGAAAAGGCGGTGCGGAGCTTTCTTATAGTTATCCAATTAGTCGCTACGTTCGACTTTATGCCCAATATTATGGCGGTTACGGTGAATCTTTGATCGATTATAACAAAAATATTCAACGCATTGGGATTGGTGTGTCGCTCAACAATGTTTTCTAGTGACAACGTCACATAAAAAATAATCACGCCCCGATTTTCGCATAAATTTTTACGAAAATCGGGGCGTGATCTTCATTTTTAAAAATTAAATCAACGCAGATAAAATAAAGTCGCAACCCTCGGGGAGCGCCAATCCTTTACCTAATTCACGCCAACCGCACGGATAATGGAAATCCGAGCCACCGCTCGCTTTTAAAGCATGCGCTTCGGCTAAGGCTAATAAATGCTGACGTTGTTGCGGATTTTGCCCACACCCTGCGACTTCCATCGCATCGCCGTTCCACGCTTTAAAATCCGTAATCAGTTGTTGGAATTTTTTACGGCTTAATTCATAACGCAATGGATGCGCTAAAACCGCTTTTCCGCCCGCTTTTTGAATAATTGCAATCGCAGTCGGAATATCACACCATGACGGATTAATATAGGCTTTTTTGCCTTGTGCTAAATAACGTTTAAACGCCTGTGAAACATCTTTTACCACACCCGCCTCAACCAAATAGCGAGCATAATGGGCACGAGTCACCTCGCCTTCGCTAAGCTTTTTTGCTCCCTCATACGCATTCAGAATGCCTAGCTCTGCTAGTTTTTCACCGATAGCCAACGCGCGCTGGTGGCGGAATTGCTGCTGTTGTTGCAAAAGTGCTTGCAACTCAGGATCGTTCATATCAAAGCCTAACCCAACCACATGAATATCTTTGTTATTCCAACGGGTAGAAATCTCTACGCCATTGATAAAGGTCATATCGTGCTTTTCCGCAACTTCACGTGCCTCAGCAAGCCCATTCACCGTATCATGATCAGTAAGCGCTAATACCCTCACCCCCATTTCAACCGCCCGCAACACCACCTCACTCGGCGCCAACACCCCATCCGACGCCGTACTATGGCAATGGAGATCGTATTTTGTTGTAAACATCCTTGGTTCCTTAATCATTATATTATTTGCATAAATTTTTTTGAAAAAGTCGGCGTGATCCGACCAAAACAAAAAGGAAAGTCTTTAAACTTCCCTTTTTATAACAAATTTAATTAAGAAAATAAATTAATGTAACGCTTTCTCGATTTTTTCGTATAAGTCGTTGGAAAGATTATCAACTTTTTTGAGTTTTTCGAGTTGGGCTTTCATTAATGCTTGGCGTTCTTCATCGTAACGTGCATAGCGGATTAATGGTTCAATTAAGCGTGAGGCAACTTGTGGGTTGCTTGCGTTAAGTTGTTCCAATACTTCTTCTAAGAACGCGTAACCAGAACCATCTTTTTGATGGAATTGTGCGAGATTATGGGTTGAGAATGCACCAACAAGGCTACGCACACGGTTCGGGTTAGTCATGCTAAAACTGCGGTGATGCATTAAGTTTTTAACACGTGTTAGCGCAGCAGCATCTGGACGTGTGGCTTGAAGGGTGAACCATTTATCCATCACTAAACCATCGTGCGCCCATTTTTCTTCAAAATCAGTCAGCAAGACTTCGGCCGCTTCGCATTTACCTTGAGTAGCTGCTTTAAGCGCTGCTAAAGTATCAGTCATGTTATCCGCTTCAAAGTAATGGCGAGTAACGAGGCTTTCTCCCATTGGTAGCAATGCAAGATATTGCAAACATGCATTGCGTAATGCACGATCAGCAATCGCCTGTTGGTTAAATTCATAATGATCCGCTTTTAATTCACGATAAACTTTAACAAGATTATCTTTTAATGCATCTGCAATTCTATGTTGCATATAATCACGAATTTCAACAATCGCAGTTGGGTCAATTTGATCCACCCCTTCTGCAAACTCAACCGCTGTTGGTAAAGTGAGCAGTAAAGCAATGATAGACTCATGACCCTTCGCATTTTCTAAGCACCAGTTAAGTGCGTTTAAAAGAGCATCTGGGAAAACAAAGCCTTCATTCTTGCCATAACGTTTTAAGTTACAACGTAACACTTTGTTATAAAGCATTTGAGCTGCATCCCAACGGATAAAGTCATTTTCTGCAAATTTCATTAAAGTTACGAGCTGTGATACTTCGTATTCATAAGTCAATTTAACAGGCGCAGAGAAATCACAGAGTAATGCAGGAATTGGTTTGCTTGGTACGTGGTGGAATTCAAATGTTTGTTCTGCTTTAGTGACATTTAAGATTTCACTTAATGGTGTGTCCGTATTTGGCAACATAACAGGCTTGCCTTGTTCGGTATAAAGTGTCACTTTAAGTGGAATATGTAATGCAGTTTTTTCTTTTTGATCTGCTGTTTCTAGTGTGAATTGATGTACGTGTAAACGATAGCATTGTTTGTCAGCATCGTAATCATCAGTTACGGTTAATTGTGGCGTACCAGATTGGCTATACCAAAGTCTAAATTGCGTTAAATCTACACCTGATGCGGTTTCCATTGCACGGACAAAGTCATCACAAGTTGCAGCTTTTCCATCATTTTCTGCGATATATTGACGCATACCTGCTTGGAAACCTTCTTCGCCTAATAAAGTGTGCATCATGCGGATAACTTCTGCTCCTTTTTCATATACGGTCATGGTATAGAAGTTATTCATTTCAATCACTTTTTCAGGGCGGATTGGATGTGACATTGGGCTTGCATCTTCTGGGAATTGCATTGCACGTAATAATTTTACGTTGTTAATGCGATTCACCGCACGAGAACCCGTATCAGAAGAAAATTCTTGATCACGGAATACTGTTAGCCCTTCTTTTAAGCTTAATTGAAACCAGTCACGGCAAGTTACACGGTTACCTGTCCAGTTATGGAAATATTCATGTCCGATCACGGATTCTACGCCGAGGTAATCATCATCGGTTGCTGTTTGAGAATTTGCCAAGACGTATTTTGAGTTGAAGATATTTAATCCTTTATTTTCCATTGCCCCCATGTTGAAGAAGTCAACGGCAACAATCATATAAATATCTAAATCATATTCTAAACCAAAGCGTTCTTCATCCCATTTCATGGCTTTTTTAAGGCTTGCCATGGCGAAATCAGCACGATCTAAATTGCCTTTATCAACAAAAAGTTCAAGTTTGACATCACGTCCACTGCGGGTAATAAAATGATCTTCTAAAACATCAAAATCCCCTGCTACTAATGCAAATAAGTAGCTTGGTTTCGGGAATGGATCTTGCCATTCAACCCAATGTTTATCATCTGCTAAATTACCTTTAGCAATGCAGTTACCATTTGAAAGTAAGTATGGATAAGCCTTTTTATCGGCAGTAATTTTAGTGGTATAACGGGCTAAAACATCAGGACGATCAATAAAATAGGTAATTTGGCGGAAACCCTCGGCTTCACATTGCGTGCAAAGTGCTTCACCAGATTGATAAAGTCCTTGTAATGAAGTGTTTTTAGCAGGGTTAAGGCAGGTTTGAATTTTTAATTCAAAATCAGTTAAATTCTGTGGAATATCAAGCGTTAAACTTTCTTTATCTTTTTTATAATGCTCAATATCATGTCCATTTAATTTAACGGAAACAAGTTCCATACCATGACCATCAAGACGTAATTCTGTTGCTTGTGGATTTAAGCGTTTAACTTTACTTTTCGCTGTAACAAGAGTGTCATCGGCGTTAAGTTGAAAATCAAGGAAAATGTCGGTGATAGTGAAATCAGGCGTACGATAGTCTTTTCTATATTTTGCTTTGGCTTGCATAGGAAGTCCTTCTGTTGATTATGAATAAGAATTATCACTGTATGAGATAAGAACGACCGTTATAGAATATCACTAAATCTTTTTAAATACTAAAAAAGGTAAAAAAAAGCTCGCCAATTATCTCAAAAAAACAACGAAAAAGGCGAGCATTCACAGGAGTATCTGGTAGCTATATTAAAAAATCCAGCGGAAAAGCAAAATAACTACGAAGGCGTATAATCCAGCTAAAACATCATCAATCATGATACCAAAACCATTGGTGTAACCTTCATCAAAATGTTTGATTGGTGCAGGTTTCCAAATATCGAAAAGACGGAAAAGCAAAAAGGCTAAAAGCAAATATCCAAAAGAGAGTTTTGGTAATGCCAGCAAGGTAATGAAAATGCCAACAAATTCATCCCAAACAATCGAGCCATGATCATGAACGCCCATATCTTGTGAAGTTTGGTCACAAAGACGACAACCAATCCAAAAGGAAATGATGGTTAGAAGTAAAAACAGGGACCACCCCATATAATGTAATAAAAAAGCGCCGATAATGGTTGCTAACGCACTGCCCCATGTGCCTGGGGCAGTTGGCATTAATCCAGAACCAAAACCAACTGCGAATAAGTGTGTAGGATTACGTAAATTAATTTTCTTGCGTGGATCGTCTGTCATATTCATAGTTATCCTCCTCATGATTATTTAGAAAAGTGATCAAACCCTTGTGTAAAAGTAAAATCTACCACTTTTCCGTTACGTTGTAACGTGATTTTATTCTCTGCTCCATCTGTAATCCGACCAATACAACTAACAGGCACAGGAAGATCAGAAGATAAAATTGCCTTTTTAAAATCCTGAATTTTTGCCTCTGGTACAGTAAAGCAAAGTTCGTAATCTTCCCCGCCAGTTAATGCAAATTTTTCACAGGTAGCTAACGAGAATAATTGCGTTAATTCTTCTGAATAGGGTAATTTTTCTATATCAAGTTCCGCATGGCAATGACTACGCTCTAAGATATGTGTTAAATCAGCCATCAATCCATCAGATATATCTAAGGCGCATTGCGAAAAATCATGATCTAATAAATATTGCCCTAATGCGATACGTGGTGTTGGGCGTAAATGTCTAGCGACTACATAATTTTCTGCGAAAATCGGGGCGTCATAATTTTTCAATTCAGTATTTTTTTGCCCTAATAATAACGCCAAGCCTGCAGCACTATCACCTAGCGTGCCAGAGACAAAAATATAGTCGCCTACTCGGGCTTTATCACGACGTAATGCTTTCCCTTTTGGCAACAATCCTTGTGCAGTAATACTGATACAATGTAATTTCCCTTGTGTGGTATCACCACCGATTAAACTAACATTTTCTTTTGTTAATACTTCAAAGAAAGTTTCACTAAAATCTTTTAGCCAATCTTGATCAACTTCAGGCAAGGTCAAGGCTAATGAAATCCACGCAGGACGCGCGCCCATCGCCGCTAAATCACTTAAATTAGTTGCAAGGGCTTTATATGCTAAATCTTTTGGCGAAATTGTTGGAAGAAAATGTGTGCCTTCGACCATCGTATCGGTCGTAATGGCAATTTGTTGAGAAGGCGGACAATTTAGAATGGCACAATCATCACCAATGCTAAGGGCAACATCAGGGCGTTGTGGATTTTGTTGGGTTTTAAAATAATGCGTGATTAAATCAAACTCGCCCACTGTTTTTTCCTATAATAATTTTAAAAACAATAAAAAAGTGTGATTTTCACCACACTTTCTTATCTCACTAGCGATGTGCTGCGACTTTATCTAACACACCGTTAATATATTTGTGACTGTCTTCCGCGCCAAAAGCTTTTGCAACTTCAATCGCTTCATTGATAACTACTTTATAAGGAACATCACGTTCGAAAAGGAGTTCATACGCAGCTAAACGCAATACAGCACGTTCAATCGGATCAAGTTCTTCTAAAGAACGGTCTAATTCTGGTGCTAATGCTGCATCTACTGCATCAAGTTGATTTACAGTTTGACGGAAAAGTTTACGGAAATATGGTAAATCCGCCCCTTTACTTTCTTCTGGATTATCAACTAAAAAAGCTAATTCTACTTCGTCAGGTGCGTTTTTAGACACTTCCCAAGCATACATAGTTTGTGTTGCACATTCTCTTGCACGACGACGTGCGGAAGGTTTTTTCTTTTGTTCAGTCATTCTTTACTCTGCGTCAATTTGGGCTAATAAATTAATCATTTCTAATGCGACTAATGCTGCTTCTGCCCCTTTATTGCCAGCTTTCGTGCCAGCACGTTCAATAGCTTGTTCGATGCTTTCAGTAGTCAATACGCCGAATGCAACTGGAATATCTGCATTCATCATTACTTGACCAAGACCACTACTTGCTTCGCCAGCCACATACTCAAAATGCGCAGTACCGCCACGGATAACAGTACCTAGCGCTACGATACCGTCGAATTTACCAGATTTTGCAAGACGACTCGCCACGAGTGGAAGTTCGTATGCGCCTGGAACACGAACGATAGTAATATTGTCTTCGCTTACTTGACCATAACGTTTTAAAGCGTCGATTGCGCCTTCTAAAAGGCTTTCATTGATAAAACTGTTAAAACGTGCAATTGCAATTGCAATTTTTGCTTTAGGTGCAACGATTTGACCTTCTAAAACTTTCATATTTTATCCTTATCGGTAATGGATGAAAAAACTTAATTGAAGTTTAACATAAAACTTACAAAAATAGCACGCACCTAATACGCATTATTTTTCAGTAATTCCTTGAATTTTTGCGATAATGTTACTGGTTGAGCAACCATCTTCAAAATTTAAGACTTCGACTTGTCCGCCATTTGCCCATACTTCTTGGCTACCCGCAATTTCTTCAGGTTTATAATCTCCTCCTTTTACGAGAAGATCAGGCAGAATTTCACCAATTAAACGTTGTGGTGTATCTTCGCTGAATGGCACAACCCAATCCACAGAGGCTAAACCTGCAAGCACCGCCATGCGGTCTTGTAACGCATTAATTGGTCGCGTTTCACCTTTTAGACGCTTAACCGAATCATCTGTATTCACGGCAACGATTAAACGATCGCCTAATTTACGTGCATTTTCTAAATAAGACACATGTCCAGGATGTAAAATATCGAAACAACCATTTGTCATGACAATTTTTTCACCACGTGCTTTAGCATCGGCTACTGCTTTTTTCAATGAATTTTCATCCATTACGCCGAAACCATAGCAAGTACGTTGATGAATCGCATTTTCAAGTTCTGTAGTAGAAACAGTACTGGTTCCTAGTTTACCCACAACCACACCTGCAGCTACATTAGAAAGATAGCAAGCTTCTTCCAAAGAACGACCATCCGCCATTGCAGTGGCAAGGACAGAAATTACGGTATCGCCCGCGCCCGTTACATCAAAAACTTCTCTCGCTCGGGTTGGTAAGTGGAAAGGGGCTTGATTTGGGCGTAATAATGTCATCCCTTTTTCAGAGCGTGTCACTAATAAAGCGCTTAGATCGTAATCCGCAATAAGTTGTAACCCTTTGCGTTCAATATCTTCATCCGTTTCGCAAGATCCTACAACCGCTTCAAATTCACTCATATTTGGTGTGAGTAGTGTTGCACCACGATAACGTTCGAAATCCGTCCCTTTAGGATCGATTAAAACAGGTACATTGGCACGGCGTGCAATTTGAATCATTTTTTGTACTTGATTTAATGTCCCTTTACCATAATCGGAAAGAATTAACGCCCCAAAATTCGCAATATTTTTTGTTAATTTTGCTAATAGGTCATCACTCGATACATGATTGAAATTTTCTTCAAAATCAAGGCGTAATAATTGTTGATGACGAGAAAGAATACGGAGTTTAGTAATAGTTGGATGGCTTTCTAATGCAGTGAAATTACAAGTAATTTGATGTTGATTTAAAAGCGCACACAAACTCTCACCTGCTTCATCTTTACCGATAAAACCATGTAATTCAACGGGAACATTTAATGAAGCAATATTCATTGCAACATTAGCTGCTCCGCCTGCACGTTCCTCATTTTCTTGTACACGTACAACGGGAACAGGTGCTTCTGGCGAAATACGGTTTGTTGCACCAAACCAGTAGCGATCTAACATCACATCGCCCAATACTAACACCTTAGCACGTGGAAACTCTGCGGAATAAAAATTCATATTAATATCTCATTAATTAAAAAACTGTCGAGAGTTTATCATAAATACTAGAATTTTTTCTAAATAACTCGCTTTTTATGCATAAAAAATTCATTTTTCAGCCAAAAACCTGAATTTTTCATCGTTTCTGTTTTTATATAACATCAGTAATGCAAAAAAAGTAAACTTTCGGTAGAATGTTAGCTTTTAGTAAATTTTTGTAAATTCAGAATAAAAATAATTATGGCAAAAACAAAATTACCTACTTTCCAACTCTCTTTTCTTCATCCAAAACATTGGGGCCTATGGTTAGGCGTTGGGCTTTGGCGTGGTGCGGTTTCTCTTCCTTATCCTGTTATCCTAAAAATAGGTTCGGGGCTAGGTTGGCTCTTTGGAAAAGTGGGCGTTGGTAAAAAGCGTCTTAAAGTTGCGCGCCGTAATTTAGAGCTTTGCTTCCCAGATAAATCCCCTGCTGAAATCGAAGAAATGCTGAAAGAAAATCAACGATCTGTGGGGATGGCGATCATGGAAACAGGTATGGCATGGTTTTGGTCAGATAAACGTATCCAAAAATGGAGTGAAGTGCATGGTATTGAGTATATGTTACCTGAAAAAGGAGTGCTTTTTGTAGGGGTGCATTTTTTAACACTTGAGCTTGGCGCCCGTATTGCGGGGATGAAACGCCCAGGAATTGGGGTTTATCGTCCGAATGATAATCCTGTATTTGACTGGTTACAAACCCGAGGACGTTTACGTTCTAATAAAACCATGCTCGATCGCAAAGATGTTCGAGGCATGATTAAGGCATTAAAAGAAGGCGAAATTATTTGGTATGCGCCTGATCACGATTATGGACGCCGTAAATCTGTCTTCGCTCCCCTTTTTGCGGTGCCTGAGGCAGCCACAACAACTGGAAGTCATTTGTTAATTAAAGCCGCACCTGATGCACTTGTCGTGCCTTTTTCACCCGTACGTAAGGCTGATAATTCAGGCTATATCGTTGATGTTTCCCCTGCTGTTGATTTTAGCGATACACAAACAGAACTTGAAACGGCATGTAAAATGAATAAGGTAGTTGAACAAGAAATTTTAAAAGCACCTACCCAATATATGTGGATGCACCGCCGCTTTAAAACTCGTCCAAATGAAAATGATCCGAGTTTATACGATTAAAAATAAAAACTGCCTCTAAATGAGGCAGTTTTTTATTATGTTAGATTAAAAAGTCATTGAAACATTTATTTTAAAGTTACGCCCTGGCGCATAAAAACGCTCAATGCCTTGATTTTGAGTAAAACAGCCAATTGTTGGGTTTTCAGCTTGGCAGATCATATTACTTGTTCCGAAACGGCGAATAGATTGTAGGCTTTCCCATGTTGCATATTTTTTATTGAAAATATTATAAATTCCCAATTGAATAGTAACTTGTTTTGTTGGTTTAATATAACCAATCGCATCAAAAATATCATAAGATTTACTTAAATATTTTGCTGAAATATCATTTGGATCATAATTCGGAGATTGTTCCCGAATTTGATCAGCAGCATGATATGGATTATAGGTGTCTTTCGCTTTTTTCGCAGAAACATGAGTAAAGTAGAAATCAATGCCATATTTGTTCTCATGGTGATAGCCTAAAGAGAATACTTGTTTCATTGGCGAAATCATGTTGATTGGATACCAAATCTTACGTTGTTCGCCCTGCGCATTCTCATCAATACCGAAGGTTCGTCCTTTTTGATACTCCAATTTATATCCAACACTTAATCCTTCGAGCATTGAAGTAATATCGCCGAGTGCGAGATGACTATGAATATGAAAACCTTTTACCCACGCTTTAGAATTATTAATATTTTGGTACATACGATATGGAATACCATTTGTACTGCCATCTTTTCCAGTAAACTGCTTGTATCCTTGAAAAGCAAGTTGAATGAAATTATCGTAATTCGTTTTAAAAGCACCAAGCGTAATAAAACTATGTTGATGGTGGAAAGTTAAAGCGAGCTCTTTGGTTTTTGCTAACTCAGCCTTTAAATCTGGGTTAGCAACAATCGAGAAATCAGGATGTTTGAATGTAAAATACAACTCATCTGACGATGGCGCTCTAAATCCTGTTGCATATTTAAGTTGTACA
Organism: Actinobacillus delphinicola; assembly: GCF_900638385.1. Lineage (NCBI taxonomy): Bacteria > Pseudomonadati > Pseudomonadota > Gammaproteobacteria > Pasteurellales > Pasteurellaceae > Actinobacillus > Actinobacillus delphinicola. The sequence goes on along the minus strand of NZ_LR134510.1, from coordinate 1,753,157 downwards.
CGAAGAAAATCAAAGGGATCTAACGCTGTCGCTAAACTGTATGAACTATGGCTAAATTTACGTTTTCTACTTACTAAATAATCAATATTTTTCTGCGGATTACTTAAATAATCGGCGAGATTTTTCTCATATTCTTGTAAGGCTTGGGCATATTTTGGATCTTGGTAGCTGCCATCGGCATTTTTGCAACTGCCCGTTTTACAATTAAATTGTTTTGCATACCAACTTGGCTTTTGTGGGCGGATTAACGTTTTAGGCTTAACATACATACCTTGCAATAAACCTTGTGGTAAAGCGGGATCGGTTTCTTGGTTAAAGTGCGGTTGATGATTGATATGATCATAACGATAACCTAAATCAAAACTCACATAACGATTTACCCTGACATGGTCATTAATCGCAAATGCGCCTGTTTTTGTTTCAACTGGAATTAAGAAGGTAGTTGGCTTTTCTTCATGCGGAATCGTACAAGATGTACCTGGTTTACATGCTACTTGACCATTTTTATCAATCATATTGAAATACTTAGCCCACCATTTAATGTTTTTAGGACCATAACCACTACGGTTAATCATTTGTTTATCCATTTTAGATAAGACAAAATTGTAGGCTAATTCATTTTCGACTTCTTTGACACTAAAGAATTTAGTCAAATCAATATTAATCTGTTGAAGATCAGTATTTAATTTACGATCTGTCCATAAATTGGTACTGTAGCCTGGAGAAGATGGCTTGATTAATTGCCAATTATCAGCGCTTTCATACCCTATTTTTTCGCCTGTCCAACTATTTATTTTATCCGCTTGCCAACCGCTATAATTTTTGTCGTCCCACGCATCACCTTTATTAATCCATTTTGTTTTTTGTACTTTTACTTCTTTATAGAAATGGTCTTTATTTTGATGATCATCAACACTAAAAAGAATCCGTTCACGTTTTCCCTCAGGATTTTCGACCTCTAAAATAGTTTGTGGCTGGCTAAGATCAACAGCTTGTTTACCCTTTAACTTATAACCATTCCAAGAATTTCCTTCAATATTGTAATAAGTTAAAGAACCGTTACAGTTTTCGGATTGACAATCTATCCATAAGTTTCCTTTATCTACCGACGTATCCCATACATCAGATTGATTTTGCTTTTGATCGAATTGATTTTTTTCTGGGTAAGGGAACGCATTTCCTTTTGCATCCACAATAGCCAATGTTTTTTTACCATTTTCTTTTTTTATTTGTGCAGAATAATCGTCATTCCATTCCCAACTCGGCACTTCTTTTAACATTAATTTATTGCCATTTTTATCCACGATATCCCCATTTTTGAACTGTAAACCTAATGGATTTTGTACAGAATCGCAATTTTCGCCGCCGTCACAATATTCATCAGTTCGCGCACGTTGAGTGATTTTTTGATGAGAATAGGTGACTTTTAGACTATCCCAAAGCCAATTACTGTCATAATTTTCATAGCTAAATGCGACATTTCTACGTGTGCTACTATCATTGGTATGGCGTGATTCTTTTTCTGGTTTATCGGCATCAGTCATTAATGGTGCTAACGTATAAGACCAGTCATGTCCTCGGCTATGATGTTTATAATCATCATACATGATGGTAAATCGGTTTGAGTCATTTGGATTAAATCCTAACTTGAGTAATGTACTTTTTTTAGTGATGTGATAAGGATCAGCTTTTTGGCGACTACGTCCTTGTGCACCTTTAGCAGGAATATCAGGATAACTATCATAACCAAAATTTTCGGTTTCGTGCCCATCTCGATCCGTATAGATGGCTAAAACATCAAATTGTTTCCAACGTGCAGCTAGCGTTGGACTAAACATATATTGCCCGTCTGCGCTGCCATATCCTGTTTTGACCTTAAAATAAAATGGCTTATCAATTAAATAATCACGAGCATCTTTTGTTTCAAATAATACAGCGCCTCCCAAAGCACCGCTCCCACTTTTTACTGAATCTGCTCCTTTAGCAATATTGACTTGTTTCAGTGTTTCTATTTCAACGCCATTACGAGTATTATTAAAGTTACCGTACCCCTCAAATAATTCCTTAAATCCTTGTGAAGAAAGCGTTTCTGCCTGTTGCAATCCATCAATGGTAATATTAACCCGATTTTCATCAACACCACGAATACTATACCCACTGCTTCCCATCCTGCCTTTCTCAACGACAGATACACCTGTTTCATATTTCACTAAATCTTGGCTACTTTGTATTTGCTGAGCCTCAAAATTTTTAGCCGTTTTAACGGTTTCTGCAATTTTCTTTTCACGAATGGGAAGCATTTCTTGCTCACCAATCACATTAATTTCCTCTAATCTTGTCGGTTCCGCTTGTACAACAACGGGTAACAAACATGATAAAGTAACGAATGTTTTCCTTTTTAATCCGATTTTTGCTTTTGATTGGGGGGATAATTCAGAAGATGCATAGTTGCATACTTTGTTCATATAATACCTCTAATGACTCAAAATAAGAAAAGTTGCTACCTATATATGGTTAATTTAGTAACTGCCTGATATTGTATTAGCAAAATATTACTTTAGTCAATAAATACGAATCATTATCATTTAAAATAATTATTTATAATTAGAGGTTATTCTTCTGCCTTACCGATTTTTTAACTTACATTTTTAAGCAAATTCACGTAAAATACGCGCCATTTTCAACTAGAACATAGGAATTGTATGTCAACACAATTTGTTTATACGATGCATCGCGTGAGCAAAGTGGTTCCGCCGAAGCGTCAAATTTTAAAGGATATTTCTTTATCCTTTTTCCCTGGTGCCAAAATTGGGGTTTTAGGGCTTAATGGTGCGGGTAAATCTACCCTTCTTCGCATTATGGCAGGCGTAGATAAAGAATTTGAAGGTGAAGCTCGCCCACAACCAGGAATCAAAATCGGCTATCTTCCACAAGAACCAAAACTTGATCCTGAACAAACCGTTCGTGACGCGATTGAAGAAGCCGTGAGCGAAGTAAAAAATGCACTAAACCGTTTAGATGAAGTTTATGCCGCTTACGCAGATCCTGATGCAGATTTTGACAAATTAGCGAAAGAACAAGGTGAATTAGAAGCGATTATCCACGCACACGATGGGCATAACTTAGATAACCAATTAGAACGTGCTGCAGATGCCCTTCGTTTACCAGATTGGGACGCAAAAATTGCGCATTTATCAGGGGGTGAACGCCGCCGTGTTGCACTTTGCCGTTTGTTACTTGAAAAACCAGACATGTTACTTCTTGATGAACCGACTAACCACTTGGATGCGGAATCAGTAGCCTGGTTAGAACGCTTCCTTCACGACTATGAAGGTACTGTTGTGGCAATTACCCATGACCGTTACTTCTTAGATAACGTGGCAGGTTGGATTTTAGAACTTGACCGTGGTGAAGGGATTCCTTGGGAAGGCAACTATTCTTCTTGGCTTGAACAAAAAGAAAAACGTCTTGCACAAGAACAAGCAACCGAATCTGCACGCCAAAAATCGATTGAAAAAGAATTGGAATGGGTTCGCCAAAATCCAAAAGGTCGCCAAGCAAAATCTAAAGCTCGTATGGCACGTTTTGAAGAACTTAACCGTACCGATTACCAAAAACGTAACGAGACTAACGAACTCTTTATTCCACCTGGTGCTCGCTTAGGGGATAAAGTTATTGAAGTGGAAAACCTAAGCAAAGCTTATGGCGATCGTACTTTAATTGATAATCTATCTTTCAGCATTCCAAAAGGGGCGATTGTAGGGATTATCGGGGCAAATGGTGCGGGTAAATCTACCCTTTTCCGTATGCTTTCAGGTCATGAACAACCAGACAGCGGTAGCGTTACTTTAGGTGACACTGTCACTTTAGCATCTGTACACCAGTTCCGTGACGAAATGGATAATAGCAAAACCGTATGGGAAGAAGTTTCTGGCGGTTTAGATATTATGAAAATTGGTAACTTTGAAATCCCAAGCCGTGCATATGTGGGTCGTTTCAACTTTAAAGGTGTTGATCAACAAAAATGCGTGGGCGAATTATCTGGGGGTGAACGCGGTCGTTTACACTTAGCAAAATTATTGCAAGTAGGCGGTAACGTATTACTTCTCGATGAACCAACCAATGACCTTGACGTGGAAACCTTACGTGCGCTTGAAAATGCATTACTCGAATTCCCAGGCTGTGCAATGGTTATTTCGCATGACCGTTGGTTCTTAGACCGTATCGCAACGCATATTTTAGACTACGGTGATGAAGGTAAAGTAACATTCTACGAAGGTAACTTCTCTGACTATGAAGAATGGAAAAAGAAAACCTTTGGTTCTGATGCCCTTCAACCGCATCGCATGAAATATAAACGTATCGCTAAATAAGATCGATTAAAAATAAAAAAGCACATCGCCTTGATGTGCTTTTTTTCTTTATCACGCCCCATTTTTCCTAAAAAATTATAAAATTTATCGAAAATTGGGGCGTGTTTGTTCCTTTTTCATTCAACATTACATCCGATTTCTATCATTAAAATTATTACTTTGCATGATTTCTTCAATTTTCTTATCGGTATTATAATTGCTAAGCGAATAGACCGCCCAAATCGCAGCAGGCACCCAACCTAGCACTGTAATTTGTAAAATTAAACAAATAATTCCAGCAATTGGTCTTCCAATTGTGAAAAATACAAGCCACGGCAAGAAGATAGCGATACATAAACGCATAATTAATCCTATTAAACATAACTAATCTGAGTAGTTAAGTATATTACTTGTTAAATTTTTGATCAATTTTTATTTAAATAAAATATTGCTTAAATCCTGTTTATACGTTAAAAATAGCTCCCCTGCTTCAGGCATGGCTTGAATATCGAAATCTTCACCTTGATAACAAAATTGCAAACGATAGGCATGCAAATATGTTCTATCTGATTCGTGTCCACTATACAAAGCATCGCCCAAAATAGGGCTACCAAGGCTTTTCATCGCAACACGTAATTGATGCGTTTTGCCAGTATGAGGATGTAGAACAAAAAGACGTAAATTAGGGGCTAGACTTTGAGTATTAAAATAAGTGATTGCTGGGTTCTCCGACGTTTTCACCAATTTCCATGCTCCACGGCGCGCTTTTTGCATATCGCCCTTAATCCAGCCTTGTTTTTTCTTTGGTTTTTGATTAGATAATGCTAAATAAGTTTTCTTGACTTTATGCTCAGCGAATGCACGACTCAATTCGGCAGCAGCTGTAGCATTTTTAGCAAGAATTAATAGTCCAGAAGTCACTTTATCTAGCCGATGAACGAGCCAAATTTGTGGTACACTTAATTGTTCGGCAAGCTGTGTTGTTAACCCCGTATCCTGTTCGTCTTTATGAACACTCACTCCATGCGGCTTATAAATAACGAGAAAATCGGCGTGCTGAAAAATGATTTTGAAGTGCATAATTTAATATAGAGTAAATAAAATGATCGTTGATCGAATTATACCATACATTTTCCCGACCTTTATTTGGATAATGACCATTGCCGTTACTTTACGGTTACTTTTTAAAAAACAATCAGTTACGGCAATGCTTTCGTGGTTGATGATGATTTATATTTTTCCATTGGTAGGTATTATCGCTTACTTAATTTTTGGAGAAATTAATCTCGGTAAAAAACGTACCGAAAATTTTAATCGTATAAAACCTCGTTTTATCAAGTGGTATCATCAATTTGCGAATGATCGAGAACTTGTAAGTACGCATCAACCGCCAAAATTCCAATCGCTTTTCGATTTAGTGCAAGATCGCCTGACCATTCCTTGTGTAGTCGGCAATGAATTACACCTCTTTAATACGCCAGAAAGCATCATTAATAGTATTTTAAAAGATATTAAAAATGCTAAAAAAGAAATCAATATGGTGTTTTATATTTGGCAAAGCGGTGGTTTAGTTGACGAAGTGGAAAATGCGCTGATTGATGCCGTCCGCCGAGGCGTAAAAGTCCGTATCATGCTAGATAGTGTCGGTAGTCGTCCTTTCCTGCGCCATTCTCGCTACCATACTCTATGTAATCAAGGAATCGAGTTTGTAGAATGTCTTCATGTAAGTTTATTTCGTATGTTCTTCAGTCGTATTGATTTACGCATGCACCGTAAAATCATTGCCATTGATAATGAAATATCCTATACAGGCAGTATGAATATGGTCGATCCAAAATACTTCAAACAAGATGCCCACGTTGGCGAATGGGTTGATGTCCTGGTACGCATTGTTGGTCCTGTTTCTAGTATTTTTAATAGTTTACACGCAGTAGACTGGCAAGTGGAAACGGGGCAAACTCTCCCACTGACTTTACCGACACCAGAAAGTATTCCGCAAGATCCTGACAACTCTCACATGGTACAAGTCTTGGCGACAGGTCCAGGATTCCCTGATGATTTAATGGAACAAACCCTCGCCCAAGCGATTTTTTCGGCGAAGAAAAGCATTATTATCACCTCGCCTTATTTTGTGCCAAGTCATAGTATTGCCGAAGCACTTCAAGTCGCAGCTTATCGTGGCGTGGATGTTTCCATTATTTTACCGAAGAAAAATGATTCCATCATGGTGGAATGGGCAAGCCGAACTTTCTTTGATGACTTACTCTCTGCAGGTGTAAAAATTTATGAATTTAATCAAGGACTTTTGCATACCAAAAGCATCCTTATTGACGAACGCCTTAGCATGATCGGAACAGTAAACATGGATATGCGTAGTTTCTTGCTCAATTTTGAAGTGATGATTTTAGTCGAAGATAAAAGTTTTGCAGCAGAAGTTTATCAACTACAAAAAGGCTATATGGAAAATGCAACGCAAATGTCATATAAAGTATGGCGTGCGCGCCCGAGTTTCTATCGCATTATCGAGAAACTTTTCTTCCTGTTTAGCCCATTGCTCTAATTTTAAAAAATACGAAACACGCCCCGATTTTCGTAAAAAATTTTCGGAAAATCGGGGCGTGTTTTTATTAATTTTCTTGAATAAATGGATAAAACGGCTCGCCCCAATCAATTTCTGCATGATTTTCTAATGTAATATCAATCATAATCGGCAGTAAGTCCGCTAAAATTCGGGTTGCATCTTGTAATTGCGTACGATTCGCTTTGCTCAAATAGGTCGCTCCACCGTGCATAACTTGGTTACGCAATGTATAAAGGCGTTGGAAAATGGCGGTTAATAAGCGTTTTGTTTTGCGCCCTTCTAACGCATCTAATACGTATTCTTTCGCTTGTTCACTTTGGCGAAAATAGTCATGCTCATTCAGCTCACCATTATGAAAATCCCAAAATGGCTGGAAAACATATTTATTATCTAATAATAAACGAATAGATTGCGGGAATTTTTCCCAAATTAAGTTATAAACCCGATGCGTTTCATCGCAATCACAAATACGATATAAAAACTCATGCGACAGTTTTTTATCGCCTAAAAAATCGGTATTAATTTTTCGAGCATATAACGCATTAAAAGTAATCCATTGGAAAATAAATTTCGTATCAAGATCATGCGTTTCTTCCGCTTTTTTAAGCCAGCTTAATGCTCTATGTAACCGCAATTTAAAATTATCAGAATAAAGCCCTTGTTTACGATGTGCTTTAAAATGTTGCTCCAACCCATGACTTGTTAACATAAACTTTCCTCATTCATTCTCTATTTTGTGGTGAAAATTATAACAAAATTTACCTTTTAATTTGTAAGCATTTTATTTTAAATTCATCTTACGCCCTGATTTTCTGAAAAATTTTTACGAAAATCGGGGCGTTGCTTTTTATAACAGCGAAAATCAAGTAGAATATGGCACTTTGTTTATAAATTGTAAAAAAATTAAAAAATTATGAAATTTATCGTTAAACTTTTCCCTGAAATTATGATTAAGAGCGATAGCGTAAAAAAACGCTTCGTAAAAATCTTAACCAGCAATATTCGCAATACACTTCTAAAATATGATGAAGAAGTGGCTGTAATTCGCCATTGGGACTACATTGAAGTACGCACCAAAGATGCGTCTAAAAATGCCCAAATCCAAGAATTATTAGCTCTTATCCCAGGTATTCATCACATTTTAGTGGTGGAAGAAGTTCAAGTCGCTACCCTCCACGATATTTTTGAACAAACGCTTGCCCAAGTTGGCGATAGCTTAAATGGTAAAACCTTCTGCGTGCGTGCAAAACGTAAAGGTAAACATAAATTTACCTCTATCGAAATTGAACGTTACGTAGGTGGTGGTTTAAACCAAAATATCGAAACTGCGAAAGTTCAACTTAAAAATCCAGATGTAACCGTACGTCTTGAAGTTGAAGATGACAAAATGCTTTTCGTTAAAGAACGTATCGAAGGCTTAGGCGGTTACCCACTTGGTACACAAGAAGACGTGCTTTCTTTAATTTCAGGTGGTTTTGACTCTGGTGTATCCAGCTATATGCTTATTCGCCGTGGTTCTCGTGTTCACTATTGTTTCTTCAATTTAGGCGGTTCTGCACACGAAATCGGCGTAAAACAAATGGCTTACCACCTATGGCACCGTTACTCACTTTCTCATAAAGTGCGCTTTGTTGCGATTCCATTCGATGGCGTTGTGGGCGAAATTTTAGAAAACGTAGAAAATGGACAAATGGGCGTGGTGCTTAAACGCATGATGGTGCGTGCTGCAAGTAAAATTGCAGAACGCTTTGGTATTCAAGCCATCGTTACTGGTGAAGCACTCGGTCAAGTATCTAGCCAAACATTAACCAACTTACGTTTAATTGATGAAGCAGCAGATAGCCTCGTCTTACGTCCACTTATCACGCACGATAAAGAACAAATTATCGCACTAGCAAAAGAAATCGGTACAGACGATATTGCCAAATCTATGCCAGAATTTTGTGGCGTAATCTCTAAAAATCCAACCGTTAAAGCGGTTCGCTCAAAAATTGAAGCGGAAGAACAAAACTTCGATTTTGCTGTCTTAGAACGAGCGGTAGAGAACGCTGAAATTTTAGACATTAGACAAATCGCAACAGAAAGCGAAAAACAAGTACAGGATGTCGAATCTATCCAGACACTTGGTGAAAATGATGTCATTTTAGATATTCGTTCTCAAGAGGAAGTAGATGAAAAACCGCTTGAAATGCAAGGGATTTCAATTGTTCATCTACCATTTTATAAAGTGGGCAGTCAATTTGCGACCCTCGATCAAAGTAAAACTTACGTTTTATACTGCGAACGTGGCGTAATGAGCAAATTACAAGCCCTTTATTTAAAAGATCAGGGATTTGAAAACGTCCGTGTTTATCATCACAAATAACGCACGATGAGTTTTAAGCCCCTATATTTTTAAGGATTAGTTTATGCAATTACGCAAGAAGTTAGGGGCTTTATATCCCCTCGTTGTATTCTTTTTGATAAACCTTGCGGTATTTTTTGTTAGCCGCTTAGGTTTATGTTTATGGCAATCTAGCCGAGTATCGGCCGTTAATGGCTGGCATGTTATGTTTATACAAGGATTACGTATTGACATTTCTACACTTTGTTGGTTATTTGCCCTCCCAATTATTCTTACCTATTTTTTAGCAAGTAATAATGCGTTCGGACGTGTTATTAACTTTATTATTCGTATTTATCTCGTTGCGATTTCTGCTGTTATCGCCTTTATGGAAGCGGCAACCCCTGCTTTCATTAATACTTATGATTTTCGCCCAAATCGTCTTTTCTTTGAATACCTTAATAGCCCGAAAGAAGTGTTTAGCATGTTGGCGGCGGGACATACCTTTGCCCTCATCGTAACGCCAATTGTTACCATACTTATGATTATTGCTTACTGGAAAATTTCTGGTCGTGTGATGAAAAACATCACTTACCGTCCATGGTATTGGCGTATTGTGGCATTTTTAATCGTGGGTGGCTTAACCTTTATGGGCGCACGCTCTAGCTTTGAACACCGCCCAATCAACCCATCAATGGTAGCCTTCTCCCCTGATGCACTGGTGAACTCATTAGTCTTAAACTCAACCTATTCCCTTGGTTTTGCGATTAACCAAATGCAAAAAGAAGCGAATGCCGCTGAGCTTTACGGCAAAATGCCATTACCAGAAATCATCAAATTAGTGCGTGAGGCACAACACCGCCCCGATAGCATTTATCTTTCTAAAGAATACCCAACTTGGATTCATCACGATGCAACCTACAAAGGTAAACCGAAAAATCTTGTAATTATTCTTGAAGAAAGCTTAGGTGCGCAATTTATCGGTGCATTAGGCGATAAACGTGGTCTTTCACCGAATCTTGATCAACTTTCTAAAGAAGGTTGGTGGTTTAAACGTTTATACGCAACAGGAACTCGTTCTGTCCGTGGTATTGAAGCAACCATCACTGGCTTTACCCCAACGCCAGCGCGTAGCGTGGTAAAACTTCCATTAAGCCAACATGGGTTCTTTACTATCGCACGTGTCTTGAAAGAACATGGTTATGACACGTCTTTCATCTATGGCGGTGAAAAACAGTTTGATAACATGGCAACCTTCTTCTATAACAACGGTATCGATACCATCATCGACCAAAACGACTACAAAAATCCGAAATTTGTCGGCACGTGGGGCGTAAGCGATGAAGATTTATTTGACCGTGCGAATGCGACATTCACCAAACTTGCTAAAGAAGGTAAACCGTTCTTCAGCCTCGTATTCAGTTCAAGTAACCACGACCCGTTTGAATATCCAGACGGCAAAATCAAACTTTACGACAAAGAAAAAGCGACCCGCAATAATGCAGCAAAATATGCTGACTATGCGATTGGTCAATTCTTCAAAATGGCGAAAAATTCTGATTATTGGAAAAATACCGTATTCTTGGTTATTGCTGACCACGACTCACGCGTATTCGGCGCGACCCTCGTACCTGTACAACATTTCCATATCCCAGCCTTAATTATCGGAGCAGGTATCAAACCTCGCCAAGATAATCGCTTGGTAAGTCAGCTTGATATGCCGACCACACTGCTTTCCGCAATTGGTATCAGTGCGGATTACCCAATGCTAGGACAGGATTTAACCACAGATGAAGATCTCAACCGCAACTTTATGCAATTTGATAAAACTTTTGCATATCGTGTCGGCAACGATGTGGTTTTATTACAACCAAGCAAAGCGCCAGCGGGTTATACCTATAACCCAGAAACCCATAAACTCACCCCTGCCCAAGTGCCTGAGTTAATGAAAAAAGAAGCGCTCGCTTATGCTCTTTGGGGAAGTTATGCCTACGCGCATCACCTCTATCCAGCAAGCATTACACCAAGTAAAAAATAATCCATTTTTTGCTTAAATCACGCCCCGATTTCCGTAAATTTTTATGAAAATCGGGGCGTTTTTATTTTTTCTACGGTTTAATTTGAAGGAATGGCGGATATGTATTACATTATCGCCCTACACAAGATTCGCCATAAAATAAGGCACTTATCTCATTCTTACGCCTGAATTTTCATAAAATTTCACGAAAATTGAGGCGTGTTTTATTTTTTATAAAAACCACAAAGGACACATTTTATGTATTTGGTTGAAGTATTTTTCAAACAACTACCGAGTTATCAAGGCGATATGAATGCCGCCTATCAAGCGATAAATAAATTAATTGATGAATGGCGCTACAACGGGCAAATTATTGGGCGTGAGATTTCCCTTTATGTTGCAAAACAAGAAGATACAGAAGGCTTCGGCATGCGTGCCGTCTGCCCAGAACAACACAGCCTTTTACCTGAATGGAACAACCAATTTGTGGATAAAGCACTAGAAAAAGTCGAAAATTTAGGGCTATGGCTAGATAATTTACAAATTATTGCCGAGGATCTGAATGCCGAAATCACCTGTACAGAAAAACCAAGCTGGCAAATGCTCTACACTTCCTTTGTGCAATCTTGTTCTCCGCTTCACAGTGGCGACACCCTCGCGCCAATTCCGCTTTATAAACAATTAAAAGACGTGCCTCATCTCGCAAAAGATATCATTAAATGGCAAGAAAACTGGCAAGCCTACGACCAATTACAAATGAATGCCGCCGCTTTAGAAAAACTCGCCCTCGCCGAAATTTCACACGTGGACACCCGCCTTTTTAAACACGGTTACGCACTTCGCCAACAAATCGAAGAAGTGTCAGGTATCCCGACTTATTACTACCTTTACCGTGTCGGCGGTGAAGACCTCGCCACAGAAGAAAACCGCCACTGCCCCCTTTGCCAAAAACCGTGGAAACTCCAACAAAACCTCTTCGGCGTCTTCGACTTCAAATGCGACCACTGCCGCCTCCTCTCAAACATCGCATGGGATGTGCAGAGTTAAAAAAACAAAACCGCCCAAGGGCGGTTTTTTATATGATCTGTAATCGTTACCGTAATTATTCTACTTTCAATGTGTGTTTATGGATAAAAGTTTTTAATCCATCTATATGCTCAGCTAAATCCCCTTTTACCTTACGTCCCATCGCATCAAGTATAAAATGCGCTCCTTCCATTCGAGCAAGTTTCGCAGCAGGAACAAAATCACTATCTCCTGAAATCAAAACAATTTTATCTGCCAGTTTTTTTAAATAATAAAAAAGCCTAAGGGTCATCTATTTCGGAATAGTGAAACGAATCGCCAAAGGCTGGATGTTTGTATAAATATCAAGTATTGAAGATATTTAATTTTCTTCGATGGTATGCTACTCAGTAAAATTTGTCAATGTTTCAATTTTAAACAAAAATAGTATACAAACCATTTGAACCACACTATTTTCATTTTATCAAAAGCGTATAAATATGCCTTAGGGAGAATAAAAAATCACGATTAAGATCGCAAAAATAATCCTAGGGGATGGTGCTGTAAAAAAGAGTGATTATAATCCTAAAAACACAAAAAATTCTTTCAAGACAATAAAAACAACGATTTCGCCTGATTCGAACATGCTAATCAACTCTCATTTGAGCCTAGTTTCTTTTCAAGAGGTGACTCATTGATGTTTATAGGTATAGTAAAAATAATATAATTTAGGTGAATTGTGATTGACATTTCAAAATGAAATAAACATTCTGTACAAAATTGCAATAAATACCACGAAGTGTGATAATTACGTGGTATTATGCGTGATAGGAGGCATTATGCATACATCTAAAAAATCACAATATCTCGCTAATTTTATGGTCGGAGTTGGGTCTGTCTTGAATATTGCACCCATATTTTCAACTTCCGTACAAATAAAGCCCGCAAGCACTGATTTCGAAAATTTGCAAAAAGATTGGTACGCTGTAGGTCAATATTTTACGACGGCAATAAAAAAGGTCAAAAATGACGAAAGACAAACAAAATTTAAATAATAACCAGCAAATCGTTGATATCGTTACTAATACACCAGAATTATTAGAGGAAGTATTAAAGACACCCGAAGCAGAGACTGCAATGACGATTTTGTTTGCTCATCAACGTATTAGTGGACCTTTACCCCCTGCAAGTGAATTACAGCGTTATAACCAAGTCATTCCTAATGGTGCTGATCGTATTATGCAATTGGCTGAAAAAGAGCAAGAAAATCGCTATGCTATTCCTAAAATGTCACTGCACATTCAGCTTATCGGACTCTGTTTTGGTTTAATTAGCGTTATGCTAGTTGTTGGCTTCTGTTGTTACCTTGTTAGTAAAGAACAATATGGGGCGGCAGTGACAGTAATGATTTCTGTTCTAGTTGCTCTTGCAGGTATTTTCGTTATAGGAAAAGTTATCCCTGAACGTCACTCAGCATCACAAAATGATAAAGAAGAAAACTAATTTCTAATTGTCTACTAATATAAATTTTCACCCAATTACACTCGATTCAAGCAAAATATCAGGGGTAAAATTACTCGCCCCTTTCCCCATTAATAATCCGTTGCTGCTTCTTTGGTGACAGCAGAAAATAATCTATTTAGACGCAATGATTAATGCGTTTTTCTTAAAATTCCCGTGAAAAATACGATGTGGCCCGCAAAAACTGTTGTGACCGCTGGGGCGACGGAGCGTTTAACTATGACTGCTTAAGAATAAAATGGATTACGCAATGCAATAAAGTAAACGAGTAAACGTTTACTTTTAAAATATAATTACAAATTTAAATGCTTTGTTTACACTCTAAATATCCTAGATTGGAACTAGGCTAGCCGAAATTAGGTACTTGTTAATCATAAATTATGGCTTTATATCAAATACCAATCATTCCAGGGAGAACATATGGTTGCACTACTTAAGCGCTTAACAAACTTAAGCATTGTCGCAAACGTTTTGCAAAGCCCTACCCAATATCCAACATCCCGTCAGGGTTTTACGAAAGATCGTCAGAATTTGCAATCTGATGCAAAGAAAGTTTCATCATCACTAAACCGCAACATTGAAAAATATGGCAACAAAAAATACACAGGTTAAAGCTAAAAGCTTATCGGGTAATGAAATTTAACTCTCACATAGCCAAACGGATGGCCCGCTTTTAGATAAATGGATTGGAGCGATTAAATACTTTTCGTCCAGATCTTGTTGATTTCGTCATAGAACAAACTAAATTAGAAGCCGAAAGTCGTCAAAAAGGTGAAACGAAATTATTATGGTTTACCTTTATTGAACCGATTGGAGCCCTATTACTTGTTACATGTTGTATCAACATATCAATCTCTTCCAATTCACTCATCTAATCTTGCTTAAAACGGACTACGCTTCTATTACCAACCTATGTTTTTTCTAAAAACTTATTCTGTCACGCCAATAAAATTCCGATCGCTCCTCTATTCCAATAATTGATGATTAATTATCCAAAATTACCCTTTCTACACGGGGAAAATAAAAGAAAATTTGTTTTTGATAAGATCATGTGATTCATATTTAATCAATATGATTAATAAATATCATTATTTGTGCAAATAAAATACTTAATTATTCTATTTTATTAATTTTGTAGCATGTAGGCTATATAAATAAGAGGATTGTATCAAAAATTCCCGAGGATGTATCCGCATTCCTCGGGAATTTTTTATAAAAATGTAGCATATGATTTACATTTTAGAGTTAGTTATTCATTACTTTTTGAATATTTTCTTTACTCCAAAACCACAACGATAATCCACTTTGGCGGTCGGTGGCTTTGCGGACGGCCATTTTCCAGATGTCTTCAGTACTGAAAATCGTGACTTTTTCTTTGGCACGGGTTACGCCTGTGTAAAGCAATTCTTTGGTGAGGACGGGGTTAAATTCAAGTGGTAAAACGACAAAAGTATGCGCAAATTCCGAACCTTGTGATTTATGCACGGTCATGACAAAGGCACTTTCGTGTTGAGGCAAACGGCTTGGTAATTCGGATTGTCCGTTTTCAAACCAGTAGCGCCCTTTGATTTCGCCATCGGCATTTTTTTCCATAAGATAAAGTCCGATATCGCCATTATAAAGGTGGACGTTGCGGTCATTTTGGGTAATTAAAATCGGTTTGCCCGCATAATTTTCACGTCCTTGATGAAAATGAATTAGCCCTTGCTGTTTGAGCTTTTCAAAAATAAGGGCGTTTAGGCGTTCACTCCCTAAATTCCCTTTACGTACAGCGGTGAGAAAGCGCACTTGGTTAAAGGCTTTAAAAATCCGATCTAACTGCTCGGCAATCGGTAAATTATTTGCCTGAATTTCAGCGATTTCCTCTAAATAATGGCGGTATGCCTCACACGCCCTCTCAACAACGGTTTGTAAGGCGAGATGGGCTTTTTTCTCCTCGCTCAAATGCCCTTGCTTTGGAAAATCTAAATTCACCATTTCAATTTCTTTATGCTCAGTATCTTGAGCGAAAAGTTGCCAGCTTTCTTCGCTTTGTAAAGCATTGATTGATTTTGCCAACGCCCCAATCAATTTACGTTCACCAAAGCGGCGACTGGCAACGAGGTGGCAGAGATTATCACGCAAATAAGAAACGGCTGGTTGATGCGGTAAGGCTTCGCCTGTTACACGTTGGAGATAATCCGCATGGGCGCTACTGTAAGGCAACAACTCCCCTTTAAACTGCTGAAAACGCCCTAATTCCGCCAAAATTGCCCCCGCTTCAACAGAAGAAAGCTGATCTTGGTCGCCAAGCAGAATGATTTTTGTATCAGGGCGCAGGGCTTGTACGAGCATTGCCATAAGCCCTAAGTCAATCATACTTGCCTCATCCACCACCAGCACATCGATATTTAATAAATTTTTGGCGTGATATTTTGGCTCGGTAGAGAAATATTTAATCCCCAGCAAGCGGTGCAAGGTTTCGGCATCTTGTGGCAGGCTTTCACGCAGGCTATCGGAAATCTCAATATGTTCCCGTTCCACCAACGCTTTTAAAGAATTGTCTAAACTTTCTTTTAGGCGTGCTGCAGCTTTCCCTGTCGGTGCCACCAACTTGATGATCAGTTTTTCGTGATACAACGTTTGCAAGGCAAGTAATAATCGCGTAACGGTTGTGGTTTTCCCAGTACCTGGTCCGCCTGTTAGGACACAACAAGATTGTTTAATCGCAGTCGCTACGGCAATTTTTTGCCAAGCGTGCTTTTCTTCTGGGAGTAATTGAGTAAATTCTGCAGGGAATAATTTATCCAATGTAGCTTTAATTTCCGCATCGGAAAATGGTAAATTTTGTGTTTTTTTGTGGCGTGCAAAAAAGCGGGCAACACGCCTTTCATCTTGCCAGACGCGGTAAAAATAAAGTGAATCAAATTGAAAAACGAGCGGTGCAATTTTGGTTAATGGTTCGGCACTAAAAGCAATATGATCCGCGAGGCGACTTTGCCATTCGTGAATGGGATAAATCAATTTATTGCGAATACTTTGTTGCAACTCACGCTGTGATTGCGAAAGCAAAAAAGGATTCACGCCAAGATTTTCGTCTAATTTTATGCAACTATGCCCTGCTTGTTGTTGGTGATAGCTACAAAGCGCCGCTAAGAAAACAGCAAGATCGGCAATGCCTTGCTCGTAGTGATACGGTTTTTGTTTATTATCAATAAATTGGGCAAAATGATAATCGGCCGCACTGATAATATTTTCATCTTTTAGTTGTTTTAATAAAGTTAGCATGCAAACAGTGCCTCCAATGTATCCACCAACGTTTTGGTAGGTTTATCAAAATAAATGCCCTCGCCCGCTTGCCCCGTCATGCCTCTTAGGAAAGGATAAATCACACCGCCAAAATCACGCTCGTAGTCATAATCAGGTAAGCGACTACGCAAATATCGATTCAGTGCCACAACGTAGATTAAGTATTGCCAGTCATAATGTTCGTTTAACATTTTCTGACGGATATTGGTTTGGTTATAGGCATTTTGCGAGGTGCCGAGCATATTGGATTTATAATCCACGAGA
This sequence comes from Actinobacillus delphinicola, assembly GCF_900638385.1. Classification (NCBI taxonomy): domain Bacteria; kingdom Pseudomonadati; phylum Pseudomonadota; class Gammaproteobacteria; order Pasteurellales; family Pasteurellaceae; genus Actinobacillus; species Actinobacillus delphinicola. The sequence goes on along the minus strand of NZ_LR134510.1, from coordinate 1,735,806 downwards.
TAATATTTCCCTTCATGCACAAAGACTAAGTCAATAAAACCGTGCATCATGCCTTTAAAACTTTCTAAAATAAGCGGTTCACTTGGTAAGTGATGATGTTCTGCCAAGATCTGATTAAATTGCGTCGGATTAAATCGTTCTGGCACGCTAAAGAAAAATTCAAGTTCGTTAAGGCGTTCGTTTAAGGCAATATCTTTAAACGCAAGCGGATTGCCTTCCATAAATGGCGTTTCCAAAATGGCATTAATCCATAGACCTAGCCCAATGATTGTTAATTCTGCTTGTTCGTCATTTTCAAGAGGCATACCCATTTGTTGCGCTAAGTTCAAAAGCATTTGGCGATGTTCGAGCTGATTTGTATCTAAGCGAATTTGAAAATCAAGTTTTTCTAAAAAATGGTGTAATGCCGTCCCTACACGATTGCCTGCTGGAAATTGGAAAGGTGAATAGCCTTCTGGATAATCTGGGCAAGTGGTAATTTGCGTTGTTGTATCGTCATCAAGTAAAGTCATTGGATTAAATTGACTTTCTTCTTCATCATAATCGCGATCTGCCACAAAATATTGAATAGCATTTTGCTTTTGAGCGTATTGTTTGAAAAGATGTTGATATTTCATTTTGGTAAAACTGGATACCGACCAATCACGGCTAATTTTTCCTTGAAATTTTGCAACATCAAGTTGTAAATGCGCAGTTTCGGCGGTTAATGGTGTTTCAAAATGCGGTAAAGCCGTTGCCTCTTCAATCACAATATTCTCACCACCAGCAAGATTGCGCCAATTTTCTAATAAAGTTTGCGTTTTAATCGGTTCGTTTTTATCGGTCAGAACATCTGGCGTAAGGGCATTCCAAAGTCCATTCCAAGCTAAACGTTGCGCATTATTTTTCCCAAAGTAAGTGGGTAATGCCATAACGACTTGATATTTAGCACGGGTTAAAGCAACGTAAAGTAGGCGCATTTCTTCAGCTAAGGTTTCTTGCAGAATTTCATCATCATGTTCCCCTGCCATATCCCAAAGGACTTTGCCTTTCTCTTTATCGTAATAGGTTGGAATGTTATCGCCATTCTTACGACTTGAAAAACCGATAAATGGTAACCAAACCAGATCATACGCCAATCCTTTTGATTTATGGATCGTGACAATTTTAACAAGCGCCCTATCACTTTCTAAACGGATTTCTGCAGTGGAAAGTTTATTGTCACCACAAACTTGTTTTTCAAACCAATGAAGTAAGGCTGCTTCGCTTTCATTTAGCACACTTGCTTGTTGAAGTAATTCAGCAAGATGTAAATAATCCGTTAGCCTACGTTCACCGCCTTGTAATAAGAATAATCGTGTCATTAATTGTTCTTGTTGTAAAAGCTGGTGTAACATTGCCAACACGCCTTGATGTTGCCAGATGCGTTGATATTGTAAAAAACGTTGAACCGTCGCTTCCCATTCGCTTTCTTGTTGTTTAATCCTGTCAATATCGCCCATTGAAAGTGAAAAAAGCGCACAACTTAGTACATTGAGAATGTTTTTTTCATTAAGTGGGTTTAAACACGCTTGTAGAACAAAAAGCATGTCACGAGCAATATCGGTTTGGAATATATTAGACTTATCAGAAAGATAAACGGAATTAATCCCCTGTTTGGCTAAAGCATCTTTAATTAATTTCGCTTGTTTTGCATCACGTAATAAAACCGCAATATCTTTCGCTTGTAGCGTTTCTCCATCTAAGGTGGCTTGATTCTCTTTCGCACTTTCTAGCCATTGACGAATAGATAATGCGCAGGTTTCGGCAAAATCTTCCTCATTTAATTTGACAATTTTAGAACTCTTACCCGTGATATCCTCAATATCTTGTAGATAAATACGCATTGGCGGTTCTTTTCCGCCATTTAGCACAAAATTTAATTTCGATTTTGCCGCCGTGACAGCAGAAAAACGGATATCGTTATAAAGGAATGGCGAGGTATCGTTTTTCATTGAGAATAATGTATTTACACTCTCAATTAACCCCGCATTTGAGCGCCAGTTTTGATCAAGCGTAAATTGATTTTCTGCATCTTGTGCGGCTTTTAGATAAGAAAAAATATCCGCACCACGGAATTTATAAATTGATTGTTTTGGATCGCCGATCATCAGAAATCCGCTTGGAGCGCTATCTTGATGCGCTTTTAGGTAAATTTCGTTAAAAATAAAATATTGTTGCGGGTCGGTATCTTGGAATTCATCAATCATTGCAAAGGGATATTGATGGCGAATAACTTGTGCAAATTGCTCACTTTGCTCACCACGCAATGCTTTTTCCATTAACCATAACAAATCGTCATACGATTTCTCGGTATGGTTTTCTTTATAGTCACGCAGTTTATGAGTCACTTCTTTAGAAAAATAGTAAGCGAAAAGTTTTATGCTTTCTGCATATTTCTGCGCAAATTCCGCCTCCGCTTGCGCATAATCTTCCGCAAGGGTGAGCAACGGGTGGGTAAATGGATTTATGCCTTTTTTAAGGTTGTTCTCAAGTGCCGACTGCGTAAAATATTTTGAAAGTCTATCAGGTGCTAAGGCAAAATCAGATTGACTTGCCCATGTTTTCATATCGTTAAAGTAGCCAAGATAATTAGACACGCCTTTTGTCGCATATCTGGCAATATTTGCACTATTTTCATCAAAAAGACTTTCTAAAGCAGCGCAATGTGCCAACCACTGCGCCTTAAAATTCGTTTGAATTTTGGCAAAATCTGCCTGCAAAATGGCTTGTTCTTGTAAAAAATCAGATAAAGTTGAGCTGGTTAACATATCTTTTTGTGAAAGATTTATCGCAATATCCTTACCGATTAAATTACGTAAACGATCGAGAAGTGCGTCAGGTGAAACGCCATTTTTAGCAATAAATTTCGTCACTTCTAAAGATTGCGGGTAAAAACTCTCACGCCACACTTCATCCGCAAAGCGAGTTTTTAAATTTAATTCATCGCCCTCTTCTAATAATTGGATCTCAAAAGGCAAACCTGAATTAAACGCATAACGTCTTAACATACGCTGACAAAAACTATGAATCGTAAAAATTGCTGCAAGGTCAAAATCTTGCTCGGCGAGAGAAAGTTGCGTAATCGCAATATCCAGATTTGACGTTTTAAACACTGCCTGAATTAAATCGTATAAAAATGGATTATCTTTAAATTGTTCGCAATCCCCTGCCGCTCTCACTGCTTCAAAGGCAAGTTTTGCCTCATGGATACGTTCCCGAATACGCCCTTTTAATTCCTCTGTCGCCATTTTAGTAAAAGTTACTACCAAGATTTGATCGACACGCAATGGGATTGCAAAGGCATTTTCGCCGACTTGAAGTAATAAGCGTAAATAAAGCGAGGCGATGGTATGCGTTTTCCCCGTCCCTGCTGAGGCTTCAATTAGACTGGTTTTATTCAAAGGTAAGGTAATCGGATTTAAAGGCTGGATGGTTTTTGCTGTCATAACGTATGCGTGATTAAGAATAAAGTTATGTTATTTTAGCAAAATCTGGAAATGAAAAAAAATTACATAAATAAAAAAGAGGAAATCACTAGGACTTCCTCTTGCAATTCATTAACGTTGTTTATCGTAAAATAGCGGAATATGTGTCGCCTTTGCCATATTTTCTACATAAGTTTTCACTTTATGAGGGAATCGCAACCCTTTTACGCAAGTTAAATTACGTAACATCGGGAAAACGAGAATGTCTTCATAAGACAATTCATCGTTAAGACTGGTTGGCTTTTTAATTAATGCGCCAAGTCGTGCTAAATCTAATTCTAACTTTTCAATATAGTACGCTGAATTACGGACATTTTGTTCAAAGTTACCAATTTTCACGCTTTTCTTTTTCACAAAATATTCAATTGCGCCAGCCGTTGAAAATTCAGGTAATCCAAGCTGGATACAGCGCGGGTGTAATAATCGATAATAATAACTGCCGACATCTTCACACCACGCTTTGATTTCAGGTCGAACTTCATCTTTTAAAATCTTGGGACCAAATTTTTCATCAAAATAGCGCACGATATCCAGACTTTCGCCCATCGCACAACCATCATCTTTCACAAGAATTGGGACAACTTTTTTTCCAATCAATGCCATTGGAGTGGCTTCATTGTCATTTAATAAAGTAACTTCTTCCACACGTAAATTTTTAAGTCCTACTAACATGCGCGGTCGTACACAATAGGGACAATGATCGTATAGATAAAGCTTCATACAACGCTCCTTCATGATGAATATACTGCGATTATTTTCTCAAATTTTTTGTTAAATTGCTACGCCTCAATTTTCGGAAAAATTTATTTGAATCTTATTTTTTAATTGAACCAAGGCAAGGACAACCATGAAGAAAATCGCCTGAATTAAGATAATACATGCACCAGGTGAGGCATCAAGATAATAACTAACGATAAGCCCTAAGAAACTACTCAATAATGAAAAAAAGATAGCAATGGTAACCATTTGATAAAACTGTTTCGTTAATAAATAGGCTGTCATACCTGGTGAAATTAACATGGCCACAACCAGAATAACACCAACAACTTGCATTGCCATAACAATGGTGAGGGTCAATAAACTGAGTAAAAAATAATGAAGTTTTTTCGGAGAAAGTCCTGCAACATGACAATAATTAGGATCAAAGCAAAATAGAACAAAGTCCTTGCCTTTTAATAATAAAACTAATATTACTATTGCTGAAATAATCAATGTTTGATAGAAATCACCTCTTGTGATACCAAGTATATTACCAAAGAGAATATGTAATAAATGCTGTTCTGATTCAATTTTGCTAAAAAGCACTAAACCAAACGCAAACATACCAGCAAATACAATTCCCATGACTGTATCCTCTTTTAATCGAGAATGTTGCTTAATATACCCCATACTAAATGCACAAAATATTCCCGAAAGAAATGCACCAATAATAAGAGGAAGATTTAGTAAATAAACAATAACAATACCTGGTAAAACTGCATGTGATAATGCATCCCCCATTAATGCCCAACCTTTTAAAACTAAATAGCAAGATAAAATTGCTGAAATCGTTGCAACAATAACTGCGACAAACAAGGCACGTTGCATAAAAGGATAAGTAAAGGGTTCAGATAATAGATCAATCCAACTCATGCTTTTCTCCTCTATGTGATATTAAACAACCATATTTAGGAGAAAATAAGAAAGCAGCAAGAAATAATAATGTCTGCAATGAAACAATTACGCCACCCGTTGAACCATTTAGAAAATAACTCATATAAACCCCTAAGACAGATATAATGACACCAATCAATACTGAAATTTTTAATAATTGTTGAAATCTATCCGTTAATAAATAAGCCGTTGCACCTGGTGTGACAACCATTGCAATCACAAGAATTGCCCCGACTGTTTGTAATGCCACAACAATACATGCACTTAATAAAGTAAAAAATAATAATTTATATGCTGTTACATTTAATCCAACTAATTTAGCTTGAACTTCATCAAAGAATATAAGCATCAAATTTTTCCAAAAACAGAACAGTAATACAATACTCACAAAAGCAATAATTAAAACCTGATAAATATCATTTTGTGAGATGCCTAGAATATTTCCTAAAATAATTTCCTGAATGTTTACTGCTGTTGGATGTAACGAGATAATCAATAATCCTAGGGCAAAAAAAGTTGTAAAAATAAAACCTATAATGGCATCTTCACGTAATTTAGATAATGATTTTATCCAGAGAATGCTAGCAGCAGCAAAGATTCCCGAAAAGAAAGCACCAATTGCATAAGGGACTTCTAAATAATAAGCTATCGCTACACCAGGAACGACTGAATGGGATAATGCATCACCAATTAAAGACCATCTTTTTAGAATTAAATACCCTGAAAGAAACGCACAAATACCGCCAATTAAGGCACTTAACAACATCGCATTAATAATATATTGATAATGAAAAGGTTCTAAAAAACTCATTCTCCCTCTCCCTAAATCGAAATAGAAGGCTCACCGCTTGTCATATTCCAAAGATGTTCTTTATCAATAACTGCTACTGATTTATCTTCTTTCTTGTTCTGTTCACCAAATACTTTTTCTAAATTTTCTTGAGTAAAGGTATCTGCAATACTTCCTTCGGCAATTAATTGACGATTTAACATAATAATATGATCACAAAAGTTAGGAATAGCATTTAAATTATGCATAGAAATTAAAATAAGTTTTCCCATTTCTCTTAATTCTTTTAAAAGAGAAATAATAATATTAGATGTTGTAACATCAATACCAGTAAATGGCTCATCTAATAAAAATATATGACTTTCTTGCGCTAATGCTCTTGCTAAAAAAACACGTTTCTTTTGACCGCCAGATAACTCTCCAATTTGACGATCTTGTAAATCTGATATTCCCATTTTTTCAAGTGCATTTTGTACCTTTAATTTATCATTTTTAGTCGGTATACGAAGAAAATTCATATGTCCATAACGCCCCATCATTACAACATCATAAACCGTTACAGGAAATGACCAATCTACTTCTTCAATTTGTGGAACATACGAAACTAAATTAGCTTTTAATGCTTTATTAATAGGGAGTTCGCATATTTCTATTTTCCCTTTTTGAGGTTTAATTAAACCCATTAAACTTTTAAAAAGTGTTGATTTCCCACTACCATTAATTCCAATTAAGGCACAAATCATACTATTTGGTAAAGAAAAATTAATATCGTAAATTGCAAGATGTCCATTATTATAACGAACGGCCAAATCCGTTACGGTAATCATATTATTTTTCATTATATACTCCAAAGCCTTGGGCAATAGTCGTAATTGTTTTATCTAATAAATCCAAATAAGTCGGAACAGGTCCTTTACTTGTAGAGAGAGAATCAACATATAGTACCCCGCCATATTTTGCACCACTTTCATGAGCAACTTGTTTTGCAGGTTTATCAGAAATCGTACTTTCGCTAAAAATAACAGGAATTTGATTTGCACGAACCAGATCAATAAGCTCTTTCACTTGTTGCGGGGTTCCCTGTTGTTCAGCATTAATTGACCATAAATAGGCCTCTTTCAAATGGTAATGTTTCGCAAGATACCCGAATGCACCTTCACTAGTTGCTAAATATCGTTTTTGTTCTGGAATTTTAGAAAAAACGGTTTGAAATTTTTGATCCAATTTTTCAATCTTTTGAATGTAATTTCTTGCATTTTCTCTATATGTTTCTGCATTTTCAGGATCGTATTTAATAAATGCATCTCTGATATTATTGACATATAAAATCGCATTTTGGGGTGACATCCATGCGTGAGGATTGGGTTTACCTTTATAAGGTCCCTTATAAATAGAAAGTGGCTGAATACCCTCAGTGACAACCACAGAAGGAATTGGTGGCATATTTTCAAAAAAACGTTCAAACCAACTTTCCAGATAAAGACCATTCCATAAAATCAAATCTGCATTTTGCGCTTTGATGATGTCTTTGGGTGTAGGCTGATATTGGTGAATTTCGGCACCAGCTTTAGTTATAGATTTGACTGTTGCTTTATCGCCACCAACATTTTGAGCGATATCCTGAAGAATGGTAAATGTTGTAATAACATTAAGCTTTGCTGATACTGAAGCGGTATAAAAAACAAATAACAATGTAAGTAAATAACGCATATTTCTCTCCCCTAAAATAGTCATTGGGCGTATTATTAATACAAATGAGAATTATTATCAATACTAATTTATGATTGTTTTTGTTATCTTTCTTATATAACTCGAAAATAAAAAATAAGAGTCTTAGATGAAAGGCGTAAGATCACGCCCCAATTCGGCATAAATTTTATGCAAAATTGAGGAGTGAAAATGAGTTTAATAACTAACAGTCAAGATGTTTCATCAATGTTTTGGAATGGTTTTCTCAACTCGTTTCCGAAGTTTCTGTCCTGGTTTAAAAACAACAACTCGACGTGCTGATACGGGAACACTTTCTCCAGTTTTTGGGTTGCGACCAGGTCTTGATGCCTTTTCGCGTAATTCGAAATTACCAAAACCCGATAACTTCACATCCTCGCCCGCTTCCAGGCAAGCTCGAATTTCCTCAAAAAAACTTTCCACTAACATTTTTGCGTCGTCTTTATCGAGTCCAAGCGATTCTATGAGACGTTTTGCAATATCTTGTTTTGTTAAAGTCATAGTTTACTCTCTTAAATAGGCATTAAAACGAGATTCTAACGCACTGAGCACAGCTGAAATCACGGCGTTAATATCCTTTTCCTCCAAGGTTTTTTGCGTATCTTGAATAGTTAAGCTGACCGCTAAGCTTTTCTTACCCGCTTCAAGATTTGCACCTTGGTACACATCAAATAATGTCACATTCACAAGTTGTTCACCACCAGCCTCTTGGCAAGCATTAAGAATTGCTTGTGCAGGAACATCTTTGTCCACCACCAACGCAAGATCACGTTTATTCGCAGGGAAACGAGAAACTTCTTTTGCACTTGGTACTTTTTGTTCATTAATCGCAGACCATTTAATTTCAGCTACCACTGGTTTACCAGAAAGTCCTAAAGTTTGAATCACTTTCGGATGTACGGTTCCGATAAAGCCAATTTCTTCACCATCTAATAAAATGGCTGCTGATTGACCTGGATGTAATGCTGTAAATGATTTTGCTACAAATTGAAGACGATTTCCAGCTTTTGTCAAAGATAAAATGCGTTCTAAATCTCCTTTAAGATCAAAGAAATCCACATTTTCACCTTTACGTTCCCAAGTAATTGGGAAACGATCACCACAAATCACCGCACCAAGCATCATTTCTTGACGTACACCGCTTTCTGCATTTTCATCTGGAACGAAACGTAATCCAGTTTCAAATAAACGTACACGACTTTGTTGACGATTTTGGTTATAAAGCACCGCACCAAGTAAACCTGTCAATAAAGAAAGACGCATTGCTGACATTTCTTTAGAAATCGGATTTGGTAAAATCAATGCTTCCATTTCTGGATGAAGATGGCGTTGAATATCTGGATCCACAAAGCTATAAGAAATAATTTCTTGATAATCGCTGTCAACAAATGCTTGACGAATACGATTGATATTTAATTCTTTTTCTGGGCGTTCGTTAATTTGTAAATGTGCAAGCGGTGCATTATTTGGAATATTGTTATACCCATAAATACGCGCCACTTCTTCAATTAAATCTTCTTCGATTTGAATATCAAAGCGCCAGCTTGTTGGTGTCACTTGCCATTTATCATCGGTATAAGCGACATCAAAACCAAGACGGTTTAAAATATCAGTAACTTGTTCAGTCGGAATATGATGACCGAGCAGATTATCTAATTTTTCACGACGTAATGTGATCGCCTCAATTTTCGGTAAATTTTCTGCACTTTCTACTTTGCAAATTTCACCTGCTTCACCACCACAAATTTCTAAAATTAATGCGGTTGCTTTTTCCATCATTTTTTCAGCAATAGCGAAATCTACACCACGTTCAAAACGGTGTGATGAGTCAGTGTGTAAACCATATTGACGTGCGCGACCAGTAATGGCTAATGGCGCAAAGAATGCAGCTTCTAAAATGATATTTTTACTTTCTGCAGTCACACCACTTGCTTCGCCACCGAAAATACCTGCCATCGCTAATGCACCATTTTGGTCAGCGATAACTAATGTATTTTCTTTAAGTTTTACAGTATTACCATCTAAAAGCGTTAATTCTTCTTCAGGTTTAGCAAAACGCACTTGTACAGGTTGAGCGACTTTATCGGCATCAAATGCGTGCATTGGTTGACCGTAGGCTAATAAGATGTAGTTTGTTACATCCACAACAGGATCGATAGAACGAATACCACCACGACGTAATTTTTCTTGCATCCAACGTGGTGTTTTCGCATTCATATCGATATTTTTAATCATACGTAATAAATAACGTGGACAAGCAGCAGGCTCTTTCACTTCCATCGCCACTTTATCTGCGATAGTTGCTGGCACAGTTTTAATGTCTTCTTGATTCAACGGTAAACGGTTTAACACAGCTAAATCACGAGCCACGCCCATAATGCTTAAACAATCTGCACGGTTTGGGGTTAAGCTGATTTCGATCATATTATCATTTAAATCTAAATACTCACGGAAATCCATACCGATAGGTGCATCTGCTGGTAATTCTAAAATACCTTCTGAACCATCTTCTACGCCTAATTCACTAAATGAGCAAAGCATACCTTCTGATGGTTGACCACGTAATTTAGTTTTCTTAATTTTAAAATCACCTGGTAAAACCGCACCTTCGGTCGCACAAGCTACTTTTAAGCCTAAGCGGCAGTTTTTCGCACCGCAAACGATATCTAATAAACGATCGCCACCAACATTTACTTTGGTTACTTGTAATTTATCTGCATCTGGATGACGTGCGCATTCCACAACTTCACCAACCACAACGCCTGTAAAATCACCTGCTACTTTTTCAACGCCATCTACTTCTAAACCAAGCATAGTGAGTTGGTCGCAAAGCGTATCGCTATCAACTTCGGGATTTACCCATTCTCTTACCCAATTTTCACTAAATTTCATTTGTTAATCCTTCAATATCGTCAATACACTTATTTAAATTGTTCTAAAAAACGGAGATCATTTTCAAAGAATGCACGTAAATCTGTTACGTTGTAACGAAGCATAGTTAAACGCTCAACGCCCATACCTACCGCAAAACCTGAATATTCATTCGGATCGATACCAACATTGCGTAAAACATTTGGATGCACCATACCGCAACCTAATACTTCAAGCCATTTTCCGTTTTTGCCCATTACATCCACTTCCGCTGATGGTTCAGTGAATGGGAAATAAGATGGACGGAAACGTACTTTTAGATCTTCTTCAAAAAAAGCACGTAAGAAATCGTGTAATAAACCTTTTAATTCCGTAAAGTTTGCGTGTTTGTCTACATAGAGCAATTCAATTTGGTGGAACATTGGTGTATGTGTTTGGTCGTAGTCGTTACGGTACACACGTCCAGGAGCTAGAATACGGATTGGAGGTTGTTTTTTCTCCATGGTACGGATTTGCACACCAGAAGTTTGGGTTCTTAAAAGATGTTTTACATCAAACCAGAAAGTATCGTGATCGGCACGTGCTGGGTGATGTGCAGGAATGTTTAACGCATCAAAGTTATAATAATCATTTTCGATTTCTGGACCTTCTTCAGCAGTAAAGCCTAATTCAGAGAAAAATTGAACGATGCGATTAATGGTCATGGTCACTGGGTGTAATCCGCCTAATTCAGGACGACGACCTGGTAAGCTCACGTCAATACTTTCTGCTGCTAATTGTGCGTTAAGTGCATTTTCTTCCCATGCTTGTTTTTTCGCATTTAAAAGTTCTTGAACTTCCTGTTTTGCTTCATTAATTTTTGCCCCAACTTTAGGACGTTCAGCGGGATCTACATTACGTAAGCCTTGCATTAACTGTGTAAAATGCCCTTTCTTACCAAAATATTCCACACGTAATGCATCAAGCAAATCAAGGCGATTTTCTTCTAACGCATTAATGGCGTCTTTCGCCTGTTGTGTAATTTCCGCTAGGTTTTCCATACTTTCCTCTCGTTTTGTGAAAAATTTCCAATATAATTTTTTCAAATTAAAAATGATATAGATAATAATATCAAGCCATTAAAAAATCACGCCTTTTCTGCATTATTCTTAAACAATCGTACTTTATCATAGCGTTTTTATGCTTTTTCCTCTTACGATCTAATAAATCATGACTAATTTTAGCACGATAAATTTCTTCCATAAAAAAAGCGCTCATTTCTGAGCGCTCTTTTAAACTATCCCTATATTATTTTTTTTCTCCAATAATAGGAACAATTTTAGTAGCATGTGATCCTTTTTCACCCTGAACACGTTCAAAAGAAACTTTCTGACCTGCTTTTAATGTACGATATCCGTCCATATCAATAACTGAATAATGGGCAAAAATATCTTCATCTGATCCTTCAGCCGCAATAAAACCGAAGCCTTTCGCATTATTAAACCATTTAACAACACCAACTTCCATAACGAACCTCTTTCTGTGGTTTAATGTCTGAGCGTATCAACACAGACGGACAAAATTAATAAGACAAAACGCCTTATCCCTATAAAGCGGTATTATTTTTATCAAATTAGTTAAAATTTGCAAGATTTAAAAGTATTTTTTATAAAAACAGTTATATTTTAATCTCTTTTAGTATAAAAATCGCTCTTTTAAAGAGATAAATCATCCTGAAATGGTATTTGCTGGTATTTTTTTAAACGTTTTTTGAGAATTTTATATTAGGCTAATCTTCTCTAACTTCACGACGACCTAAAAACGAATGCATAAGTGTTGTTCCATCTACCATCTCTAATTCGCCACCAACAGGAATACCATGCGCAATACGACTCACTTTAATATGATATTGATGACACATTTCCGCAATATAATTCGCAGTCACATCACCTTCAATCGTTGGATTTGTTGCAAGAATCACTTCATTAAATTGTTCTTGTTCTAAGCGCATTTGTAACTTATCCAGACCAATTTCTCGAGGTCCAATGCCATCTAACGGAGAAAGATGCCCCATTAACACAAAATATTGCCCTGAAAATTGCCCTGTTTGTTCTATCGCTTGTATATCTACAGGTTGCTCTACGACACATAAAAGCCCACTTGCTTGGCGACGAGGATTATGGCAAATCGCACACACTTCTTGCTCAGTAAATGTTTGGCACTTTGAGCAATGTCCAATCTGCGCCATTGATTTTTCTAAAACTTGCCCAAGTTCTTGCCCTGCCTTTCTGTTACGTTGTAACAAATGATATGCCATACGCTGTGCGGATTTAGGACCTACACCCGGCAAACAACGTAATTTTTCGATGAGTTCTTCTAATAATGGACTGGTTTGCATAATATTTTACGATAACAAAGAAAAGACCGCACGCTACAAAATGTAAAACGTGCGGTGAATTAACGAGGGATTAGAAAGGAAGTTTAAAGCCTGGTGGTAAACTCATACCCGCAGTCACTTCTTTCATTTTTTCTTTTTGAAGTTCTTCAGCACGGCGTACTGCATCATTGAATGCCGCTGCGATTAAATCTTCTAACATTTCACGATCATCTTCCATTAAAGACGGATCGATTTCAATACGACGGCAGTTATGTGCGCCGTTAATGGTGATTTTTACTAAGCCTGCGCCAGATTCGCCAGTTACTTCAAGTTTTGCAACTTCTTCTTGCATCTTTTGCATGCGATCTTGCATTTGCTGTGCTTGTTTCATCAAGCCGCCTAAGCCACCTTTTCCAAACATAATATTTTCCTAAATTTATTAAAAAACAAGTCGCATTTTAGCGAAAAACTTCACAATATGCTAGAATACACCCCTCTTATTTTATTGAATTTTATCTATTATGCGTGTATTTGTTGCCGAAAAACCCAGTCTTGCTAGAGCGATTGCCGATGTCTTACCTCAACCTCATAAACGAGGTGATGGTTTTATTCAATGTGGTAACAATGATTATGTGACTTGGTGTATTGGTCATTTGCTTAGCCAAGCTGAGCCTGATGCCTACAATCCACAATTTAAACAATGGCGACGTGAATATCTTCCCATTGTGCCTCAACAATGGAAACTGATTCCACGCCCCGACGTTAAAAAACAGCTTGATACAGTTATTAAGCTTATTAATCAAGCCGATGAAGTGGTACACGCAGGCGACCCGGATCGAGAAGGACAATTACTGGTAGATGAAGTCTTTCATTACGCACAATTACCACGTGAAAAAATTCAAAATATTAAACGTTGTTTAGTGAACGACTTAACGCCTTCTGCCGTCAAAAAAGCCGTGGAACAACTGCGCAATAACAGTGACTTTATTCCCCTTTCTACGTCTGCACTCGCACGCGCCCGAGCGGATTGGCTTTACGGGATTAATCTCACTCGCAATTACACCATTCTCGGGCAACGTGCAGGGTTTCAAGGCGTGCTTTCCGTTGGGCGTGTTCAAACCCCCGTACTTGGGCTTATCGTCAATCGTGATCACGAAATCGAACATTTTCAACCAAAAGATTATTACGAAGTTCAAGCCGATATCATCACCCAAGATGAAAGCTCACCTTTCTTTAATCAAGCCCCTTTTAAAGCAATGTGGCAACCAAGTAAAGCGTGTGAAGACTATCAAGATGAGGATGGGCGCATCTTATCACGCTCACTGGCAGAATTAGTCGTCAACAAAGTCACACAACAACCTGCAAAAGTAACCAATTATATTGATAAACAAGAACTCGAAACAGCACCGTTACCTTACTCTTTATCAAGTTTACAAATCGATGCCGCACGCCTTTACCAGCTTTCAGCTCAACAAGTGCTGGATTGCTGCCAACGCCTTTACGAAACGCACAAACTGATTACTTACCCACGTTCCGATTGTCGTTATCTCCCACAAGAACAATTTGCCGATCGCCATAAGGTTTTATCAGCCATTAGTGCGCAATTAGAAGATTATCAACCGTTACCTGATATCATCAATCCAGAACAAAAAAATCGTTGTTGGGACAGCAAAAAAGTTGAGGCGCACCATGCGATTATTCCAACTATAAAATCGCATAAAGTGCATTTAAATCACGATGAACAACGCGTCTATACCCTCATCGCTCGCCAATATTTAATGCAATTCTGCCCAGATGCGGATTATCGTAAACGTCGCATTGAATTAGAAATTGCGGGCGGAAAATTTGTCGCTCAAAATCGCCAACTACAAAGTGCGGGCTGGAAAACGTTACTAAAAAGTGAAAAAAATAATGACGAAAATCGTGGCGTGGAAAATCCGCTTTATGAAGTAAAAAAAGGCGATATTCTGTTCTGTGAAAAAGCTGAAATTTTAACGAAAAAAACACAACCACCACGCCATTTCAGCGATGCAACATTACTTTCCGCCATGACAGGTATTGCACGATTTGTGGAAGATAAAGAACTGAAAAAAATTCTACGTGAAAGCGATGGTCTCGGCACCGAGGCAACCCGTGCCGGCATTATTGAATTGCTCTTTAAACGTGGTTTCTTGCGTAAACAAGGTCGTAACATTCACAGTACCGAAATCGGCAAAGCGCTTATCAATGCCCTTCCGCCAATCGCAACCAAACCAGACATGACGGCACATTGGGAACAACAACTCAATAAAATCAGCCAACAACAAGCCACATACCAAGAGTTTATGCAAAACCTATTCGCCCTCTTACCTGATCTTCTGCAGTATCAGAATTTTGAGGCATTGCGTGAATTAAGTACCGTAAGCAAAAATATTTCATCTCCTAAAAAATATACTAAAAAGAAAAATAATAAAAATACTCATGAATAAACACGAAAACTATGAAATTCTTAATCTTATAGGATACGGACTTGCTAAATTTGATAATGATCTTATTCAGCATTTTAATTTTAAATCTAAAACAGATTTTTTTAAATATTGTGTAAAAATTGGATTAGCAGCAACGCCATCAGTAATAAAAAATAGAATGGATTTATTTGATCCCTTTTTTCCTAATCATCGGAAAGGATGGT
Source organism: Actinobacillus delphinicola (assembly GCF_900638385.1). Lineage (NCBI taxonomy): Bacteria > Pseudomonadati > Pseudomonadota > Gammaproteobacteria > Pasteurellales > Pasteurellaceae > Actinobacillus > Actinobacillus delphinicola. The sequence continues at coordinate 1,720,231 of NZ_LR134510.1, read as the reverse complement.
GGCAAAAGAAAGACGCATACCGTCACAGAAAAATATTTATTGATAATTTATTTGGAAATGAAAATGCTTTAGGGTTTGCTAATATTATTAAATTATATTTAAAAAACCAATATTTCTTACAAATTGATACCCCAAATATCAAACCAATTTTACAATCTAAATTTAAAAAACTGCAAACTACTGGATTGGAAGCAGAGTTATTTTTTATAAATAATTTCAAAAGGATAGATATTTTTAAAAATGGTTCTTTAGAAGATGCCCGTTTATATGGAGATGGATATGATTTTCAAATTACCACAGAAAATAATATTTTTCTATCAGAGATAAAAGGGATTCGCCATACCGAAGGAACTTTTAGGCTCACTGAGAATGAGTTTATTAAAGCAAAAGAATATAAAAATAATTATATTATTACAGTAGTACTAAATTTAAATAACAATCCCCGATTTATCACCATTCCTGATCCAGTTCATAATTTAAAGTTTCATGAAAGATGGATTCAATCGAAAATAAATCGAGAATATCACTACTCGGGGAAAATCACTTTAGATAGTCATTATTCTTAACACATATCTTTATTTTATATTTTTTACGCCCCATTTTTCATAAATTTTTATGATTTTTGGGGCGTATTTTTTATCGCTTTTATAAACTTCTCTCCCCCTGTACTAATCTTAAAAATTTCTAAACTAATAGATAAATACACATAATCAAAAAGTATAATTTTTATACTGTTCTATTACTTTTATTGATTTATATCAATAAAAATATCTTTATATGCGCTTAAAGTTTGTCCTAAATTCAACCACAAACACAACAAAGGAGCATAATATGTCTAAATTTATTAAACTTACTTCTGTAGATAATAGTCCAGTTATTATCAACTTAAAACGTACACAAATCATTACACCAATCCAAAATTTACAAGGAAAAACGCTTACTCGTATTTTCTTTAAAAATGGTACGATTTGGGATGTAACTGAAGATATTGATACGATTATGAGCCAAATTGAAAAATTTCAACATCCAGAAAAATGTTGCTAATTGAGTAAATTTGTACCATGAAAGGCACCTCACAGTGCCTTTTTTATTTTTTAAAGATCATATTCTAGTAATATCATCATAACTAAAATAAAGTAAAATTATTTTATACATGATTAATTTTTAATCTTTTATTATTGACTAATTTTTGTGTAGTGCTAAGGTGTACGAACCTAAGTTGATAAGTTTATAGACCGTATAAAATGGTTGACCTATTTCTACCTTAGGCATCCCATCTTATTTAAGATGATAAATTGATGATCAAATTCCACAGGAGTTTATTATGCATTTTGAAATTTACACTGATAAAGCAGGCGAATTTCGCTGGCGCCTAGTTGCAGGCAACGGTAATATTATTGCAACAGGTGGTAACGGCTACAAACATCGCAAAGACTGCGAACACGGCATCGACCTTGTAAAATCAACCACTTCTACAACTGAAGTGAGAGAGAAATAAATTCTTATTACATGAGTACAAAGCCCGAGTGTGTCGGGCTTTGGTCTTTATAAACACTTTTTTATTGAAGTCTATGCATGTACTTGATAGGCTAGACCTATATATTAATATAGGAGTCTAAATAGTGAAACTTTCTGATTTTGTTAAAAATTTTCATAATTACCCCGTTCTTTTTATTGGCAGCGGCTTTAGCCTACGATATTTAAAAAACTCATTTAACTGGAATGATCTACTAGAGAACATCGCATACAAAATACACGGAGACGAAGAAAGATATTTAGAATTAAAAGCACACTATAAGATAAAACATTCAAATAATAATACTCAGATTTTTCCCAAAATTGCTAGCGATCTTGAAACTGATACAAAAAATATTCTTGGAAAAAAAGAGAATAGACGTCATCCCGACTTTGAACAAATTAATAATAAATTTTTTGAACTTACAAAATTAAATAAGGAAGCAAGTAGATTTAAAATCTTAATTACAGAAATGCTGTCAAACTTAGAAAAGAAGACTACCCCTCTTTTAAAAGAAGAGCTTATGTTATTAAAAAAAGCAAAAAAAAATATTAGCTCAATCATTACAACTAATTATGACTTATTAATCGAAGAAATTCTTGAATTTGATCCACTTGTTGGAAATAATATCTTACTGAGCAATCCGTACGGTTCTATATATAAAGTGCATGGTTGTATAAATGATCCTGCTAGCTTAATTATAACAGAAGATGATTATAAAAAATTTAAAGAGTCCTACGAGTTAATCAGAGCTCAGTTATTATCTTTATTTATTCACCATCCAATAATATTTATTGGATATAGTATTGGCGATGAAAATATTAAAGCACTTTTAAAAACTATTTTTAATTATGTAAAACCTAATACAGATCAGGCAAAAAAAATTAGAGATAATTTTTTACTTATAGAATATGAAGAAGGATCTCAATCTGATGATGTATGTGAACATGATATAGAGTTAGAAGGATATGAAACAATAAGAATTAATAAATTAAAAACTGATAATTATTCAAACTTATATACAGAAATATCTAAATTACAACTCCCAATATCTACATTAGATATTCGAAAAGTGCAGAATATTGTAGCAGAAATCGTGAATAGTGCAAATATAGAAGTTAATCTTACCGAAGATTTGGACTCTTTAAGTAATAATGATAAAATTTTATTCATTGGTTCCAAAAGAAGTATTACCTATGTTTACCACACGTCATCACAAGTTATGGCTAACTATTTTACTCTTCTTAAAGAGAAAAATAATTCGTTAGTTAGTTTTATAAATAATCAAAATATAAATAGTAGAAATTTTTTCCCAATTTATGGATTTAGTAAGATTTTCAATAATCTCCAAAACGTGGATACCTATAAAAACAATCAAGTCTCAAAATTAAAGCAAGCAATTATGAAAAACCAAGCGTATATAGAGGCTAATAGTATTGATGATATTCAACATAATGAAGATATTACAAAATCCTTAAAAGAAGATACTATTTTTTATAATGTATATAAAAAGAATATCACATTGGAGGAATGTGAATTATATTTAAAAGACTATCCAAATAAACATACTACCCCCTACAGAAAGTTGCTATGTCTATATGATTACATGATGCATGAAACTATATCATTATAACCTAATCAAAATTAGATAATAAATATATTTCTAGCTTTAAATAAGAAGTAAAGATTCATTAGTTTCTAAAACTGAAGTAAGAGAAAAATAAACTCTATAAAAAAGCTCGGATTAACCGAGCTTTTGTTAGAAATCACACTAAGAATTGCTTCTTCTAAAATTATTATCATCCTGACAATATTCTAAGCAATCCTGAATTATTCCACTTAATCGTAAGATATTTTCTGGGCGATCAATAATAATTTGGTTACCATTCAATTCCAGTTTTGCTCGTTTAATTTCTTTTTTATGCTCCTCTGTCAAATCAATCGGAACAATGATTGATGGACGTTGCCTATTATCGAAATAACGTAGCATCCATCTATTTGATTTCCCATCAAACAATATATTGAAATAGCTTTCAGTATCTTTTGCAACAATATTAATCTCATCACCAACAATCATCTGAACATAATCAAAAAGTAATCGTTCCGTGTAAGTCGTAACAATTTTACTATTTTCTGGATCCACAATTGGTGCCGTTTCATCAATAACTGCTGAATCTTCTAAAGGAGTATCTAGAGGTTCCTCTTTCCCTGATAATCCATATACAACCATTGCACTTACTGCTTTTTCTACTGCTTGCTTAACTATTGGCTGAATACTCTCTAAAAAACGCTGATTAAGTTGTCTCCCAATATTAGAACGTCCTGCTACATATCTAACGAAATCAAGATCCACTTCTTTTAGGCTAGAATTTATTGTTTTAGTAAAACTCGTTAGATAAATACTTTCTTCTGCAAGCACCCTTAAAGCCTCAGGTTGAAATTTATCGTAGCAGAATTTAGATAATTGTTTAATCTTAGAAATATCAAAATGCTCTACATCCTCAAAATTTACTTTTAAGAATGGTGTCCGATCCATCAAGTTTTTTTCATTTAAATCAGTAAAAAATAACCATTCTTTTCCGTTTGTCAATGCCGCCACTGTAACTTCAGGCGTAGCATTAAAATATCTTGATAACTGAGGAGAATGGTTACTTAAATTTTCTGAGTATGGCTTAGCCTCTATGAACATCACGGGAAGATCATGACAAAATAATGCATAATCAACACGCTCGCCATTTTTACAACCTTGGAAATCTGCGGAATATTCTGCTTTTACTTTTGTCGGATCATACGGTGAAAAACCTAGAATATCTAAAAATGGCAAAATGAGTGCTTGTTTAGTTGTTTCCTCTGTAGTACAAAAATTGCCAACTTTAGATACATGTTGTGCATGAGAAAGAAGACGTTCTTTGAAAAGATTATCAATCATCCTAATAATATCCTATTCTAATTTATAAATTTCGGACATTATACAGTTTTTATTAAAAAAAACAACGGACTGATATAGAGTAAAGTATATAATTAAAATATAAATTATTGATTTTAAAAGGATTTTTAAATAGTTGGTGCTCTGGGCGAGACTTGAACTCGCACGTCCGATGGACACTACCCCCTCAAGATAGCGTGTCTACCAATTCCACCACCAGAGCATTTTTGGTATGTAAGATATTCTTATCGAGGAATATCTGTATTACTTTGAGTTTTCGCAGCTGTCTGTTCTTGTTGTTGAACTTGTTCTGCTACTTGTGATAGGTTGTTAAAACCTTCATTCTTTGCACTGTGATGAGAATTGATATTTCCCAATGCAATGCTAATTAAAAAGAAAATTGTCGCTAAAACGGCAGTTGTGTGCGATAAGAAGTTACCTGCACCACGTGAACCGAAGATAGTTCCAGATGCGCCACCACCAAATGAAGCACCTACGTTAGCTCCTTTACCTTGTTGAATAAGGATAAATCCGATTAATACAACCGCGATAATTAAGTAAATAACAAGTAGAGCTTCGTACATTTTCTTTCTCTAAATAAAATGAAAAAATTCTAAATAACCTTGTTCGCTAAGGAACGGAGCGAATATTACCAAATATATTTTTTGTTGCAAGTCTTTTTTAGCTAAATATATTCATTTGCTTTAAAAATATGCTACTTGCTTGATTTAAAAGCATATATTGTCTTTTAAAATGAAGAAAACCCCAACGATAAAAAATTATTGGGGTTTTTCATAAATTTCTGTGAAAATCGAGGCGTGTTTTATTCTGGCGCTACGCCGATGAAGTATTTATCAAGTTCGTGTAATTCATCACGCAAGGCAGCAGCGCGTTCAAATTCAAGATTTTGAGCGCATTTATACATTTCTTGTTCCAATTTTTTACGTTGTTTTTCGTATTGTTTTGGATCATGAGTGAAAGTGTAATCCGCTTTCGGTTCTGCAGTTTTAGTATTTGAGCTTGATTTTTTCGCTCCACTTCCCTGCCCGATATCTAACATTTCGCCAACCTTTTTATTTAAGCCTTTTGGCACAATGCCATTATCCTTATTAAATTGCATTTGTTTTTCACGGCGGCGATTAGTTTCGGTTATCGCTTTTTCCATTGAGTTAGTAATGCGATCCGCATAAAGAATCGCTTTCCCTTTTAGATTTCGAGCAGCACGTCCTATGGTTTGAATAAGAGAACGTTCGGAACGCAAAAAGCCTTCTTTATCTGCATCCAAAATGGCGACAAGAGAAACTTCAGGGATATCCAACCCTTCGCGCAATAAGTTGATTCCCACCAACACGTCAAATTCGCCTAAACGTAAATCACGCAAAATTTCTACACGTTCTACGGTATCAATATCAGAATGCAGATAACGTACTCGTACGCCATGTTCTTCCAAATAATCCGTTAAGTCCTCCGCCATTTTTTTCGTTAGCACTGTAACTAAAACACGTTCATTATTATCCGCTCGTACACGACATTCTGAAAGCAAATCGTCAACCTGTGTGGAAACGGGGCGCACTTCAATTTCAGGATCAAGCAAGCCTGTTGGGCGAATAACCTGATCAATCACTTCTCCACATGATTTTTCTAATTCATACGGTCCAGGCGTTGCAGAAACGTAAATCGTTTGCGGGGCTTGTGCCTCAAATTCCTCAAATTTCATCGGGCGGTTATCCAAGGCTGATGGCAAGCGGAATCCATATTCCACCAACGTTTCTTTACGCGCTCTATCGCCACGGTACATCCCGCCAATTTGCGGAACGGTAACGTGGGATTCATCAATAACCAACAACCCGTCTGCTGGTAAATAATCAAATAACGTCGGCGGTGGCGCGCCTTCAGGGCGGTTTGCCAAATAACGTGAATAGTTTTCAATCCCTGAGCAGTAGCCTAATTCATTCATCATTTCAATATCAAATTGCGTGCGCTGGGTAATACGTTGTTCTTCGAGCAACTTATTATTTTCTAAAAGATAAGCACGACGCTCTGCCAATTCGACTTTTACTTTTTCTATCGTATCTAAAATACGCTCACGTGGCGTGACATAGTGCGTTTTCGGATAAATGGTAAAACGCGGCACTTCGCCAAAACTGGTATTGGTGAGCGGATCGAAAAGGCTTAAGCGCTCAATTTCATCATCAAATAATTCAATGCGTAATGCTTGATCGTCTGATTCAGCAGGGAAAATGTCAATCACTTCCCCACGCACACGAAACGTCCCACGCTCAAAGGCTTGATCATTACGAGTATATTGAAGTTCTGCCAGTTGCGATAAAATTTTACGCTGATTAATAATTGCCCCTTTGCGTAAATGCAACATCATTTTGAGATAGCTATCGGGATCACCTAGCCCATAAATTGCTGAAACAGAGGCAACCACAATAACATCCCGCCGTTCTAATAACGCTTTTGTTGCAGAAAGACGCATTTGTTCAATTTGATCATTTACTGACGCATCTTTTTCAATAAAAGTATCGCTTGCGGGTACATAAGCCTCTGGTTGGTAATAATCATAATAAGAAACAAAATACTCTACCGCATTTTCAGGGAAAAATGCTTTCATTTCGGCATACAGTTGTGCAGCCAGTGTTTTATTGGGCGCTAAAATCATGGTTGGGCGATTTTCTTTGGCAATTACGTTCGCAATAGTAAAGGTTTTGCCTGACCCCGTTACGCCAAGTAGAGTTTGATGAGCTAACCCTGCATCAATATTTTCTGTTAATTTTTTTATTGCCTCAATCTGATCGCCCGCAGGCTTAAATTCAGAATGGATTTTAAAACTTTTACTTTTCATCTTTTTTTATCTTCTGTTAATTTAATCGTATGTTAGCACAAAATACCTGTAAATAAGCAGTTAAGTCTTTGAGTTGTACACAGTGTAATTATGTCAAGATTTTAAGGCGATTTTTTTTTAATTTTTTTTCATTGTTAGGGGTTTACCTTTTTTAACCTATTGAAAAATAAATAAATGTTATTTTTCAATCATTTTTAAACTCATCTTTCAAAACCCTTGTAATACTAAGGGGTTAAGGGTGATATTCTTGCATTTTCCACAAAGTTATCCACAGAAAATGTGGATAGAATTTTATTTCTCTATTTTGCCATTAATCTCACTTGAATAATCAATTTTAAAAAAATTTAAATTTTTTTGCATTTAGGTGTTGACAATATTTTAAATATCCCTATAATGCGCGGCTCATCCTTGTGGTTATGAAGTTATTCCTCCTTAGTTCAGTCGGTAGAACGGCGGACTGTTAATCCGTATGTCGCTGGTTCAAGTCCAGCAGGAGGAGCCAAATTTTCTTTTGGAGTGTTTTTATTTATCTCCTTTTATAAAAACCTTTTCAAAAACGAAGCCCCATACTATCGTTATGGGGCTTATTTTTTATCTAAACTCCCCCTTTTCTGCCTATCCTGATTTGTCGGTAAAATATTTGGCAAATAATCACTTTCACTTTATGATATGTCACTTTTAAATTTTATGGTTTTATAGAATGAATACCAATCAAGACAAACAAGATAAGAAACAAATCTACAATTTCAATAAATTGCAAAAACGCCTACGCCGTAATGTGGGGAATGCAATTGCCGATTTCAATATGATTGAAGAAGGCGATAAAGTCATGGTATGTCTTTCTGGGGGGAAAGATAGCTATGCTTTATTAGATATTTTATTAAATCTCCGTCATAACGCCCCAGTCCACTTTGATATCGTTGCCGTAAACCTCGACCAAAAACAACCTGGCTTCCCAGAACACGTGCTACCACAATATTTAGAAAGTATTGGTGTGGATTACAAAATCGTGGAAGAAAATACTTACGGTATCGTAAAAGAAAAAATTCCTGAGGGCAAAACAACCTGCTCGCTCTGCTCACGTTTACGTCGTGGTATTTTATATCGCACCGCAACGGAATTAGGCGCAACTAAAATTGCACTCGGTCACCACCGTGATGATATGCTCGAAACTTTATTCTTGAATATGTTCTACGGCGGCAAAATGAAATCAATGCCACCGAAACTGGTCAGCGATGATGGTAAACACGTTGTTATTCGCCCACTTGCGTACTGTAAAGAAAAAGATTTAATCAAATATGCGGATGCAAAACAATTCCCGATTATTCCGTGTAACCTTTGTGGTTCTCAGCCTAACTTACAACGCCAAGTTATTAAAGAAATGCTACAAACGTGGGATCGTCAATATCCAGGACGTATTGAAACCATGTTCAGTGCGTTACAAAATGTGACGGCGTCACACCTTTGCGATCCACGCTTATTCGATTTTAAAAATATTCGTCAAGGTAGTACGCTTGCAGGTATTGAAGGCGATATTGCTTTTGATAAAGAAGAAATGCCAAACGCAACAACAACTTTCACTCCAGATGATGACAGTCTAATTTTAGTTAAAGAAGTGAGCTAATTTCTACAAAATTACGACAACATAAAAACCGCAACCTTCTTAAAAAGGTGCGGTTTTTTTATTATTTTTCTGCCCTACATTAGCGTTTCTTAATCTAAATGTACCAGTAGTTCGCTAAGCATTTTAGTGAGAAATTTTGAAAAAATAGGCTTATCACGACCAGAATTATCCTGCAAAAACACATAGAAAACGTCCCCTATTTAAAAAAATATTTGATAAATATTGCTGATTTATTGAATGCTTTCAGGTCACTCTTTTCTTTTACTAAAAGATGTAACATTATGTATTTTTTCTATTATTATTCGGTTAAATTTAAATTAACTATTTGTAAAATAACACGATTGAGTTATCTAATATCCTACCAAATAAGTAATATTTAGGCATTTTATTCAGTTATTTTTATAAACTCCCCCCTAGTATATTGACATGTTTCCAATCTTCCCTTTAAAATGCCTACACTTTTTATTTTTTGATTGTTATAGGAGCTTTTATGTTTAAAAAACTTTTATTAACCTCAGTAGCGGTCGCTGTCGCTGTGCCAGCTTTTGCACAAAGTAGCCTTATCGATCGTATTAATGATCACGGCACTATCGTGGTAGGAACGGAAGGAACGTACAAACCGTTTACTTACCATAATGCAGATGGCAAATTAACTGGCTATGATGTAGAAGTGACACGTGCTGTCGCAAAAAAATTAGGCGTAAAAGTAGATTTTCGTGAAACCGAATGGAGTGGCATGCTTGCAGGGTTAAAATCAGGTCGTTTTGATATGGTTGCCAACCAAATTTCACTCACCACGCCTGCACGCCGAGCAACTTTTGATAAATCAGCTCCTTATGACTATTCAAGTGATGTGTTAGTTACCCGCAAAGATGAAAATTCCATTAAAGGGTTAAATGATATTAAAGGAAAACGTGCTGCATCTGCATTAAATTCACATTACGGCGAAGTTGCACAACAATATGGTGCAATCATCGTTCCAGTTGATGGTATGGCAATGGCTCTCACACTCATCGGTCAAAAACGTGCTGATCTCACCTTTAACGATTCTTTATCTGTTTTAGATTATTTAAAACAACACCCAAATGCGCCTTATAAAATTGTATGGGCATCACCAGACAAACGTGCTGTCGGTTTTGGTTTAAATAAAGGAAACGAACAAGCGCTTGAAAAAATTAATGCTGCGCTTGAAGAACTTCGCAAAGATGGCACATTAAAACAACTTGGTATTGAATTTTTCGGGAAAGATATTAGTGTTAAATAGTTTATTACATAGTTTACCTTTTATGACCGATGCACGGGTTGCTTTGGTCACTGATGCCTTTCTTCCGATGGTTAAAGCAGCGGTAATGGTATCAATTCCACTCGCTATCGTTTCCTTTATTTGTGGAATGATTATTGCTGTTTTAGTCGCTTTAGTACGTGTTACCCCAGTCAAAGGGTTCTTCCACGGGCTTTTATATAGTTTAGTCAAAGGGTATGTGTCTATTATCCGTGGTACGCCATTACTCGTACAATTAGTTATTGTTTTCTACGGATTACCTGCATTAAATATTTTTATTGATCCTATCCCTGCTGCAATTATCGGTTTTTCTTTAAATATCGGGGCGTATGGTTCTGAAATTGTGCGTGCAGCAATTACTTCTGTTCCAAAAGGACAATGGGAAGCGGGATATAGTATTGGTATGAGCTATATGCAGACTTTCCGTCGCATTATTGCTCCACAAGCTATCAAGGTAGCGATTCCACCGCTCAGTAATACCTTTATCGGTTTATTTAAAGAAACATCACTTGCGTCAATCGTTACCGTAACAGAAATGTTCCGTGTAGCACAACAAATGGCAAATATGTCATACGACTTCTTGCCTGTTTACATTGAAGCTGCAGCGATTTACTGGTGTTTCTGCTTTGTTTTATTCTTAATTCAAGCGCGTATTGAAAAACGCTTAAATTGCTTTGCCTCTTAATATTGAGAAGGAATTGATTGATGATTAAAGTTCGTAATATTCATAAAACTTTTGGCGAAAATAAAGTGCTAAAAGGTATCGATCTTGATATTAAAAAGGGGCAAGTTGTCGTTATCCTTGGTCCTTCTGGTTCAGGTAAAACCACATTTTTACGCTGTTTGAATGCCCTAGAAATTCCAGAACAAGGAACGATTGAATTTGAAGATAATGCCCCACTTCTTTTTGATTTTGCTAAAAAGCATGGTAGTAAAGAGATTTTAGCGTTGCGTCGTAAATCGGGCATGGTTTTCCAACAATATAACCTTTTCCCGAATAAAACCGCATTGCAAAATGTGACTGAAGGTCCTATTCAAGTCCAGAAACGTGATGCCAAAACTGTCCAAAAAGAAGCAGAACAACTGCTTGCGAAAGTGGGTTTAGCGGATAAAAAAGATCTTTATCCTTACCAGCTTTCTGGCGGACAACAACAACGTGTTGGTATCGCGCGTGCATTGGCGATTAAACCTGAATTGATGCTATTTGACGAACCGACTTCTGCCCTTGATCCAGAACTCGTGCAAGAAGTGTTAAATACCATGAAAACCCTTGCAAAAGAAGGTTGGACGATGGTTGTGGTGACGCATGAGATTAAATTCGCTTTAGATGTCGCAGATACCGTGATTGTGATGGATAAAGGGCATATCGTAGAACAAGGTGCGCCACAAGATTTATTCCATAACCCACAACACGAACGCACACAAGCTTTCTTAAAGCAATTACGTGCGAAATAAGGTTATTATATAAATTTTCCCGAAAATCAGGGCGTAAAAAAGCGATGCTCGTGGGCATCGCTTTTCTTTTTTAACGAAGATAAAGATTCACGCAACCTTATTCTTTGCAAATTAATTTCGCCACCTTTTGCCAAATAGCCTCGCCATACTTTCCATTCTGCAAGGCGGCATAAATCTGCTGTTTGTTCACCGTATTTATGCCCTGAGTACAACGATAACTTTCACTATCGTATTCAAAATGCACACCTGATAGTAGAAAACTTCCCTTCCCCCATTGCCCTGAAATCACGGCAGGCAAACCATTGGGATAGAAAAAGTGACGATCAACTTTTGCAGAATCGCCCACAAAGCCACAGCCTCCGTAATATAAAGCTTGCATGGCATTCCCATGCGAATCGATGATCTGAATCATCTTTTGGCAATCGCTACTGCCATCATAAAGGCGATGATGTGCTAATTCCGCGAATGCGCCTTTTCCACATCCAGGAAAAAATTTTAGATAACGCTCCCCGACGATTCGGCTATTTTCACCCGTAAAATCAATATGATCACACGCAAAATACGCTCCTGCACAAATCCCAAGATAATGCCCACCTTGTGCGACAAACTGCACAATTTTTTCACACCCCATCTGCCCCAAAGCATTTAAATATGGCAAATCCGCCCCACCACCGACAATCAGTGCCTGATAACGGTGCAACTCGCCTTGCAAAATTTGTTTTGCCGAAATTGGTGATAGGTGAAAACGCCCCAAGCCGCAACTTGCTATGCGAAGTTTTTCTGCTGCTACGGCAAACAAAGAGGTAAAACCTAAGTTACCCACGCCCTCATCGTTATATATGGCGATAAAATATTCTTTTGCTAACATCTTTATTTTCTTCTAAATCTCATTTATAGTGCGATTTTTATTCTATTTTCAACTAAGAGTTATACTTATGATGATTATTCAACAAACAAAATTTTTCTTTATTGATAACAGCCTGAAAGTCACGGCAATTAAGGCGATCATTGGTTCGCTATTTATTGCCTTATTAGCCCAAGTTTCTATCCCACTTCAACCCGTCCCCATTACAGGACAAACCCTTGGTGTAACCATTGTTGGTTTTGCATTTGGCAAACGTGCAGGGGTTGCCAGTGTCGCACTCTACTTATTAGAAGGTGCCCTTGGCTTACCTGTCTTTGCAAATGGTAGCAGTGGCATTGCTGCTTTCTTTGGACCTACGGGGGGCTATTTATATGGTTTCTTAGCGACTGCTTATATTCTAGGCTATTTTTCTGACAAAGGCATTTTAAATTACCCAATGGCCGCATTTTTTATCGCAATCATTGCCTCTGCAACTACTTTCGTTTTTGGATTATTCCAACTTTCATTCTTCGTCCCTGCGGATAAAGTCCTTGAATATGGTTTCACCCCATTTATTGCTGGTGGTTTACTCAAAGCCCTTATCGCAAGTTTTACCGTATCGGGTGCTTATAAACTCAGTAAAAAACTTGATGAAAAAATGCAATAAAAACTTTGCTTAATATTAGAAACGAAAAAGGCTAATGGTTGCTTAACAGTCATTAGCCTTTTATTCTATTTGAGTGCTTTAAGATAATTCTAATACCCTTCCCCTAACAGATTCGGGAGGAACGTTTTTTGTTGGACGCGTTTAACTTGGGTTTCAATATCGCCATTTGCGTGGAGGGTGACTTCGCGCCAGCCGGGCTGAAGTTCGTCAAGTTTAAACTTATGGTTAGCGGGTTTAAATTGAATACAAGTTGATGGTGTGGACATCACACGATAACCTTCCCACATTTTATCCATACTTTGATGGATATGCCCGCCGAGAATCCCTTTTACATTAGGGTATTTTTTCAAGATCGTTAATAAATCATATACATTACGCAAATTGTGCTGATCGAGCCATGCGGAATCAGTCGAAATAATATGATGATGAAAAACCACCAAGGTATAACGTTCTGGATTTTGATAGAGTTTCTGATCAAGCCATGCTAATTGGCACGGGCTTAAGCGTCCGTATGGCACACCATAAACCTGGCTATCTAAAAGTAAAACTTGCCAGTGTTTACCCATGAGAATATGTTTGTGTGGAAAAATATAATCAGGGTACTGCCCCAATACTTCGTGCATATCGGGTAAATAATCGTGGTTGCCTGTTGTCCAAAAGATAGGTTTATTGAGTGATTTAATTTGCTGACAAAAACGCTCATAGCTTTTCTTCGCACGATCTTGCACCAAATCACCTGTTGCAAGTACGCATTCGTAAGGGAAAGTATCCGCTACCACTTCTTTTAAAACTTGTGAAAAAGAATCCGACGTATTCATTCCCAATAACGCACTACTTTCATCTTCAAAAAGATGGGGATCGGTTATTTGAATAAATTTTACGGCATCTGAATCGATATTATGTTGATAAGCGTCACTCAACGTTTTTTTCCTCTTTTGATTAGCTGTGCATAAGGTACAAATTTTTCTCTTTAAATGCACTCACAAATGTTCAAAAATGTTAACAGCTTCATATTTTTTAAACAATTTTGTTAAAAAAATATGACGTACTTCACACTTTTTACATACATTTTATGACGCTTAAAATTAAAAATAACTTGATTTTGCTAAATAAAAATACAACTCGTAAAAATTATCCCCAAGCTTGGATTAATTTTTGATAATTTAATTGTAACCATTGCAAACCAAGCACGGCGATACAGTTATCGATTTCACCATTGCTTACCATTTCGTAGGCTTTTTCACGTGGCAACACATGTACACGGATATCTTCGTGTTCTTCGGCTAAACCATGTAAACCTTGAGCGGTTGTGCTATCGGTCATGCCCGCTAGGATATGGATACGTTCTATCGTGCCACCTGGGCTGTCCCATACGCTAAGGGCATGGGTGAGGTTTTCAACTTTAATGCCCGCCTCTTCTTCACTTTCACGAATTGCTACTTCTTCTGGACTTTCCCCAGTTTTGACCATACCTGCGATTAATTCTAAAAGCCATGGTGAATTGTTGAGTTTTGGATCGTAAGCACCGATTCGCACTTGTTCCACCATCACCACTTCATCACGCATTGGATCGTACGCAATAACGGCAACGGCTGCGCCTTTAATCAGTAATTCACGCACAACGATATCACTTTCCCCGCCAGCAAACAGTTTATGCTTAAAGTAAATCTTTTTTAGTTTAAAAAAGCCATCATAAAGCGGTTCTTCTCGCAAAATTGTAAGATCCTCGTAACCGAATTTTTGCATCTGTCTTTCCTCCAATTATCATTATTTTTTGGGCTAGTGTAACCCAATTCATGCAAAGGAGGAATAAAAATATCTCTATGATTTTATACGATAAAACGTTGCAAAACGAGGTAATCCCTTTTTAGTAAAACCACGATATTGATAGGTAATGACCGTTCCTATTGGTGGTGGATTTTGGCGCTCTTTATCGCTAAATCCTGAACCGATCCGAAAGGTGCCATATTGGTTTTGGCAAATAACCGATCCTAACATGCCTTGATATTTTCCTCGCCCATCTCGATAGGCAATCACTTTACATTCGTCATCTAGTAAGGGTTTAAATTTTAAAATTTGATCACTCCGCCCATGTTGATAATTCAATTTTGGATTACGCAATACAATACCTTCTCCGCCATTATCCACCACTTGGTGAAAAAACGTCATCATCTGCGTTTTTGATTGAATCGGAATTTGCGGGATAATTTTTATCGGTGCATTGGGGTGCTTTTGCAAATACTGTTTTAACGTAGCAAGCCGTTGGAATAAATCACCTTGAGCATTCGGTACATCAAATACGTTTAATTTAATCTTAGACCAACCCTTATCTCCTTGTGAACGTACGATACGAGATACTTCATCAAAGGCTTGGCGTTGAATAAAAAGCTCGCCGTCAATCGCAAACGGCGGAAAGTGCTTGGTGAAATAAGGCGGAGGGGTCAATACGCGTTTCTGGCGACTATAAAGTGCTTTGCCTGTCCAATAACCACGCACACCATCTAGTTTTTCGCTCATCACCCAACCTTGCAAAGATTGTCCGTGATAAACCTTTAATAACATGAGTTGTGGTGGCAATGGTTCTGTTACCGAATAGATTTTCATCGCCCATAGGCTAATGATAAGTAAAATAAATAATTTGTTCATACTCTCCCTCCGAGACAAATACTTTAAAGCGATGAGAGAGTAAAAATCTTTTTTTGAGTGAAAAAATGCGATCACGCCCGCAAAATCATAAAAATTTTTACGAAAAAAGGGGCGTAATTGCTTTTATTCGAGGTTTTCAGGTAGGAATAATGGACCAAGTGGCATTTCTGGTAATTGAAAATGTTCAGGGTAAAATGCTTTGACTAAATATAATCCGTTCGCTTTTGCTGTCGGGGCAGCTTGAGAGCGATCTTTTAATTCTAATAAGGTTTTCATCCAATCTACTGGTTTATTGCCTGCGCCAATTTCTAATAAACTGCCGACAATATTTCGCACCATGTGATGTAAAAACGCATTCGCTTGAATATCTACTACGATATAATCGCCGTGGCGCGTTACTTTGACATGATGCACATTACGCCATGGGGTTTTAGATTGACATTGTGCGGCACGGAATGAAGTAAAATCTCGTTCGCCTAATAATGCTTGGGCTGCCTCGTGCATTTTATGATGATCGAGTGGCAAATGGTAATGGGTCACGCCTGCAGATAAAATCGCACCACGTTGTTTTTGATTTAAAATAATGTAGCGGTAACGGCGTGCTGTTGCACTAAAGCGTGCGTGAAAATCTTCATCGACAATTTTTGCCCAACGCACAGCAATATCATCAGGTAAATTCGCATTGGTGCCAAATGTCCACGCTTTTTCTGGGCGGTTTGCTTGAGTTTCAAAATGCACAACCTGCCCTGTCGCATGCACGCCCGAATCAGTGCGCCCTGCACAAAAGACTTCGATCGGCTCATTCGCAACAAAAGACAAGGCTTTTTCTAATTCTTCTTGTACACTTCTGACTTTCTCTTGTCGTTGCCAACCGTAATATTTTTCACCAAGATATTCTACGCCAAGCGCAATTTTCATTTTTTCTCCTTTTTATTAGCCATAAAAAAACGCCAAATTGCTTTGGCGTTTTTTCTCAACCTAAAAATTAAGCACGTTTGAAATCGATGTGCACTAGTTTTGGTTTGAATGGGTGACGTTGCATTGCTTGTACTTTTACAGGCACTTCTTTACCGTCAACAACTAAAGTAATAACTTCGCTATAGAAGCTGTCATGAGCTTGTGCGTTGTTTACTTCATCGTGGTTTAAGATGATAGAAACTGGTGCTTCTTCACCACCGTAGATGATTGCTGGGAATTCACCATTGTGACGTAGGCGGCGGCTCGCACCCTTACCATACGCAGTACGTGTTTTTGCTTCAAATGTAAATGCCATTTTTGCTTTCTCTAATAAAATTAATTTAAAAATAAAACCGCAGGCGACCCAGCGGTTTCTCGTATTTTGTCAAAGCATTTGCTTTGAGCGACGCATTATAAGGGGAAATACGGAAAAAAGCAAAACAAATTCACATTTTTAGCCTAAATCAAGTTACGGCACTTCTTTCCTTGACAAGCCCTCGCTTTTCCTAAAAACTAGCCTCGTTTTTATTTCGTGAGGTTAATTATGACTATTCTGGTTACAGGCGGTGCGGGATACATCGGTTCGCACACTTTAGTAGAATTAATGAAAGCGGGATTAGAGGTTGTCGTATTGGATAATTTATCTAATTCAAGCGAAGTATCTTTAGACCGTGTGGCACAAATTACAGGAAAAAAAGTGCCTTTCTACCGTGGCGATATTCTCGATCGTGACATTTTACGCAAAATTTTTGCCGAACATTCTATTACGTCCGTTATCCATTTTGCAGGGCTTAAAGCTGTCGGTGAAAGCGTACAAAAACCGTTAGAATATTACCAAAATAACGTAACTGGCTCTATCGTGCTTTTAGAAGAAATGCTCCGTGCGAGCGTTTATAGCATTGTATTTAGCTCATCAGCAACCGTTTACGGCGATCCACAAATCGTGCCAATTACTGAAGACTCCCCTGTCGGCGGTACCACTAATCCATACGGCACATCAAAATATATGGTAGAACGTATTTTAATGGATACCTGCAAAGCTAATCCGAAATTAAGCGCAGTTATCCTCCGCTATTTCAATCCAGTGGGTGCGCACGAAAGTGGCTTAATCGGTGAAGATCCAAATGGTATCCCGAATAATCTTTTACCATACATCAGCCAAGTTGCCGTGGGTAAATTAGCGAAACTGTCTATATTCGGCGACGACTACCCAACCCCAGACGGTACAGGGGTTCGTGATTATATTCACGTCGTTGACCTTGCACTTGGGCATTTAAAAGCGCTCGAAACGCACGCAACTGACGCAGGCTGCCATGTTTATAACTTAGGCACAGGAACAGGTTATTCTGTACTGGATATGGTCAACGCCTTTATGAGTGCAAATAACGTTGACGTACCTTATCAAATCTCCCCACGTCGCCCTGGTGATATCGCAACTTGCTATGCTGATCCGAAAAAAGCGTGGGAAAAACTAGGCTGGAAAACAGAACGCGACCTTAACACCATGATGCGTGACACTTGGAATTGGCAAAAAAACAATCCAAATGGTTATAAATAAGATTTTTCTCCACTAAAACAAAAACTCACCTCAAAATATCTAAGGTGAGTTTTTTATTTTTCAAGCAAATAAAAAGACTGACTTCTATTGCTAGAAATCAGTCTTTTGTAAAAATCCTACTACTGGGAATCAGTCTTTTTTGGTGGGGAAAAAAATGGGGTGAGAACATAGCCTAATCCATAATAACTATACCCAGAATTCATCTTACAAATATCCATATTTCCAGCAAGACACCAATAAAAAGGGGCGGCAAAATGGTAGCCTAGCCTATAAAAACATCCCTGTTTATATTTAAAATACGTGTCTAGAAGTGATTCATATTGGCTATAATCCTTTTTATTATAGTATAATTTGTCAAAATCCGTATCCGCTACAGATTGCAAGTAATCAAATCTTTCCTTTTCTTTTTTGCTCCCAAATGCATATTTATCTGCAAGTTGATCGCATTTATCTATATCATTATTGGTAATTTTTTTATTACTTTTTACCCAATACTCATTTTCTCCAGGAGGACCATTTCCTAAATAACATCCAGATAAGACTAAGATTAAGCATGATAATATTAGGTATCTCATTTTTTATTCTCCTTTTACCACTAAATAAAATTAATGGTTTTTAAAATCACGCCAGTAAATTCGTGAAATTTTATGGATTTACTGGAATCTATATTATTTCCCTATAATTACGAATGAAAGCACTATTCATATAGGTTTTATAATTTAATTTCATATTTCCGTACTTCCTTGTTATTAGATTATGAGTAATAAAAAAAGAATAATCCTACATTGCTTTGCGTATTTATAAATATCACGTCCGGTTAGCATTTAGGATAATTTATAAGATTATTAAATTGTACACCTATCATTCATTGACGGCAATAAAATACTTTTAAAGAATTACTCTAACATTTATAAAATTTTTTACGTTTAAATTAATTTTGTCTAATATATAAAAAAGACTGACTTCTATTGCTAGAAATCAGTCTTTTGTAAAAATCCTACTACTGGGAATCAGTATTTTCCTGTGGCGAAGGAGATGAAGGGAAAATATAATTTAATCCATACCCGCTATACTTTATATTTTCCTTACAAATATGCATATTCCCAATAAGGCACCAATAAAAAGGAGCATTAAAACGATAACCTAAATCGTAGAAACATTTACTACTCAATACAGATACTTTGTCCACTAAAGAATTATATCTATCATATTTTGCTTTATTAGCCATCAGTTTAAAAGGCTCCTTCATAAATTCATCGTCTAGCTTATCCAATGAATCTCTCTCTTCCTTAGTTAAATATAATGTCTCTACTTTTTTATAGCATGCCATCTGTTCATTAATAGGTATTTTTTTACCATTTTTTATCCAAAGTTCTGTTTCATCCGGAGGACCATTCCCTAAATAGCATCCAGATAAGACTAGAGTAAAACATAATAATATTAGATATCTCATCTTTTATTCTCCTTTTACCACTAAATAAAATTAATGGTTTTAAAATCACGCCAGAAAATTCGTAAAATTTTATGGATTTACTGGCGGGGTAAACTATTTTTTATTATCATTAAAATGGACTAAATCATAGGGATAGTATTTATGATCTTTGACCACATCATCATCTATTCCTAAAATTTTAACTAACCCACATACATCAAATGCCCAGTAGCCATCATAATTTTCTCTTTCATGACGTCCATACCAAGGTTGCCCTTGATTAAAACGATACCAGTTTGCCATAGTGTTTTTTAGCGCTTTCACCTTATCTTCACTATTTAATAACCGCTCTAAATAATTTACTTTAAACTTCGCACGCTTCCCTTCATTAGGCTTTAATCCTAAATATTTAATATAGAGTTCCAAAGTAGGGTCAATGTATGGCTGTGCATTATCCACAATACTTTGAAGATATGGTAAAAATTCTTCTTTTCTATCTTCATAACATACCCCAATAGAAAATAAATCTAGAAGATCGCCTAAGTCCATATACTGATTTTTTCCTACTGCTTTACTATAATAACTCAGCCACTCCTTATAATATGGATAAAGTTCATCAGGACTTTTACCAATAGAATAATATTGTCTAAAAATCCTACTATATGCTATCGACAATACTGAGAGGCACGTGTTAATTCCATGCCATGCTTTTTCTCTCTATCCTCACTGAGATATGTTTTCCACTTAGAAATAAAATCTTCAGTTTCATTAATTCGATTTTCAAAAAATTTTTCATCTTGTATGGTATCGCGCATTTTATTCTCCTGTGCTTTGGAAGAAAGGTATCACGCCAGCAAATTCGTGAAATTTTATGGATTTACTGGTATTTATATTACTTTACTCGTCTATACGGAATAATCGTTTAAATGTTGCTTTAATTCTATTTTTAAATTTCTTTGCTTCCATATCTGCTTCATGCTCAATTTGAATACGTTTTTCACCCCATTCAAAATGCGTATCAAAACTATAGTCTTGCATAAAATCATATGGATCTTTGTATTCTTTTAAAGGCGCATAAACAATTAATTCTTTAGGTGCTGTAGGACGATCAATATTTAAATCAAACCCTTTTAAAGTCGCAAGTTTCGCATAAGTTAACACAATAAAATTGAGGTAAAAATCGAAATAAGCATCAAGATCATGCATTCTTCTTCTTTCTACTTTAGGGACTAATAACATATTTAATGCCTCTTCCATACCCTGAATATCCTTTTTACACATAGCTAAAAAGAATTTATGATCAGGGATATAACGGATCTGGTTTTTCTTATTACTCTCTAAAAAACCTACCACAGATTTTTCTAGTGTTTCCCAATCATCATTAAGTGCAAGTAAAATATGGTATAAAAGAAACCCTCCATTAGGCATATAACTTGCTGTACACTTCGCATATTTATCTAAGAAATAAGATATGTTAGATTTTAGATATCCCATTAGTTCAGGACTATCAGACAAAAAAATCCACCACGCTAGATAGCATGGCATTACTTTAACTTTATAATTCTCCATAAATGTTAATTTTGCAGCAACATAGATCTCCTGTTTAAACTTATCAACATCATTAAATTCAAGCAATGCTTGTGAAGCTAGTTTTTGATGATAAACACTTGTAAGCCAAAGTGTATTCACCTTTCTAATACCATATTCAAATTCTTTTATTATTATATCTCTACGAATCCTATCATTTTCTAAATATCCAATAACATGTTCTACACTTTCTTCATAATTACGCTTAGAAGCACTACCAATATAGGTTTTATAATTTAGATTCATATTTCCCTGCTATTGCGTTATGGGTTATTAAAAGAATAATCCTGTATGCTTTGCGTATTTATTTTTAATCTCCAAATATCACATCTGCTCGGCACTTAGGATAATTTATAAAATTTGCGAATTGTACACCTATCATTCATTGACAACAACAAAATACTTTTAAAGAATTACTCTTGCTGCCTTTTATAATATTTTTTATATAATATTTTTTGACGTTTAAATTAATTTTTATCCAATAAATAAAAAGGACTGACTTCTATTGCTAGAAATCAGTCCTTAGGGTTATATAAATTTTTAAGGGTTAAAAAATTATTCTACGCTACGTAGTAATTCGTTGATTCCCACTTTACCAAGTGTTTTTGCATCCACTTTTTTCACGATTACTGCGCAGTAAAGGCTGTATTTGCCGTCTTTTGATGGTAATGAACCAGATACGACCACTGAGCCGGCTGGGACGCGTCCGTAGTGGATTTCACCTGTTTCGCGATCGTAAATTTTGGTTGATTGCCCAATGAATACGCCCATTGAGATCACGCAGCCGTCTTCTACGATAACGCCTTCTACGATTTCAGAACGTGCGCCGATAAAGCAGTTGTCGCCGATGATAGTTGGGTTCGCTTGTAATGGTTCTAATACGCCACCAATGCCTACGCCACCTGAAAGGTGAACGTTTTTACCGATTTGTGCGCAAGAGCCTACCGTTGCCCAAGTATCAACCATGGTACCTTCACCGACGTAAGCACCGATATTGACATAAGATGGCATTAATACGGCATTTTTACCGATGAATGCCCCTTTACGTACCATTGCAGAAGGCACAACACGGAAACCTTCTTTTTCAAAACGTGCTTGATCGTAGTCTGCAAATTTTAGTGGTACTTTATCGAAGTATTTCGTTTCTGCGCCATCAATAAGTTGGTTTTCGTTAATGCGGAAAGAAAGTAATACCGCTTTTTTAAGCCATTGATGAACAACCCATTCGCCATCAATTTTTTCAGCAATGCGGAATTTTCCGCTATCTAATCCGCCAATTACGCTTTCAACGGCGGCTTTGGTCGCTTGATCGACGTTTGTTGGTGTAATTTCAGCACGACGTTCAAAAGCTTCTTCAATAATTTGTTGTAATTGATTCATAAATTTTCCTTTTTAAATAAAGACGTTCTTTTTTACCATATTTGAGGGAATAATTCACGGTTATTGCGTAAAAATCTTTAAGATTAAATTTTCATTTTTTGGCAATTTATCGTGGATTCGGGCGGTTTCGACACAAAGCATGTGTTGATAGGCATCCGCACTCATTGCACTGGTTGCCTTTTCCCAAGGGTTCCAGACAACGGTATCGGACGCATTACATTGCATAATGGAAATTTTATCAGTGCCATCAAGGATAGACACTTCACTTTCTCGTGGAATGCGGTAGCAACAGTCTGTATGCCCATTGATATGGCGGATAGGCGGTACGATTTCATCACGCTGCGTCACAAAATTAAAACAGCTTTCAGGAAGTCCTTCTACCCCAACATTTTTAATGTTTGATACTTGAAAATAACTATGAAGCGCCACTTGAGCGGGATCTTCTAAGTAGTGTTTAAACATAAGATGACAATGCTGATCAAACTGCATTTCAAGGCGTGCTTCAATCATGCCATTTTTATCAAACAGCCCAAAAACGAGATATACACTTTGTGGAGTGACGTGATGGCTGACTAATTCCCATAAGCTTATGCGTGCATAACCGTGCGCTGGAGTGCCTGCATTATTAAACCACGGATAACAAATCGGGATACCGCCACGAATGGCTTTGCCTAGTTGAAAAGGCTCAATATCGCTTAGCCAAAGCAAACTTTTGTCTTTGCCTTGCGGTTGCCATTGTAATAATTGTGCGCCTTGCAAAGAGATAAGCGCATCGCCGATTGGGTGGTGAATTTCCACCATCGGGATCTCGTTATAAGTCCATAAGGTTACGCCTGTTGCCAGTTCACGTAATTTTGTTTTTTTGATATTTTCTGCAGGTTGCATAACTAAATTCCTCCACACACCCGTGCGATAACGACAATAAGCGTAGTTAATAATCCAGAAACGGCTATCGCCACCCCTGACATTGCCCCTTCCAATTCGCCCATTTCGATGGCTTTTGTAGTACCAACGGCATGACTACAAGTTCCTATAGCAATGCCTGTTGCGATTGGGTTTTTAATTCTAAAAATTTTCACCAACATCGGTGAAAGAATTGCGCCTAGAATCCCTGTCACAATCACGGCAGCAACGGTAATGGCTGCGGTTCCGCCTAATTGTTGGGTAACGGTTAAGGCAATCGGCATAGTAACAGATTTCGGTACAAATGAAAGCGCCAGATTATCCCCTAACCCCAAGGCTTCACAAAGGAAATATGCACTCGTCATGGAAACAAGTGATCCCACTAAACAACCTGCACAAATAGGGATAAAATTCTCTCTCAATAAATTCCATTGAATATAAACCGAATAGGCCAATGCAACCGTTGCTGGTCCAAGGAAAAATGAGATCGCTACCGTGCCACTTTCATATTCTTCAAGCGGAATGTCGGTGACAAGTAAAAGTAAAATTAGAATGGCAGCAGAAACCAGTAAAGGGTTCGCAAAGGGGGTTTTTAGTTTGCTATAAAGCCACGTTGCCCCTTTAAATGTCACAACTGAACAGAGTGTGCCTAAAGTCAAGATACCAATAAAATGCCAGTACATCTTTTCTCTCCTTAAACCCGAGATTGTTTACGTGCAATAAGACGCGAAACAATCGCAACAGTGGTTACTGTGGCAATAAAGACTAAAATTGTGGTAACAATGCAAACAAAGGCAAATTTTAAATATGCACCTTTTAAGAGTGTGGTACAACTCATTAAGGCGACAGCAGCGGGTAGAAAGAAGATCGCCATATATTTTAAGAGGAAGGAACATGCCTCATGAATATATTTTGATTTCAATGCACCACTGAGTAGAAAAATAAGGAGCAAAACCATACCGAGAATATTCCCCGGAATGACGGGCATAAAATGAGATAGCCCCACTCCCAAATAATAAATGCCGACAATTAAAACTAATTGCAACACTAATTTTGTTTCCATAAAAGCGAGGCGTTGTAATTTAATCCGTATTCGCGCCCGCTTATATTTTGATTTTGTAATTAACATAATGACTCCAAATACATATTTTTAAAATTCTTTTTTACAATGAAAAATGCGACCATTTTGAAGTGTCAAATATGGTCGCATTCTTTCTTTTCAATTATTGTCCGTAAACAGGATAACGGCGGCAAAGTGTAATGACTTTTTCTTTAATATTATGAATAACTTCGCTTTCTTGTTCAGTGCCGATACTGTCTAAAATATCGCATATCCAGTTTGCTAATTCGCGTACTTCAGTTTCACCAAAACCGCGGCGAGTCGCTGCGGGTGTGCCAATACGAATTCCTGATGTCACGAATGGGCTTTGTGGATCATTCGGTACGGAATTTTTGTTCACGGTAATATTAGCTTGACCAAGTGCCGCATCCGCCGCTTTACCTGTAATATTATGACGAACGAGATCCACTAGGAAAAGGTGGTTTTCAGTCCCGTTTGACACAATATCGTAATCACGTGCTTTAAACACTTCCACCATCGCTTTAGCATTTTTCAATACTTGGTGTTGATATGCGGTAAATTCAGGTTGAAGTGCCTCTTTAAAGCAAACCGCTTTCGCTGCGATAACGTGCATTAATGGACCGCCCTGATTGGTTGGGAAGACCGCACTATTTAATTTTTTATAAAGTGCTTCATCGCCAGTCGCAAGGATTAAGCCCCCACGCGGACCTGCTAATGTTTTGTGTGTAGTTGTCGTAACAACGTGTGCATGGGGAACAGGATTTGGATAAATTCCTGCCGCAACTAGCCCTGCAACGTGTGCCATATCTACAAATAAGTAAGCACCCACTTCATCCGCAATTTCACGCATTTTCGCCCAATCCACCACTTGTGAATAAGCAGAAAAACCTGCCACAATCACTTTTGGCTGATGTTCAATGGCTAATTGACGTACGTTATCGTAATCAATCAAGCCTTGCTCATTAATCCCGTATTGTACAGAGTGATAGATTTTGCCTGAAAAACTCACTTTTGCGCCATGCGTTAAATGACCACCGTGATCAAGGCTCATACCTAGAATGGTATCCCCTGCAGATACTAATGCAGAATATACGGCTGCATTTGCTTGTGAGCCTGAATGTGGCTGGACGTTTGCATAATCTGCGCCAAATAGTTTTTTCGCACGCTCAATCGCAAGATTTTCAACAATATCAACAAATTCACAACCGCCATAATAGCGTTTGCCCGGATAGCCTTCTGCGTATTTATTGGTTAATTTCGAACCTTGCGCTTCCATTACCAATGGGCTGGTATAGTTTTCTGAGGCAATTAACTCAATATGATCTTCTTGGCGTTGTGCTTCTTCCGCCATAGCGGCATAAAGCTCAGGATCAAATTGTGCAAGGGTTAAATCATTATTAAAAATACGCTGCATAAACTCTCCTTTTATCTTCAAAAAACGGACTTTATTCTACTCGGATTACTCCAAAAGAAAAACCCTCATATTGCCAGATTTTAAGCATTAGACTCCTATATCTATTTTTTCGATCAGGATCGCAACATCTTTTTTCTCATTTTTGCATAATCTATTTTATTTTTGAGAACAAAATATGATTCAACTTAGCCAACATAAAATCGCTGAAATTCTTTTGCGTTTAAACCAAATTCCGCATCTCGGTCAGCGCTCAATTATGCAAATTTTAGAAAAAATCTCCCTCACCGATTTACTAAACTACGATCGAGAGGCATTCCGTCATTTAGGTTGGAATGAAAAACAAATTAGAGCGTGGTTTCATCCAAATGAAGTGGAAATTGAAAAAACATTACAATGGGCGCAACAAGATGATTGCCATCTAATGACAATTTTTGATGAGGACTACCCTTATCTTTTAAAACAAACGGCAACGCCACCATCGTTATTATTTACCCGTGGTGAAAAATCACTTTTAAATACGCCACAAATGGCAATGGTGGGCAGTCGGCATTGTTCGTCTTATGGCGAATATTGGGCAAAATATTTTGCAATCGAACTGACATTGGCAGGATTTCATATTACTAGCGGTTTAGCGTTGGGGATTGATGGCTTTTGCCATGAGGCGGTTGTAAATATGAATGCCCAAACGATCGCAGTGTTGGGTTGTGGTTTGAATCATATTTACCCCAAATCGCATGTCCCCTTAGCCAAAAAAATTCTCGAAAATCGGGGCCTGATTGTATCAGAATTTTTGCCCGACCAACCGCCAATCGCTAAACATTTTCCCCAACGGAATCGAATTATCAGTGGCTTATCGCAAGGTGTCCTAGTCATTGAGGCGGGGCTAAAAAGCGGATCGCTCATCACAACCCGCTACGCCCTTGAACAAAATCGTGATATTTTTGCCCTACCGGGTAACATCCAAAATCAATTTAGCCAAGGTTGCCACCAATTAATTCGCCAAGGGGCAACGCTTGTGGAGTCGGTTGAGGATATTCTAGAAGTTATCCAACCTTATCAGTATGTTTCCTCTCATAAGCCACCTGCCATGCTTGAACCACAACAAGCCCTTCGGGAAGAACCACCGCTTTTAAAACATATCGGCTATCACCCCATTTCCCTTGATGAGCTTGCTGAGAAAACCCAGATGCCAATTGATACACTTATGTGCGAATTGCTCGATCTTGAATTACAAGACTGGCTTGTCCAAGAAAATGGTTTATACCGCCGTATTTGAGTAACGATATAAACGGTAACAGACTTGCCCTGTAACACGCTCTTTCTCGCATACCCAATTTGCAGAAAGTGACAACGTCACGCCTTTTTCCGTTTCGACATACACAAGGGCATTGTCTTTTAGCCAGTGGTATTCTTCCAATAACGCAAGGGTTTGTTTCACTAAATCAAAATGAAATGGCGGATCAAGAAAAACAAGATCAAATTGTTGATTTCCCGTATTTTGGCGTAAGAATTGTAACGTATCGGTGCATTTTACTAGCCCTTTATCCGTTTTTAGCGCTTTTAGATTTTGCGATAATTGTGCAGCAACACGTTTATCTTTTTCTAAAAACAGCACTTCTTGCGCACTGCGTGATAATGCCTCAAAGCCTAGAGAGCCACTTCCTGAAAAGCAATCGAGAACCGTCGCCCCTGCTACTTCGCCCATTAACCAGTTGAATAACGTTTCTTTAACACGATCGCCTGTTGGTCTTAATCCTTCGGAATTGAGTACGGGTAATTTTCTACCACGCCATAATCCTGAGATGATTCTAACCTGTCCAATTGCATTTGATTTATTATCTGCCATATTTCGTTGATTTTTTTTCATAGAGATTTCTTAATTTATGCTAGAATACGCAAGTTTTTATCTAGTGTAATAGATTTCCTGACGAATTTGGGAAATAAATAAAATTTTTAATCAAAAGTGAGATTATTTTATGTCAAATGAGAGCAAAAAAGGCGGTTTCTGGTCATTATTTGGATTCGGTAGAAAGAAAAAAGCAAAAGATATCCCGAATGACGAACAACAGCTTGAAACAAAAGTAGAAACTGAACTCGCTGCCCAAGAAACTACGCCTGTAGCACAGACATCAGCACAAGAAGATGTTGAAGTCGCAGAAAAAGTTATCGCACAAGAAAAAGCCGTGATTGTTGAAGAAAAACCAACGGCGCAAGAAGAAAACGAGATTACTGAACAACCTATTGTTGAATCTGAAACGGCGGTTATTGAAGAATCATCTGACGCAGAAAAAGCAACTATTGCAGAAAACCAACCTATCGTTGAATCCGAAACAGCACCGATTGTTGAAAATCAACCTGTTGTAGAAGAAGAACCTGCGGTTGTTGAAGAACAACCTATTGCAGAAGAAGAAACTGCGGTTGCTGAAGAACAACCTGTTGCAGAAGAAGAAACTGCGGTTGCTGAAGAGCAACCTGTTGCAGAAAAAGAAACTGCGATTATTGAAGAACAACCTATTGCGGAAGAAGAAACTGCGATTGTGGAAGAACAACCTACTGCGGAAGAAGAACCTGTGGTTGTTGAAGAACGGCCTACTGAGGAAGAAGAAACGGCGGTTGTTGAAGAACAGCCTGTTGCGGAAGAAGAACCTGCGGTTGTTGAAGAACAGCCTACTGCGGAAGAAGAAACCGAGGTTGTTGAAGAACAACCTGTTGCAAAAGAAGAAACCGCGGTTGTTGAAGAACAGCCTGTTGCGGAAGAAGAAACTGCGATTGTTGAAGAACAGCCTGTTGTAGAAAAAACGCAAGAAAAACCAAAAGGTCGTGGCGGTTTCTTTAGCCGTTTAGTGCGTGGTTTAGTCAAAACTAAACAAAATATCGGTTCAGGTTTTAAAGGGTTATTTAGCGGTAAAAAAATCGATGATGATTTGTTTGAAGAATTAGAGGAACAATTACTGATTGCAGATATTGGCGTACCTACAACAACTAAGATTATCAATAACTTAACCCAACACGCTAGCCGTAAACAATTGAAAGATGCCGATCTGCTTTATCAACAACTTAAACAAGAATTAAGCGATATCATTGCGCCTGTTTCTGCCCCACTTGAAATTGACTCAAGTAAAAAACCTTATGTTATTTTAATGGTTGGTGTGAATGGTGTGGGTAAAACCACAACTATCGGGAAACTTGCTCGCCAATTCCAACAACAAGGTAAATCGGTGATGCTTGCAGCTGGGGATACTTTCCGTGCGGCGGCTGTCGAACAATTACAAGTTTGGGGCGAACGCAATAATATTCCTGTTATCGCACAAAAAACAGGTTCTGACTCTGCCTCTGTTATTTTTGATGCGATGCAATCGGCTGCGGCAAAAAATATCGATGTGCTTATTGCGGATACCGCAGGTCGTTTACAAAATAAAGATAACTTGATGAATGAGCTTAAGAAAATTGTGCGTGTTATGAAAAAATATGATGAAACTGCACCGCACGAAATTATGCTCACCCTTGATGCAGGTACAGGTCAAAATGCAATTAGCCAAGCAAAACTCTTTAACGAAGCGGTTGGCGTAACTGGAATCAATATCACCAAACTTGATGGTAGTGCAAAAGGTGGGGTTATCTTCGCTATCGCGGATCAATTTAAACTCCCAATCCGCTACATCGGCGTCGGCGAACAAATCGAAGACCTCCGCCCATTCAACGCCGAAGAGTTTATCGATGCGTTGTTTGAAAATTAATTAATACTACTCCGTTACTTTCTTGCTTAGGCAAGAAAGTAACATTTTTTAACATTACCTCGCCCGATCTCTCTTAGATTTTTTCCTGTTCTTCTCTTTTTCTTCTTATTTAGCTCAATGTGTTGTTTAAATTCTTCCCACCAATCAGGATTCCCCTCAGGGTCACATTTAAATATTTCAGTCAAGGCTACACCAATATTAAATGACTGTATTCCATCAACATGTTCCGATAATGATGGTGAGATCCGCTGTTTTAAAGGATTTAAGATAAAATCAATACCTTTTATTCTCGCTTGTTTTGCGGCAGGAACAAAATCACTATCCCCTGCAATTAAGACCATAGTATCTACTAATTTTTCATAAGCCAGTATCGTAATATCCATTCCTAATTTTACATCAACGGATTTTTGTGTAACTTCGTAATACCAATCATCATTGGTTAAACTATCCCACTTCCGTTTTCCTACTCTCAGTTCTTTTAATACATTGCCTTTTATCTGCCAGTCTGTCGTTTGTAAAGTTCCCATTCTTAGAGCTGTTTTTCGTGTTTCTTTTAATTGCTCATGGAATTTATTTCATAGAATATTCATAGGTTCAGCTTTAAAGTTTTTATCTCTAGGCGTCACTAAACCATCTTCACAGAGTGGATACTTTACTTGCTTATCAAGAGGTGGGCTATCATAGTAGTATACACGGTATAATTCTATTGGTTCCCTATCTATATGCTGCCCGTGCTTTCTCTCAATGTGAAATTTTACAATTTTCCAAAACAAATCGATCAACGTATTTTCTGTTAATTTTGTTTTTGAAAAATATCTCCTATGAAAATAGGAAACCCTGGCAAAGAAAAATCCTCCATCAAATAAAATAGCTACCTTTTTCACAATTAACTCCAAATAGTTATATAAAATAAATTTATAAAAAAACTCACAACCGCCGATACAGATAGTACAATAGTCTGTGAGCTGCTGTGAGTTTGCAATGTAATTATAGTAAACAATAATACACATTAAATCAACTAAAAATTGAGCACATAAATACCACGCCCCAAAAATCATAAAATTTTATGAAAATTGGGGCGTGGTTATTTTGGCTTTCTTAAATTAAGAAAGTATTGGCTTATAAGATAAAGCGGCTTAAATCTTCGTTTTCGACAACGAGATCAAGGGCGTCGGTGACGTAAGCGCCATCAATTTCTACGCTTTGACCATTCATTTCGCTTGCATCGAAAGAGATTTTATCCATGAGGCGTTCCATTACAGTGTGTAAACGACGTGCACCGATATTTTCGGTTTTTTCATTTACATGGAATGCTGCTTCTGCAATTTTCTTGATTGCATCTTCAGTGAAAGTAATGCTCACACCTTCTGTTGCCATTAATGCTTGGTATTGTTCAGTTAGTGACGCATTTGGTTCGGTAAGGATGCGTTCAAAATCTTCTGCAGTTAATGCTGAAAGTTCTACACGAATCGGTAAACGACCTTGTAATTCTGGGATAAGATCAGATGGGCGTGACACTTGGAACGCACCTGAGCAGATGAATAAAATATGGTCGGTTTTTACCATGCCGTGTTTGGTGTTTACAGTGGTTCCTTCGACTAATGGAAGTAAGTCACGTTGTACACCTTCACGTGATACGTCTGCACCGCTGTATTCGCCTTTTTTACAAATTTTATCAATTTCATCAATGAAAACGATACCATTTTGCTCTACTGCATCAATGGTTTTTTGTTTTAATTCTTCAGGTTTGATAAGTTTTGCTGCTTCTTCTTCGATCAATACTTTTAACGCATCTTTGATTTTCATTTTGCGTTTTTCAGTTTTATCTGAAGAAAGGTTTTGGAACATAGATTGCAGTTGGCTTGTCATTTCTTCCATGCCTGGTGGGGTCATGATTTCTACGTTCATGCCTTGTGAAGCAACATCGATTTCGATTTCACGATCATCAAGTTGTCCTTCACGTAATTTTTTACGGAAAACTTGGCGTGTTGCGTTATTTGGATCAGTACTTTCTACATTACCCCATTGATCTTTCGCTGGCGGTAATAATGCGTCAAGAACGCGTTCTTCAGCCAATTGTTCAGCACGCACTTTATTTTTTTCAATTTCGTGCTGGCGAACAAGATTCATGGCACTCTCGGTTAAGTCACGAATAATGCTGTCCACTTCTTTACCTACATACCCTACTTCGGTAAATTTGGTCGCCTCAACTTTGATAAATGGTGCTTTGGCTAATTTTGCTAAACGGCGTGCGATTTCAGTTTTACCCACACCAGTTGGACCAATCATAAGGATGTTTTTTGGGGTCACTTCATGACGTAGTGGTTCTTGAAGTTGCATACGGCGCCAGCGGTTGCGAAGTGCAATGGCAACGGCACGTTTTGCATTTGCTTGTCCGATGATGTGTTTATCTAATTCAGAGACAATCTCTCTTGGTGTCATTTCAGACATAGTTCTATCCTTTTTCACCGAGCCCGTTGTGATGCGGGCTCATTGTTATGATAATTTTTATAATCGTACTCTAATTTTGTGGGCTATCTTTTTTAGCCTCGTTCATCAAAATTAGTCTTATAATTATGGTAATTCTTCGATTGTGAAGTTTGTGTTAGTGAATACGCAGATATCGCCCGCAATTTTTAAAGATTTTTCTACGATTTCACGAGCTGATAGATCGGTATTTTCTACGAGTGCACGAGCAGCTGAAAGTGCATAGTTGCCACCTGAGCCGATCGCTAAAATTTGATCTTCTTCTGGTTGTACTACATCACCAATACCTGTGATGATAAGGCTTTCCGTTTCGTCTGCAACGATCAACATTGCTTCTAACTTACGTAAAGCTCGGTCAGTACGCCAGTCTTTTGCTAATTCAACAGCACTTTTTAATAAGTGTCCGTTATGCATTTCTAGCTTACGTTCAAAAAGCTCAAAAAGTGTAAACGCGTCTGCTGTACCCCCTGCGAATCCTGCAAGGACTTTCCCTTTATACAAGCGTCTTACTTTACGTGCATTACCTTTCATGACGGTATTACCTAAAGAAACTTGTCCATCGCCGCCGACGACGACTTTACCATTGCGTCTAACGCTGACAATTGTTGTCATTTGTTTATCCTTTTTATTGTAAAACGTTTTACTAATATGGAGATAAAAGCCAAGATTTCAAGTGATAGGGTAATAAATTTTCGGATATAATTACGAGAAAGCGGGATTTTTAGGCATAAAAAAACAGGTCATAAGACCTGTTTTTTACTAAATATTCAAAAATTATTTTTGAACTTTACCTGGTAATTCGATTGATTTAGCAGGTTTGATTAAGAATTCTGGTAAGTTTTCTACTTTATCACAGTTCAATTGTTGCATTACTTGTAAGAATTCGCGTTTCAAGATTTGAGCAACTTGGTCACCACCTTTCTTACCTAATGCACCAACACCGTACATCCAAGCACGACCTAAGAAACAGAATTCAGCACCGCTTGCGATACAGTTTGCGATATCTGGACCACTGCGCATACCACTATCCATCATAACGGTCATTTTGCCTTTTAATACGTCAAGGATTGGTTTTAAGGTTGCGATACTTGATGGACCCGCATCTAATTGACGACCACCGTGGTTAGACACGATAACACCGTCAAGGTTAAGATCTAATGCAGTTTGTGCATCTTCTGGGCTCGCCATACCTTTGATAACGATTTTACCTGGCCAAATATCTTGAATACCTTTGATACGATCAACAGTTAATTTACCATCAAAGAAGTCATCCATGAAGATACCTAATTGACGAAGATCCATACCTTTGTTCATGTATTTTTCAAGAGTTTTGAAACGTGGTAATACACCATTTTGTAATGTTTCAATTGCCCAAGTTGGTTTGGTTGCTGCGTTTAAGATATTACGGAAATACATTGCAGGTGGCATACCGAAACCGTTATAGATATCACGTGGACGGTAACCGAAGGTTGGTACGTCTGCTAATAAGCAAAGTACACGACAGCCGTTATCCCATGCACGTTTTAAGATATCTTTACGATATTCATCGTCTTTTGGATAGTAAAGTTGGAACCAGAAACGACCATCTGTGATTTTCGCACATTCTTCAATGCTCATTGTAGTTACAGTTGAGAGCATGAATGGAAGGTTGTGATCTTTTGCAGTTTTCGCAAGAATTTCAGAACAATTCGGCCACATTAAACCTTGTAAACCAACGGCACTGATACCGAATGGTGCATCATAAACTTCGCCAAATAGCTCTTTCTTGGTTGAAGATTCGCGATAGTCAGTCATGTATTTTGATAATACTTCTACTTCACGAATTTCTGCAGTATTTTTGTGAACATTGATATCTTCGTTACAACCTTCTGATAAGTAGTCATAAGAAAAACGTGGCATACGTTGTTTAGCACGACGGCGTAAATATTCAACGCTTGGATATTTCACATTAATATCGAAACTCATAATCCTCTCCTTAATATATAAAAGGATTGTTAAATGGTGATAACCTGCCGACCTCGTCGGCAGATATTTTAAAACAAACTCCTACCATTTGAATTTAATCTTTTTTAAATGGCGGGTTACGGTTGCTAATTTTACATTATTTTTACATTTTGCCAACTCTTTTTTCATTAATTACACATGAAAAAATAGTGGAATTATAGTTAATGCAACAACCGCTGCGATAATACCGTAAACAATCATTGGAACGATTGTTTTCTTAATGATAGTCCCTTCTTGATTATCAATATTTAATACGGAACTTACTGCCACGATATTATTGATACATACCATGTTACCCATTGCCCCACCTACTGATTGTAATGCAAGGATTAAGGTTGCAGATAGCCCTGTCATTTGTGCTGTTGATAATTGAACACTACCAAATGTTAAGTTAGATACAGTATTAGATCCTGAGAAGAATGAACCAATAGCACCTAAATATGCTGCAAATAATGTCCAGTAATGACCTGTTGCTTCTGCGAAACTTTTACCAATGATTTTAACCATTGAGTGATCACCACCTACTAACATTAATTTAACCATAATTAATGCGCCAACCAATGCCAAGAATGGGTTACGACTTTGTTGTAAACTTTCTTTAAAGATTGCGCCAGTTTGTTTTGCTGAAAGTGCGAATACTGGTACAGCAATTAATACAGTAATTACAAATGGAATTAATGCTGGTACATATAAAAGTTTATAACTAGAAGTAATGTTTGTACCGAAGATATGATTTAAACTTAATACTAAACCTTTACTTACATCAAAGTAACCTAATGAACCTAATTGAACCCCTACCCAGTGAGTCGCATCATTTAACATACCTTTGAATGGAAGTTGTTTAATACGAGTAATGATAAGGATAAAAATTAATAATCCTGTAGGGAAAAGTGCTTTAGTTAATGCTTTACCTGTTACAGCACTTGCTTCAGTGTGGCTTTCATCTTTTTCAAGACCCCAACCTTTATTAGCCGCCCATACAGAGATAAATAGACCAACCGCACCACCAACTAATGCAGGGAATTCATAGTTTACAAATGCAATTAATACGTAAGGAATTACACAAGCGAAAACACTAATGTAGATAAATACGATATTTTTACGAATTTGTTGCCAACTTACGATGAAACGTAATGCCATTACTGGAATAACGATAGATGCAAATGCGTGGATAGTTGCACTAATCGCACCTACTTGTAGAATTTCATGTGTTGGAAGATTTAATGGTGCAAAACCGAACCAAGTTGGTGTACCTACCGCACCGAAAGAAACTGGTACAGAGTTCATTACAAGTGCAAGCATTGCAACACGTAATGGTGGAAAACCTAAACCAACAAGAATTGGTGCAGCGATCGCAGCTGGTGTACCAAAACCACTCGCCCCTTCGATCATGAAGGCAAAAGCCCAACCGATAATCATCAATTGTGCGACTGGATTTGGATTAATGTGACCTAACCACTTACGTAATGTATCTGTTACACCAGAAACATCACAGAAACGGTTAAATAAAATCGCACCAAAGATAACAGTAATCGGTGTTTGTACAGCGATTAATGCTGACATGATGTTTGCACTTACAGTTACGATATCCGTTTGGAAATACACCAATTGGATAATCAAAATAACTGCTGCAATCCATGGAAGTGCAACATATGAAGGCCACGCCTTACGTTTTACCATTAAATAAATGAGTAAAACAATGGGAAAGATACTCAAAAAAAGTGCCATATAAGCTCCATTTAATAGTTAAAGATAAATAAAAAACTAATCTGGGCGAGATTGTAATCCATTTTGTAAGTTTAGTGTAATGCAAATGTTAAAAATGTGATTATAATCACATAAAAATAACGCCTTTGCTGATAATTATGGCAATCTCAAAAAAATAAATAGAAAATTATTTTAAAAATTATAAGGTTAGGTAATTTTGTCCATTTGTTATTATCTCACCTAACATCTGCCCTTTTTTCATAAACTCAGCCAGCAAATTACTCAAAAAGTCATATAAAAATTAGGGGTTTAAATACTTTTTCTACTATCTTATGTTTTTTCGCTAAATTGTAATAACGGGTCGCGGAGTTTAACAAAATTATTTTAAAATGTTAAAAAAAATTTGCCTGTTTTTAATTAAAAAAAACAGGCAAATTTATATTCGTTTTTGCTATAAATGCTACTTATTGTAATTTTTGTGTTAAATCAAGAACTTCCTTGATCTGTGCTTGGGTGAGTTTACCTTCATTTACGAAGCGCACTTTTCCAGCTTTATCCAATACAACAATCAAACTATCTTCTGGTTTTAGATCCCATGCTTTTTTCACAACACCTTTGTTATCCATCACAACTTGCGTACCTGGATGATCTTTTTTACCATTATTTACAGCACGTTCAATTAAAAATCCAGTACCAAACATTTCATCATCACCATTGATAATTGTTGTTGTTTGATAATTTTTAGGATTCAATTTTTCTTTTCCTAAAAGAACCATTAAATCGTTATTCATTTTTTGTGCGCTTACACGTCCAGCAATGTGTTGTAATACTCGCACTTTACCTTTTAATTCTTGGCTATACCATGGTTTATGACCGATTTTGCCATCTTGTAATGTTACTTCCCCAGAATCAGTTACTGTTACTGCGGGTAAAGGCTGGTTAAGGTGAATGTTATTTGCTTGTACTAAGCCCGCAAAAAAAAGTGCAGTACTTAATAATAACTTTTTCTTCATTTTTTGTTTTTATCCTTTAATAAAGTAGTGAGTAAAAATTTCATCTAAATGAGTGACTAGCGTTTCTTTACCCGCTAGCTCATCATTGTCCCATGCATCTAATAATACTTGTTTATTCATTTGCTGAGCAAGTTTTTGGGATAATGGAAAATAAGTTAAGTGCCACGGTTCACGCCCAAATAAATATTGCTCAGGTAGATCAAGAAAACAAAAAGAAAATCCGAATTTTGGGGCGTGTTCTTTTAACCATTCTGTTAATGGATAAAAATACCCACCTTTTTCGTATTCCCAGGGTTCTAATTGTAATGTTTTGTCTTGTGGTAATAATTCGGGATCATAAATATCTATTTCCGTTCCCCAATGATGGCGACTCAATCCTGGTAAGGCTGACCAACGCAAAATCGCTTGGCATTTCTGCCAGTCATTTAACACATTGAGATTAACGGGCGTACTTGTATCATCATGAACCTTACGTTGTCCAGTAAATTTTGCATTCCAAATCACCTTTTGGCGTTCAAAATCACGAAAACTGCTTGCTGGTTGTAAATTAAAGCCCGCTTTCTTTGCTGCTTGCTGCAATTTTTTAAATGCATCTGCTACCTCAGGTTGTAAATAATGCCCCTCTTTTTCTAATGGCATTAAATGTGAGCGTGTTTTTCCCGTTAAAATAGCATGATTTTTTTGCATCATAACCTCACTTAGATAGCAAATCTTCTAAAATCATTTGATAGATTTTTTCCAATTTAATGAGATCCTCACAACTTGTCCACTCATTCACTTTATGAATAAGGGCATTAATCGGACCTAATTCAACCACCTCAGCGCCTGTTTGTGCGATAAACCGTCCGTCCGAGGTTCCGCCAGTGGTATTTAATTCACTTTCAACCTGTGTCACATTTTTTACAGCATTTTTTACAGCATTTGTAAAACGCCCTGGTGCAGTAAAGAAAGGTTTCCCTGATAAATGCCATTTTATTTCATATTTTAATGCATTTTCTTTTAATAAAGTTTCAACGATATTTTCAATTATTTCGTGATTCAATTCAGAACTGTAACGTAAATTAAATTGAATATCTACATAAGGCGGAATGACATTTGTACTCCCCTGCCCTGCATGAATGTTAGTGATTTGCAAACTCGTTTTTGGAAAAAATTCATTACCTTGATCCCATTCATAATTTACAAGTTGCGTCAAGAAAGGAAGCACACGATGAATTGGGTTCTCCGCTAAATGCGGATAAGCAACATGCCCTTGAATACCAAAAATCCGTAAATAACCAATTAAAGAACCACGTCGTCCATTTTTTACAACATCACCGAGTTTTTCTGTGCTGCTCGGTTCGCCAACTAAACAATAAGTGACAGGCTGTTGATTTTCGATAAGCCACTCCACCACTCGTTTTGTCCCATTCTTACCACTATCTTCTTCATCTGAAGTAATTAGAAAAGCAACGGTTCCGTTATGATTTGGATGGGCTGTTACAAAATTTTCAGCAGCAACAATCATGGCGGCAAGTGAGCCTTTCATATCCGCTGCACCACGCCCAAATAAACGATCGCCAATAATTTCTCCCGAAAACGGGGGCGTGTGCCATTGACTCTCATCGCCAACAGGTACGACATCCGTATGCCCTGCAAAAACAAAAACTGGTTCGCCATGCCCATGCGTTGCCCATAAATTATGCGTATCATCAAAATGTAAATCAGTTATCTGAAATCCTTTTTTACATAAGCGTGTTTTTAAGATTTCTTGGCAACCCGCATCATTTGGGCTAATACTTGGTCGTTTTATCAAATTTTGTGCAAGATCAATTGTCGAACCTAGTTCATTCTTTTGCATTTTTTGTTCCTTATTATTTAGGCATAAGGTAATTTTATCTGTTCTAAATCAATTTATGACATAGAATTTTATCAAGTTACAAACATTTTGCGTGTTTTTTATTCGAATGTAACATAATTAACATTGTATTTTTCTATCATTACTTACAAAAGGTGTCGCACTTTCTAAGTTTTCGTACTAGAATAGCAGACCGAGTACTTAAAATTAACTTTATATTTACATTTGCTAAGTTTTTACGTTAATTTGTACAATAATTATTCAGTTTACTCCACCGTTTAATTTTTTAATTAAACATATCATTAACTTTTTAACAAAAAAGGAAAAGACTATGTCAGATACATTAAGAAATGACGTAGATCCAGTCGAAACTCAAGATTGGTTATTAGCTATTGACTCAGTTATTCGTGAGGAAGGTACAGAAAGAGCCCAATACATCATCGAACAACTCATGCAACACGCCCGCACACAAGCTGTTTCTCTACCTTCTGGTCTTACTACAGACTACATCAATACCATTCCTGTTTCAGAACAACCACAATATCCAGGTAACTTAGATTTAGAAAAACGTATCCGTGCTGCGATTCGTTGGAATGCGGTGATGATGGTTCTTCGTGCATCTAAAAAAGATTTAGAACTCGGTGGTCATATCGCAACTTATCAATCTGAAGCAACACTTTATGAAGTTGCTTACAACCACATTTTCCGTGCACGTAACGAAAAAGATGGCGGTGACTTAGTTTACTTCCAAGGTCACAGTGCACCGGGTATGTACGCACGTGCATTCGTTGAAGGTCGCTTAACTCAAGAACAAATGGATAACTTCCGTCAAGAAGTTCACGGTAAAGGTCTTTCTTCTTACCCACACCCTAAATTAATGCCTGATTTCTGGCAATTCTCTACCGTTTCTATGGGTCTTGGACCATTGAACGCAATCTACCAAGCTCGTTTCTTAAAATACTTACATAACCGTAACTTAAAAGATACTAGCGAACAAACCGTTTACGCTTACTTAGGTGACGGTGAAATGGACGAAGTAGAATCACGTGGTGCTTTAGCATTCGCTGCACGTGAAAAACTTGATAACTTAGTATTTGTTATCAACTGTAACTTACAACGTCTTGACGGTCCTGTTACTGGTAACAGCAAAATCGTTCAAGAACTTGAAGCTAACTTCACTGGCGCTGGCTGGAAAGTTATCAAAGTTCTTTGGAGCAGCAAATGGGATGCATTATTCGCGAAAGATACAAGCGGTAAATTAATGCAACTTATGATGGAAGTTGTAGATGGTGACTACCAAACTATTTCTTCTAAAGATCCTGCATACATGCGTGAACACTTCTTCGGTCGTTACCCAGAAACTGCTGCATTAGTTGCAGACATGACTGATGAAGAACTTTCTACTTTAACTCGTGGTGGTCACGATCCACTTAAAGTATTCGCAGCATATAAAGCAGCGAAAGAAGTTAAAGGTCAACCATGTGTTATCCTTATGCACACTGTTAAAGGTTACGGTATGGGTGCTGCGGCTGAAGGTCGTAACATTGCTCACCAAGTTAAAAAACTTAACATGGACAGCGTTAAACACATCCGTGATTTCTTCAACATTAACTTAACTGATGAAGAAGTTGAAAAACTTCCATACATCACTTTCCAAGAAGATTCTGAAGAATACAAATACTTACACGCACGTCGTAACGAATTAAAAGGTTATGTACCAAGCCGTTTACCACGCTTTACACAACAATTAGACGTTCCTGCGTTAGAAGAATTCTCTCAATTATTTGAAGCACAAGCTCGCCCAATTTCTACTACTATGGCGTTCGTTCGTACTTTAAATATTCTATTGAAAAAACAAGGTCTTGGACAACATATCGTTCCAATCGTAGCGGATGAAGCTCGTACATTCGGTATGGAAGGTTTATTCCGTCAAATCGGTATCTACAACCCGAACGGTCAAACTTACGTTCCACAAGACCGTGATCAAGTAGCTTACTACCGTGAAGCAACTGATGGTCAAGTTCTACAAGAAGGTATCAATGAACAAGGTGCAACAGCATCTTGGATCGCAGCAGCAACATCTTACTCTGTAAATGATGTTCCAATGATTCCATTCTTCGTTTACTACTCTATGTTCGGTTTCCAACGTGTTGGTGACTTAATGTGGTTAGCAGGTGACCAATTAGCACGTGGTTTCATGATCGGTGGTACTTCTGGTCGTACAACATTAAATGGTGAAGGTTTACAACACGAAGATGGTCACAGCCATATTCAATCTTCTATCATCCCTAACTGTGTATCTTACGATCCAGCATTCGCATTTGAAGTTCCAGTAATCATCCAAGACGGTATCCGCCGTATGTATGGTCCAGAACAAGAAAATGTTTACTACTACATCACAACCTTAAACGAAACTTACGATCAACCAGCAATGCCAGCAGGTGCTGAAGAAGGTATTCGTAAAGGTCTTTACAAATTTGAAACTGTTAAATCAGAAGGTAAAGAAAAAGGTAAAGTTCAATTACTTGGTTCTGGTTCTATCTTACGTCACGTTCGTGAAGCTGCTCAATTATTGGCTAAAGACTACGGTATTAGCTCTGATGTTTATAGTGCAACTTCATTTACTGAAGCAGCACGTGAAGGTGAAACAACTGTTCGTTGGAACATGTTACACCCAACAGAAACTCCACGTGTTCCATACGTAACTCAAGTAATGAACGATGCTCCAGCTATCGTTGCAACTGACTACGTGAAACTATTCCCAGAACAAATCCGTGCATTCGTACCAACTACAAACTACACTGTATTAGGTACTGACGGTTTCGGTCGTTCTGACAGCCGTGAAAACTTACGTGAACACTTCGAAGTGAACGCTCACCATGTTGTAATTGCTGCACTTTCTGCACTTGCTAAAGAAGGTAAAGTTGAAAAACAAGTTATCGCAGATGCAATTGCTAAATATGGTATCGATGCAGACCGCATTAACCCACTTTACGCATAAGTAGTTGGGTTATTCACGTAACCTCTTTTAACCCAAAGGTGAGCATTTTTATGCTCACCTACTAACAAGGAAAATAAAAATGACAAAACAAATCGATATTCCTGATATTGGTAGTGACGAAGTAACAGTAACGGAAGTAATGGTAAAACCAGGCGACAAAATCGCAGTTGACCAATCTGTTATCAATGTAGAAGGCGACAAAGCATCTATGGAAGTTCCTGCACCAGAAGCAGGCGTTGTAAAAGAAGTTCTCGTAAAAGTGGGCGACAAAGTTACAACTGGTACTCCAATGTTAATTCTTGAAGGTGCAGACGCAGCAGCGGCTCCAGCACCAGCTCAAGCAGCTCCTGCTCCAGCAGCAGCACCTGCAGCATCAAAAGTGGTTGATGTTTGCGTTCCAGACATCGGCGGTGACGAAGTTAACGTAACTGAAATCATGGTTAAAGTTGGCGACACTATTTCTGAAGAACAATCTTTAATCACTGTTGAAGGTGATAAAGCATCTATGGAAGTTCCAGCACCAATCGCAGGTACCGTTAAAGAAATCTTAATCAAAGTAGGCGACAAAGTTTCTACTGGTTCTTTAATCATGCGTTTTGAAGTTGCAGGAAGCGCAACTGATGCAGCACCTGCTCCAGCAGCACAAGCAACTGCACCAGCAGCGGCAGCAACTTCTGCAATTAAAGATGTAAACGTTCCAGATATCGGCGGTGATGAAGTTAACGTAACTGAAATCATGGTTAAAGTAGGTGACACTGTTTCTGAAGAACAATCTTTAATCACTGTTGAAGGTGATAAAGCATCTATGGAAGTGCCAGCACCATTCGCAGGTACTGTTAAAGA
Source organism: Actinobacillus delphinicola (assembly GCF_900638385.1). NCBI lineage: Bacteria > Pseudomonadati > Pseudomonadota > Gammaproteobacteria > Pasteurellales > Pasteurellaceae > Actinobacillus > Actinobacillus delphinicola. Next base: position 1,677,482 of record NZ_LR134510.1, on the reverse strand, counting down.
AATCCTAATCAAAGTAGGCGACAAAGTTTCTACTGGTTCTTTAATCATGCGTTTTGAAGTTGCGGGAAGCGCACCAGTTGCGGCACCTGCTCCAGCAGCACAACCTGCAGCAGCGGCTCCAGCTCCAGCGGCAGCACCTGCTCCAGCAGCTCAACCAGCAGCGGCAGCAAGCGCATCTGAAGTTGAATCTGCAAAATCTTTCGCACACGCAACTCCTGTTGTTCGTCGTTTAGCTCGTGAATTTGGCGTTAACTTAGACAAAGTTAAAGGTACTGGTCGTAAAGGTCGTATCATGAAAGAAGACGTTCAAGCTTACGTTAAAGCAGCGGTTAAAGCAGTTGAAAGTGGTGCAGTCGCAAGCGGTAAAGCAGACGGTGCTGGCTTAGGTTTATTACCATGGCCAAAAGTTAACTTCAACAAATTCGGTGAAACTGAAGTTCAACCATTATCTCGCATCAAAAAAATCTCTGGTGCAAACTTACACCGTAACTGGGTAATGATTCCACACGTTACTCAATGGGATAAAGCAGACATCACTGGTCTTGAAGCTTTCCGTAAAGAACGCAATGCATTCTTAGCGAAAACTAAACAAGACGTTAAAATTACTCCACTTGTTTTCATCATGAAAGCAGCGGCAAAAGCACTTGAACAATTCCCATTATTCAACAGCTCATTAAGCGAAGATGGCGAAAGCGTTATCTTGAAAAAATATGTAAATATCGGTGTTGCTGTTGATACACCAAACGGCTTAGTTGTTCCTGTATTTAAAGATGTAAACAAAAAAGGCGTTCTTGAACTTTCTCGTGAATTAATGGAAGTTTCACAAAAAGCACGTCAAGGTAAATTAACTGGTAGCGACATGCAAGGCGGATGCTTCACTATTTCTAGCCTTGGTGGTATCGGTGGTACTCACTTCACTCCAATCGTGAATGCACCAGAAGTTGCTATCTTAGGTGTATCTAAATCAGATATGGAACCAGTATGGAACGGTAAAGAATTTGAACCACGCTTAATGCTTCCATTATCATTATCATACGATCACCGTGTGATCGATGGTGCTGATGGTGCGCGTTTCATCACATTCTTAAGCCAAGTTCTTGCTGACTTACGTCATTTAGCAATGTAATAAATATTATTTAGTGGGCAATACACTTGCCCACTTCTACCCAACAAATAGGCGAAATTTAATCGCAAATTATTCGAGGTAAAAAATGAAAGAAATTAAAACTCAAGTTGTTGTACTCGGCGGTGGTCCTGCTGGTTATTCAGCAGCATTCCGTTGTGCTGACTTAGGTTTAGAAACTGTTATCGTTGAACGTTTCTCAACCCTAGGTGGTGTTTGCTTAAACGTAGGTTGTATTCCATCTAAAGCATTATTACACGTAGCAAAAGTTATTGATGAAGCAAAATCTTTAGCAGCTCACGGTGTTGTATTCGGTGAACCTAAAACTGATTTAGAAAAAATCCGTTCTTGGAAAGATAAAGTAATCGGTCAATTAACTGGCGGTTTAGCTGGTATGGCTAAAATGCGTAAAGTTCAAGTGATCAATGGTTATGCAAACTTTGATAGCGCAAACAGCATGATCGTAACTAGCCCAGAAGGCGAAACTAAAGTTACTTTTGATAACGCAATCATCGCTGCTGGTTCACGCCCAATCCAATTACCATTCATTCCACATGAAGATCCACGTATCTGGGATTCAACAGACGCACTTCGCTTAAAAGAAGTTCCTAAGAAACTTCTTATCATGGGCGGTGGTATCATCGGTTTAGAAATGGGTACTGTTTACCATGCACTAGGTTCTCAAATCGAAGTAGTTGAAATGTTCGATCAAGTTATCCCTGCTGCGGATAAAGACGTTGTTCAACTATTCACTAAACAAATCAAAGATAAATTTACCCTTCTTTTAGAAACTAAAGTAACTGCAGTTGAAGCAAAAGAAGACGGTATCCATGTATCTATGGAAGGCAAAAATGGTGTTGATACTCGCGTTTATGACGCAGTACTTGTTGCTATCGGTCGTACACCAAATGGTAAACTTATCTCTGCAGAAAAAGCAGGCGTAAACGTTGATGAACGTGGTTTCATCCGTACTGATAAACAAATGCGTACAAACGTACCTCACATCTTCGCTATCGGTGATATCGTTGGTCAACCAATGCTTGCTCACAAAGGTGTTCATGAAGGTCACGTAGCTGCTGAAGTTATCGCAGGATTAAAACACTTCTTCGATCCAAAAACTATCCCATCTATCGCTTATACTGAGCCAGAAGTTGCATGGGTTGGTAAAACTGAAAAAGAATGTAAAGCAGAAAACATCAACTACGAAGTGGCTAAATTCCCATGGGCTGCATCAGGTCGTGCAATCGCATCTGACTGCTCAGAAGGTATGACTAAACTTATCTTCGATAAAGATTCTCACCGCATTATCGGTGGTGCTATTGTGGGTACTAACGGTGGTGAATTATTAGGTGAAATCGGTTTAGCAATCGAAATGGGTTGTGATGCTGAAGATTTAGCGTTAACTATCCACGCTCACCCTACTCTTTACGAATCAATCGGTTTAGCGGCAGAAGTATTTGAAGGTTCTGTAACTGACTTACCAAATGCAAAAGCGAAAAAGAAATAAGCTAGTGCTTATTGAATAAACAAATCCCATCCTCGTGATGGGATTTTTTCTGTAAATAAAATAGATATGATCTAATCACATTAAATTTGAGAGCGCATAACTTGACAAAGTCACTATGCCCCGTTTTAATAAAAGAACGTTATTTCAACGTAATATAATAAAAAAGGATAAATAAAACCGTGATTATTGTTTATGGTTTAAAAACAAAAATTCAACCTCGCAAACAACAACTAATGGATATCATTTTTCATTGCTTACATCTTGAGCTAGGCATTCCTCCAAAAAAACACGCATTACGTTTTATTGGATTAGAAGCCGAAGATTATTACTATCCAGAAGGTCGTACAGATGACTTTACCGTTATCGAAATTAATCTTATGCAGGGACGTACCGAATTTACTAAAAAACGCTTAATTAAAATGCTATTCAGTGAATTGGAAGATAAACTGGGTATTTCCCCGATAGATGTTGAAATCACGATAAAAGAGCAACCCGCACATTGCTGGGGATTTCGTGGAATGACGGGCGATGAGGCTCGTGACCTAACGTATAGCATCGAACGATAAAAAATGCGGTATTTTTTGTTTTTGAAAAATACCGCATTTTATATCTTTTATTTAATAATACGAAGTGAGAATGCCTATGTTTGAAAATATTATTGCTGCACCTGCAGATCCGATTTTAGGACTCGCCGAAGCATTTAAAACCGATCCACGTCCTAACAAAATTAATCTTGGAATCGGAGTTTACAAAGATAATAACGGTAACACGCCTATTTTAAATAGTGTTAAACAGGCGGAAACCGAACTTTTAGCAGATGAAACAACTAAAAGCTATTTACCAATAGACGGGCTTCCACAATACGATATTCTGACCCAAACACTTTTATTTGGAGAGCATGCTGAAATTATTCAATCCGCACGAGCTAAAACTTCCCAATCTGTGGGAGGAACAGGTGCTTTACGCATTGCAGCCGAATTTTTGAAAAGCCAAACACCTGTCAAAAAAATTTGGATAAGCCATCCAACTTGGCCAAACCATCTTGCTATTTTTGCAGCAGCAGGTATTGAGATTGCAGAATATCGCTACTACGATGCCCAAAACCACTGTTTAGACTGGGATAATATGCTTGCCGACCTTAGCCATGCACAACCTGGCGATGCTGTGCTATTCCACGGTTGTTGCCATAATCCAACGGGAATTGACCCAACGCCTGAACAGTGGCAGCAACTTGCTACCCTTTCTGCAGAAAAAGGTTGGTTACCTGTTTTTGACTTTGCTTATCAAGGTTTAGCGAATGGGCTTGAAGAAGATGCAATCGGTTTGCGTTGTTTTGCAAAATGTCATAAAGAATTGCTTGTTGCAAGTTCGTATTCTAAGAATTTCGGACTTTATAATGAACGAGTTGGTGCATTTACACTCGTAGCTGAAAATGCAGAAATTGCTCAACGCGCTCAAAGCCAAGTAAAACGAATTATCCGTACGCTTTATTCTAACCCACCTTATCATGGCGCTGCCTGTGTCAAACTCATTCTTTCCGATCCTACTCGTCGCCAACTTTGGGAAAATGAGCTTAATGCCATGCGAGATCGCATTAAAGCAATGCGCCAACAACTTGTTACAGGATTAGCACATTATGGTGCGCAAGAAAACTTTGATTTCATTCTTGAACAAAACGGAATGTTCTCTTTTAGTGGATTATCCCCTGAACAGGTTGAGCGTTTAAAAGAAGAATTTGCGATCTATATCGTGCGTTCAGGACGCATTAATGTTGCAGGCATTACACCAGAAAATATTGATTATCTCTGCCAAAGTATCGTGTCCGTTTTATAATAATCACGCCCCAAAAATCATAATTTTTTATGATTTTTGGGGCGTATTTCTTCTTTTTTGTCGCAATAAAATCCTTTTACCCACTATCCGATAAGCAATTTATTTTATAGAATAAGCCCCTTTCTCTAAGAACCGTTAATTCCCAGATAAAAATTTGGGGAGTTTTTGGTCGTTCTCCTTTATTTATACGGTTTGGCATAAAATATATGGTATAATTTTACTAATTTTTTTGTTGGTATTTTTTATGAACACACGTTGGACAATTTTTTTAGGTATTATTGCCGCTATCGTTTTTGGATGGTTTTATCATCTCAATCAATTAGCGAACCCTCAGTCACTTATCTTGTCTGATAAAAAAGGAGAATTGAGTACACCAACTTACATTGGTGAAAATATGCAGACCCTCGCTTTTAATAAAAATGGCGATAAAGATTATGAAGCGACAGCGCCCAAAGTTATCTATTACCAAGAAGCTGGGCTCACTCAATTTCAGTCCCCTGATCTCATATTATTTAGTGACAATGCCACCAACGTAGTACCAGCATGGCAAATTACTGCTAAAAATGCTGATTTAAAAGATGATATTGTCACCTTAGATAAAGATGTACGTGTACTTAACTTACAGCCCGATCCAGTAGTCAAAACGCTAACTACTGAAAAAGCGTTTGTCAATCTTAAAAATGGTGACTATCAATCACCAAATATAACAACCATTACTGGTCCACAACTTAGTGCTGTTGGGCGAACTATGTCAGGGAATTTTAAACAACAACAAATTACCTTAGAAAATCAAGTAGATACCCATTATGAATTTAAACAACCGTAAATCTATTCTCTTACCGCTGGTATTAGCAACAACAATTTTAGCAATGGCTCCTCAAGCTTTTGCATTAAAGGATGATACCCGTCAACCAATTAATGTGCTTTCCGATAAGCAATCATTAAATTTGGCATCATCACAGGCAGTATTTACAAAAAATGTTTATATCACGCAAGGTTCAATCCAAATAAAAGCCCATAAAGTGATTGTCACACGTCCTAAAGACAAAAAGAAAAGTGAAACATTAGATGCCTATGGTTCACCTGTTTATTTTCAACAAACACTTGATGATGGTAAGGTCGTAAAAGGGTCGGCTGATTTTGTACATTACGATCTAAAAACAGAATTTATTACCCTTATCGGACACGCTAAGCTACGTCAAGCAGAAAGTCAAATTGAAGGACGTAAAATCACTTACGATGTGAAAGATCAACAACTCAAAGCTGATGGTTCAACTCAACGTCGTGTTCGTACAATTTTAATTCCATCACAATTAGATGATGCGAAAAATGCGCATGCTCACCAAGTTAAAGAGGAAGACGCACCTGTTATCAATTTCAATACTCGTGCCCCTCTCACTCAAACAGAAGATGTGCAAAAATTACATAATGAGCAAAAAATGGATGAGCAGTCCACATTGCCTATGCAAACCACGACAACAATGCAAACTACCTCATCCCAACAAAAATAAGCAAGGAATTATCTATGGCTACTCTTTCGGCACAACATTTAGCCAAAAGTTATAAAGGACGTCAGGTTGTTTCTGATGTAAGTTTTAATGTTCATTCTAATGAAATTGTTGGCTTACTCGGACCTAATGGCGCTGGTAAAACGACTTCTTTCTACATGGTTGTGGGACTCGTTAATAACGATGCGGGAAAAATCTTTATTGATAATGAAGATTTAAGCCAACTTCCTATGTTTAAACGTGCGCAAAAAGGTTTAGGTTATTTACCCCAAGAGGCCTCTATTTTCCGTCACCTTTCTGTATATGATAATCTCATGGCCGTTCTTGAAATTCGTAAAGAATTGACCCTTGAAGAGCGTCGTAAAAAAGCTGATGATCTTATTGAAGAATTTAATATCGGGCATATCCGTGATAGCTTAGGTCAATCCCTTTCAGGGGGGGAACGTCGCCGTGTCGAAATTGCCCGTGCTTTAGCAGCCGATCCTAAATTTATCTTGCTAGATGAACCTTTTGCAGGGGTTGACCCAATTTCTGTTATTGATATTAAAAAAATTATCCTCGATCTACGTAATCGTGGATTAGGCGTTTTAATTACTGACCATAATGTACGCGAAACACTAGACGTTTGTGAGCGTGCCTATATTGTGAGTGCAGGGAAAATGATCGCAACTGGTACACCGGATGAAATTTTAAATAATGAACACGTGAAACGTGTTTACCTTGGTGAACAGTTTAAACTTTAATTAGAGAACTTTATTTTGTTATTTACACAATTATTAACTTTAGAGAATATCCGCCAAGGGATTACTTGTGCGAGTAAAAAACGGACTTTTGAAATTATTGGACAAATTCTTGCACCAGAAGCGGATATTCCCGTTGAGCATGAAGAATCTGAATGCCAAGAAGATGATATCGTTAAAGAAAAAGAAATTTGTTGTACAGATTGCCTTTTTACGCGTGAAAAAATTGGTAATTCAGCATTAGGTAATGGTATTGCCATGCCTAAAGGTCGCTTGCCGCAAGGAACAAAGCCACTCGCTGCATTTTTACAATTAACAAGCGGTGTAGATTATGATGCACCTGATCATCGTGATGTAGATTTAATTCTCGCTATTCTTATTCCAAATGAAATGTGCGCAGAATTTTCAACAAAGTTACAAGAAATTGCAAAACGTTTAGTTGATAAAACCCTATGTAAAAAACTACGTGCAGCTCAAAGTGCAGAAGAAATCTGGCAAGCCTTCAAAGAAAGTGATATTCAGTATCTAGAACAAGCTACTTTCGATCCAGATTTGGAAGAAGAAAATCAAGATACTACTGAAGAAACTGAGACGTTAAACTAAATTTAAATTAACGGAGGGAGAAAATGAACATCATTATTGTTAGCGGTCGTTCTGGTGCAGGAAAATCTATTGCACTGCGTGCCTTAGAAGATATCGGCTATTACTGCGTTGATAACCTCCCTCTTGATCTTTTGCCACAACTTGTAGATATGTTAGGCAAAAGCCAAAAATCTGTAGCTATCAGTTTAGATATTCGCAATTTACCTCGTTGTCCAGATACCCTCACGGAAATGATTAAACAGCTTGAGCAGAAAAATCATATCCATATTGTCTTTTTAGATAGTGATCGTAATGTACTCATTCGCCGTTATAGCGACTCTCGCCGTAGTCATCCGCTTTCACAAGCCCAAGATTTATCGCTTGAAAATGCTATCGATCAGGAGTATGCCTATCTCCTGCCCCTTCGTGAACAAGCGAATTTAATCATTGATACATCTAAATTATCCGTGCATGAATTAGCTAGTCAATTACGTCTATTTGCCGTAGGAAAAGACGATAAAGAGCTTAAAATTATCGTTCAATCTTTCGGCTTTAAATATGGACTTCCTTTAGATGCTGATTACGTTTTTGATGCTCGTTTTCTTCCTAATCCACATTGGATTCCAGAATTACGTCCACACACAGGCTTGGAAAAAGAAGTACAGGATTATTTAGCCGCTCAAACTGAAGTACAAGAATTTCTACATAAAACAGAAGCATACTTAACAGAATGGTTACCAATGCTCGAAGCCAATAACCGTAGCTATTTAACCATTGCTATTGGTTGTACTGGTGGAAAACACCGTTCTGTTTATTTAGCAGAAAAACTTGGCGATTATTTCAAAGCCTTAGGAAAACACGTTAAAGTTCAACATGCAGCATTGGAACATCAGAATAAGAAAGCCTAATTAGGCTTAATCTTATTTGCCATGTAGTGCTTTTAAAATTGAGCAATTTGGATTTTCATCACCGTGACACCCAGCATGGAGGTGGCGCAGAATATCAAGCATTTCTTGTAATTGTGCAATTTTTTCTTCGATTTTGCTAATCTGCTCTGCGGTGATTTCTTTCACTTCACGACTCGTACGATTTGAATTGTCATTAAGCATCAATAATTGCTTAATCTGCAATAATGAAAAATCGACTTTGCGTGCATTACTAATAAAAATTAAACGGGTAAGATCCTCTTCCGTATAAATTCGATATCCGCTTTCAGAACGTTTTGCATGTGGGAGTAATCCCATTTTTTCATAATCTCGAATCTGTTTTGCGGATAAGCCACTCCGTTTTGCGACTGCGCTAATGTTCATATTAACCCTCAAAAAAATAGGACATCAATAACTCATACTGATGTCCTAATTAAAATTATAAATTTACGAGTGCTTGTTCAAAAGTATGTTTATGTTCAAGTAATTGCGCTTTAGTTAATGCAAAAACACCTAAGCCACCATTACGTAGTTCAACCCAATTAAATGGCACATCTGGGAAAATTGCCATTAATTCAAGCATACTATTACCCACTTCACACACTAAAAGCCCGTCATCATTGAGATAATCGCTTGCTTTAGCCAGAATTTCTTTGGTAATGGTTAAACCATCTACACCAGAACCTAATGCAATATCAGGTTCATTATGGAACTCTTCTGGCATATCTGCTAAATCTTCTTCATCTACATACGGCGGATTGGTCACAATGAGATCGTAACCATCTGTCAATAAGTTTTGGAATAGATTGGATTGTAGTGGAAAAACACGATCACCTAATTGATAATGCTCAATATTAATTTCCGCAACATTTAACGCATCAACCGAAATATCTACCGCATCCACTTCCGCATCAGGGAACGCATTTGCACACGCAATCGCAATACAGCCACTGCCCGTACATAAATCTAAAATACGTTTCGGTTCTTGAGAAAGTAGTCCTGCGAATTTATCTTCAATCAACGCACAAATTGGCGAACGTGGCACAATAACACGTTCATCTACATAAAATTCTAAACCACAAAACCATGCTTTATTGGTTAAATATGCCACTGGAACACGTTGCGAAATACGTTCAACCACAAGTTGAATTAACTGATTTTTTTCTGATTTGGTTAAACGTGCATTAAAAATATGTTCAGGCGTATCTAAAGGTAAAGATAAAGTAGATAACACAAGGTGAAGCATTTCATCCCACGCATTATCACTGCCCTGCCCAAAATAAATATCGGATTGGTTGAAGACGGTATAGCCCCAACGCAAAAAATCTTGAATAGTATGTAAATCTTGAGCCACATGATCTGCATAAATCTGTGCAACAAGTTCATCATTAAATGATTGCATAAAGATCCTTTATTACTTTATGATGATAAAAATAAGACGCCTTTATACCACAATGCCATAGGCGTTTTAAGTAAAATTTTATAGAATTAACCATAATATCAGCTATCCGCTTGCAATCCAATTATGTCAACACAAAACCAAATTCAAATTCTGCGTCAACATATTCAACAATGGCAAAATCAATTTAGCCATGAATGCGAACAAACTATTCATATGCCGTTTGAAATTGGGCTATTTAGCCAAAATTTTGAAACACTCGGCTATTATTTTGCTGAAATTATGCGTAATATCGATTACCTTGCTAAGGTAAGTACGGATGATATTCAAAAAGCCAATTTTATCAGTGAAAAAATTATTAACCAATGTGCCGCCTTACGTGAAGCCACTCAACGTCAATTCCGTGCTACACCAATCAAAAAAGCTCCACAACGAATTAGTGCGGAACGTGAAGCACTTTTAAAAAGAATTAATGCCCTACCGCCACGAGAACGCCTAGAAAAATATTACGAAGGATTAAATGCATTAAATGCATTGATTGAAAAAATCAAAGATCAACTTGCAACCTGCCCCCCACAACAGCAAGTGCAATTACAAAAAAATCTTGAATATCAACAACAAAGACGCCAAAAAGCCCTATCTGCGATTGATAATCTGGAAGAATTTTTAGCCAGAAAACGCTAAAAACACGACCCAATTTTCTGAAAAGTTTATTAAGTTTATATAAAAAACTGCCCTTCCAGGCAGTTTTTTAGTCCTTTCATCACTACTAAGAAATCTCATTTTCTAATTTAGATTGTTTTTTAGCATGATGTGCATAGTAAAAATATAAATAGATCCAGCAAATCGGAGCGAGAATAAAGCTAAGTTGTAAACAAATTACCATGGTAAATAGTTTTACCACTAAAAATATCCATGAATTAACAAGAAATGTGTTCTCTCCCAAGAAAAAGCCAACAATGCTTTCATAGAGAAATCGTGAATAAGGATACAATAAAGAACATATTAAAAGTACGCCCGATATTACAGAAATACGTGCGATACTACCAGCATCTGCGTGATGCATGTCTGAGATAAATTTTAAGATAATTGCTACGCAGACCAGTATAGCGAATATAAATTGACGAAAATAATATTCTTTACTTAATCCAAAGATCGTTCTGTTTAAAATTGTTTTTACATTCATAAGATTCCTTACTATAGGTTTAAACAGGGTTAAATTGTACAAAAAAAAAACAAAAAGTAACCAGTTTTTTATTTTGCCTCTTTAACCCTAATTAAGATCATCTTATGAAATCATAACCGCCTAAAATCAGAGGATATTTTTCCTCGCTTTAACGGCGGAAAAGGCGAGCAAATAAGCCGCCTTTATCGCTGTTTTCACCGAAACGATGATGGATTTTGTCCACTAATGAGCCTGTTAATTTTTCATCTAAGAGTGGTTGTTCAAACATAATTTCGCAGGCTTGATTGATGTCGGATACCGCCCATAAGGAAAAAGCATTATCAGCAACCGCTTGCTGCAATTCGTCAGATAAACTTAATTGCTCAAGGGTGGCTTTTGGAATAATTACACCTTGTTTCCCCGTTAAACCACGAGCTTTACAAATTGCAAAAAAGCCTTCAACCTTATCATTCACGCCACCAACAGTATGCACACAACCAAACTGATCGATAGCCCCAGTAACCGCAATGGATTGTGGCAAAGGTTCATCAGCAAGGCTACTTACTAGGCTTAGGAAACACGCTAATGATGCACTGTCACCATCGATTTCGCCGTAAGATTGCTCAAAGGCAACTGTTGCGGAAAATGGCAGTTGTGCAGGCAAATGTAAAACGTTGGCTAAGCAGGATTCAGCGATCATTAATCCTTTACTATGGACGTTCCCTGCAAGTTCATTTTTACGTTCAATATCAATTACTTCCCCATCACCAAATTGGACAAGACAACTAATACGAACAGGCTCGCCAAAAGTTTTCGGCACACCTGCATATTCCACCACCGACAAACCATTAATTTGCCCAACAACTTCCCCATCAGTGGCAATATAGACCTGATCTTGTAAAATAGCTTGATAGGATTGCTCACGAAGTTGGCTTTGTTGTTTATCCTTATGAATAAAATATTGACGTAACATTTCCTTATCTAATACGTCTTGTTCCTGTTTAAAAGCACTTTGTTGGAAAATTTTTGCAATCCGCCACGGCGATAAGCTCACCCAGTTTTTGCTTTCTGTTTCACGCACAAATTGTTGGTACAAAAGATTAATTGCATCATTTTCAATGCGTTTTTCTTGTGCGTCCGCTAAACATTGCACCCACCAGAACCATTTATTTGCATTATCAGATTGCGTTAAGTTAATCACCTGTTCCAATTCAGAATAATCCGCAAGGTGATAAAGATTTAATTCGGCATCGTGAAAACTTGCTAATTCTTCTCGTGTTCCAAATAAAATAACTTTTAAATTCAATGGATAATCTGCGATCTCATACGGGAAATAGCCTTGCATGTCCTCACCTTGCCACACAAAATTTTGTGTAACAAGCAGTGATTTTAAACGTTGCCATAAGCGGAAATTATTTAAAAATTCCGCCACATTAAGCATCAATACGCCACCGCTCGCCTCTTGCACCATACCAAGCTGAATGGATCCTTGCTGATGTTTTTCATCAAAATACAACTTCCCAAACAATCGTGCGCTATCAATATAAAGCCCTGTTACAACTTCTGGGGCTTGCGACTGAGTCGCACGAGTGAATACGGTTTGTCCCGTTTCAGTGCGTTCAGATTGATAATAAAATTTATCGATTTTTGTGGCGTGATTTTTTTGATAAAACGACTCAATAAATCCTTCTACAAATGGGGCATACTCTGCCATATTCTCCGTTTGTAAAACCAAGAGGCGTTGAGTATCAAGTTGTAAAAATTCTTCTAATACCTGCTTGCTTTGCGATTGAAAAGAAAAGAAATTCAATTCATTCGGAAATTCTGTCAGCGGAAAATCTTCAATATTCGGCGCTAAATCTGCTACGTTCAGTTGATAACGATGACGTCCTTGCGCCCTTACTGTATCTTTCTGTTTATCCACACTTGGTGTCTTCATGCACTTTCTTCTTAATCATCTTAAAAATTAAACGTAGCATTATGGCATATTTTTTGCTATTGCGGGCAATTTCTCTAAGATTTTATAAAATACTGTCTTAGATCATTGATTTCTGAGAAAGAGTTGCGGAGAATAAAATTTTCGCCCATTTTTTGGAGTATTTTTATGCAAAAAGTTTATGAAGTAAATCCCAAAGGCAGTATGGATCAACTTTCTCATTTAGAAGTTGAATCACTCGCCAAAACCGCAAAAAGTCCACTTTATCAACTTTATCGTAACTGTTCACTTGCCGTACTTAATTCAGGTATTGCAACAGATGATAGCCGAGCATTATTAAGTCGTTATGAAAATTTTGATATCGAACTGCTACGCCGTGAACGTGGTATTGCTCTCGCTCTCTACAATCCGCCTGAAAGCGCCTTTGTCGATGATAAAATGATCATCAATATTCAGTATCATCTCTTTGCTGTACTCCGTGATATTTTATTTGTCCATATTCTTAAACATCGGACTAATCCGTGGGATATTCAAGACAGTCGTTATTTAACTAACCAAGTTTTCGATATTTTGCGTAATGCCCGTGCATTGCATAGCAATGTCAAACCTAATCTTGTCGTTTGTTGGGGCGGACATTCTATTAATGAAGTAGAATACGCTTACTGCCGTGCTGTAGGTTGCGAACTCGGCTATCGTGAATTAAATATCGTGACAGGATGTGGGGCGGGCGTCATGGAAGCGCCGATGAAAGGTGCAGCGATTGCTCATGCAAACCAGCGCTACAAAGATAGCCGTTTTATCGGAATTACAGAGCCTTCTATCATTGCCTCAGAAGCACCAAATCCAATTGTTAATGAATTGGTCATTATGCCAGATATTGAAAAACGTCTTGAAGCCTTTGTACGTCTTGGACATGGTATTTTAATCTTTCCAGGTGGTCCTGGTACGTTTGAAGAGTTTCTTTATGTCTTAGGCATCAAAATGCACCCTAAAAACCAAGATCTTGTTCTCCCACTTATTCTAACGGGACCAAAAGAATGCGAAGGCTACTTTAATGCAATCAATCAATTTATGGTGGATGTATTTGGTGAAAATATTCGTCAATATTATGACATCATCATTGATGATCCAAATGCCGTTGCCAAAGCGATGAATAAAGGTATTGAGGAAGTCACGTTACAACGCCAAGATCGTAACGATGCCTATTGCTTTAACTGGTCACTTTATGTAGAAGAAGAGTTACAAAAACCATTTCAACCAACCCATGAAAATATGGCAACACTCAATCTTTATCTTGATCAGCCTGAAATGGCATTAGTGGCTAATTTACGCCGTGCATTTTCTGGGATTGTGGCGGGAAATATCAAACCTGCTGCGCAAGATGCGATTGCCAAATATGGCAAATTTAAACTTCATGGTGAAAGTGCATTGATGCAAAAAATGGATAAACTATTACGTGCTTTCATTCAACAAGATCGTATGAAACTCCCTACTGGCACTCCGTACGAACCTTGCTACGAAATCGTCCATGACCACTAAAATAATAAAAAAGGGAAAGCATCGGCTTTCCCACTTCACTACTTTATTTTATTGATTGATTAGAGCATTGGTCGCTTTGATTGCACTTCCTAAGTTTTTGGCAACCTCTTTAAATTCATCAATCTGTACTTTTTCAATATTTAAATCATCACAAATATTTTCTAAAAATTGGCGTTGATTTTCGGTTAAATCACCAGAACCATATGCAAACATAATCAATTCTAAAAGGAGATATTTTTTATCTTTTAACGTAAAGGTCGCATTGTCTTTTTGTAAACCTGCCAACGCATTGTCAATACATTGTTTTGCGGTTGCGGTGAGAATTTCAAAACGTACCTTTTCATATGAGAATAAATAAAGACTAAGCATATTTTCATTAATTGAGAATAAATCTGCTCCACTGGCTAAAATTTTCTGGATAATCTCATTTTTAAGGACAGGATCGTTACCGTAACGTGCAAAAATATGCGATAAAACCACAACTGCGGTGCGATTAATATTGGCAATTAACGCAACCAAATCCGTAACCACATCAACACGTGAGTATTTTTTCTCTGCAACACCAAAAATATCCGCACTTTGGTAGTAATAAACACTTTCATTGATAACGGCATCTAATAATGCAAGTTTGAGATCGTCAACACAACCATTAAAATAATGACTAAATTTTTCGAGTAATTCGTTATGTGACAATGCTTTCCACAGATTAAAGGTTGGCAAAGTATCAATATTATCGTTTTGCGAATACGCTTGAAAGAAAGCTTTACTTTCTTCATCAACTTCATTTAATAGACGATTCGTTGACACAAATTCATCATCCACTTGCGACAATAAAACGGCAAGTTCTAAATACAATTTTTTTATATTGAAATGCGATAACTCTTTTAAATACATAGAAAATTTCCTTGTGACTTTCCTCTGGCAACCGATTTTTCTCATTAACGCCATGCAAAGGGAATGGTTTAGTCATTTTATCGCTTTTTATAACTCTTTTGAATTATTTTTGTAATGTGGTACATTTGCTTTGGTTAAAAGTAACTCGCTTTTTAACCTGTCATGCTTTATAATATCATTAGTTACAACGTCACATTTATTATCTATGAAATACCAACAATTAGAAAATCAAGAAGCAAAATGGAAGTGGCTTTACCTTATGCGTAAATATCGTAATCAAGAAAATATTTGTCGCTATCAGGAAAGCAGTACGAATCAACAACTCATTCAAGCTTTAGTTGATAATGAAAATAATGCAGAATTTATTGAAAATTGGGTTAAGCAACACCTGCATCCTGATCTTAAAATAAAATTAGATCAGGCAATTCGTGCAAAACGTAAACGGTTTTTTAATGCTGAGCATCAACATACTCGTAAAAAATCCATTGATTTAAACTTTGCAGTATGGCGTCGCCTTTCCGAATATTCTAAAAAAATGAACATGACGCTCTCTGAAACTATTATTTATATGATTGATGAGCAAGAGAAAAAACATTTATATGCCAATCAAGTAACCGATATGAAAAGTAGTTTAGAGGCACTTTTAGATCACGACCATTAGAAAATCACGCCGTGTTTTTCGTAAAAATTTATGCAAAATCCCCTTTTAATACACGTTTAACATGTATAAAAAGGGGATTTTTATTAGATACGAGTAACGTCAAAATTTGCAATATCTAGGGTTTTATCAGTCCCATAAAACTCACATAATGCCTCACGTAATTTTGCTGTACGTGGCGGTAAACCATTTGCAATGTAAGTTTTGACTTGTTCATAAACCGCTCGTTTAAATGGTGCGGTATCGCCTGCATTGCCATTTAAATTATCGCTACTTGCAAAAAAACGATGCCCTGCAGCTTGCGCTAAAATTCATTCGGTTGCTTGCGGTTTGACTTCGACCTTTTCAAACTCACGTTGGCGTTCTTCAGAGCGTCCGTCTGGTTCATACCAATAACCAAAATCTTCTAATAAACGACGTTCTTTGCCAGCGATAAGCCAGTGAGCAATTTCGTGTAATGCACTGCTATAAAAGCCACGTGCAAAATAAATTGCATGATAAGGGCGTTCCTCATTTGCGGGCGAATAAAGTGGCTCATCGCCACCTTTTACCAAACGTGTATTAAATTCTTCACTAAAACATTGATTAAAAATTGAAATAATATCATCCAGTTGATGTACTTCTTTTGTCATAATTTCCTCAAAAATTGCCAAAGAAAAAGCAGGGACTTCCCTGCTTTTGGAAAATTTTCTTTTTATCTTATTGCATTTTTTGCAATGCTTCGATACGTTTTTCAAGTGGCGGATGGCTTAAAAATAAATCCATAACATTGCCACGTTTTCCATTAATTCCGAATGCAGCTAAAGAACCTTCCATTTCATGCGGTGCAGAAACTTGTTCTAAACGACGCAATGCATCAATCATTTTTTGTTTACCCACTAATTGGGCAGCCCCCGCATCAGCACGGTATTCACGGAAACGTGAGAACCACATCACAATGATACTCGCAAGCACCCCAAAAACAAGTTCTAAGATCATAGAAACAACAAAATAAATCCCATAACTCAACTCACCGTTATCTTCTTCATCGCTACGAGTTGTTGCCACCGCATTTGCGATAAGGCGAGATAAGAACGTTACGAACGTATTTACAACCCCTTGTAAAAGTGCCATTGTCACCATGTCGCCATTTTTGATATGGCTCATTTCATGCGCTAATACGGCTTGGACTTCCTCTGGAGTCATCCCTTCCATTAATGCAGTACTCACCGCAATTAATGATTTACTTTTGCTCGGACCTGTTGCAAAAGCATTCATATCTGGAGAGGCATAAATTGCCACTTCTGGCATTGGTAATCCATCTTTTTGTGCTAAATAGCTAATGGTTTGCATTAACCAATCTTCCATTTGGTTACGTGGCTGAGTAATCACTTCACCATTTACCGCACGTAACGCAATTCCTCTTGAAAACCAAAGAGAAATAAAAGATCCTACGAAACCAAATAATGCGGCGAGGATAAGTAATCCCATTGCGTCTTGCGAACGAATCCCCGTTAATGACAAAATAATGTTAAAAATAAACAATACCGCTAAGTTGGTTGCGAGGAACAATAAAATTCGCATCATAAAAAACTCCTTAATTTATAACTTTATAATATTCTTGCGGAATATAGCCTTTTTCCTAAAAAAATTTCAAGCAAAATTTACCAAAGACTCATTTGCTGACTATCTTTAACTTCGTTTGGCATTTGAACTTGTACACCAATTAAGCGCACTGCTCGCCCATGACTTCTTTGCCAAATTTGCGTTAATAAATGCCTAAAACTCTCCAGCTCAAAACTAAGACCCGTTTTTTCTAATGTCGTTTGGCTAAAATCATCAAATTTTAATTTAATACTCAATTTCGTGAAATGTTGCAAAGGAACATGAGGAGATACACGAAAAATCCGTTTTTTTAATAAATCAAAAAGTTCATCTAATAACGGTAATGCTTGCTCATAAGTAGCAAAATCATGGATAACCGTTCGCTCTACCCCTATAGATTTGCGTTGCCGATGCGGTTGTACCTCTCGTGAATCCAATCCATGACTAAATTGCCAGATACGTTGCCCTAATTTCCCAAATTGACTAAGAATTAAATGCTGTTCGACTTTCTGCACATCACCACAGGTATGCAACCCCATTTGATTGAGTTTGTCATTCGTTACCTTGCCTACACTTGGAATTTTTTTTAAGGGTAATTGATGAACAAAGGCATCTACGTCTTGTGGTTTTATCACAAAAATACCATTCGGCTTATTTTGATCCGAGGCAATTTTGGCTAAAAATTTTAGCGGTGCAACACCTGCTGAAGCGGTTAATCCTGTTGTTTTGAAAATCCGTTGCCGAATTTCCTCGGCTATCCACGTTGCAGAACCTTGACAACGTGTACAATCCGTAACATCTAAATACGCCTCATCTAATGATAACGGCTCAACTAGATCGGTATATTCACGGAAAATCTGCTGAATTTGTTGAGAAATCTGACGATACAATGGCATATTCACAGGCAATAACACCAAATCAGGACATTTTTTAAATGCCTGTGCAGTGGGCATTGCGCTATGCAAACCGTATTTACGTGCGACATAATTACACGTGGATAATACCCCACGCTCATAAGCACTTCCACCTACAGCAACAGGCTTATCACGCAAATGTGGCTTATCTCGAATCTCAATCGATGCGTAAAAACAGTCCATATCAATATGAATGATTTTGCGTTGTTTCTTAGTCATCGTACCTTATAGAAAAAGAAAATTTTGGAGTAGTTTAGCAGTTTTACTGTAAAAATAAACAGTACAATTTGAATATTTTTAATCCAATAAAAAACCGCTAACGAGGTAGCGGTTTTCTGCTTTTATGCGCTAAGCACGGATTAATGAAGATTTAATTGTTGACGCTCAGCTGGTGTTAACACTTTTTGAAGATCGGTCAACGCAATATTTGCATTTGAGCTTGCAAGTTGATCTTCAGATTGGCTTGCTTTAAGGAACCAATTGTACGCATCGACATTAGATTTTTTCACAAATTTACCAGTGCGATACATTTCGCCTAATGCGTAAGCTGCATCACCATCTTTTTTATCTGCGGCACGCATATACCATTTATACGCTTCTTCGTAAGATTTTTTCACGCCATAGCCGTGTTGGTACATGTAACCTAATTCATATTGAGCTTTAACCACACTTTGATCAGCAGCACGTTGGAAATATTTAAATGCTTTAGGATAAGATTTTTTCACCCCATACCCTTTCAAATATAAACGACCTGCCACGTATTGTGCTTTTGCAAAACCATTTTGGGCTGCACGTTCATACCAAATCGCCGCTTCTTTTTCAGAGGCATAAATTTGACCAAAACCGTAGTAATAAATTACGCCAAGTTCATATTGCGCTTTTGCGTAACCTGCTTCTGCTGCACGTGTAATCCACTCAAAGGCACGCATATCAGATTGTTCTACGCCTTCACCTTTATAATAAAGGTAGCCCAATGCATATTGTGCTTTTACATCACCATTTTCAGCCAAATGCGTTAATCTAGCATAACTATTTTCCGCCATAGTGCGCAATTTAGTGTACATATCTAAATTAACCGGCTTTTCTAAATAAAGAGAATTACCATTCTTAGTCATATTAGCAGGTTGGTTAATACCCAAAATAGGATCGGTTTTCACTGCTGAACTGTTATGCATACCTGCTGTGACGGCAACAGGTGCAGTTGCGGTAGTTGTTACTGTTTCTACTGCATATGCAGTACCCATCATTGCTAAACAAACAAGACTAATTGAACAAATTTTTTTCATCGTTGATTTCTCCTCATTCTCATTTCGCACAAAAATCAAACGAGCCATATTCTAGGCAAATAATTTCATCACATAAAGCTGTAACTCGCTTAATAAGTTCATTTTTTCTTCATTGCCTAAATTTTCTTGATGTAAATCGTAAAAACGGGCTTCAAATTCGGCTGCTTTTTGTTCGATTTTATTTAAACGGTATTTTTTCCACTTAATTTGTTCAGGTCGTGATAGATTTTTAAAGAAATAACGTGCTTTAAAATGAAATAAAAGTTGTGGAATACGTGGGTCTTCAAATTTCAATCCACAATCATCCCATTTTTCAACAGGTAACGTCCGTAAAATTGCTAAATTATTCATATCATTACGACTAAAGAACCCTGAATAAAGCGCGGTTTCTACATTTTCATCCGCAGGGTATTCACGCTCTGCACCACAAATATCTAACGTAAAATCACGGATATAGGCATATTCTCGCAATAATGCTAAATTCCGCTGACATTTTTCCATATCAATACCTAGCCGTTCCAGATCTTGCGGACGTAATGTATTTAATGGTGCGATAAATGGACATTTATTAATATGTACGCCTTTAAGCGGTACGGGCGCAATGCCTTGTTCTTCAAGCTCGGTTCGCTTGGTGTAAAGAATTTGTTGATTTTCTTCTGCAGGGCGCTGCAACATGGCTTCCACGTCACCCATCAAATCACAACAATGCACGAGGTTTTTATTTTTTAAATCCCACGCTAACGGCACAATGACGGATACATTTGAACGTGCATTACCAAACATGCCAGAAACATGCACTAACGGCGTTAATGTCGCCGTATCCATCATCTTTTCAACATTCTTCTTATCACGATTTTTAAAGTAAAAATCAAAAAGGCGCGGCTGTTTCTGCTTAATTAATTTCGCCATTTCTAAAGTCGCATAAACGTCCGCCATCGCATCGTGGGCATGGCTATGTTCAATGCCATTTGCTTTGGTTAAAAGTTCTAAACGGAAAGACGGCAAACCATCATCGTCATACACCCAGTTAATCCCTTCTGGACGTAACGCATAACACGCGCGCACGAGATCTAATAAATCCCAACGGGAATTCCCATTTTTATAACTATACGCATACGGATCACGCAAATTACGATAGAAAGTGTAGCGAGTCATTTCATCATCGTAACGAATATTGTTGTAACCCATGATACACGTATTCGGCTGGCTAAATTCGGCAAGGATCTTATCGGCAAATTCATATTCTGGAACGCCCTTTTCATTACATTCTTGTGGCGTAATCCCTGTAACCATCACCGCATCTGGTGACGGCAAATAATCATTGGTTTGCTGACAATAAAACATCACAGGTTCACCAATGATATTAAAATTCTCATCAGTACGGATTCCCCCAAACTGGGCGGGACGATCACGAGCAGGATCGATACCAAAACTTTCATAATCGTAAATAAAAAAACTAAAATCGTTACTCATAATAAATCTATATCTATTTTAATGAAAAGAATGCCCCATTTTAGCGGAAAAACCGCCATGAGGCATACTGATTGCGCCACTATTTTGGCAAAACGAATTGGCATTACGCCATAAATTTATCTAAATAGAATAAACACCAAATCGCTAAAACCCCTAATACAAGCCCTAGCCAATTGATTTTACTAATTTTTTCTTTGAAGTACGCTGCCCCAGCTAAGGTTGCCAAAATAATGACACCAATATTCATACTCGCAAATACTAATGTCGGATTGCCGCTAAAACTTTGGTGTGCTTTGATATAAAACAGAATATTTCCAAAGTTTAAGCAACCTAAGAATAAACCGCCTAGCACACTCGGAATCGTCCATTCCACACGTTTTAAGACAAGATAAATAAAGAGAATCCCGCCACCCAGTACAAATGAGGCAAATAAGGTATTTGGGAATGCCCCGCCCATTTTTGCGACTTCTTTAAACAGGATATCAATCACCCCATATCCTGCCCATACGAGTAACAGGCTCACTGCCCCTATAACACCCAATGCACCTTTTTCCGCATTCGGTTTTTTAACTAAACAGAAAAGCGCTAAAAACGCTAAAATAATGCCGATTAATCGAGCGTGCGTTAAGGTTTGCCCAAATAAAAGGAAAGAGGCTAAAATCGGTAAAATTAACGAAAGGCGTTGTGCCGCATCCGCCCGCACGATTCCCGCAACATTAATCGCCTTCGCCATAATGATAAAAACTGTTGGCAATAAAAAACCTAATGCAATAAAAATTGACATGTGGGAACTGGTCATCAAAAATTGATTAAACCCTACCCCATCAAAATTGGGCTTTAACACATAGTACGCCAACGCCCCCGCGGAAATATAATTAAACGCAATCGCTTGATCGATTTGGATTTTCCCCCGTTTCGCCACTTTCAAAAGCACCGACACCAAAACACTAAAAAGTACCGCAAGTCCTAAATTCTGCATAACTAAACCCTTTATAACTGTTTAAAATTACATCATTTTATAGAATCGCGGATTGTAGCACGATTTTTATCAATTTGGTTGTTTGGATAAGCAAGATAATGCATAAATTTTGCGGGAAATTGGGGCGTGATTTAGGGCGGAAAATAAAAAATCCCCTGGTGGGGATTTTTAAGATTATTCTGAAGGTAAGATTTCTATTAAATTGCTACGAAAGAGATTAAAGGTCAGAGAAGAATCCTCATTAATAATCTCTTGATACGCTTTCAATAAGTCTATTACCAAGTTCCAACTCTTATCTTCACCCTGTAAGTCTTCTAAGTGTTGTCCAACCCATTCTAGCATTAAAATTTGCTCTATATCTTTAAACATCTGTGCTTGAGGAATGGCATTTTTCTCACTAATTTTTCTTGCTTCATCGATAAACTCTTTAGCAAGTTGTTTTTCCGTATCCCATACTTCAGTAATTTCAATATCCGATGTATCGATATCACGTGCGCTAATTACAGAACGTTTAAGAGAAGTGATAAGCTTAACATTATACCCATTTCCAGAATTGAATATTTGAGTAATCACATCAACAAATTTAGTACTAATTTTCTGTAACGTTGTAAGATGTGCCTTTAATTTCTTATTCTCTTTAGAAAATTGACTAGAAATATCTTCCAAGCAATCATACACCCTAGACCTGCCTTCCGCGTAGTTGTCGGCATTCAGCTTAAAAGTTGCGTCTTCAATTGCATCTATATAGCGTTGCTTAATACAAATTTCGCGCCAAATAGCACGCTGATAGTGTTCATCAATCGCATAAATTTTAGCAATAAGTTTATCTAGCTTTGGCTGTGCGTGATTCAATGCCTTTAAAAAAGCGTGTAACGTTGCTGGTGTCTCTGAATTTGCGGGCTTTGCCAACTTCCTCGCTTTTCTAGATAGTTTTGATTTCACTGGCTTCGTATTCGTAAAAGAATATTCCTCTCTCATGCTCGAGCTATATGCGGTGATACCATAATAGGCAATTTCTGCATTATCGAGAACACGCTTAATTTCATGCAAAATGAGTTTAATATCCTCTTTATCTCGTTGATCAGCGCGATTTAAAACAATATAAAGCGGTACATCAGGTTTCTCATATTTGATAGTACTCAAAAATTGTAAATCACTATTTGGCAACGTCCCATTAATAGCACCATTGACCAACCAAATAATGGCATCAGCATCTTGCAAATATTGTAAAGCCGTTTTTTCATCGTCTTTAGTAGAAGATTGTCCACCGCTTGCAGGGTTATACCCAGGTGTATCAATAAAGCATAGATGTTTATAAGCTAATGGCGTCGGTAAAAACATATAAGGCATAATGCTTTTAAGCGGAAAACCGAAGGAATCCATAAATTGGTGAGTTAATTTCTCACTAATTTGTGGGTCAATTTCGCTAAGATTAACTTTCGCGCCCTCTCTATTCACCCCAATTAGTTGCCCTTGTTTACCATCTAACACAAAGGTAGGAAGTGCTGTCGTTGGTTCAATATTTGATGGTAAACTAAAGCGCTTATCTTCAAATAAGCTACTAATAAATTGCGATTTGCCCGCACTAAAACCCCCACCAACTGCCACAGTACATTTCGTATGAAATTCTGGGTACGCAGAAATGAGCTGTAATTCTTGCTCAATCGCTTGTAAATCTAAGAGGACTTGTGCCTCATCTGCAATAGACGATTCCTCGTTAGCAAACGCCATAAAATCGCTATACAGCATCTTTTGAAAAGCTTTAAAGGCTTCATTCGTGTTTTCGCTATCTAATAACGCCGCTACGACCTTGCTACGCAATTTTTCTTGAATTAAATCATCTTTTAACTTTTCCGTTTGCTGTGCGTACTCTTTTTTCTGGGCATCTAATTCATTCTGGGCTTTTTGAGCCTCAGTTTGCGAGTCTGTAAGTTTTTGCTTAGTTTTCTCTAAATCATACTCCAGCTCATCGATTTTATACCCTAAATCATCATTTTCATTTTCTAATTTCTTACACTTTCTTTTCCAAGGATCTAGATCTTCTGTATTTTCTTGAATCAACTCATCCTTTAACTTTTCATCAGTTT
The DNA here is from genome assembly GCF_900638385.1 of Actinobacillus delphinicola. Classification (NCBI taxonomy): domain Bacteria; kingdom Pseudomonadati; phylum Pseudomonadota; class Gammaproteobacteria; order Pasteurellales; family Pasteurellaceae; genus Actinobacillus; species Actinobacillus delphinicola. Next base: position 1,653,349 of record NZ_LR134510.1, on the reverse strand, counting down.
GTTGTTTTTTTTCCATATCTGTTTGCGAGTCCGCAAGCGCCTGCCCAACTTTCTTTAAGTGATGTTTCTCCTCCAACTCGTCATTTTTTTCTTGTAATTTATTATAATTTATCTTCCAGCGATCTAGTTCTTCCATATTTTATTTTACTCCATCATCCTATAACGCTTGGTTCACTTTATTGCTTAATTGTTGTGCCGCCACACGTATGCGTTGATAACGTGTAATATATTCTTTTTGGTTTTTGATTGCTTTATCAAGTTCCTCGGCTTGCTTTTGTAATGCAAATGTTATATCTGTGCCGAGTTTAACTGCTTCTAACTGCTGTGCTAAATCTGTAACATAATTGGCATTAGCATGTTTTAAGTTTTGAATAAGTTGATCGCAAATATAAGTTTTCGCTTCTGTATTAAAACGCATTGCGTCACTACCGCTTAAATTCCCAGATCGGTTTTTAATAGTATCAGGAATATTATCAGCTAACTGAATTTTACGGATCGGCAAATTCGTAATCAGTTCACGCAATATCGCATTAATTTCACTACGACGTAATCTTTCTCCGCCTACCTCTCGGTTACATTCACGGATAGTTGCCATCACTTCCCGTATTAAGTCATTTTCCCAGTCTATTTTCAAAGAGCCAATTTGAGCGTTTAAAGCTCTTGTAACATCATTTCTTACAGTCTGAATAGCGTCATTCACTTGCGTCGCATTGATCGTCACAACGGTATAAGATTCCTTATGCGTTCCTGCAAATAAGCCAAAACAATTCCAGAAACTTGCATCATTCCTGACTTCTCTAGTTTTCTTTTGCTCAGTAATCTGATTAACGTCAAAAAAGGCTTTGGTGGAGTTATCGGTAGTAATATCCAATTTATATGCCCAACCATTTTCAATCACAATGTCATAAATAGCACGTCGATAAACCGCATCAATTTCGCGTTTGGCAGCGTGTTGAAAGCGTTTAATGGAATCAAGTTGCGCTTCCGCCTCGGCAGACGAGGTGGTTTCAACTTTCATAATCATCTCATCGAAGTGATCATTGACATCGTCTAAAAGCGCTAACATATTAGTTTTTTTGGTTTCAATAAAGGTGTCTTGATTGCTAGCACGGATTTTATCTTTATTCGCACGCACTTCGTCTAACACCGTTTTCAATACGGCAATATTTGCCATTTTTTCTAAATGGTGTTTAGCTGTCGCATCCGAAGTTAAATAATCGCGATAATAATGAGTAAGATTTTTCCAAACCGTTGCTATATTTCCCTGCCAGCTAGCTTTATTACTAAAGTTTTTCAGCATATTAAATGCCATAGATGACGTGCAAATCACTTGGTGTTTTTCAAATAACGCACGCAAATTGCTATTTTGACTTAATACTTTATGCCCATTTAAGGCACGTTCTGCCTGATGTGTTAATTTTTGAGCAATCTTTTCAAGGACTACGGTAGGCGAACCACCATTGCCACCTTCACTTGGAGTACACATATCATTATCTACTTGGCTTGCCACCAAATAGACTTCCTGAATTCCCTCATTGACGGTAACGCGTTGCATCAATGCTAAATCTTCATTGCTTATAAATTGTGCTGATGGCGAGACCACAAACACTACGTCGCATTGTTTTAAAAATTCATGAGTCCGCTCTTCACGTGAAGCAACAGGATCGTTTACCCCTGGAGTATCAATGACTTCCAAATCCTTTAATGATTCTTCTTTTAGGTATAAAGTAACCGACTTGGTATAAGGCATATATTTCCCTGCTGCACCTACATAATCATTTAATTTTTGCATTAATTCCTGATGAGAGTTCGCAGTCAGTGTTTGCATAGTTTTACGCTCGCTCATAGAAAGTGGATGAGCATGCATGGCTTCGACTTGTTGATGTGCTGCAACCAGTATCGGATTAGCCTGATTAAACGCCTCGATAATTTGTTGACGGTATTCAGGATTATTTTTGCGCATCTGTTGTGCTACTTTTTTCCCCATATTTTTAGCCTGGTTACCTAAATTTCCAAACCATCCATGATTTTCATTCTCCGAGCTATCATTTTCGGATAATTGTGCTACTGAATCAGGGGAATTCGCTTCATTTTCAGGAATAATATTCGCTTCAATTGCTTTCTTTAATTCTTGTTCATAAAGACGACTATCCGCTTCTAATTTTTCAATATCATCATTGGTATAAAAATCGACTTCTGCTTTTTCCTTATCACCATATTTCATAACGGTAAGTGCAGCTGTCATTGGTGTTGCAGCTTGCGGTAATACACTTTCCCCATTAAACAATAAAGCATTTAAAAGTGAACTTTTCCCTGCTTTAACACGCCCAATAATCCCTACACGCAATTCGCGGGAGAGGTTATTTTTATCTTTCCATTCCGCTTCTAAGGTAGCGCTTGTGAGGACTCGATTTTTAAAACGTACATCGTCTTTAAGTTCGGGTTGGGTATTAAAAAAATGATTAATTTCATCATTTAATTCAAATAATTTGGCTTTACTCATAGTATATTCCTTCACGGTTGGGGCTAAAAAATCACATTTCGTGCATTGACACTTAACGCATCGCGTACCTGTTTTAACGCTTCTACTTGTTGAACACGTTGCGCTTTTTCACTAGCTTCTTTATCTAAAATTTGTTGAATTTCCGCCTGGTAACCCGCAAGTCGTTCTTCAAATTTTATAGTAATTTGACTCATCATCTCAGCTAGCCCTTGAGCAATTTGCGGTTGTAACGTTTCTCGTAATTTACTACGCAGCACGGGAATAATTTCATGATTTATTACGTCGCTAATACGGCGACGTTGATCTTGTTCTGAATTTCCACCGCTAAATAAACTGGCTAGTAACCCCAAAACTGTACTCACTACTGGGAGCATCGTATGAGAAACAATTTGGAGGATAAATTTCATGATGGTGCTTAACATGCCAGGTCCTAATACACCAATCAGCTGTGTTAAGACTTCTTGAACCACACCAACCGTAGAATTAATCGTACTGCCGAGGTCAGAGAGTCCTGATTCATTAAAGTCAAAGCCTTTTACATTGACAAGTGAAGCTCCAACAGTGCGTTCAATGCCTTGGAGCATTTGTTGGTTGGCTTGAGCAAAGAATTGTTGAATGCCCGCTAATAGGCTATCTTTAACAATCGCACTTAATTCATTTTCAAACTGTGGCATCCCACTACTGAGTACCGTAGAAACCAAGCGATACTCATGGCTCTGAATTGCGTTTACTACACCATCAATAATGTTGTCTATATAAAGTTTATTTTCATAACGCTTTAAGTTTTCTAACTCCGTATTTTTTTGTTGTTGAAGTTTACGAATCGTGGTTTCAAGTTGGGTTTTTGCCGCAATATTTTCTTCACGACTCGCATTTAAAGCGCTAATTTTTACATTAATATTTTCTTCTAATTGAAAGAAATTATCTTGCAATGTATTTAGAAATACCTTTTTAAAAAGGTCATCAGGATTGATACTTAATAAAATTTTATGAAGATTTTCCCCGCCATTATCATCAAGCAGAATAATTGGCTCATGATAATCGCATTGTGTCGCTAGCTGGCGTGCGAGTTGATCGCGTACTTCTGCTACGGTTTCTGGTGAGCGTAAATTGGTTTTACTAAGGCAAAAACTGTAGCCTTTACCAACCATCTGCGTATTGTGAATTTCTTGAAGCATAGAACGTGTAATCGTGCCATCTAGCACACTGGTTAAAAAGACAAAATACACGCCACGGTTTAGATAATTTAAAATTGCTTGATGATGGTTCGCAATTGGTGACTCAAATCCTGGCATATCAACCAGAACTAAAGGTTCAATTTCTTTAAGTTTGGGATTATTTAAGAAAAGTTTTAAGAATTGGTAATCTTCAGATTTATTTTTGATTTTTTCAAAATCAGTAAGAGCAAAGCGTTCAAAATCACTTTCTGTGGTGTAGGCTTCGATATATTCTTCCGTGCCATAGCGTAATTCGGTTGCGAGTGCTGTTTCTGCTGTAATATTAGTCGGTAATATGTTCCTTCCTAACATTGAATTGATTAAGGTACTTTTCCCCGCCGAAAATGCCCCAACTACGGGAACAATTAATTCTTTTTCCTTAATTTTGGTGATTAATTCATCAATATTGAATGGCAATTTGATGTCAACTGGTTGAGTAATGTGTTGAATATTTTGCACATAGTCAATTAGTATTTGTTTAGCTTCCATAACGACCTCTTCACGCTGGAGAAAATAGATATATCGCTAATGAGCTGATATACCATTAGGAATTTTATTGTGAAATAAAAGGGCGTAAATTGTGCAAAAAAAAAACAATCCGTCAATTTAATTAGCTTTTTTCCTTTATTTTTAAAAAGATATCCTATCTTTTTTTGAAGTAGATCAAAAAAATAAAATAAAGAGTCTTTTTTATACATTTTAAAATCAAAAATAAAACTCACGCCCCGATTTTCGTAAAATTTTATGGAGATTTAAGTAAACAGGGGTGAAGACAGTAAATTAGGTAGGCTTAGAAAGAAAAAATCCCCCGAGGGGGATTTTAAAATATTAGTAGGAAATAATGGCATTGTTTAAGACGAAGTAACACCCTACGATAGGCATACTAATAATCCCTTTTACATGTATTTTTTCCCCATTTCTGAGTTGACTTACATCAATACCCGTTACATCTTTTGCAATAAATTTATAACCATGTCCTTCAATACCTAAATTTAACCCACCGAATAAATCTTGAATAGATGTAATTCGACCACTTGTTGAGACGTAACGACCATCCCATTTACGTCGTGCCATCACTTCATTAGAACTATAATCTCGGCAAACTTGGCTTAAATTTTCAGGTTTTGCTGCTGACATAGCTTGTGCTTCATTCATCTTATCCTTAATTTGTCCCATAACCCCATCCATGGTACTACATCCAGAAATAAGGATTGGTAATAACATGACAGGAAGTAATTTAGTACGAAATTTCATATTTTCTCCTTAGGTTTATTTCTCAAATTGCAAAATAATAAATAGTCGTTATTAGTAACTATCAGTGGCGTGTAAAATTTGGTAGATTCTTTGAGCTATCTCATCGGGATTATTGGTAGTCGAATCAAAGCATTTTCCTTCTCTTGAATAGATTTCTAATTTATCTACAAGACCAGTGTTAAATACTTCTGATACGTTTTGAGGAAGTTTATCCACCACTAAATCGTGATGTTCTGGCGGTACATAACGAGGCTGAATACCTATTTTTTTATGTCCTTCTGCTCTTTCAAAGGTACTATCTAGACTGACTTCTTGCGGACAAGTACAAATAATAAGATCAACACTGTAACCATGTTTTTTAAAATTTGTTAACTCTCTAATCGGCGTTTCAGTCGTTCTGAATGTACCTTCAATAACAATATTTAATTTTTCTTTTAACGCCCGTTCTCTAAAAAGATGCACCATAATTCCTGCAAATTCACCCGTATATTTACTTGCATCTTTTCCATGCTGTTTATAAATTTCTTCATATTCAGGGTGCAATGCTCTAAATTCATCACCATTAATAACAACAATATTATTATTTAATTGATGTAAAGCCTGTTTAGCTCCAAATGATTTACCAGCACCAGGCTGACCGCCTAATAAAAATGCTTTAAGATTATCCGATTTTTTGATTTGTGGATTATCCTCTAGCATTTGTTTCCAAGCTTCTTCAAACTTACTGAGAATTAACATATCACCAGTTAATTCATTATGTAGGGATAAATCAGGAAGGGATAAAAGTGTTTCTTTTAATAGATTAATTTCTTGGAGTATTTCATTAAAATCAATCTGTTGAGGGGAACTTAAATAAATAATATTTCTTAACTGACCGAGCCTTTTTGAGGCTGGATGTTTTCCTTGATGTTTATTGATTGAAATCGCCTTAGCATTCGCCACCGCCTCAATCAACACATCTTTTTGCATAAGTGTACTCATAAATATTCCTTCAAGCTACAGATGCCGTGATCCTATACCTTTTTAAAGGTAGATGCTATAAATTTAATCTATGTAATACATCCAAAAGTTAATTATTTTTGATAACTATTTGATAGTATAATTATTTTAAAGAGGTACGACTTGTTATTAATGGATTATACAAATCAAATAATTAGGAATTGTTTATTTCATAAGTTTACTACTAAATAAGTAATTTTTAATAATATAACTTATTGATATATAAATATTTTTTATTTGATTTGTCTATGTGTGTTTGTTACTCTACTTAAGTCGATTACTTAGGTCATTTCTCATCAATATAACATTGAGTGAATAACTCGGAAACATTGTTTCCACCTAATCCCAATAGGCACCTTTAGGCAGTCATTAAGTAACCTTTAGGAAATCTTTTGGGCACAGCACTGTGAGTAGTGCTGTGCATTAGTTTAGCAGAGGAGAATGATACTGGAGCTATCATATTTTAGGTGAGGGAGCGAATTTATTCGCGGTATAAAATATGAGAAAAGGAGCTAATATGACTAATAAAATTAATCGACCTGTATCAGATACCAAAAAAAGTTTATCATCTAGACTAAGTAATTTTGTTAAGATACTTACTTCAATTTACTTAATCTTGAATGTGCTTGCTAGAGTTATCAAACGTCTTATTGATATTTGTATTCTTCTAGAGATGCTATGGCACGTTTTTCCACACGAAAAATTAATTGATATCCTAACGTGGTATACCTCTGCTTCCTACCCTACTAAACAGCCAGACTCAAAATCAAATTATGACTAAACTTAATACTAGAAATAAAAGCTATAATTTAGAAGAAAGTCCACTTTATAATATTCAGTATGAACAAAAACTCTTAAAGATACTTAATATTTCTCAAAACGATCTAATCTTTGTCCGTGAAAATTTAAAAGATTTTTATCATTCATTTTCAAAAAAACATCGTATTATTCAAACACCTAAAAATCTCTTAAAGCAAATTCATTATCGAATTGGTGATCTCCTTGCTCGAATAGCGATGCCAGATTATCTCATGTCAGGTAAAAAAGGTGCTTCTCACATTGAAAATGCCAAACTTCACCTCCAAGAGGATTTACATGTATTCACAGCCGATATAGAAAAATTTTTTCCATCTACTAAAAGACAAGCAATTTTTAAATTTTTTAAAAATAAACTTCAATGTTCTCATAACATCGCTACTATCCTCTCGGAACTATGTACCACACATGAAGGAAGGTTGCCTACTGGGAGTCAACTTAGTATGCATTTAGCTTTTTGGACAAATTTCAATATGTTTGAAAAAATCGCTAAGCTATCCAATCAATATGACTTACGTTTTAGTATTTTTGTAGATGATCTTACTTTTTCAGGGAAAACAATACCTCATAATTTTAAATATCAACTTAAAAAAATCATTACATCTTATGGTTATCAAATAAATACTCAAAAAATTTTGCTTTTCAAGCCATTTAAAATTAGAAGGGTGACAGGCATATATATAAAAAATGGTGATACTCACCTTCCAAATACTTTCCTACGTGAATTACATACCGCATTACAATCATGGAAAGATATATTAAAAACGTCACCTGATAAACTAGATAAGAAAAAGCTCGAAACCACTTATAACAAGCTTTTAGGCTCCATAAATTATGCAGCTTTACTAGATAAAAAGTATAAACAGATCCGTAAAAAAGTTATTGCAGAAAAACAAAAGATAACCCAATACCAATAATCCACACGCCCCGATTTTCGCAAAATTTTATGGAAAATTGGGGCGTGATTAAATCTAGTGGATACAAAAGCTCAATTATTCCTCATCAAAGAAATCATTATCTGGTCGGCAGATTTCTACGATGTAATCCGTTTCTACGCCTAGTTTATATTTAATCATGAGTTCTGCGAGGCGATCGCCGTCAATTAAGGCGATAGTAAATCGTTGGTGTTCACGCGCATATCTTTCGGCCTCTTTAGAAAAATAAGACGTGGTGATGAAGACACCTTTCGGCGTGTTTTTATCTGAAATAGCACCTGCAAATTTTTGTAGCTCAGGGCGACTAATTGGATTTTGCCAACATTTTGCCTGGAGATAAATTTTATTTAAGCCCAATTCATCTTCATAAATAATGCCATCAATGCCACCGTCCGCTGTATTTTGAGTGAGGCGATGATGTCCATTGACTCCATATCCCATTTTTACCAGTAGTTTGAGAACTAATCTCTCGAAAAATTGTGGGCTTTGTGCTTGAATTTTGGCTAATAATTCTGCTTTTAAATTCGCATGTAATTCCCCAGCACCTTGTTCAATTTGTTCTTGAGGTGTGAGAGGATACGCAACTATTTTATCTTCTGTGTCTCGCGATTTTGTTTTTGCCTGTCCATTTCCATAGGTTTTCTGATACCAGTTGAGATAGGCATTTTTATCTTGTGCTAATTTTTTCCCTAGTGGCGTAATTTGATAGGTAGCACGCTTTGTGCGTTGCAAAAGGCGTGTCGTATCATTGAGCGCTTTCGTGTAGGATAAATAGGTAATCGCCCATTCAATACGGCTCCGATAGGTTAATCCGCCAGAATTTAGTCTTTCTTCTAATTCTTGTGGAGAAAATCCAAAATGGCTTTTCCCATAGTCACAAGTTTCTGATTTGGTATGCACTTCCCCATCACTAAAAAACTGTAAAACGGGGAACATTAATTCGGTATGAGATTGCATTGTTACTCCATTAAAAACAAAAACTCACGCCCCGATTTTCGCAAAATTTTATGGAAAATGGGGGCGTGTTTTTTAAAGGTTATTCTTCTCGGGCGCCGAAGCCTCTTAGACCGACCACGTGGACGTGTTCGTGGTTGTTGGTGATTTTACGCACCAGTTTGTAGGTTGTTCCTTTTTCTGGGCTGATGTTTTCTGGGGCGGCGATAAGCAGTTGCATATCGAGGCGTTCGCAGAGTTCAAACAGTGTTGCGATAGATTTCGCATCTAGACGTGCGGCTTCATCGAGGAAGAGTAAACGACATGGCAAGATATCTTTCGCACGGATACGGCGACTTTCTTCTTCCCAGCTTTGTACTACCATTAATAAGATAGACATACCTGTACCGATAGCCTCACCTGTAGAGAGTGCGCCACTTTCTGCACGTAACCAACCGTCTGTACCACGGTAAACTTCAACTTCTAAGTCTAAGTAATTACGGTAATCAAGCAATGCTTCACCGATGGTTTGCGCAGAACGTTGCCCCATATCGATTTGTGGGTTGAGGCGTTGGTAAAGTTTTGCCATCGCTTCCGAGAACGTAATGCGGTTATCGTTAAACAAGTCTTGATTTTCGGCTTTATTGGTCAATGCATCTAATAATGCTGCATGACTTTCTCGAATATTCACCACCAAGCGTACTGATTTCACCTGACCAAATGCGATATTTTGTAAGCCTTGGTTCAGCATACGAATACGGTTTTCTTCCCGTTGAATCGTTTTACGCATGATGTTCGCCACACTTTCAGAACTAATTGCGAGTTTTTTCTCACGGGTTGTCAATTCTTCAGTTAAGCGTGCTAATTCCACTTCCATTTGTTCGATTGCATCAATCGGATCATCGGTTTTAATGATGTCTTGGCGGATACGTTCACGAAGATGTTGGTAAACCGCAATGAAGAATCGCACTTTATTTTCAGGCTTACGGTTGTCTTCTGAGGCACGTAAACTATCACGCAAGTATTCATTATCCGCTACCGCTGTGCGTAATGCCCCGAGGGCTTTATCCGACATTGAGCGAAGTTCTTCGCTAGAAAGATACGCAAATTCACGGCGATTGAGGCGTTTTTCCATATCGGCTTGACGAGAAAGGCGCAATACCACTTCCCAACTTGCTTTAGCCGCCACCACGATTTCACGTTGCGTATGGTAATCGCGTTCTGCTTTGTGAATACGGCGAGTAAGGTTTTCGCTTTCGCTTTCAATTAAGGTTAATTGTTTTTCAACGAATTGACGGCGTTGGCGATTGTTCGCTAATTGTTGATGTAAATTATCACGACGTTCGCGCGCCAATTCTTCTGAATTTGCATCAACACGTACACCAAGCTGTCCTACTTCGGTGATCAATTCTTGCAACATTTTATTTTTTTCTTGCAAGGCACTGGTTAATTCGATTAACACTTGGCGATATTGCGTTGCGCGTGCGTGTTTTTGGCGTACGTTTTCACGCAAGGTTTCACGACGTTGTTGTGCTTGCTCGAGTTGCGCACGTAATTGTTTATTTAATTCACTGGTTTCAGCGACAGCAACATCCGCATAGGCAAAGTGCGCTTGGCGTTGCACCACCTCGGCAAGTAAGAAACGATGTTGTTGTAAGCGTTTTTGTTGTTGCTGGATTTGAGCGTAATCGGCAACCAGTTTGTCATAATTTGCCGGATCGCTACGTAACGCATTGACGATTGGCATAAATTGTGACATTGTCACATTATTTTGACGAACAAATTGTTCATCTTCTTCTGCTTGAACTAGTTCTTCACGGCGTAGCTCATATTCTTCCATTAAACTTTCATCAGCGATAAGATCCAATGCAGGGGTAATTTTCGCAATAAGCTGTAATTGCCCTTTAATTGATGAAAGCTGTTGTTGAGCCTGTTGTTGTTGATTTTGTACGGCGGTTAAATCACGTTCCACTTCGTTGCGTTGTTGTTGGATAATCGCTAACTGTTCTTCTGGATTCGGTTGGAAAGCGAGTGCTAAATGTAGCCCAACAAATTGGCTGAAGTTTTCAGATAGGCGTTGGCATTTTTGTACGTCAAACGCAACGCTTGCGTATTCTTCTTGGACAATTTCACGTTCTGTTTGTAAAACTTCTAATTGTTTTTCACGTGCAGCTCGTCCAAATAATGGAATTTGTGGGAAAGTAGAATAACGTAATTCACGTCCAGATACTTGAACCACTACCCCATGTTCACATTCTTCTGAAGTGTAAACATTGTCATCAAAGCTTGCTGGATCGCCTTCGATAAAATATAGATCATCAGGGCAATCAGTTAAGGTCGCTAATTCATCTTTAATCGCTGCAAGATCGCGTACCACGATACCATGGCGAGCAGGTCCATAAAGTGCGGAGAAATATGGCGCGTCCTCAACAGGCACATCATCATACAATTCTGACAGCAAGACACCTTGGAAACGTTCTGCTAACTGAGTTAAGCGTGGATCATCTGCGCCATCTGGTAAGCTTAGGCGTGCGATTTGATCGTCTAATTGTTGACGTTTTGCGGCAAGCTGTTCACGTTTTAAGCCTAATGCACGTTCTTTTTCTAAAAGCGTTTGCATAAACTGGGTAACGTCTTGGCTTGAGGTAAATTGCGTACCACTTTGTTCACTTAAACGGTCTAATGCGGATTGTGCCACCAACCAACTTGGCGCAAGCGCAGATTTTTCTTGATATTGCGCATTCAATGTTGCTTGATTTTGGCGAAGTTCAGAGCGTGTTTCTGTTAATTCCACTAATTGCGCTTCTAATTCTTCCGCTTCAGCTGTTTTTTCTTCTGCATATTCAGCGAAAGCCTCAGCCGTATCAAGCGTTAAGCCTGTGCGTTGATTAAACTCACGTAATTGTTGGAGTGCATTTTTTTGTTGTGCAAGACGTTTATCAAGCTCTTGTAATTTCGCACGAAGTTGTGGCGCCAGTTGGGCTTGCATTTTTTGTTGTGGATACATATCCAACACTTCTTGCGCAATTTGCCATGCATCTTCACGAGCAACATCACCAACCATTTTACGCAATAATTGATATGCCTCGTCAAACTGATTTTTTGCGGTATTAGAGATTGCCATTTTTTGTTCAAAATCTAATAAGGTTTCCATCATCTCATCAAGTTTTTGTTCAAACTCGAAGTGGAAATCCGCTGCATTTTCTGGCGTAAGTTGTGGAAGACCACATTGTGTTTTAGCTTTTTCAAGCGCTTGTTGTGCTTGTTGATATTGCAACGCACGAGTTTGCTGAGCATCAAGCGCTTGTTGGTAGTCCGCTAATTCATCACGTAAATCATCAATTTGTGCCTCAAGGGTTTCTAATTCCGCTTGTTGCATTTCCTCTTCTTCGGAAACTTCTTCTAAGACGACTTGTTGCTCTTCAACTTTTTCACGTAATTCTTCAACATCTTCTTGATAGCGGTCAATTTTTTCTTGATGACGACTTGCGTTAAGTACTAAGTTTAAGAAATCAGATGCCGCTTGATATTCTTGCTCTAGTCCTTCTTCACTTTCAGAAAGCATTGCGGCTTCACGGCTAAAATCGATTAAGCGATGTTGCGCTAATTCTTGTTCTGTTTTAGCTTGGAAAAGCGCACGACGAAATTCTAAGGCTTTTTCAACATTACCACGGCGTTCATTCGCATTACGCATATAATCGGCAGCAACGTATTGCGTAGTTTCAGTGATTAAATGTTTAAATAAATCACGGTCGCCTTGCGTCATTTTGATTGCTTCAAGAGTCATGCGGTTTTCACGCAACGCAGATTCCATATCTGCAAAGGCCTTTTTCACGCCTTGGTTTTCTGGCAATAAATAATCACGCAAAGAACGGGTAATCGCACTAGAAATCCCCCCGTATAAAGAGGCTTCAATCAATTTATAGAATTTAGTACGGTCCGCAGAGCTACGTAAGCGTTTTGGCAACATTCCTAAGTCAAACATCACTGAATGATAATCTGCGATAGAATGATATTGTTTAAATTCACCACCTAATTTTTCTACTTTAGCCGCTAAATCGTTTAAGGATAAAACGCGCGCTTGTTGTCCATTAATAATATCGGTTAAAAGTGCAGTTGGTGTAATATCGGCACGGACTTTTAATAATGAAAATGGTTTGATATCAACTTTCTTATCACGCCCCGCCACTTGTTGCAGACGTACGCCCATAAAAATACGTTCATGGCGGGAATTTTCTGCCTCTAAAACCGCATAACACACGCCCGGGCGTAATTTACCATGCAAGCCTTTATCACGGGAACCGCCACTGGCGCCTGCTTCCGTGGTATTACGGAAATGTAGTAAAGTTAAATCAGGGATTAATGCGGTAACAAACCCTGCCATCGTGGTTGATTTCCCTGCCCCGTTACCACCAGAAAGCGTAGTAACTAATTCGTCAATATCAAAAGTACGGGCAAAAAAACCATTCCAGTTCACTAAGGTTAGGGAACGGAATTTGCCACGCGATAATTGGGTTACGTTATTATTTTTGTTTTCCATTATTCATCATCCTCTTGGAACGCGTCTTCTTGCTCTGCATCAGTGTCAATTTGTTGGTTAAGTTGTTTTAATTCAGCGAGAGATTGTGGATTTGCCCCTTCGCCATCACGAATTAAGCGTGATTGTGCCTCAAGCGCATCGTCACCCGCACGCACTTCTGCCCCAAAACGGAATACCGCTTCGGTAATGGTAAATTTACCACTATATTGATCGCCTACAGTAATGATCATGCCTAAGCGACGTAAGCGATTAAGTGAAGAACGTACTTTTTCAGCAAGTTTTTGTTTATCTAAATCAGAACCCGAGGAACGTTGGTTAATCGCTTTTAATAATTTGTCTTTGTCAGCTAGATTTAACAATTCATCATACACTTCTTGCGTGCTGAAAATCCCTTGCTGAGCTAAACGCTCTGGGCTTAAATAGAGGTAGCACAACACTTTACCGACTAGCATTTCTAATTCGGTTAAAACGGATCGTGCAATCAGTGTATTTGCTCGTGGGCGAAGATAGAAAAATCCTTCAGGCGCACGAATTAATTCTACGTGATAGCGACGATAAAATTCGTCCAGTTCACGATGAAAATCCAGTAAGAAACTATGATTATCAAGTTGTTCGATACAAATATGTTTGCCCATACGCAATTGGCTATCGACCTCAGGGAAAAGGGGGTTGGCTAATGCTTTGGCTAAATTAGGAGGTAACATTTCTTGTTGTTGGTTATCTAACATGTTTAACATTTTCCTGTTGAGGTTGATATTGGTTGATTGGGTTGGCCTGAACGGCTGCGCCTTCGTCATTGACATCTTGCCATTCTGGATAAATCCCTGATAAATCGGCACTTGCAAGCCCGAGTTTTACAGCTTGATCGACAATAATACGTGCCACATCAAAATGTTGGCTTAATGGACGCTCTGCCAGTTGTTGTTGCAATACAATACTGAGATCAATCGGCTCATTTTTGTCACGATAAGTGGCAAGCAGAACTTGCATTTTTTCTGCAATTTCGTCTTGTAAAAGAGAGATGCTTTCATATTGTAAATCTTCTGGCAATTCACCGAGCGCTTCTTCATTATGCAACACTAATTCTTCATCACGCATATCGACAAGGCGTTCTGCTTGTGCGGTCCATAAATACCACGGTGCATCAAAATAATTTGCAATAGATTGGCGTAGGCGTTGTGAGAACACACGGTTTTTATCTAAATCAATTGCGGTACGGATAAATTTATGTACATGGCGATCGTAACCTATCCAAAGATCGATAGCTTGTTGTCCCCAACTAATGATTCGGTCAAGTTTATTTTGTAATTCAATCACAAGATTATCGATAAAATCTAAGTCGGAGCGTTCGATTACGCAACTTTGGATACGCAATAATTCTTCTTGCAGTTTATCACCTGCAGCATTGAGGGTATCTTGTAATTCACGTAAATTACCTGAGGTTTCATCTAATAAACGTTCACAACTTGAGATCGCTGCTTGCCAGTCTTTACTTAGTAAATCAGCAATTTCTTCTTTGATAGCGTGTTGATTTTCATCCATGACACGTTGTGAAAGATCGATACTATCGAAAATTTCCGCAACGGAATATTTGAGTGGAGCAAAGACGTTACGATGCCAATAAGTTTCATCGCCATTAGTTTCAGCAGCCTCTGCGGCTTTTTGGATTTCATCTGCCACAATAGAAAGCTGGACAGAAAGGCGTAAAGTAGAAAATTCGCGTTGGCGAATATAATAATTCGCTATCCCAACGCCCAGTGGGGTTAAACGATAGATCGCTAATCCTTCGGTAAATTCGCTGGTGAAACGATTGATTAGGCGTTGTTTAACTAATTCATTAATCGCATTGTTAGCACGCTGTGTAAGCGTGTCTTTACTTTGCTGGAATTCACGTGAAACGTGGCGGAATAAATCTACGAGATCCGTTTCAAGCATTTCACCATCTAGACTTTCATTATTATAAATAGCGATGGTCAATAAAAATGCGAGGCGCTCTGTTGTAAGATTCAATGAAAACTCACGTTCTCTTGTCCAATTCACTAGCTCTGGAATGGTTTGAGATGTGTCAAGCATGCTTCTTTCCTACTTAAAAATGGGCAAAAAATTGCTTTAATTATACTTGATTTTCGCCTTTTCAAGAATGGATAAAAGTCTGTTTTTGTGAAAAATTTTTAAAATTTCCGAATTTTTTTCGCTTTTATAAAATTACGCCCCAATTTTCCATAAAATTTTTGGAAAATCAGGGCGTGATCGAAAAAATGTCCTTTAGATTATAGACGTTCTTTTTCTCCACCAAATGCATTGAGCAAATGGTCAGTCAATTGGCTTAATGTCCCTGTCATTAAAATAAAATCTGCATCAAGGCGTTGTGCGATATCCTCTTTATCGATATCTGCATTTTTATCACGTAATTCATCCGCAAATTTTAAACGTGCCATTGTTGCGTCATCTTTTAGAACAAAGCTCACGTGTTCATCCCAATCTAGGGCAAGTTTTGAAATCGTTTTGCCTGATTGTAAGAAAGCGATAATTTCATCTGCGCCAAGATCTTGTTTTTTACAACGAATCACCGCTTCATCAGAACCGCCTTTAATTTCGGCATCTTCTAAAATCGTTGCCCATTGTGGTGCGTCGTTATTGATAATCCAATGGCGCATCACTTCGCTCATATCGTTCGCAAAAGTTAAAGGCACAACAGGAAGTGAGCCTAAACTTTTACGCAATAATGCCAATGCGTCTTCGGCACGTTTACTGGATGCACTATTTACATAAATTAATTGATTTTCCGTATCCACCCAAAGCGTTGTGGTTTGATTTTTACTAAAGGCACGCGGTAATAAAGTCGCAATTACGTCTTCTTTTAAAGATTGTTTTTCTAATTTACGTAATTTGCGTCCTTCTTTCTTCTCAAGTTCAGCAATTCGTGCGTCTAATTCCTGTTTAATCACCGCAGCGGGTAAGATTTTGTCTTCTTTTTGTGCTTTCAGTAAAATATTTTTTCCGCTTTGAAAATAAAATAATTCGCTATCTTTGAGCGGATTTGTCCAACCGAAATGTGTCATCTCCCCTTGTGAACACGGCGTAAAACTCTCTTTTTCTAAATTTTCTTGTAGTGCTTCTTCAGACCAATCTAGGTTTTTGGTTAAGCGATAAATCATTAGGTTTTTAAACCAAAGCATAGTAGTTCCTTAATAATTTCGGTAGAATGAGCCCGTATTTTACCTTTGTTTTCATCGTTTAGGTAATAATTCAAAGGTTTTATCGTAATATTTTTAGCAATAACAGGATTTATTTTAATGAAATTACGTCCATATCCGTGGCTGATCCTTAGCTTTTTCGGTTATTTTTGTTCTTATGGCGTATTTATGCCATTCTTCCCAGCTTGGCTTAAATCTCAGGCTTATGCCGCTGAAACCATTGGTTTTATCATGGCATCCGCTTACATTTTTCGTTTTGCAGGAAGCATGTTCTTTACCCGCTTTATTAAAGCCGCTCCTCAACTTCTTACCGCCCTGCGTGGAATCGCTTGGGGTAGCTGTGCCATCATGGTTTATATGAGTTTCACGGTACAAAACTTCTGGCTACTATGCGCGGGATTATGGTTATTCTCCTTCGTTAACTCAGCAGGTATTCCATTAAGCGATACCCTCGCTACGACCTGGCAATTCCAAGTAAAATTAGATTATGGTCGTGTGCGTTTAATCGGTTCTCTGGCATTTATGATCGGAGTAACGGTATTCGGTGCCTTTATCGGTTATATCGGTGAACAATATGTCGGCTGGGTAGTAACGGCGCTATTATTCTGTTATGCATCCGCACAAATGCTTCCGCCAAGCATAATGCCAAAAGATCACCATGATCCAGATACTGCTCATATCGCTCCGCCTTCTCTGGTAGAATTACTTAAAAATCCAATCACAACACGTATCATCATTGCTGTTGCCCTTATTCAAGGTTCACATGCTGCTTACTACGTTTACAGTGTTATCTATTGGAAACATCTTGGTATTCCAGTTGAAACCACCAGTGTGCTTTGGGGTTTAAGCGTACTTGCCGAAGTGATTTTCTTCTTCTTCGTAACGAAATTATTCGGCAAATGGCAATTACGTAATTTATTCTACATCTCTGCGATTGCCACAGGTATTCGTTGGGCATTATTCCCATTTGCACACACTTTTGCAGAAATTCTTCCATTGCAATTAATGCACTGTTTAACTTTCGCATTAAACCACTACGCTATCGTACGTTACATCTCTTATCAATCACCAAAAGCCTTTGCTAACTTACAAGGACTTTACAACGCGATTGCAGGTTGTGGTAGCTTAGCGATTTTATCCATCCTTGCAGGTTGGTTATATGGCGTTTCTCCAACAGATACGTTCTTAGTAATGGCGGCTTTTGCATTCCTAGCAATTCCATTCATTCCACGCAAAATGAAAACCATTGCGGTCACCTCTGTTGATACGGTTATAACGGAGGAATAAAACCATGCAGACTTTTAGCCTACTTGATCAGTTTTTAAATGAATTATGGTTAGAAAAAGGGTTATCTGAAAACACGGTGCAATCTTACCGTTTAGATTTAACTGCTTTTTTCCAATGGCTCGAAAATCAGCAAATTGATTTGCGAGAAGTGGACAATGTGCATTTACAAACCTTTTTAGGCGAACGCCTTGAGAAAGGTTATAAAACGACAAGTATGGCTAGAATGCTCAGCACACTGCGGAAATTTTTCCATTATTTATATCAGGAAAACTACCGCAGTGATGATCCAAGTGCGCTTTTAACCTCACCTAAATTACCCGCTCGCTTACCTAAATCATTAAGCGAAAATCAGGTAACGGAATTACTTAATGCCCCAAATACCGATGATCCGCTTGAACTGCGTGATAAAGCAATGTTAGAACTGCTTTATGCAACGGGATTGCGGGTAACGGAATTAGTGTCGTTGACAATGGATAATATCAATCTTGAACAAGGCGTAATTCGTGTAATCGGTAAAGGTAACAAAGAACGCATTGTGCCAATGGGCGAGGAAGCAACATATTGGACCAAAGCCTTTTTAGTCTATGGGCGCCAATTATTAGTAAACGGCATCCACATTGACGTGCTTTTCCCAAGTCGCCGTGGTAAACAAATGACCCGCCAAACCTTTTGGCACCGCATTAAACTTTACGGTATGTTAGCAGATATCGACACCGATCAACTTTCTCCACACGTCCTACGCCACGCGTTCGCCACTCACCTGGTAAACCACGGCGCCGACCTGCGTGTCGTACAAATGCTCCTCGGTCACAGCGATCTCTCCACGACGCAAATCTACACCCACGTCGCCAAAGAACGCCTCAAACAACTCCACCACCAACACCACCCAAGGGCGTAGGTTGATATTTAGATTAATTATCTATTACTTTTTAGAAAAATAAGCTATTCTAGCTAGGTCAGTAAAGCGCATTTAATAGCTCATCCTTTATAGGATAATATTAACATTTATTAAAATTTGTAAAAATTAGTTTTATAATTTTGTATAACAAAATAAATTTTCTCTGGATAATCTTATAACTATGGAAAAAATAACATTCAATAACCAAATAATTTCAGGTAATTCTATAGAATTAATAAAAAAAATTGAATCTAGATCAGTCCATGCCATTATATCGGACATTCCATACGGCATCGGATATGATAGTTGGGACGTGTTGCACAATAATACCAATTCAGCCTTAGGTGGAAAATCCATAGCTCAAGAAAAATGTTCTCTTTTTAAACGAAGAGGTAAACCACTAAATGGATGGTCTGCAGCTGACAAACTAATATCCCATGAATATCAGCTTTGGGTTACAAACTGGGCTGCCGAATGGTTACGAGTTTTAAAGCCAGGTGCAAGTGTCTTTATTTTTGCTGGTAGGCAATTCACTCATAGAGTTATTATTGCTCTTGAAGATGCAGGATTTACTTTTAAAGATATGCTATCTTGGGAACGAGATCGAGCTCCACATAGAGCCCAAAGAATTTCGAAGATTTACGAACGTCGTGGAGATCTATGTAACGCTGAAAAATGGAATTCATGGAGAGTTGCTAACCTGAGACCAATATTTGAACCTATCTTATGGTTTCAAAAGCCATATAAACTCGGTGATACACTATCAAATAACGTAATTAATTATGAAGTTGGTGCATGGAATGAAAATGCACTGTCTAAATACAACATTAATCCTAATACTCTTACCCATTCTAATATGCTAAAAATTTTAGTTGAATCTAATGATAGAGGATTACATCCTACTCAAAAACCTTTAAACTTAATGAAATTATTAATAGAATTAGTAACTTTACCTGGACAAAACATATTAGATCCTTTCGCAGGAAGTGGTACAACAATTTTAGCCTCCAAAATACTGAATAGAAATGGAGTAGGATTTGAACTAAACTCAGAAATGGTTGAAATAGCAAATAATAGAATTAAAAATATATAAAAAAATTAACCCAATCTATTATAACAATAAATTGGGTTATTTTTTTAAAATTTTCTAAAAAGATTAATATATTTTAAGGATTTTATTGCATCTTTATTGTATTCTTTATCAAGATCTCTTATAAAACGCCTTTTTAATTCTCTAATATCTTGAATATAATTAATTTCAGAAATAATACGTTTTCTATTATTAAATATATCTTTTTTTATATTTTTGATATATTCTTCCACAGCCTGAATAATATTATTCTGATAACTATTTAATTCATTATAATATTGATTATCAGTTAAGTTTAATAAAGTCTGTAATTTATTATTAATATAATTCCAATAACTACTTTTACTTTCAGAACGGATTAATTTATTACCTCTATAATTCCAAATTTCTATAAAATCATCTAAACAATATCGATCTTTATATTTTAGAATTAATGCCAACAATTCATATGGTAGCATAATTACTGGCATATCCAGTGTAGTACATGCTTTATAGACCGCACTATTTTGTGCCCATTCATGTAGAGATGAATAGGTAATTATCCCTCCAATAATATTTTGGGAAATTCCCTTTTTAATATATTTATTGTTTAAATTATCTTTCCAATCTCTAATACTTTCTAATTTAATAAAATCCTTAACATTTGGTGCTTTTTGACTACGCCCAAGCCTAAAAACTTTAACGTCACATATAATTGAATTATTCCCTATAATTAATTCAACATCCTCTGTTCCTGATTTCTTAGTAGGTAAATTATACTCACCACCTAATCTTCTCCACCATTCACCAACCATAAGTTCGGTAAGTTTCGTAAATAATTTTTCCTCAACACCCATTCCTGGATATAAATCTGGTATAAAACATCCAATCATAATTTCCGAAAAATTTTTATCATTAATTTGTGTAAGCTGAGATTTTACTAAGTCAACAACCATCTTAATATCAATACTCTCCGTAGATCCGTTCGGATAATATTGATCAACAATATTTTTAAAATAAAAAATATTTCTAATATCCATCAGTTTTTATCCTATAAAATATAAAACCCGCCTTTCTGCGGGTTTTCGCGTGTCATGTTTTTTTGTTTATTCAACCACTAAAGTACGGCAGGTTGTGGTGCTTCCGAGTGAGAGTTCGTCGCCTTGGGTTAAGAGGACGAGGTCACCAGTATGAACATAACCTTTATCTTTAAGAAGTTGGATTGCGTCACGAGCGGCACGGGTGGTACGGCTGTTTGGATCGGTGTCTAAAACTGGGATAACGCCACGCAATAATGCGCAAAGATTTAATGTTTCTTCATGGCGTGATAGTGCAAAGATTGGTAAACCAGAACTGATACGTGACATGAATAATGGTGTCATACCACCGCTGGTCAAGGCAATAATTGCTTGTACACCTGGTAAATGGTTTGCAGAATACATTGCTGACATCGCAACTGCTTCTTCGATTGAACCAAATTCACGATCTAAACGGTGACGAGAGATGTTGATGCTTGGCATTTTTTCTGCACCAAGGCAAACTTTAGACATCGCTAAAACAGTTTCTTCTGGATATTGTCCAGCTGCGGTTTCTGCGGAAAGCATTACTGCATCAGTACCATCTAACACCGCATTTGCCACGTCCATTACTTCCGCACGGGTTGGCATTGGGTTGTTGATCATAGATTCCATCATTTGAGTTGCAGTAATTACCGCACGGTTTAATTGACGTGAACGGCGGATAAGTTTTTTCTGAACACCGACAAGTTCCGCATCGCCAATTTCTACCCCTAAGTCACCACGAGCAACCATGATAACATCAGATGCTAAAATGATGTCATCCATTGCTTCTGCCGTTGCTACTGCTTCTGCTCGTTCTACTTTAGCAACGATTTTTGCGAAAAGTCCTGCTTCTTCTGCTAAACGGCGCGCATAACGTAAATCATCACCACAACGTGGGAAAGAAACCGCTAGATAATCTACGCCAATTTTTGCTGCAGTAAGAATATCTGCTTTATCTTTTTCAGTTAACGCGTCTGCTGATAAGCCACCGCCAAGTTTGTTAATACCTTTATTATTTGAAAGTGGTCCACCAACCGTTACTTCGGTAAATACTTTATTACCTTCAGTGCTTAATACTCGAAGTTGTACACAACCATCATCTAATAAAAGGATATCACCTTCTTTTACATCATGTGGTAATGTTTTGTAATCAAGACCAACGGCATTTTGATCGCCTGCACCTTTTGGTAAATCGGCATCAAGGATAAATTTATCCCCAACACTTAATAAAATTTTGTTGTCTTTGAAGGTAGAAACACGAATTTTTGGACCTTGTAAGTCACCGAGAATTGCGACATGACGATTTAATTTTTTTGCCACTTCACGTACTCGACGTGCACGTTCCATATGATCTTCAGGGGATCCGTGAGAGAAGTTCATACGCACAACGTTCGCACCTGCCGCAATAATTTTTTCTAAGTTGTTATCACGATCAGTAGCGGGTCCTAATGTACAAACGATTTTGGTTCTTCTGAACTTTTTAGTCATTTTCTGCTCCATTCAAATATAAATTTTATTATTTTGCCCATAAAAATGGTTTTGCCATTCCCGTAGTGCATAAAATTGTCGATTATTGTACGCTAAAAATCCATAGAGATCGAGGAATGCAAATCAAATTTCCTTGCCTTTTTTGAGGTATTTTCATTAAAAATGAAATATAAAATTATCTTTTTAATCATATAAATACCATTAAAAAACATTTAATTTCTAACATATCCTCTCAAATACTCGCATCAATCTATCACTTTTTGCGTAAAGACAGATTATAAAAATCCGTGTTATCTTCAGAGATCTCTTCTCCATCAAGTTAAATGATGTTTGATTTGCTCAATATCATCACAATGCATAATATTCGTGATGCGTGTTTCATCTTGAAAAAAATTTGCAACGGCTTGAATTAATTGCATATGATTTTCAGCACCCGTTGCTGCTAACGTTAATGCAAGATAAACATTGCCATTATCTTTATCGCCTAAATCTACACCATGCTTAAATACTGTAAGTTGTAAGCCTTCTTTGACTACGCCATCTTCTGGACGCGCATGTGGCATTGCAATTCTTGGTGCAACTACATAGTATGGACCGATTTCATGTTGCAGACGTTTAATTGCTTCTACATAACTCGGTTTAATCACACCAGAATCCAATAATTTTTCACACATCTTATCCACTGCCACGTCTGGCAAGAGATTATCTTCTATTACGATAGAAATATTGTCACCAATTAACTTTTTTAAAATCATGACACCGCCCAACCGAGTACTAAACCAACAACACCGAAATCAGAGTCAGCAAAGGTAGTTGCTTGGAAACCTAACCCACCTAGCACAGGTAGCAATAACATTGGTAAGAATGAAATTAAAATGCCTTGCGTAAAAGCACCTAAAATTGCGCCACGCAAACCACCCATTGCATTACCATACACACCAGATGCTCCACCAACAAAGAAGTGTGGTACAACCCCAGCCACAATAACTGTCCAGCCTAAACTCCCCTGTAATAACATCACGAGAAGACCTGCGGTGAATGATGAAATAAAACCAATTAATACGGCATTAGGTGCATAAGGAAATACCATTGGGCAATCTAATGCAGGTTTCGCATTTGGCACTAATTTGTCAGAGATCCCTTTGAAAGCTGGCACAATCTCCGCAATAAACATTTTTACGCCTTGTAGTACAATATATACCCCACCAGCAAAAATAAATGATTGCATAAAAGTGAACACAATCCAGTTCTGTCCATTCGCAACAGTATCAACAAATTCTTTGCCCGCCACTAACGACGATAACATGAAAAATACAAGCATAGTTATAGCAATGGCAACAGGAGTATCACGTAAGAACATCAAACTTTTAGGTACATTTAAATCCTCTGTTGATTGGGATTTATTACCTAATTTACTCGCCACAAACCCTGACACTAAATAAGATAGTGTGGAAAAATGCCCCATCGCGAGCTGATCGGTTCCCATCACTTTCTTTGTATAAGGTTGAATAATCGCAGGCATAATCACCATTAACGCCCCAACAATTAAAGAACCTAAAACTACCATCCAGATCCCTGTAATGTGTGCCGTTGAAAGAATTACCGCAACTAACATAGACATGAACATCGTATGGTGTCCAGTCAAGAATATATATTTTAATGGTGTAAAACGGGCTAATAAAATGTTGACAACAAAGGCAAAAAACATAATTAACGCCATTTCATAACCAAAAGATTTTTGCGCTACGGCGACAATAGCCTCATTATTTGGAATAATTCCAGATGTGCCAAATGCGTGGCTAAAAACAGCAGAGAAATTATTTAATGCGCCAATTAAGGCAGCTGCGCCAAACCCAAGAATTAAATACCCTAAAACCGTTTTACTGGTGCCTTTTAAAATAGTCGAAAAATCTGCCCGTTGAGCAATTAAACCGATAAACGCAATCAATCCCACCATAATTGCGGGTTCTTTCAGAAGTCCGAGCATAAACTCAAAAAAAGTTTGCATACTAACCTCTCTAGATAAAATTCATTAATTGTTTCTGAATATCTTCCTTATCAAAAATATTCGTTAAACTGACAATATTTTGTTTGCCTGCAGTATCTAATTGCTTAGCTACATCCTTTGCTGCCACCCAAATATCAGCTTGACTAGACATTGCTGAAGATAAATCTTCATGGTTTACATTTGCGTCAACACCCATTTTTTTAAGCACTTCTTTCACTGCCATTTCCATCATGAGCGATGTCCCTAAACCATTTCCACAAACTACGAGAATATTTTTCATCTATGACTCCTTAAACCTAACTACAAATAATTTCCAAATTGATATAAAAAATGAAGTAATACTTCATTTATTATTAACTGTTGCCATTTTTTTACAATAGCTTTGTTTTTACTTTGTGACTAATATCACAAATTTTAGCTAATTACCCGCAATATTCTGCATTATTAGTACAATTAAATGATTTTAAAGCCCATATCAACAAACGCCCGATGGGAGAGCGTGGTCGTCAGGTGATACAAAAATTATTACCGCAAATCGTTGCCGAAATGCCCGAACCAGCACGCCCCTTTTTTGTGCGAATTTTACATATTTTACAAAGTATTCTGACACGTACCCCTTATCTAGAATTATTACTCGAAAATCCCCCTGTCCGTCAGCAATTAATTGAGCTTTGTAGCCGTTCGCAAATGATTGCAGAACAAGTCGCCAAACACCCTATTCTGCTAGACGAATTGTTAAATCGTACTGCCCTATTAAATCCGATTGCATATCGCGAGTATCCGCAGTTATTGCGTGAGTATTTATTGCGTTTACCGCCCCAAGATGAGGAAGTCTTTATTGATGCGTTGCGTCAATTTAAACAAAGTATGCTTTTCCAAATTGCCGCTGCCGATATTTTGGGTGCGTTGCCTGTGATGAAAGTCAGTGATCATTTAACTTACCTAGCCCAATGTCTGATGCAAGAGGTAGTGAATTTTGCTTGGCAACAAGTCACGCAACGTTTTGGTATTCCGCAAGGTTTAGCGGAAAATCAAAAAGGGTTTCTAGTGGTCGCCTATGGGAAATTAGGGGGCATTGAGCTTGGCTATAAATCTGATTTAGATGTAGTTTTCTTATTTGATAACCAATATCAAGGCGAAACCCAAGGTGGAAGACGTAGTATTGATAATGCCCTTTTCTATGCCAAATTAACCCAGAAAATCATTAGCCTTTTTACGTTAAGAACCACCAGCGGGCAACTTTATGATTTAGATATTCGCTTACGTCCTGAGGGCGATGCGGGGCTCATTTGTTGTTCGCTACAATCATTTGCCCGTTACCAACAACATGAGGCGTGGACGTGGGAAACGCAAGCACTGGTGCGTAGCCGTGCGATCTGTGGCGATACCGATTTACAAAGACGCTTTGAAGAATTACGCCACAACATTCTTATAACCCCACGTGATCAACAAACATTACGTAATGAAGTCCGTGAAATGCGTGAAAAAATGTGGCAACAATCACCGCACCAAACTGATCTTTTTCATTTAAAAACCGATCGCGGTGGTATTACGGATATTGAATTTATCGCCCAATATTTAGTACTTGCGAGTGCCCCACACTATCCGCAATTGGCAAAATGGTCCGATAACGTGCGGATTTTTGAAAGCTTAATGCAAGTCGGCAATATTCTATCAGAGGAAAATTGTCGTTATTTAACTCATTGCTACACGACCCTGCGCAATCGAATTCATCATCAAAATTTAATGGGGTTGCCTGCATCTGTTGACGCAAATGAATACGTTGCTGAGCGAGATTTTATTCAAGATTTATGGCAAAAACTGTTTAGCACCTAACATGAGGTAAATTTTATTTTGCATACAAAATAATTTGCAATCAGACTGGGTATCTTTTAGAATACTTATAAATTGAATGGTTATTCATATTAAAAATTGATAAATTTCCTACATAACAAGGAGTGAATTATGTCTATTTTAGATACGGCAAAACGTCGTTACTCAACCAAACATTTTGATCCGACTCGCAAAATTCCTGAAGATCAAATGCTTGCTCTTGAAGAAGTTGTACGTCTTAGCCCATCAAGCATCAATATCCAACCATGGCATATCATGGTAACTGGAAGCGAAGAAGGTAAACAAAAAGTGACTCAAGGAACTGAGGGCTTTTACCAATTTAATACACAAAAAATCCTTGATGCCTCAAACATTATGGTACTTTGCTTAAAAACAGATTTAGGCGAAGCACACCTAGATGCGCTCATTCAAAAAGAACTTGAAGATGGTCGCTACACAAGTGAAAAAGTGATGCAACGTGCTAAAGAAGTACGTGGTTGGTTCTTCAATCAACATGCTAATGAATTAAAAGATCTTGATTCTTGGGCAATTCACCAAATTTATTTAGCGTTAGGTAACTTATTACTTGCTGCTGCAGATATGGGTATCGACTCTCTTCCAATCGAAGGTTTTGATAAAGAAGCACTTTCTCAAGCACTTAACTTAAAAGAACAAAATTTAGAACCGGTCGTAATCGTTGCACTTGGTTACAGCACTGAAGATGACTTCAACAAAGCATTACCAAAATCTCGTTTTGCTGCGGAAGACGTTTTCACTCACTTCTAAACCCATAACTTTTTAGACAACACATAACGACTCGCCCCAATTTTCGTAAAAATTTATGAATTTTGGGGCTTTTTTTTAATTTTTTTCGGTCGCCCATCGGATTTTGATACTTTTTCCCTTATAATGAACGCATTTTTCTATCGACAAAAGTAAATGGCTATGAACAATTCAGAATTTAAAACCAATTTTAACGTAAAAACTTTCCAAGGTATGATTTTAGCCCTTCAAGAATACTGGGCAAAACAAGGTTGTACCGTTGTTCAACCTTTTGATATGGAAGTGGGTGCAGGAACTTCTCACCCGATGACATGTTTACGTGCGCTTGGTCCAGAACCAATGGCATTTGCGTACGTGCAACCTTCACGTCGTCCAACCGATGGTCGTTACGGTGAAAACCCAAACCGTTTACAACACTACTATCAATTCCAAGTAGTAATTAAACCTTCCCCAGACAATATCCAAGAATTATACCTAAACAGCTTACGCATGCTTGGTTTCGACCCAACTCAAAACGATATCCGTTTCGTAGAAGATAACTGGGAAAACCCTACTTTAGGTGCTTGGGGCTTAGGTTGGGAAGTTTGGTTAAATGGTATGGAAGTATCACAATTTACCTATTTCCAACAAGTCGGCGGTTTAGAATGTAAACCTGTAACTGGCGAAATCACTTATGGTTTAGAGCGTCTTGCAATGTATATTCAAGGTGTGGATAGCGTTTACGACTTAGTTTATTCTGATGGTCCATTAGGCAAAACCACTTACGGCGATGTATTCCATCAAAATGAGGTTGAACAATCTACTTATAACTTTGAATACGCAGACGTAGATTTCTTATTCCAATGCTTTGAACAATACGAAAAAGAAGCAAAAGCGTTATTAGAACTTGAAAGACCACTGCCACTTCCAGCATACGAACGTATTTTAAAAGCAGGTCACAGCTTTAACTTACTAGATGCACGCAAAGCGATTTCCGTTACTGAACGCCAACGCTACATCCTTCGCATCCGCGCCTTAACCAAAGCCGTCGCCGAAGCCTACTACGCAAGCCGCGAAGCATTAGGGTTCCCTGGGTGTAAGAAATAGTTATTTATTCGTTTAAAAAATTCGAGGCCAAGGTCTCGAATTTTTATTTCATATCTCTAAAATCCCATTATGAAGAAAATTAAATGCATAAAAAATCTTATCCAACCTTTTTCATATATAAAAAATATATTTTTATTTAAAGAGAATAAAAAAGATAATGATTTTATAAAAGAATTAAAAGATTTTATAAATACCCCATTCCTAAATTCATTACTTAGTATTGATAAAAATATAAATAAAATAATTTTAGTTCTATCTCCTTTATGGGGAACAACAATTGCTTATTTAGTTATAAATCAATATTTCATAGATAATAAAATAAATATTACTTTAAATGATATAGG
Organism: Actinobacillus delphinicola; assembly: GCF_900638385.1. Classification (NCBI taxonomy): domain Bacteria; kingdom Pseudomonadati; phylum Pseudomonadota; class Gammaproteobacteria; order Pasteurellales; family Pasteurellaceae; genus Actinobacillus; species Actinobacillus delphinicola. Next base: position 1,625,098 of record NZ_LR134510.1, on the reverse strand, counting down.
TTTTGGGAACGGTTTTACTATTATCTCTATTGCTATTGGATTTACTAGTATACTATATCTACTCCCATTGTTATTGACTTACATTTATTTTAAATATACAATTAAATCATTCCTAAAAATAAGCAATAATATAACTTTATTTCCTTTTGTATTTACAATATATACTTTTATTTTCTACTGTATAATAATTTATTCCCTACCTTTTTTATTTCCTCCAGAATGGATTAATATTCTTAGAAGTATTATATTAATTTTTTATACGATAAGTATTATTTTTTCCTTTATATTGCATATAAAGGCAGATATGGGTGATTATTTTTTAATATTCACATCTATAATATTAGTAATATATTTTTATATATTATCAAATATAAACAAATATTTATATTGCTCCTATAACATAATTTTAATCATTATAGTGTTAGTATTCGCCACCTACTCATTAATTATTGCTAAACCTTATTTTATCTATATATTTAGTTATTTCTTTAAGCATAAGAAAATAACATTTTGTTTTAAAAAAATTATATCTATTTTAAAATTTAAAGAAATCATAACAATTCTAGTTATAATTCTAACTTTCTTTTTTATAAAAACAATTTCATTAAATGATATTTTATCATTTATTCTTGAAGACTTTAATTTTGTTGAAAATAAAAACAACACTAAAGTATACGTTATATCAAACAAAGTTAATAAACTCCAATTTCCACCAAATTTTGGCAAAAAGTATAAAGGATACTTTAAATGGAAAATAGGAGATAAATTTATTTTTTGTAAGTATGATAAAAACGAAACTCAGAACATAAATAAATTATCTCAAATAAATAATCAAAAGGATCAAAAGTGTAAAAAACTTTCTCCAACAGAAATCTCCCTTTGGAGTAACTAGATCAACTGTGGTAAACTATGCAACCTCTAAAAAAATGTAAAATTTGCGTTCCAGAACCATAATTAGAACGAGATATTTTGATAGTAAGAGTACATTCATCATGATGAACAAACACACTTTCCTCGCCGAGATCGGCACTGAAGAATTGCCTCCTAAGGCACTGAAAAAATTAGCTATGGCTTTTGCAGAGAATGTAGAAGCAGGTTTAAAAAAAGCAGATTTAAGCTTTGATAAAGTTGAATGGTTTGCAAGCCCACGCCGTTTAGCGGTAAAAGTTTTAGGCTTAGCGACTGAACAGCCAAGCAAAACCGTAGAAAAACGTGGTCCAGCAGTAAGTGCAGCTTTTGATGCTGATGGTAACCCAACCAAAGCAGCTCAAGGCTGGGCGCGTGGTTGTGGTATTGAAGTAAGCCAAGCAGAATGCGTTAAAACCGATAAAGGCGAATGGTTAATGCACCGTGCGCTTATCGAAGGTCAACCGACTAAAAACCTTTTAGTTGATATCGTAGCACAAAGCCTTGCTGCGCTTCCAATTCCAAAAACTATGCACTGGGGCGATAAAAATGAACACTTCGTACGCCCTGTTCACACAGTAACCATGTTATTTGGTGATGAATTACTTGATGGCGAAATTCTTGGCATCAAAAACGGTCGCACTATTCGCGGACACCGTTTCCTTGGTGAAGCAGAATTTGAAATTCAAAATGCAGACCAATATCCACAAATATTAAAAGATCGTGGCGAAGTGTACGCTGATTTTGCGGAACGTAAAGCGATTATCTTAGAAAAAGCTCAAGCAAAAGCAGCCGAATTAGGTGGTGTGGCTGATATTCAAGACGATTTACTTGAAGAAGTGACTTCACTTGTTGAATATCCAAATGTCTTAACGGCGAACTTTGAAGAACGTTTCCTAAAAGTGCCAGCGGAAGCGCTTGTTTACACCATGAAAGGGGATCAAAAATACTTCCCTGTTTACGATAAAGACGGCAAATTATTACCACACTTTATTTTCGTTTCTAACATTAAACCAGAAGATCCATCTGCGATCATTCAAGGTAACGAAAAAGTGGTTCGCCCACGTCTTGCGGATGCAGAATTCTTCTTCCAACAAGATTTAAAACAACCATTAGAAGCAAACCTTGCGCGCCTTGAAACCGTATTATTCCAACAACAACTTGGTACCTTACGTGATAAAACCGATCGTATCGAAGCATTAGCGGGTGAAATTGCAGAAACAATTGACGCCGATGTTGCCAAAGCAAAACGTGCGGGTCGTCTTTCTAAATGTGACTTAATGACTAACATGGTATTCGAATTTACCGATACACAGGGTGTAATGGGTATGCATTACGCACGTGCAAACGGTGAAGACGAAGAAGTGGCAGTCGCATTAAACGAACAATATATGCCACGTTTTGCAGGTGATGAATTACCACATTCACTTGTTGCGTGCAGTGTTGCGTTAGCGGATAAAATGGATACGTTGACAGGTATTTTCGGTATCGGTCAATTACCAAAAGGCGACAAAGACCCATTCGCACTTCGCCGTGCAGCTTTAGGGGTTTTACGCATTATTGTTGAGAAAAAATTACCACTTGATTTAGTGGCATTAACTGAAAAAAGTGCGGCATTATTTGGTGATAAACTTACCAATAAAAACGTGGTTAATGACGTTGTAGACTTTATGCTTGGTCGTTTCCGTGCATGGTATCAAGACGAAGGCGTAAGTGTTGACGTTATCCAAGCAGTGTTAGCACGTCGCCCTACTCGTCCAGCAGATTTTGATGCTCGTGTCCGTGCCGTAGCACATTTCCGTACATTAGATGCAGCAGAAGCTTTAGCCGCAGCGAATAAACGTGTAAGCAATATTCTTGCGAAAGTCACTACCCCAATCAAAGATATTGACGTAAATCTTTGTGTTGAACCGGCTGAAATTAATCTTGCAAATCAAGTAATTGCCCTTCAAAAAGAAGTACAACCTCTTATCGCTGAAGGTAACTACACTGCAGTGCTTGATAAACTTGCAAGTTTACGTACGCCAGTAGATACTTTCTTTGACAATGTAATGGTAAATGCAGAAGATGAAAACCTTCGCCAAAATCGTCTTGCGATTTTGAAAACCTTGCAAGATCTTTTCTTACAAGTTGCGGATATTTCACTCCTTCAATAAGCCGTTAGCGTAGCATAAACACGCCTCGATTTTATCCAAAATTTTTGCGGAAAATCGGGGCGTTCATCATATTTTAAACGATAAAAAATGACATCAACTCTCGAAAACCAATGGCTTTACGAACTTTCAACAGCCATTAAAGATCCACACGTTCTCGTGGAAAAATTAGCATTAAATACAGCTGAATTTGAAAAAGATTTTGCTGCACGTCGCCTCTTTCCCGTTTTAGTTCCGCAAGCATTCTTAGATCGCATACAAAAAGGCAACCCTCAGGATCCGCTTTTCCTACAAGTCATGAGTAGTGAAAAAGAATTTTTAGCTGCGGAGGGCTTTTCTAAAGATCCGCTTGATGAACAGCACCCTCCTGTGCCTGGAATTTTACATAAATATCATAATCGTCTGTTATTTATGATAAAAAATAGCTGTGCGGTAAATTGTCGCTATTGCTTCCGTCGCCACTTCCCCTACGCAGAAAATAAAGGTAATAAAGAGAATTGGCTGCGTGCATTAGGCTATATTGCCGATCATCCCGAAATTGAAGAAGTCATTTTCTCAGGGGGCGATCCGCTTATGGCGAAAGATAATGAGCTTGAATTTATTATTGATGAATTAGGAAAAATTCCACATTTAAAACGTTTGCGCATTCATTCTCGCTTGCCAGTTGTTATCCCTAGCCGAATTACGAATAAATTGTGTGAAATTTTAGAAAATACCCGATTACAAACAATTTTAGTCACCCATATCAATCATCCAAACGAAATTGATGGTCGATTATCGCAAGCTATGCAAAAATTATATCGCGCAGGCGTGACTTTACTTAATCAGTCCGTATTACTAAAAGATGTGAATAATGATGCTCAAATTTTAAAACAGCTTAACGACAAACTGTTTGATAGCCGAATTTTGCCATATTATTTGCATCTGTTAGATAAAGTTGAAGGCGCAAGTCATTTTTATATTTCGGATGAGCAAGCGCTCACTATTTATCGTGAACTTCAAGCCATTACCTCTGGTTATCTCGTGCCTAAACTCGCACGTGAAATTGGCGGTGAAAAAAATAAAACATTATTTTCGTAGGAAAAATCATCAATTTCCTTTAAAATATCCAAGATTATAAATTAAATGCTGATTTAACCACAGAAGGATTATCACCATGTTAAACGACGAGTCAAATACACAAGGCATCGCTCCCAATAAGATTCCACCAAAACAAACTTCAGTGGAAGAAAAAAATGCGCAAGATCCAGTAGCTGACGTAAGTGATCATTCCATTTTTGATAAACCTGAAAGAGAATTACAAAATCTGGCAGAAAGAGAAGCCCTCGAAAACCAAGATGTTGTAGTTCAACCTAATCCTGTTATTCAGGAAGAGTCCAATGAAATCAATACTCTTATCCAAGAAAATGCGGCAGCACGTAGTGAAGATGCTGAAGAATTAAAAGAAGAAAAGCCAACACTTTCTCCTGAACCGCATTTTTCACATTCAGAACATGACGAAGAATTGGTTTACCCTGAAATCAAACTAAAACCTCGCCCTGAAAATGAAATTAAATCAGAGGATAATGAGCCTGAAAAAGATGATGCCCAAACTCCTCCGCCCGTCCCACCAGTTGAGCAAAAACCAAAATGGTTACATCCTGAAAGTTGGCGTTGCCTTCAATCTATGCCGCCTAAATACCGTCGCCCACTCGCACTATTAATTTTGATTATCATCATTTTAATCATTATTAGTTTCTTAAAACCCCAAGCGCATTCTGTTCAAGCACTTGAAAAAGCAAATGTGGCGAGTACAACTACTTCCAATAGTGTGATTACTACGCCAAAATCAACACAAGGTGGTTTAAGTAATGTTTTAGATGATGCAAATTCATCCTCTACAAATACAATGAATACTGCACAAAATCATAGTGTTGCTATCGGTGCATCTCATGATTCTTTATCTAATAATATGAATACCCTTGCACCACTTACAACGGATGCGGATGCAAATGCGGATACGGCTACAATACAAACCCCTGATATGGCAACATCTGCAACGGTAGATAATACATCTGTTGCAATACCAACAGCGGGTACAACCACAGAGACTACTGCTCAACCAACACCAACTCAAGCAGAAAACACTGCTATGAGAAATGCAGAGGTACAGCCAACATCGGTACCAAATAATGATGTTTTTGCTGCTGCAGAAAAAGCAAATTTACTTCCACCTGTAAATGATGCCTTAGCTTCCCAAACAACTGGAAAAACTAAAGTATTAGTCATGCATCGTGGTGTATCATTAATGCAAATTTTCCGTAATCACCACCTTCGCCTTAGCGATATTATTGCTATGAGCAAAGTGGGTCATCATGGTCGTCTATTAAGTGAACTTAATCCTGGTGATAAAGTTACCGTAAAATTGACACCATCACGTCACGTTAGTGAATTAATTCTACCAAATGGCGAACGCTTTATTCGCCAAGCAAATGGTAGCTATATTTTCACAAAATGATAAGTAATACATAAATACTAAGCCCATCACATGATGGGCTTTTTTATTTTATTTGTTATTTTTTATACAAAATGTTTCTTGCATTAAAAATCTGTTGTGTTATTGTTAAAAAATCAGTCATGTGTTTTAGTTTTGCACAAAAAATTATGTGAGTGGTAAATATAGATAGGAGGCTTAAAATGAGCGACATCAAAAATACCTCAACAACTGACGCAACACAAAAACAACAAAACGTAGATAACACTAATCCTTTAGATAATCTCAGCGCTTCTTTTGAAAAATTTCAACAAGATGCTACTGAGAAAGCACAAGCAGGATTAAATAATCTTGCAAATTCTCTCCAAGATTTCAAAGAACACAGTTCAACCAGTACCAACCAAGCCATTAATAATATCGCATCTTCAATAGAAAATTTTCAACAAAAAACATCCGATACTATTGTTCAAAAACTTGAATCTCTTATTCAGTCGTTTGCTAAATTTGAAGAGGATTCTTCTGATAAGATTTCTACAAATGTTCAAGATTTAATTACTTCTTTGCAAAATTTACAAACACATTTTGCGGAAAAAATTCATGCCGATCCCAATGCTAGTTATTCTGAATTGTTTAATCAATTCAAAGAACAAGCATCTCAAAAAATTCAAGAACATATTTCAACTTTAAATACATCTATGGATGAATTTAAGAAAGAATCATCTGAAAAAGCACAACAAAATCTAGATACACTTAACGCTTCTTTACAAAATTTTAAACAAGAAGCCATTAGTAAAGCACAAGAAGAATTAACAACCTTGATTGCTTACTTAGATAAATTTCAAGATTCTGATAAAGATAAAAAGTAATTATCGAATCGGTGCTTTATCTTTCAGATAAAGTAAATATTAAAATTAATTAGCATAGTAAGAAATAAAATGACTCACTTGAATAAATTAAATTTAATAAAATTTGATATCACTGATTATTTAAAAGACGAAAATACGCTACTCGCCTACTGGCAACAATCCCTCGATTCGGATGATGAAGCCATGTTCAATGCCACTTTAGATAACATTATGCGAACAAGAAAAGGGCTTGAGATGAGTGATAATAATTAATCTCTTGATAAGTAGAAAGCCGCCGATAGGCGGTTTTTTATTTCGCAATATATTTTTTAATAAAAAATATACATATCCTATTAATTTATATAAAATTTTACATCATTCTAAATTTTAAAAATGGAGATTATCCAAATGAATGTAGATGAAATGCAAAACTTAACCTTTGAAAAGCGAGATGAATTTAATCGAAAACCTATGGCAGAAAAAATAATAAGAATCCTCAATACCGAAAATGAAGATTTTACACCAATGGTTATAGATGGAGATTGGGGAACAGGAAAAACAGAGTTTTGCTTTAAGTTAATTAATTTATATAAGGAAAATATTAGGGATAGTGTAGAAGATAAAATAAAAAATACTACAATAATTTATTTTGATGCATTTGAAAATGATTACTTAAATAATCCATTAATCAGCCTTTTAAGTACCCTTACTAATAGTCTTGAAAAATCTAATCTAAAACTTAGGAATAAATTTATTTCCGATATTAAAACTATCTTTAAAAATATTCCTATCGTCACCTTACAAACAGTATCAAATATTGTATTAGGTCAGGAGGTCACTCAGTTTAGTAAGGATTTATTAAAAAAATCAAACACCTAAAAATATAATAGATGTTTTTATTGAAATAAAAAATAATATGTCAAGCCTTAAATTTATTTTACGTTCAATAGCTGCAAATAATCCAATTATTTTATTTATTGATGAATTAGATAGATGTAGACCAGATTATACATTAAAATTTTTAGAAATAATTAAACATACTTTTGATATCCCCAATATTAAATTTGTATTTATAATAAATAAAAAACAGCTAATTCCTATCATACAGAATACTTATGGAAATGAAATATATTTAGATAAATTCTTTAAACTTGAAATTTCACTCCAAAATATTTTTTTTAAGACTATTAAGCGTACATATGTTAATAATTCTCTAGAATATTTTTTAACGTTAATTAAAAATGATAAAATTTTAGACTATAATATAGACAATATTCTTTCTATACTTTTTGATAACTGGAGTGTAAATTTTGATCATAAAAGCAAATTTACATTTATAACTGTTAATTTATTAAAAAACTGGATAGAAGATTGTTCTCTTAGAAAAGTAGAAAAAGTAGTAAATAATCTACGTCTTTATAAAATCATTACACAAAAAAATCTTATTGAGAATGGTTGGGTCACTACCAATTACGACTGTATTAAATTTGCAACTATATTACTTTTCACCCTAGATAAGGAATCTGCTTTAGGCTTTTATAAGATAAATAAAACTGAATTAAATCCTCAAGAATATAACGCCAATATGCTGTCATCTTTACTTAAATTACCAACAGATATTTTTTATGTAGAGGATGATGGCTTTTTTATCAATTTTCCTTTCGAAATAAAAAATATTTTAGATACATTAAATTTATCGGTATAAATTAGTACGCTTTGAAGCATTATAATTTTTTTACTAACAGCCCAAATCTTCGTACGGGCTGTTTTTTATTCCAAAAACTCAGACTTTATAAAAAAGAAAATTAAAAAATAAATAATTTTCCCAAACATCCAGCACCTAAATTAAGTCCATAATACCCCCGTATTTTATGTGGTTTTGGTGCAAATGCTTGGTGCAAATTTGGTGCACCAAAATATTGTACACCTATATATGTGATCTTCTGCGATCTCAAAATACTGTTTAAATATACAGGTAAATTTTTAAAAGGCAAAGAAAAACCCTAGAAATAACAACGTTTTCTTGATTTGGATCTTTTGAGAGTTATGGGAATAAATACAGCAGGTATGTAGATGTGTACAGTGAATGGTCCCCCCTGCCGGGCTTGAACCAGCGACCAATCGATTATGAGTCGACTGCTCTGACCAACTGAGCTAAGGGGGGAAAGGACTTGAATTATATGGAAAAATTTATATAAAGTCTAATTTTTTATCGCAAAAACAGCTTGTTTATTATGCAAATAACGTATTTTTTTCGTGTTTGTTGTGCATTTAAGCAAAGTACAAAAATGTTTAAAAATTGTGAAAAAGATTAGTAGGAATTTTTTTTGGTTTATCTATAATGAGAATTTCTACTCGGCAAACTTTAAGGAAATTTTTATGCAAAATGTAAAAGCGGTTGAAAGAGTGTTTTCATTAATCGAAGAAAACAATGTTAAATTTGTCATCTTACGTTTTACTGATCTACAAGGAAAAGAACACGGTGTTTCTATTCCTGCCCAATTAATCGATGAAGATTTATTTGAAGATGGAAAAATGTTTGATGGTTCGTCAGTAGAGGGCTGGAAAGCGATTAACAAAGCAGATATGTTGCTTATTCCAATTGCCGAAAGTGCCGTCCTTGATCCCTTCTGCCAGATTCCTACCCTCTCCCTCCGCTGTGATGTCTACGAACCCCATACCCTGCAACGTTATGACCGCTGTCCTCGCGCAATTGCTTTACAAGCTGAAGAATATTTGCGTAGCACAGGCATTGCTGACAATGTTCTTGTCGGTCCTGAAGTGGAATTTTTCCTCTTTGATGATGTGCGTTTTGGCGTGTTCAACAATGGCGTATCATACGAAATTGATGATATCGAAGGTGCATGGAATAGTAACAAAACTTATCCAGATGGTAATAAAGCTTATCGTCCAATGCGTAAAGGTGGCTATTGTGCTGTTGCACCGCAAGATCATGGTCAAGACTTACGCAGTGAAATGTGCTTGATTCTTGCCGATATGGGATTAGAAATTGAAGCGCATCACCATGAAGTAGCGACGGCGGGACAAAATGAAATCGCAACCAAATTTAATACGCTCGTGAAAAAAGCGGATGAAACCCAAATTTATAAATATGTTGTTCGCAATGCAGCGCTTGAATACGGTAAATCTGCATGTTTTATGCCAAAACCAATTACGGGCGACAATGGCTCAGGCATGCACTGTAATATGTCTTTAGGTAAAGACGGCAAAAACCTATTCCAAGGTGACGGCTATGCAGGGCTTTCAGATACTGCGATTTACTTTATTGGCGGTATCATCAAACATGCTAAAGCACTGAACGCATTTACCAACCCAAGCACTAACTCATATAAACGATTAGTCCCAGGTTTTGAAGCACCCGTTCTTCTTGCCTATTCTGCAAGTAACCGTTCTGCCTCAATCCGTATTCCTGCAGTAACAACACCAAAAGCAACTCGTATTGAAGCCCGTTTCCCAGATCCAATGGCGAACCCATATCTCGCATTTTCTGCGTTATTAATGGCGGGTATTGACGGTATTCAAAATAAAATTCATCCAGGCGATGCAATGGATAAAAATCTTTACGATCTTCCACCAGAAGAATTAAAAGATATCCCAACCGTTGCGGGCTCTTTAGAAGAAGCATTAAATGCATTAGCTGCAGATAACGAATTTTTACAAAAAGGTAATGTATTTACTAAAGATTTAATTGATGCTTATATCACGATTAAACGTAAAGAAGTAGAACGTTTAAACATGACGCCGCATCCAGTTGAATTTGAAATGTATTACTACTAATATTTTCTTAAGAATTAAGCCCTCATGAGAGGGCTTTTTTACGATTATCTAAATGGTTAGTCATACCCCATAATTTTTATAGGAGTGATAGTTCATGAAAAAAATTCTGTTTTGTCTATTCATCCTCACGGTGTCCAATAGTGCGTTTAGTTTTTCATGCGATGTTAGAAAAACATGTTCGCGCATGAGTTCTTGCGAAGAAGCTTATTACCACTTACAAATTTGCCACAATACTCGCCTAGATCGTGATAAAGATGGCATTCCTTGTGAAAAAATTTGCGGAAACGGAAAACGTTTCGCATCTAAACACCACTCTACCTATCATTCACCTAAAACTCACTGGCAAAAAAATACTAATCAATCACAAAGTGTTGCAAATGGGTTTGAATAGCCCTCGAATGTTGCAATAAAAAACGCCAACAATATTTGGCGTTTTTCGTTTTATCTACTTTTCTATAAAAATGACCACAGCAAAATTGCCAGTAATTGCGGTGAAATAATGCGTAGGAACATAACGAGGGGATAGACGGTTGCATAAGAAAGTGCGGCGGCACCACTATCCTCTTTAATTGCATTTGCGAAGGCAAGGGCAGGTGGATCGGTCATCGACCCTGCGAGTAATCCACAAATGGATAAATAATTCATGCGTAAATACCAACGAGCCAAAATACCAACAGAAAGCAATGGGATGGCGGTAATCATTAAACCATAAACCATCCATTCTAGTCCTGAACCATTAACTAACGTATCAACAAAATTTCCGCCAGATTTAAGTCCTACCACCGCAAGAAACAGCACAATCCCAATTTCTCGCAAAGCCAAGTTGGCACTAGGTGGCATAAACCAGTATAGCTTTCCAAAGCTACCAATTCTTGACAAAATTAAGGCGACAATTAATGGTCCCCCAGCTAAGCCTAGTTTCAATGCAACGGGAAATCCTGGAATGTGGAATGGAATCGATCCAAGTAACACCCCTAAGCCAATACCGATAAACACAGGAAGCATTTGGACTTGCTGTAATTTTTGGTGGGCATTCCCCAATAAGGCAGCCACTTTATTGATAGCTTCATCTTGCCCAACAATATGGAGTACATCACCAAATTGTAAAACACTGTTTGAACTTGGCACTAGCTCAACCCCAGCACGGTTTAGACGAGAAATCACGACACCGTATTTTTCATGAAGATTAAGACTGCGAATTTTTTTACCTAATACTTTTTCATTTGTCACCACAATGCGTTCCGCGCGTAAATATCCTGTAAATTGTTTTTGAGGCACGTCCACGACTTCCCCAATAATCAATTGCATTTTCTTTAAATCAGCACCTTCTCCAACTAAATGTAAAACATCGCCAAGTTGAATTTGCGTATCCGCTTTTGGAATCATAATGTCATCGCCACGTTTTAAGCGGGAGCATACGACTTCATCGCCAGACAAATCTGGAATGTCGCCAAGATTAATGCCATTTAAATTATGGTTGGTTACCAACAGATTGATGACATCAAGCGTAGATTTATCCTGCCCACTGCTCTTTTTAAAACGACTTGCCTCATCATCAACTTTAATACGGAAGAAAAGACGAATCAGCCACATTGAAAGCAAAATGCCACAAATCCCGAAAGGATAAGCCATTGCGTAAGCCATCCCCATGGTACCTGTTACCCCAGGAAGACCTAATTCGCTTAAAATCTGTTGTCCTGCACCTAAAGACGGTGTATTCGTCACGGCACCAGAATAAATACCAAGGATGATTTCTAGAGGAATATTAAGGAGTTTATTAAAGAAGATCACAATGATAGCACCAATTAAAACAATAAGTGCAGCAAGTAAATTAAGTTTTAACCCTGATTCACGTAATGATGAAAAGAAACCAGGTCCGACTTGGATACCAATCGTATATACGAAAAGAATTAGCCCGAATTCTTGGATAAAATGCATAGTATGGACATCCAAATGAATTTGATATTGATTAGTGAAATGCGCAACAATAATTCCGCCAAACAATACGCCACCAATGCCTAACCCCACCCCTTTTATTTTCCAACTTCCGAGCCATAACCCAACAATTGCGGCTAAAGCAAGTAAGCTGACCGTAATCCCAACCTCACTCATAATAACCTCACTTTTTTAATTAGTATTTTGAGTATAGCAAAGTGAAGCATAATCATGCTAAAAATGCCGATAGATCCAGCTTGATTTGTTACAAGTTATGGAGAAATATAAATAAGGTGTAACAAAGAACGAGTGAAGTTTTTAACAAATTTAAATAGGAAAAATACCCACTTATTAAAAATAAAAATCACGCCCCAAAAATCATAATTTTTTTTTGATTTTTGAGGCGTGATTTCAGAAAAGTTTATTGATTTTGCCAACGTTTAAAGATTAAAGATGTATTCACTCCGCCAAAGGCAAAATTATTATTCATCACGTAATCGGTATAAAATTCTCGTCCTGTATGCTGAATATAATCTAATTCACCACAACGGGGATCGATATTTTGTAAATTCAGGGTTGGCACGAACCATTGATCACGCATCATTTCAATAGCGAACCATGACTCTAACGCACCACATGCGCCAAGCGTATGCCCGAGATAACTTTTTTGTGAACTAAATGGGACTTTACCAAAAAGTGCAGCGGTCGCTAACGTTTCTGCGATATCTCCCTGTTCGGTTGCTGTGCCGTGTCCATCAACATAACCAATCTGCTGAGGTTCTAGATGCGCATCATTTAACGCAAGTTGCATACATTGTTGCATGGTTTCTTTTTGTGGGCGAGTGATATGTGCGCCATCACTATTTGAACCGAACCCCACAATTTCAGCAATAATATTTGCCCCACGGGCTTTCGCATACTCCAATTCTTCTAAAACGAAAATACACGCACCTTCTCCGATGACTAACCCATCACGATCTTTATCATAAGGTCGTGGCGTATTTTCAGGATGCTCATTATCTCGGCTGGCGGCGTAAAGTGAGTCGAATACATGCACTTCAGAAAAACAAAACTCCTCGCCACCACCAGCAAGCATGGTTGGAATTAAACCATATTTAATTGATTCATACGCATAGCCAATCGCTTGCGAGGCAGAAGAACAAGCACTGGAGGTAGGAATAATACGCCCTGTTAAGCCAAAGAAAATACCAATATTCGCTGCGGTGGTATGCGGCATCATGCGCACATAAGTATTGGCACCAAAATCTTTACTTTCTCCGCTTAAAATGAGTTTTCCCATATCACTCACATCTTTAGGGCTGCCCACAGAAGATCCCGATGCCACGCCCATTATCCCAGTTTGTAAAATAGGATTGATCACCCCGTTTTCATCTAACCAGCCTGCTTGAGAAAGCGCTCTTTCCGCTGCATCGGTACAAAGCATTGCCACCTTACCCATGCTACGTTTTTGTTTCCGTGTCCAATGTTGTGGCGGTTCATAATCCGTAATAGGCGCACCTAAGTAAGATTCTAATTCAGGAAAACGTTCCGCAATATCGAAATACTGAACGGCATTTTTTTGTTGTTTGAAGTTTGCTTTAATCGTCTGCCAATCACGCCCGAATGCGGTAATACCACCGATCCCTGTAACCACGACTCGTTTTGTTTGCATATTATTTTAATCCTTCTCATTATTGATTTAGCAAAGTCCACCATTTACGGCGATAACTTGGCGAGTAATGTATCCTGCCTTTTCATCCATTAAAAAATTGACCGTATGGGCAATGTCGTCAACTTGCCCCATTCTGCCTGCAGGAATCATTTTTAAAATTTGTTCTACGGGTACGTTTTCATCGAGCATTTCGGTTTCAATTAAACCAGGCGCAACGCAATTTACAGTGATATGACGTTTAGCTAACTCTACACTCAATGCTTTTGCTGCTCCAATAAGTCCTGCTTTAGACGCACTATAATTTACCTGCCCACGGTTCCCAATCAAACCAGAAACGGATGTAATACAAACGATACGCCCTGGTTTACGGCAGCGGATCATTGGCATCATGATAGGGTGTAACACGTTATAAAATCCATCTAAATTAGTGCGTAATACCATATCCCAATCTTCACCAGTTAACCCAGGAAATGCATTATCACGTGTTAATCCTGCATTTAACACCACACCGTAATAAGCGCCATATTGTTCCACATCTTGCGTTAAAATTTCTGCAACTTGCTCTCTTTGGCTAACATCAAATTGCAAAATTCTCACTTGTCGCCCTAAATTTTGAATTTCCAACGCGACTTTTTCCGCTTCCTCACGGCGCGCACGGCAATGTAACACAATGTCATAACCTGCCTGTGCTAAATTTAAAGCAATCGCTTTTCCAATACCTCGACTTGACCCTGTCACTAAAACGGTTTTATTCATTTTCTTTCCCTTCTTCTTTTTTAGGGCTATACACGCTCAATGCAGCACTAGCGAGCATCGCCCCGTTACCTTTATCTTTAATACAACAATCAAATACGCTAAAACCCGATTGATCTTGAATGGATAATTTTGTTTCTACGATTAACTGCGTCCCAATCGCTATCGTTTGGCTAAATAAATTTAAGCAACGTGTCCCTAATAAAAACCCTAATCCTATTGGCTCTCCTCGAGAGGTATGCATACACCCCGCCCACGCACCAACTGCTTGTGCCATAATTTCAATTGAGGAAAATGTATCAAATTGCCCATGACGTAATAGCAAATTATCTGCCTTAATCATCGTTTCCGCAGTTAATCCTTTTTCGTCCCAATCAATAATCTTATCTAGGAAAACCATCGCTCCCGTATGAGGTAATAAAGGTTCAATGTCTATAATCGGGCATGTTAAATCGTGCATTATTCTTTTTCTCCTAGAATTAAAACTGCATTATTTCCACCAAATGCAAACGAACTACTTGCAACAATGCGTTTACCTTGTTGCCAATGGCTATTCTCATCCGTTATCTTAATGTGAGGAAGATTTTCATCATGGTGTTTATCCCAAAATTGTGGGGGTAATCGCCCATTCGGATTATAATGACGATGAATCATTCCCCAACTGAGTGCTGCCTCTACCGCACCTGCTGCACCTAACGTATGTCCTGTATAAGGTTTTGTACTCGTTACGGGCGTTTCAGTGCCAAAAACTTCCGCGATGGCAATACTTTCCATCGCATCATTATGTTGCGTCCCCGTACCATGTGCATTAATCCAGCCAATCGCTTCTGATGAGCATTGCGCTTGGTTTAAAGCCTGTAAAAAAGCATTTTTTGCCCCCGTACCTGTTGGATCAGGTGAAGACATATGATACGCATCACTACTCGCCCCACCACCTAAATATTCAACACAATCAGTTAGCGGCTCTCGTGTCATGACAAAGACTCCCACCCCTTCTCCAATATTGATCCCAGCACGAGATTGAGAAAATGCTTGCGTTTGTCCTTCATTTAAGACAGAAAGCGAGCCAAAACCGCTTACCGTCAGTGGCGATAAGCAATCCACACCACCACAAATCACTGCATCACAAAAATTCGCTCTTAATAAACGTGCAGCGGACATAATGGCACGTGCACCCGAGGTGCAGGCAGTTGAAATTCCATAAGCCACATTTTTTAATTGATATTGTTCCGCAATAAAATCAGCAGGTGCATTGAAAGACTGTTGCTCATAGTTAAATTCCATTTTGGAGGGCTGATTCAAAAATAACGACTGTAAAAATGGAATATTTTCATCCACGCCCGTAGTAGAGGTTCCCATCACTACGGCAATACGTGCCGTTCCAAATTGTTGAATCACTAGCTGAATTTGATCTTCAATCTGCGCTAAAGCGTGCCAAAGTAACTGATTGTTACGGCTTCGATGTTTTTCATCTAATCCTTCTGGAAATGCACGCAATGGGCAATCAACGCCCGCAAGGTATTGGGCTTTTCCAGAAATATTTCGGCTAGTATATAGTTTATTTTGACATTGGATCGCTGGCGCCGAGCCTTGCAGTAGTTGTGCCACATGTTGTTCTATGCCTTCGCCAAGTGCGGTCAAAATAGCGGGTTTATTAAGATAAATTTTCATACGACCTATTCCTCTAATTCAGTTATTTGCCACTGACTACTATCGGCTAGCTGAATTTTCCAACCGTTTGCTATTTTTTGAGTTTGCCACCACGCCCCTGTTTTCGGGAAAAATTTTGTACTTTGTGGCATTTTTTCAATTCGTTTAAATAAGAAAATCATTTGTTGTGGCTGTAACGCAGTTGCGACCGCCGAAAATAATTGTACCGCTTGCGGATTTGGCATAATAAAACCATCATTGTGCCACCCTTGTGCATTAAGCTGAACCCGTGCAAGCGGTGCGCCGAGTGCATTCACTTCCACCCAGCGCCATTTGTCTGGCATCATTTGAATCGAAAGAATATTTTCGCTCATAATTTGTTGCTGTGAATTTAATTTCACCACTTTAAATAGGCGCACTTGTTGGCGAATTTCTGGGAAATGCACGACTTGTGGCGCACTTGTACACCCCGCCAACCATAACGAAATCATACCCAATAAAAAATACGCTATTTTTTTCATTCTCGCCTACTTATGCACCAAAAACGTTAAAATGACACTCACAATCGTCCCGATACTGACGCTAAAACCAAAATCTGCGACCGCAGGCGTTGAACTTAACCCTAATAATACAAATGAAATCAAGGTTGTGGTCGCTGCAAGTTGAATCGTAAAATAACGCCCCGTGGTTTTGTCTGGCACACTAAAGACATACGCAGCATAATCAATGCCAATTGCGGAAACTAGCAACAACCCAAAGAGCGAAAATAGGCTAATCGGAATGGCTAACCACCCTAATAATCCAATCGTAATTATGATTGCAGCGAAAGGGATACTCAAAATTTTTGCCGTATCACGCACGCCAAAAAATTTAAATAAAAGCAATGCAGCGAGCAAAAAGGATAATAATTTTAAGCCTAAGGCCTGATCGCGAGTTTGTTGGAAAGTTTGATTAAGCGCCTGCCGCTTATCTTGCCAAGTCACGCCCACAATCTTTTGGGCAAAATGTTGCATAAGTGCGGAATTTGTCGCCCCTGAAACGGGAATAATGCTCACATAGATTTTGGGTAACACTTCGCCTAAATATAAGCGTTGTTTCGCTTGCGCTAATGGTAATTTTAGCGCATTTTCTAAATCTAAAATTGGTGTTTGCGATAAGC
Organism: Actinobacillus delphinicola; assembly: GCF_900638385.1. Lineage (NCBI taxonomy): Bacteria > Pseudomonadati > Pseudomonadota > Gammaproteobacteria > Pasteurellales > Pasteurellaceae > Actinobacillus > Actinobacillus delphinicola. The sequence continues at coordinate 1,607,754 of NZ_LR134510.1, read as the reverse complement.
TTTGCGCTTGCTTTTGTAAATACTCCGCTGGAATCCCGATTTCAACAAGGGGCGCATAAACGGAAGGCGGTAACTGTTGGAATTTATGAATAAACTCACGTTGTTGTTCTGCCGTATTCAACCATTCGCCTAACGATTGAAAATGACCAATTGCCCCACTTTTTTGCTGTGTTTGTAACCATGCAGAAACTTGCTGATCTTTTCGCAATAACGTTTGCGGATTATCGGCCTGCACGAGAAAATATTGTTGGCTGAGATCAATTTTAGTGATATCACGGATCGCCATACTTTGTTGCAATAAGGCTTTCGGTAAATTCACCCACTGGCGGATATCATCATGCCATTGGTTGCGAAAAATCCCCACCACCACAAAAATAATAAACGCATATCCCCCCATCGTCTTAACTTTTTTCGGGACTTTAAAATGCACACGCCCCGAAAATCGGAAAATTTTTTGTAATTTGTAACCTTTAAACAAAATAGGCATAAAAAGCCAAGTTGCTAACATTACACAAATTAATGCGGTTGCCGAAAACAAGGCGGTCTGTTGCAAAATGGGTAAATGCGTAAATACCAACAAGCCATAGCCGATTAACGTGACCAATAAACTAATAAAAAAGGTTTTTTGTAATTGCTTCATTACAATAGGCGATGCAGTTTGTGCTTTTCCACATGCCGACACTAACCAGTGCAATGGAAAATCGATCAGTACGCCGACTAGACTTGTTCCTATCACAATAGTTAAGACATGGATTTGCCCAAAGTACAAAATAACACTTGTCATTCCGCAAATAAGCCCTATTCCAATAGGAATAAATAAATAAAAAACTCGCCACGTTCTGAATACAAAAAGTAACAATGCTAAGGTTAAGCTAATCCCTAAAATACTCATCACCGTCATTTCTTTTTGCGCTTGTTGTTTTGCATAGCTTGAAAACAACGCACTACCTGTCATTAAAATTTGATTGCCTGTCGCAGCTACTTGCGATTTTAGTTGCTGGATCTGGGCTAAAAATTGAGAATTATCTTGCAGAAAATCCGCATTTTTTAAGCGTAACGGTAATAATACCCAGTAAGTTTGTTGGTACTTGGTCCATAGCATTCCGCTTTGACTATCCCACTGTATCGGTGAATCGCCCTGAAGTTGGGGTAAAACAAAGCGCCCAAAACCAAAACTGTCTTGTGCAAAACTTAATAAATTTTGTTGATTAAAAGGATTAACGATTTGTTGTGCTAATTTCTGAAAGTAGGACTGCGGTTCGCTCAAAATAGTGCGTTGTACGCTTTGCGGTAACGTAGCAATTTTAAGCTGATTAATTTCTGCTTTTAAGGTATCAAGATTAGGCTGTTGCTTTAAATTTATCGGTGCGAATAAATGCGTGTTTCCAAGAAACTCTGCAGCTTGCTGCGCAACATTTTCTGCCTGTTGCTTATTTTTATTCCCGATCAACACAATCATTTGTTCTGCGAATTGTCGCTCTTGAATCGCATCTACTTGTCGTTGTAATGCAGTGAGATGTTGCTCTTTCGGCAATAAGGTTTGCAAATCGGTTTCAACAGCCGTCCCTTTTTGCAATGCGATACCTAAAAGTGCTGTCATTGCCAGCACTAATAGTAAGAATCCAGTACGCACAATCCGCATCGACATTTTATTGAAAAGCCTTCTTGATCGTTAGAGGCAACGGTTGGTTAACCTTGAGTTGCGTAAAGTCAATTTGCGTTTTATCGCCTTGCGTTTCTTGCAAAACAATTTGACGCACTGCTTTATCGCCTTTCAGTGTAATTTGCGTAAAAATTTGTTTAAGCAAAAGCGTATCTGGGATAAGGCTTAATTGCCAATGATTAGCTTGACCAGAAAGTGTGATTTTAAATTCTTTTTCTAAAGCTGACATATTGCCCGATAATAAACCTAGGAACAAGGCAATTTGTTGGTTCTGTGTCGGATTTTGGCTCGCTTGCCATTGGTTATTTGCCCACTGCGCGATGCCCGTTGGGGTTACGCGTAACGTCGTTGCAAACGGTTTTTGCATTTGCCAAAGTAAACCTTTTTGCAAAGCAAACGCAAAAGTCCCCGTACTTTTAATCGGAACTGGTAGCGCTTGTAAAAAACGGGTTTGAGTAAAATCGCCCTGTACCGTTTCTGCTTTTTGTAATTGTTGCATAAGTTGTTGCTGAGTTAAGGCGAATACACTTTGCGAAAAGAGAACACCACTCATCAACGTTAATAATAAAATAATCTTATTACGCATGACTTTCCTTAAATCCTTTTGCCGTTCTGATCGCCATTTGGAATGTCTGAGGAGTCGGAATTAACATTTTCTCAGTTGCGATCTCCACAGCGGCTTGGGTTGTGCTACCCTCGGTTAATTTCGCTTGTGTTACCTTATCGCGAATAATGTAATCCAGTCTAAAACAAGTTTCAAATTCAATAACTTGTACTTCAATTTCAATCTTCTGACGAAAACGGGCGGGACGCACATATTTTAAATTTAATTGCACGATCGGCCAGACGAAACCTTGCTCTCGCATGATCTCATAATGGTAATTAATGGTTTCTAAAAATGCGCAACGTGCCATTTCTAAATACTTCACATAATAGCCGTGCCAAACCACATTCATTGAATCCACATCAAAAAATGGAATTTCATATTCACTGATATGACTTAAAAATACATGTTTTTTCTTACGCATGATTGTTTTGCCAAAATGGATAAAAATTAAACCAATTTAATGGATAAGCATAACATTCCTTCGCTAATAAATTGGCGTAGTGCTGGGCGGCAAGTTGAATATTTTGTTCCCGTTGCGGACCTCGCCCAGTAATCGGATCGCAAATTTTTTGAAATTTTATCCGATAATGATCATGTTCTTTAATACAAAAAATACTGTTTACTGGCGCTTTCAATAAACTTGATAAAAGCCAAACGCCTTGCGGTAAACTGGCTTTTTCTCCAAGAAAATCAACCAAACAGGTTTTATCACCTTTTAGTGGCACCCTATCAGCAGCGATCGCAATATATTCCCCTTGTTCAATTTTACTCGCAAGTTTTAGCATAATATTCATGTCTAATTGATCTACAGGAATTAAAGATAAGGTTTCAGCCCCCATCTCTTTCAAAACTTGGTTAAACTTTTCGGCATTCTTATGATGGACTAACACATTTAATTTTAATTGTTTGACCTGCATTTCAGCCAATGCACGGCAAACTTCTACGTTCCCAAAATGAGCAATCGCTAAAATTTGCCCGCGTTCAGTTTTACCAAATTGTTGTTGCAAATTCTCTGGATCGTCTAATACTATATTTTGTGCATTAATTTTATTTTGCCAAACGGCAAAGCGATCGGTAATGCTTTCGCCAAAGGCAAGAAATTGACGAAATACAGAAAAACGACCCAATTTGATATCAGGAAAAGTTTTCTTTAGATTCTGCTGATAATGGTAAATACTTTGGCGTGCTTGTTTACCCGTTAAATAAAAATAACTCACAACGAAAAAAGTGATCCCACGCATAATCCATAATGGAAAATAGCGCACTAAGAAAGCCGTTAATTTTAAGAAAAATAGGCTCCCACGCTCCTGTTCTTTCGCCCAGTGTTTTTGTGCCATTATACGGACTTTCCTTGTAATTTTCGCCAACACATCTGTAAAAATAAGCGGGCATGCATTTTACTAATAAGCCAATTATCCTCTAAGCCACGAAAATGAGAGATACCGTTCGGATTGTACCTCACTGGAGTTTCAATCCATTGCATCGGAATTTGATACCAATGTGCTTTGACTAAAATTTCCGTATCAAAATCCATACGCTCACCTATGCTTTCGTGACGAATCAAATCTACGCAACTTTTCAAAGGATAAAGCCTAAAACCACACATTCCGTCTTTAATATCGAATGATAAGGTATTAATCATATTCCAAAAATCAGTAATTTTTCGACCATATAAGCGTGCTTTAGGTGCCGTTTCATCATAAATAGGTTTACCACAAATGAAGCTTTCTGGATATTGTTGCGAACAAGCTAAAAATTTAGGCAAATCTTCCAAATGATGTTGTCCATCCGCATCCACTTGAATAGCGTGTGTATAACCCAATTTTTTAGCTTCAATAAACGCTTCCTTAACTGCTCCGCCTTTGCCACGATTTTCAGACAAATAAAAAATATGAACGTTCTCATCGGCAAACTGAGCAAGTCTTTGTCGTTCTGCTAATGCAGAACCGTCATCCATAATTAATATCGGCAAATCATAGAGCTTGAGTGCAGAGATGACTCCCCCTATAAGTTTTGAATGATTATAATGCGGAATAATGACAATCGTTTTTGGTGCAATCATTGCGTTGTTTCATCCTGTTGGCTAAAAATGGCATCGAAATCCTTTTTAAGGATTTTCGATTGGCTATTACGTGGCAATTTTTCGCAGAATCGCCAAAATCGTGGGATCGCAAATTTCTCCTCACGCTGGTTTAAATAATTTTGTAACACCACTACCACCGCTTTTTTACCTTGCTGTTGTAATAAGGCTTGTCCTTCCGCAGACAATGCTACCCATGCTGCAGGGCGCGCTTTAACGGGATGTTGAGCGACATAACAATCGCTCACTAATGAATGGGCAAATAAATGATTTTCAATTTTCGCAAGTGAAACACGTTTATCGCCTAATTTAACAATACGATCAATACGCCCCATTAATGCAAAGCCGTCCTCATAAAACTCAACAGCATCCGCGGTTTGTTGGCGCCCCGTCATCCAATCCCCTTCTACCCATAAAGCATCTTGGTTAAGCCCTAATTTTATGGAAGGTAATGGTTGCCAATGTTGTTTAGGTAACCGCATAGCAATCGCGCCCGTTTCCGTACTGCCATAAATTTCAATAATCGGACAAGTAAGATGTGAACTCAGATAAGTCGCCGTCGTTTCTGGAAGAACACCCGCAGCCGAAATGATCCCTTTGATCGTTGTGAGTGCGGGAGAATGCTCAGGAATCTGCCAATGCGTTAATAATGCAGGGCTACTAATCCATAATGTACGCTGATATTTTTCACTTTCTGCTAATAAAAATTCTGGATAAGGTAACTGGCTACGCCCAATTTGCCAACCCATCACCAGCGGATACATTATGCGAAAGCTTAATCCGTAACAATGTTGTGGTGAAACACTACCTAAAACCATTAAATTGTCTTCAGCTCGCAGAGGTAAACTTTGTTGTAAAGCGAATCCTTCGGCCCACATTTGCGCCACATTTTTCGTAATAATTTTTGCATTTCCACTACTGCCAGATGTTTTTAGCCATACTTCACTTTGGCTTTGGTAAGGGAAATCTAAAGAGGGATGCTCGATTTTATGAGAAATACCAAAGGTCGTGAAATCTTTATCGGTGAATAAATACGCACTATTTTCATCTAACCATTGTTTATTTTCAGCTAATAAATTAGGAGGCAGTAAGACAGTTACGTTAGCACGAAAACAAGCAAGTAACGCACAAGCGAGCAATGCAGCATCGTTAAAATAAAAACCGCATTTTTGGATATTGCGATTTTTAAGTTCCATCGCAATTTGATCAATCCGATATAAAAAGTCCTGCTTTGTCCATGCAGGATCTTGCGTAATTAATTGAGAAGAAGACATTTTAGCGTTCATCGTTATCTATCATTCGCTGGCGGATCAGCCATTCGCCAACAAATAGTATCCCCATTATTAGATAGGCAATTCCACCACTGTAAATTGCCCACCACCTATAAGCATGTATCCAAATTAATACCGTTAAAAAAAGAATATTAAATAGAAAGAAAATACACCATACCTGGGTCACGCAGCGTGTATAACGAACCGCAACTTCAGGAAGATGAGGTGTTTTTAAACGAGCTAACCGCTCAATAAAGGATTGCGATGTCCAAAGAGTTGTGCCAAAAAGTATTAACATAAACCCATTAATGATGACAGGGTACCAATACATGGTATGTAAATTTTTGGCAAATCCAATACAAAGTAAAAATACCGCAAAGCCAATATATCCTACTTTGAACTTTTTCTCTGGGCTTCTTAGCCCCTTAATTCCCCATAAAAAAGCGAAAATATACGGGAAATACAGTAAGATAGATTGTTGGCTATCCACCCACCATGCGATGGGATACGCAATCGTAAAAAGCGTAAGCGTAACGCTAATCAGCACATTTAGCATAATACGTTGACTTTAATCGTACCAGAAGCGCAATTTTCATCTACCGTTTTTAATTCAAAAAGTACCTGTTGCTTTTCTGGTAACCATTTTAATTTTAAAATAAAACGATCGTTTGGGCGTAAAAACTTCTGATATTTTAATTTTTGAATTTTTTCAATCTCAACGGACTCACAGCCAATAAGGCGAGGGATAAAATCCACCGCCCACTGTAACTCTACGACGCCTGGCACGAGAGGAAACTCAGCAAAGTGATCTTTCAAATAAACTAAGTCTTCAGGTACGACACCTTCCAATAAACCTTCATTTTGTTGAAAATGTTCGCTCTGCCATAAAGGGAATTTTTTATTGTGCTGCATCTTGAATTTTCATAATTGCCGCAATGACATCCTGTACTTTACGTACATTACGGAAATCATCTGCTGAAAGTTTATATCCTGTTTCACGTTTAATATGATCAAGTAAATCAATAGCATCAATACTATCGATATCTAAATCATCATACAGATCAGTATCCAATTGAATTTCTTTTGGATCTATTTCAAATAAGGTTTCAAGTGTACTAAATAAAAGTTCTTTAATTTGATCTTGTGTGAGTTTTGGTGTCATGCATTATTCCTTATCACGAATAAATTTTGCTAATGTTGCAACACTTTGAAAATGTTGACGTAAATTTTGTTGTTCACTTTCCAACTGTAAATTAAAGGCTTTTTGAACAGCTAAACCGAGTTCTAATGCATCAATGCTATCTAACCCTAAACCTTCATCGCCAAAAAGAGGGGCATCGGTATCAATTTCCTCAATTTGCATATCCTCTAAATTCAAACTATCAATAATCAATTGTTTAATTTGATTTTCAAGCTCCATACTATTTCCTTATTAAGAATTAAAATACTGTTCTAAAAAAGCCGTTAAACGACGTGATGCAATAGGTAATGGTTTTTCTGCTAACCAAGTTTGCGGATCAATGTCATCACCCACGGTTAATTTATATTTTATCCGTGTGCTTGGCATTTTATACCATGGTTGATTCTTCTTGAAATTCAACGGTGACATTTCAATTTTTATAGGCGTAATTACCTTAGCACTACGTAACCCTATAGAAACTGCGCCACGGTTAAGTTTTACAATACCATCCCACCCTGTTCTCGTTCCTTCGGCAAACAAAAGTAAAGGCTGTGTTTTTAACACATCATCACATTCATGCAATAGTTCTTCTGACTGAGTATTTGGTAAAAATCCGCAAGATAATATCTGCGTTCTCATTGAAGGATTATTTAAAAGATCCTGCTTTACCACCACATTAAATTTCGCATTTTGACTAAAAATTAGGACTACATCTAGCAGCGAAGGATGATTTGCAATAACAAGTTGTCCTGCACGTCCCAATTTTTCAAATCCAATATATTCCACCTCTAGTACGCCTGCGAAAGTGAGATATTTTACAAAAAACCGCCAACATTTATTGACAATTAATCGTGCTTTTTGTTGCTCTACTAAACTATGATGTGGATAATTTTTTGCATATTTATACAAAACAATTTTTGATAAAAAACCTACTACGCCAAAAATTACAAATCCAAATGTCGTACCTAAAAAACGGCGTAAAAAATCTAATTTCGCTGCCACTCCCAGCATCCTCCGTTGCTTGCTTCACTCCGCCAATCCATACAACCTTTTGCCATTTTATTTACCCACAATATTGCATTATCTAGTTGGGTTTGATCTGCTGGCAAAATTGGGGAAGTGTGCCGTGTTAATTTAAATTTATCTCCTGCTTCAATTAATAGGCATAATGCATAATCAAACGGTAAGCGTTTAATCGCCACAGGAAATCTGTTTTCTAAAAATGATTCACAAACAGCGACTAAAACTTGTGAATGCCCCTCTGAAAGTAATAAATACGCTTCCAATAATGCTAATTCAAAACTGTCTTTTTGCGCTGAAATAGCCGTCATCTCCTGTGTGACTTTTCGTGCTTCTGACCATTGTCCAATCATCGCATTATGTACTGATAAACTAAATGAAGTCGGCGAAACTTCACCACTTTTCAAAAGCGTTTCCCAAAGTTCAAAACTGCGATTAATTTCACTGTTTAATGAAGCATACACTACTGGAACATTGGGATTATCACTAACTAAATCCCACGCGGCTTGAAAAAATAAACGACTTGTAGGATTTAAGCGACGACGTTTTAATGGTGGAAGAAAAGTTAACGCAGGCATAAAACTATCTCGTTTATCAACCATAGACAAAAATGCCGTTTCGTCTAATTGCCAATCACTTTGTGATAAATTTTTGGAGGTGACAATTTGATAATCTTTTACTGAAAAACAAAATGTTAAACTATTTTTACCCATATATTCGTCATTTTTATTATTTTTAAGATAATGGCGCACGATTATAGGTAAATCGCAAAACACACGCAAGCCTTACACGATGAAAGGAAAGTACAACTTAGTACTACGCTTAATACAAAGTTTTATCTATTCTATTGATTTTAAAGGGAATTTTTTACTTGAATGGTGCCTAGGGTCGGACTCGAACCGACACGGTTATTCACCGGCGGATTTTGAATCCGCTGCGTCTACCAATTTCGCCACCCAGGCATAGGAGGTGTTTGATGTGGGCTATTATACGAAGTTATTTATGCCTTGCAACAAAAAAATAATACTTAACATCTGTTTGCTATAAAATTCAGCAAGTTATCTTAAAAGCGAGGACTATGCCTCGCATTTTTTTAGAATGATATTACCTAATGCGGTAATATGTGCAGGTTGGGTATTAAGTGCAGGAATGTATTGAAAATCTTCTCCGCCATGATGTAGAAAATATTGGCGATTTTCTTGCGCAATTTCTTCAACTGTTTCTAAGCAATCTGCCGAAAACCCTGGACATACTACCGCAATTTTACGAATCCCCTCTTTAGGTGCTGTTTTCATAAATTCATCGGTATAAGGCGAAAGCCATTCCTCACGCCCGAAACGAGATTGAAACGTCATGCCCCATTGTTTCGACTCTAACCCTAACGTTTCGATCACTTTTTGAGTAGTTAACTCACATTGTTGACGATAATTATCCCCTTCTTGTTCATAACGCAAAGGAATACCGTGATAAGAAAATAAAAGGAAAGTATCCTCTTTTAAATAGCGACGAATAGTTTGAGCAAGTGCCTGAATATAATCAGGATTATCTGCATAATTATGAATAAATTCAAATGGCGGTAAATCACGACGATTTTGCCAAATATTAACGAAAGCATCAAAAACCGCAGCCGTAGTTGTGCTACTATATTGTGGAAAAAGCGGTAAAACGATAAGTTTTTCTATTTTCTTCCGCATTAAATTATCCACTGCTGTCGTTAAATTAGGTTGACCATAAGTCATGGCTAATTCAACTTCGGCATCAATGCCTTTTTCGCGTAAATATCGTTGCACTAACTTTTGTTGTTGACGAGAAACAGCAATCAACAAAGAACCTTGTGCAGTCCATGAATGTTGATAAAGTTCTGCAACACGTTTAGCCCGATGTGGCAAAATAATGGCTTTTAAAAGTGGCCACCATTTCCATGCGGGGAGATCCACCACTCGTTTATCTCGCAAAAACTGCCACAAATAATCAGATACCGCTTTAGGCGTTGCCTCTGCAGGCGAGCCTAAATTCACTAAGATGACACCAATTTTTTTACTCATGACTCAATCACCGATAAAGTTAAACGTGAGCGACAGCAAAGTTTATTTTCAGAATTTAGTATATCTATCTGCCAAACGTGTAATTTATTGCCCAATTTAAGAGGTGTAGCGACTGCTCGTGCTATATCCCCTTTTTTCATTGGGCGAAGGTGACTTGCATTAATTTCAGCCCCTACGGTTACATACGGTTCTTCAACACAATAAAATCCTGCGGCAGAGCCAACGGTTTCTGCTAACGCACAAGAGATACCACCATGCAACCAGCCCATTGGTTGCGTTGTTTTTTCTGTAATAGGCATTTTTGCCTCTAACCAATCATCCCCATAGTTCGTAAAACGAATACCTAAGTGAGAAACTGCACAATCTGCACAACTTTGGTTTAATTCATCTAAGTTAATTTCTTTTTTCCAAATTCCCATACAGTGCCTCAAAATTTAATCCAAATGGATCCTTATAAATATGGTTGCTTTAACTGCGTGGCTATTTTGCCATTTAGATAAATAATATCCTTGATTTTGCACAAGTTAAATAAGATTAATTTTCATTAAAAATAATGACGCCCCAATTTTCATAAATTTTTTTGAAATTTAGGGCGTATATAACATTTTAGACGAGTGCGTCTTCGTTCTCTTCTAAAGTACGAATGCGTACTGCTCTTAAAACATCATAAACAAAAATCTTACCATCACCTATTTTGCCTGTTTGTGCGACTTCAACAATGGTGTCAATACAATCTTCTACCATCTCATCAGATACTACAATCTCAATTTTGACTTTAGGTAAAAAATCAATTGCGTACTCTGCTCCACGATATAATTCAGTATGCCCTTTCTGGCGCCCGAAACCTCGTACATCCGTTACAGTCATCCCATTAATACCTAGTTCAGATAAACTTTCACGAACATCATCTAATTTAAATGGTTTAATAATGGCCTCGATTTTTTTCATACCTTTTTCCCTAGTCACGACGTGCTGATTTCGGACGGAAGCTTTTTATCACTTCAGGTTTGGTATCAATATAAATACCATTAATTAATTGTAAGCAGTATGGCACAGCAGCGAAGATCCCTTTTACAATCACGTTCCCTTCACTGTCTTTCACCCCTTCTAGTGTTTCCGCAATGGCTTTTGGTTGTCCTGGTAAATTTAAAATAAGGCTTTCTTTACGGATAACCCCAACTTGGCGAGAAAGAATCGCAGTTGGCACAAAGTGCAAACTGACTTGACGCATTTGTTCGCCAAATCCTGGCATTTCACGATCCGCTACGGCAAGCGTCGCATCAGGTGTAACATCACGTTTGGCCGGTCCTGTTCCCCCTGTGGTTAAAACAAGGTGACAATGTTGTTCATCAACCAATTCTTTTAAAGTCTGTTCGATAAGCGGTTGTTCATCTGGAATTAATCGTGTTTCTACAAGAAATGGTTCTGTTAAGGCATTTTCTAACCAAGTTTGTAATGATGGAATCCCTTGATCTTGATAAACCCCACTAGATGCACGATCTGAAATAGAAACTAACCCAATTTTTAACATTGTCATAATATCTCCTAATCAAAATGGAAATAAAACAGGCACAAGCAGTACCGTAACTAGCATTACAAGTACGGTAAAAGGCACACCTATTTTCATAAAATCACTAAATTTATAATTACCTAACCCCATTACCATCGTATTTACAGGCGATGAAATAGGCGTCATAAATGCGCTTGATGCGGCAATGGCTACCACCATCACAAAAGGAACAGGAGAAACATGTAAATGAATTGCCATTTCTACGGCTATAGGGGAAATTAAAATCGCCGTTGCCGTATTTGAAATAAAAAGCCCCACCAATGCACAGGTGACAAATAATATCACTAAAAGCGCATGCATATGCCAATCGCTGGCAAAAATAAGTAATTTATCAACAATAAAAGCGATACCTCCTGTTTTTTGCAAAGCAATCGCAAAAGGCATCATGCCAATAATAAGAATTAAACTCGACCATTGTAAAGATTGATAGGCTGATTTTGCATCAATACAACCAAATTTTGCGAGCATTAAACAACAAATTAAAGCGGCTATCACGTTGGGTACGATACCAAAAACCATTAAACAGACCATAACCGCAATGGAGAATAAAGCATAAGGTGCCTGGCTTAGAGCAGGTGCAGCTTGTTCAATTTCTTCTGGAAAATCAAGCATAAAGAAATTTTTAGTATTTTGACGCATTTTTTCAATCAATTTCCATGCACCAACAACTAGTAGAATATCCTCTGTTTGTAAAGGTTCTTGCATGAGTTCAGTTTCAATTATGGCGCCATTTCGCTTAATTCCAATGATATTCACACCATAACGTGAGCGTAAGTGCAATTCGCTGATAGGCTGTCCTAAATAAGGCGTATCGGGTACGGGCGTAATTTCAACCATGCCCAACAAGCGACTTTGTTGATTAAAATGAACGGCAGATAGTTCTGCTGGTACAAGATCATGGGTTTGACAAAAAGACGTAAAATCTAGATCGGGGTGGCTAATATCGACAAGTAAAATATCTTTTGTATGAATTTCCATTTTACCAATCCCTTCAACATGTAAGGTAGAACGTAATCTTTTCCAACGTTCTATTGCAATAACATTAATCCCGAACAAGGATCGTAGTCCTAATTCTTCTATCGGATGACCTATAAAATCTGAATTTTCTCGCACCACAACCCGTCGCATTTGGTCCGTAATATGGTATTCCGCAATTAGATCATGAATAGAAAAATGTGAATTACCTTCTTCTTGAGATAACTCATCACCAAGATAACGTCTTGCGAAAAGCATATAAAAAATACCAAGCAGTAAAATGACAATTCCGATGGGAGTAAAGGAAAAAAAGGAAAGACGTTGATGAGTAAGGCGTAGTAGCTCCGCATTTACAATAAGATTTGGCGGCGTGGCAATGAGAGTCAGCATGCCACTAATTAAAGCGGCCATGCTAAGTGGCATCATTAATCTACGTGGGGAAATGTGCATTTTTCGACAAATTAGTAAGACAACGGGGATAAATATTGCGACAACCCCCGTAGAACTCATAAATGCCCCAAGCCCAGCCACGGCAAGCATAAGCAAAATTAGTACTCGTGTTTCACTATTTTTAGCACGCCGTAATAACCATTCACTGACAGAATAAGCGACTCCTGTCCGAATAAGCCCCTCACCTACCACGAATAATAATGCGATAAGAATAATATTGGCATCACTAAAGCCAGCAAAAACCTCAGGTAAAGTTAAAATACCAGAAACACTGAAAGCCAACATGACCAACAATGCGACAACATCCATGCGAATTTTATTTTGCAAAAATAAAAAAATGGCAATAACAAGGAATATTAACGTTAAAATGAGTGAATAATTCCAACCTTGTAACATGGCGAGCATAGATTGCCTCCCAGTGTTTTATCAAGTTATTCTACGTATTTTTTGACAGGTCCAAAACTCTTTCTATGCTCTGGTAAAATGCCATATTCTGCAAGCTTTTCAAAGTGTAATTTTGTCGGATAGCCTTTGTGTTTAGCAAAACCGTATTCTGGATGTTTTTCATCTAATGCGTACATCTCTGCATCACGTGCCACTTTGGCTAAAATAGAAGCCGCACTAATTTCTGAAACTCGATCATCTCCTTTTACAACTGCTTGCGCAGGCATTGGTAATTCAGGAACACGGTTACCATCGACAAACACAAATTCAGGTGTGATTTTTAGTCCTTGTACGGCACGTTGCATGGCTAACATCGTAGCATGCAGAATATTAAGTTCATCAATTTCTTCTGGCGTAGCATAACCAATACTCCACGCTAACGCTTTTTGTTTGATTTCTTCCGCTAACGCATCACGTTTTTTTTCACTTAATTTTTTACTGTCTTTAAGTCCTTCTATCGGATTGGTCGGATCTAAAATAACGGCTGCTGTTACCACATTCCCAACAAGCGGACCACGTCCGACTTCATCGACACCTGCAATATATTGCACATTTGGGTAAATAATTTCTTCCACGTTTTATTCTCTTTCTAGTAATTGTTTTACCGCCATTGCGGCTTGTTTATCCGCATCGCAACGGATGTAATCGTGTAACTCAGTAAACTGAGTCACCAGCTTCTCACGCTTTTCAATCGCTTCTGTCGCATCACTTAAATAAACTGATAATGCATTCGCAAGTTTTTGAGATTCACAATCGTGTTGGATTAATTCTGGCACAATCGGTGCATTTGCCAATAAATTAGGTAAGGAAATATATGGTGTTTTAACCAATTTTTTTGCCAACCAATAGGTTAATGGTTTCATTTTGTACCCCACCACCATTGGTGATTTACATAGCATTGCCTCCAACGAGGCTGTTCCCGATGCTAATAGGGTTGCTCTGGCAACTTGCATCGCCTCACGAGCATGACCATCTAACAAAATCATTGGAAGATCAGGTGCAATCTCCGCCTTAATTTTTTCAAATTGCGCACGGCGTTTTGCATTTGCTAATGGCACTAAAAACTGTAGATTCGGGTATTGTTTTTTTAATAATAATGCCGTTTTTAAGAAAGGTTCGCTTAAAAAGCCTACTTCTGAACCACGACTCCCTGGTAAAATAGTGAGATAAGTCTGATTTGGATCGATATTTAATGTTTTTGCTGCCGCCACTACATCTGGTTTTAATGGAATTTGATCCGCCATACTATGCCCAATAAACTGACACGGCACATTAAACTTATCGTAGAATGCTTTTTCAAATGGTAAAAATGCCAAAACAAGATCGGTTGCTCGTCCAATTTTATGCACACGTTTTTGACGCCACGCCCACACGCTTGGGCTCACATAATGGATCGTTTTAATCCCACTCTGTTTTAATTTTTCTTCAACGTACAAATTGAATTCAGGTGCATCAATACCAACAAAAATATCTGGTTTTTCGGCAATTAAGCGTTCTGTTACTTGTTTGCGAATTTTCAATAGGCGTGGTAAATGACTTAAAATTTCCGCCAATCCCATTACAGCAATTTCTTCCATGTTTACCCACGTTTCCGCACCTTGTGCCTGCATTTTATCGCCGCAAATGCCGACGAATTTTGCGTTTGGATATTCTTCTTTTAAGGCTTTAATCAGAGCGCCACCAAGCATATCGCCAGAAATTTCTCCCGCAACAAGTCCAATGGTTGGATTATCTTTTTGCATACTTTCCTCATAATAAAAAACACCGCATACTAAGACGCGGTGTCATAAAATATTCCGAAAATCGGGGCGTAATATTAACGAATGATTCCGCGCGTAGAGCGTTTAAAGAAGTCTAGGAAGAAACTGATTGCGCTATCTTGTTTTGCGTATTGTTCAATTTCAGGCATAACTTCTTCAATTGTCTTACCACTACGATAAATCAATTTATACACATTGCGAATATCACGTAGAGTTTGTTTATCAAAACCACGACGTTTTAATCCTTCGATATTTACCCCAAATGGACGTGCATGATTTCCTTGAGCAACCACATATGGTGGCACATCTTGGCTAACCATTGAACCGCCACCAAGCATTACGTGCGCACCAATAATAACAAACTGGTGAATTGCAGACATACCGCCCACAATGACAAAGTCATCTAATTCTACATGCCCTGCTAATGTCGCGTTATTCGCTAAAATACAACGGTTTTTAATTTGGCAATCATGTGCGATATGTGAATTGATCATGAATAAATTATCATCACCAACTCGTGTAATCCCGCCGCCTTGTACGGTTCCACGATGGATAGTCACGCTTTCACGAATGCGGTTACGATCGCCAATGATCGTTTTTGTATCTTCGCCTTTATATTTTAGATCTTGGTTAACTTCGCCAATTGACGCAAATTGGAAAATTTCGTTATCTTCGCCAATAGTGGTGTGCCCATTGACAACGATATGCGAATGAAGAATCGTCCCTTTTCCAATTTCAACATTTTTACCAATTACACAGAAAGGACCAATTTTGACATTTTCGCCAATTTTAGCGCCTTCTTCTACAATACTTGTAGGATGAATTTGCGCTGTTGGATGAATTAATTCCATACACCTACCTTATGCTTTTTTACGACGTGCACACATTAAGTCTGCTTCACAAGCTAATTCACCATTTACACTTGCACATGCGTGGAAAACAGAAATACCACGACGTTCTTTGGTGTAAGTGATATCTAAAACAAGTTGATCACCCGGCACTACAGGACGTTTAAAGCGTGCATTGTCAATTCCTGCGTAGTAATAAAGCTCGTTATCTAATTTACCATTTGTTAAACACGCCAAAATGCCTGATGCCTGTGCAAGAGATTCTAGAATAAGCACACCAGGGAAAATCGGTTCATTAGGGAAATGCCCTGTAAAGCATGGTTCATTCACACTAATGTTTTTAATTGCACGTAAAGATTTACCTTCTTCGTACGCTACAACACGATCAACGAGTAAGAACGGATAACGGTGCGGTAAATACTTCATTAATTCATTTGCTTCAATAACGTGGTTTTCTTGTGTGGTAATTGTCACGATAACCTCTTTAAAAATTTTCTATTGTTTGAGTTGTTAAAAATGCGAGCAATTATAAAAGATTTTTCATGCAATACAAAATCGAATGAAAAACACGCTAAAATTTCTTTCAGTTTGATCTTAATCACTATTTAAACCATGTAATTTTTATACACTTTACCTAGCCTTTCCACATAACAATATAATATTTATTTTTGGAGGTCGTATGTTATATAAAAAAGAATGGCTAAAAGCTCTCATTCCCATCATTATAGGGTTCATCGTATTTTTCATTCCCCAGCCAGAAAGTTTATCCATTAATGCTTGGATTTTTACCAGTATTTTTGCAGCCCTTATCATGGCATTGATTTTAGAACCTGCCCCACCTGCATTTCTTGGCATTATTGGTGTTGTCATCGCTGTATTATTTAAGGTCGGACCTGTTGGTTCTGGAGCCATAAATAACGCAACATCAGCAGCTCAAGCGATCAAATGGGGATTAAGCGGTTTTTCCAATACCGTTGTTTGGCTTATTTTTGTTGCATTCATGATTGGTCTTGGCTATAAAACCAGTGGTTTTGGACATCGCTTAGCTCTTTTCCTCGTAAAAAAAATGGGGCGAACTACACTTGGGCTAGGTTATGCTATTTCCATTACGGATGTGATCCTTGCACCTTTCATTCCTTCAAATGCCGCACGTAGCGGTGGGATCTTATATCCAATGGTAACCAGCATTCCACCTATGTTTGGTAGTTACCCTGACAAAGACGCTAAAAAAATTGGCGCTTATCTTGCTTGGACAGCCTATGCCGCCACTTGCGTTTCCTCTTCCATTTTCTTAACTGGTCAAGCACCAAACCCACTTGCTGTAGAATTAGCCGTAAAAGCAGGGATTCCAATGGTTGGTTGGGGAGGTTGGTTTGTCGCATTTCTTCCTGTTGCTATCATTTTATTCCTCCTCACTCCTCTACTCACTTATTGGATATACCCACCAGAAATAAAAGATTGTAAGAAAATCAGTGCTTGGATTGATGAGGAATACAGTAAATTAGGTCCAATGAATAAAAAAGAAATTGCAATGATGCTAATTAGTATTCTTGCATTAATTCTTTGGATTGGAAGTAAATTCTTTGGTATTCATCCAACAACAACAGCATTAACTATTCTCGTTCTTATGTTGATGTTTAGAGTTATTACTTGGGATGAAATGTTAGGAAATCGCCCTGCTTGGAATGTTCTCCTATGGTTTGCAACCCTCATTACTATGGCATCAGGGCTTAAAAACGTAGGTTTCCTCGCATGGTTAGCGAGCGAAGCAGGAAGTTATTTCCAAGGTTTATCACCAACTTGGGCGGTATTAGGATTATTAATCCTATTTTGCGTACTACGTTATTTCTTTGCCTCTGGGACCGCTTATACAACAGCGATGGTTGCGCTATTTGCGACATTATTGCAACACATCCCGGGCGTAAATCCTTCAGAAGCAATGTTAATATTATTACTTCCAATGGGATTAATGGGGGTTCTTGCACCTTATGCAACTGGACATAGTCCCGTATGGTTTGCCTCACATTACGTAAAAAGTAGTGACTTCTGGCGACTTGGTGCAATTTTTGGCTTAATATTTTTAGTCATTTTTATCCTCATTGACATTCCATATATTCATTATATATATCCATATCTAAGCCATTTTTAGATAAAATACGCATGAAGGTAGATATTTTTTTGATATCTACCTTTTCTTTATCTCTTTATTTTTAAATAAAAAAATAAATTAATCATTTCATGTTATCGTTTTTCCAACTAAAAGCGTTTATGTTTACATCAAGTTGCCTACTATATCCCCAAACAATAAAAAATTTCCATTTTTTTCAAAAAAATAGTTGACGAGAGGGGCTCATATCAGCATAATGCACCCCGCAACGCTGATGAGGCAACGCAATAAAGTAAATGGCTATGTAGCTCAGCTGGTTAGAGCACAACACTCATAATGTTGGGGTCACAAGTTCGAATCTCGTCATAGCCACCATTTTGCGGAACTGGCGAAATTGGTAGACGCACCAGATTTAGGTTCTGGCGCCGAGAGGTGTGTGGGTTCAAGTCCCTCGTTCCGCACCATCATCACTTTGCAAAGACAATTTTATAGTAATTGGGGTATCGCCAAGCGGTAAGGCACTGGGTTTTGATCTCAGCATTCCAAGGTTCGAATCCTTGTACCCCAGCCACTATAAAATGACAACACAATATCTTCGGATGGGGTATCGCCAAGCGGTAAGGCACTGGGTTTTGATCTCAGCATTCCAAGGTTCGAATCCTTGTACCCCAGCCATATTGTTTAAAATATAAAATGGCTATGTAGCTCAGCTGGTTAGAGCACAACACTCATAATGTTGGGGTCACAAGTTCGAATCTCGTCATAGCCACCATTTGCGGAACTGGCGAAATTGGTAGACGCACCAGATTTAGGTTCTGGCGCCGAGAGGTGTGTGGGTTCAAGTCCCTCGTTCCGCACCATTTTAAACAACACTTTCCTGATTGGGGTATCGCCAAGCGGTAAGGCACTGGGTTTTGATCTCAGCATTCCAAGGTTCGAATCCTTGTACCCCAGCCATATCTCCTTATTTCCATTGAATTATAGTTAACTTTTAATCTATTAATTTTATCTTATAAAAATTTTATTTATACTTATTCCCTATTTACCCCTAATTTATTTTATCCTTTTTAGCTTTCGTTATATATATTTTAGTCATATTGAATGCCAAATATACTTATATTTTACATATAATAAGCAATAGTCTATTTAAAACACAATAGCATAAATTTTTTTAATTTGTTAAATTATTAATTTTAAAGTATATTTAAAGAAAATTTCAATTTATGATACAACTAATAACCCTATTTTTTGTATCACTTTTTATGAGGTAATTATGGAGATCCTTATTGGTTTAATCACAATTATTGCTGTCGGCTATTACATAATGAAAGGCTACTCTGCCACTGGTATTTTATTAACTGCGGGCATGTTTCTATTACTAGCCAGTGTTATTTTAGGTCATCAAGTCATTCCTGCAGATAAATCTACTGGTTCAGCTTATTTAGATGTCGTTGAATATGTAAAAGATTTACTCCTAAAACGTGGTGGCGGTTTAGGTATGCTAATTATGATTTTATGTGGCTTTGCAGCTTACATGAGTCATATTGGTGCAAATGACATGGTAGTAAAACTCGCAGCGCATCCACTCCAATATATAAAATCTCCATATTTCTTAATGATCATTGCTTATTTCCTCACTTGTTTGATGTCTTTTGCGGTAACATCCGCTACAGGACTTGGTGTTTTACTCATGGCAACGATTTATCCAATCATGGTAAACATGGGGATTTCTCGTGGTGCAGCAGCGGCTATCTGTGCTTCACCTGCTGCCATTATCCTTTCACCAACATCAGGCGATGTCGTGTTAGCGGCAGAAATTGTTAAAGTTCCTCTCACCAAATTTGCGTTTAGCTACACACTTCCTGTTTCAATCATCGCCATTATCAGCATTGCTATTTCTCATTTCTTCTGGCAAAAATATCTCGATAAACGTGAAGGTTTTGTTCCTGAGCCAATTGAAATGGAAGTAAAAGAAATCAAAACTAAAGTCCCTACTTTCTATGCAATTCTTCCATTTACCCCAATTATTGGTGTGCTAGTCTTTAATGGTCAAATTGCACCAAAACTAGATATTATTACTATCATTATCCTGTGCTTAGTCCTTACAGCAATTCTTGACTTCATTCGCACCTTTGATGCGCAAAAAATGTATGCTGACTTAACGATTACCTATAAAGGTATGGCAGATGCTTTCTCTAGTGTGGTTATTTTATTAGTGGCTGCTGGCACTTTTGCTCAAGGTTTAAGTACTATCGGTTTTATCAGCTCACTTATTCATTCAGTACAAGCGCTAGGGAGTGGTAGTGCTGTTATGATGATTATGCTTGCTTTAATCACTGCACTTGCGGCAATCGTGACAGGTTCTGGTAACGCACCGTTTTATGCGTTCATTGAGCTTATTCCACGCTTAGCAACACATATGGGGATTAATCCTGCTTATCTAACTATTCCAATGCTACAGGCCTCAAATATTGGACGTAGCTTATCACCAGTATCTGGTGTTATCGTGGCCGTATCTGGTATGGCAGAAATTTCACCTTTTGCATTGGTAAAACGTGTTTCTGTCCCAATGGTTGTAGGCTTACTTTCTATTCTTATTTCAACTCAACTTTTGGTTGCAGCATAAATTGCATTATCAATAAAAAATCCCTCAATGAGGGATTTTTTTATTTCGATTCTAAATATTTTACTAATTGCTCACCGAAAGGTTTACGCCATCCTTGGAGTAAAGTTGGTAATTTAGTTTCATCTTTTTCAAGTAAGTAATACCATTTAAGGAAATTATCGACACGTTTTTTATTTGCAATTAATTCCACGGGGACATTTTCGGAAAAATTTTTATTTAAAAAATCACGTAATTCTTTACTTAATTGCTTATAGCCCTCAATTTCATAAAGATTTTTTTCTAAAATTGGATAATTTTCTTGTGGCTCTTTTTCGCATTTTTCTAAAATTCTTAAAATTTTTTTCCCGTGAATTCTCACTTCATGCGAATGCAACCCTATTTCCAATAAATCAAAAGTACTCTTCGCACCATTTTTTGCGACTTTCCATAAATTTTCTGCCTTCACAACAAAATTTAATGCAAGATCACGCTTTTTAGCCTCTTCATAACGCCATGCGGCAAGATGCTGAATACGACACAATTCAATCCCCGCTAATTTTTGAATTTGAGGAATTTTGAGATACATTTTTTCACTGCTTATCGTTTTTTGTGATTTTACTAATAAACTTTGGCAGTCA
This sequence comes from Actinobacillus delphinicola, assembly GCF_900638385.1. NCBI lineage: Bacteria > Pseudomonadati > Pseudomonadota > Gammaproteobacteria > Pasteurellales > Pasteurellaceae > Actinobacillus > Actinobacillus delphinicola. The sequence continues at coordinate 1,586,491 of NZ_LR134510.1, read as the reverse complement.
TCCCACGCCGCATCAAACCATGGAGAAGCTTTTAAGCGAGTATTAATCGCTTCAAATAACGGTAGAAGATAAGCAACATCACCTGCTGCATAGGTTAATTGTACATTTGATAATGGACGTGCGAGCCAATCCGTACGTGATGCCCCTTTATCCATATCAAAATCAAAATACTCTTTTAAAAGCGTAGCAAGCCCTACTGAAACACCTGCTCCTAAAAATTGCGCCATAATCTGCGTATCTAACATCGGTTCAGGTAACTGATTAAATTGATGCTTAAAGACTTCTAAATCTTCAGAACACGCATGCAAGACTTTAATTACATTACGATTTGCCAATAATGCACAAAATGGTGAGAAATCAGTAATTGCAAGTGGATCAATTAAACTTAGCTGTTCCCCATCATAAAGTTGAATTAAACCCAGTTGCGGATAAAATGTTCGTGTCCGTACGAATTCAGTATCTAAGGTAACAACCGCTTTTTGCTGTGCTTTTTCGCAACAAGTAGTAAGTTTTTCATTCGTATCTACCATCACAAAAGATGGCATATCATGTAATTTATTATTTTCCATCATTCTTACTTCCCATAACTTACACTATGAAAATAAAAAACCACCGAAGTGGCTTTTTATTAAAATTATTTCTGAATATCTTAAATAAACAAATAGATTATTCAGCTTTCTTTTCTGCCAATTTAGCTAGCTCACGCTCACGCACAACTCGGCGTAAAATCTTACCGACATTACTTTTCGGTAATTCATCACAAAATTCAACGAATTTAGGCACTTTATAGCCCGTTAAATGTTTACGGCAATGGTTACGCAATTCATCTACATCAAGGCTATCATCTTTTTTGACAACGCAAACTTTAATTTGCTCACCCGATACAGCATGAGGAACACCGATTGCTGCCACTTCGTTTACTTTCGGATGCAGCATAACAACATCTTCGATTTCATTTGGATACACATTAAAACCAGAAACGATGATAAGATCTTTTTTACGATCCACGATGCGTAAAGTGTGATCTTTATCCATTACCACGATATCACCTGATGCCACCCAGCCATCTTGTAACACTTTGGCGGTTTCTTCAGGGCGTTGCCAGTAACCTTGCATAACTTGATCACCTTTAATCCAAAGCTCCCCTGCTTCGCCCATTTTTGCTTCGGTACCATCTTCTTTAATAATTTTGATATCGGTATTTGGCATTGGTACACCTATAGAACCAGTATGTTCTGAATTTGTATTCACGCAAGCCGCAATCAACGGCGAACATTCAGTCATGCCATACCCTTCCGTAATATGTACGCCTGTTGTTTCATACCAACGTTTTGCTACCGCACGTTGCACCGCCATACCGCCACCAACGGTAAAGTTTAATTGAGAAAAATCAACTTCTTTGAAGCCTTCATTATTTAATAATGCATTAAATAAAGTATTAACCCCTGTAATTGCTACAACAGGATATTTTTTCAATTCTTTAACGAATGCATTAATATCACGCGGATTGGTAATCAATAATCCTGTAATCCCCATTTCAATGAAGAGTAAGCAGTTTACCGTTAATGCAAAAACGTGATACATCGGTAATGCGATAGCTGCGATACGTTCTTTATTACTTTTACCGATCGCAAAATCCCCTAACCATTTCGCTTGCTGTACATTCGCTACTAAATTACCATGGGAAAGCATTGCACCTTTTGCAACACCTGTTGTACCACCCGTATATTGTAAAAAAGCTAAGTCTTGGCGATCAATTTGTGGACGCAAGTATTGACGATGTTTACCCACTGCTAATACTTCACGGAAAGATACGGCATGCGGTAATTTATATTTTGGCACTAATTTTTTAACGTATTTCACCACAAAGTTTACGAGTGTACGTTTACCAAAAGAAAGTTGATCGCCCATGCGGGTTAAAATAACGTGTTTTACATCCGTATTAAATACGATTTCTTCTACTGTTTTCGCAAAGTTAGATACCACTACAATGGCTTTTGCTCCACTATCTTGAAGTTGATGTTCTAATTCACGTGGTGTGTAAAGTGGATTTACGTTGACTACTACCATACCAGCACGTAAAACCCCAAATAATGCGATCGGATATTGCAAAATATTTGGCATCATTAATGCGACACGATCACCTTTTTGTAATTTCAATTCATTTTGCAAATAAGCAGCAAAGGCTCGACTACGTTCCTCAAGCTTACGGAAAGTTAGAGCTTGCCCCATATTAATATAAGCTGCACGATCAGGATGTTCGCGCACAGCTTTATCAAACATTTCAAGCAAATTATCATAAAGACGCGTATCAATTTCTTTTGGGGCATCTTTAGGATAATTCTTCAGCCACGGACGATTGCGTTCTTCGATTTTTTTATTCAAAAATTGTGCAAATTTTTTCATTGTTATCTCATTGTAATACAAATAATATTAATCACGACCTGGTAATTTTTTCCAAGTAACTTGATTACGTAAATAAATTGGCTCGATAGATACAGCATCTTGCCATTGTTGTTGTAAAAATTTTGGTAATGCAAGGGAGAGCATGAAACGTGCAGAAGGAAGAATAATCTCGCTATTCATCCCTAGCCCAACTTGTGCGAATTCAGCATATGCGTCCCAGCCTGTCCCCACACGTTGCCACTCGTTTGCTTTGGCTAATGTGGTATTGTCATTTAATTGCTGGATAACTCGCTCAGGGCTTGCCACTTCTTCAGCAAGCAAAACGTCCCATTGTGAGAATACGCCCTCATGATTCGCAAGTTGAATCGCTTTATGCGTTAATTGAGAAAAATAAACTTCATTCATTCTTGCATCAATCGCTGTCATGACTTGTGTTGCTTGATTTTGTTCAAATGCTTGTTGCGCCATTGCTTCCAAGTCTGAAATACCAATTACAGGCAAATCCGCGCCTAAGGCCAGTCCTTGAACAATCCCAGTTCCAACACGTACCCCAGTAAAGCTACCTGGTCCACGACCAAATACTAAGGCATCCACTTGATTAAGGCGTAATCCAGATTGTGCAAGAATTTCATCAATCATTGGTAAAATGCGTTGGGTATGTGTACGGCTTGCCACCTCATCTAAACTAGTAATTTGACCGTTATGAAGTAAAGCCACAGAGCAAGCTTCCGTAGACGTATCTAATGCAAGTAAAGTTGTCATAGTTATCTCTAATTATTTTTTATTTTGTAACGAAGTTAAGAATTGTACCACGTTGCGTAGGCTACGGGTACGTTTTGCGTTAGGTAAACTTTGTAAAAAAATGGGTGCATAGCGTTGCATCACCAGACGGCTATCGCAAATAATCACTACGCCTTTATCGTTGACATCACGAATCAAGCGCCCTACGCCTTGTTTTAAGGTAATCACCGCCTCAGGAATTTGAATTTGATTAAATGGATTTCCGCCTTGTAAACGGCAATCTTCTAAGCGTGCCTGTAATAAAGGCTCATCAGGTGCGGTAAACGGTAATTTATCAATAATGACCAAGGATAGCGCTTCACCGCGCACATCGATTCCTTCCCAAAAACTTGTTGTGGCTACTAGTACCGATTTTTCCTCGTTCACGAATTTATCTAATAGCTGCATTTTGGTAGTTTCGCCTTGTAATAATATGTTTAAATCACTGTGTTCACGGAAATATTCAGCAAATCCACGCATCATAAAATAAGAAGTACAAAGGACAAAACAACGACCTTTATTTGCCTCAATCACGGGCAATAATCTTTTCGCCAATTCAGTTAATGTATTCGCTGTATTAGCTTGTGGTAAATAACGTGGCACACACAATATGGCTTGATTTGGATAATCAAACGGACTTTCTAGCCGCAATTGTTCACCAGAACGAATCCCCATACGATGACAAAAATAATCAAATTTCCCTGCTACTTCGAGCGTCGCGGACGTAAAAATCCACGCAGCCTCTTGCTTTTCCATTTGACGAGAAAAACGCCCAGCTACCGACAGTGGCGTAATATTCAAACTAAAATGACGTCCAAAGGTTTCAAACCAATAGCAGTAACCTGTTACTTCAGTTGCACACAGACGATCTAAAAGTTCACTAAATGCTTTCACTCGATCAAAAATATTGCTAAGTGATTGCGCACGTTTGCGTGCGGGTTCAATCACTTCCAAAGCAAAGGTCAATTTTTCTTGTAGCACGCTAATTGCTTGCTGTACTGCCTCTTGGGCGATCACATCTCGCCAATTTCCACGTAAACTTTCATTAGTCAAAGTAAGGCGAAAATCTTGCACCGCTTTATGAATACTGTCAGACACTGCCTCAAGCTGTTTCATATCTTTTAATTCGGTACGATAAATTAAAACCAAATCACGGCAAAATTCAAAAAGCTGACGGCTTGTTAAGGTTTCACCAAAATATTGAGCGGCAATATCGGGGACTTGGTGTGCTTCATCAAAAATGACAATTTCTGCCGCTGGAATAATTTCACCAAAACCATTTTCTTTCACCGCCATATCGGCAAAAAATAAATGGTGATTTACCACCACAACATCTGCTTGAGCTGCTTTTTTACGTGCTTTCATCACATAACATTCTTCGTATTTCGGGCAATCCGTCCCCAAACAACTTTCAGTCGAACTCACTAATTGTGAAAAAATGGGGCTATCTTCCGCAATACTGGTACACTCTGCAAAATCGCCTGTTTGTGTCCGTGCATTCCAGTGACGAATTTTTTTAAGATCAGCGAGCACTTCTTTATTCCCTAATACGCCTTGTGCAATCGCATAATCAAGTCGTTCCAAACAAAGATAATTGGCGCGCCCTTTTAATAAAGCAGTGGTTCCTGAGAAATGTAAAGCATCAGTAATGGTAGGCAAATCGCGATTAAATAGTTGATCTTGAAGGTTTTTAGAACCTGTCGAAATAATGGTCTTCTTTTTAGCAAGCAATGCAGGTACGAGATATGCAAAGGTTTTTCCTGTTCCAGTCGGTGCCTCTACAACAAGTTGTTGATGATTTTCAATCGCATTATCAACGGCAAGTGCCATTTGTACTTGTTCATCACGTGGTTGGAAACCTTCTATGGCGCGCCCTAAGCCACCATCTTTTGAAAAAACCTGTTTAACTCTACCGTTGCTCACTGCTATTCCTGATCTGTTATGAAAAGTCGCTATTCTAGCAGAAAGTCATGCGTTCGACATTTTTTATCAGAAAAAAGCATAAATTTTTACGAAAATGCGGGCGTGATTTTGCAAAAAATAAAAAAGGATTTAGCCGAAACTAAACCCTTTTCCTAAGAAAATATGATTTATACCGCAAGTAAAATACGAGTCGGATCTTCGAGTAACTCTTTGATCGTTACGAGGAATCCCACGCTTTCTTTTCCATCAATTAAACGGTGATCGTAAGAAAGGGCGAGGTACATCATCGGACGAATCACCACTTCCCCATTTAGTGCAATTGGGCGATCTTTGATTGCATGCATCCCTAAAATTGCACTTTGTGGCGGATTGATAATTGGTGTTGACATTAATGAACCAAATACGCCACCATTTGTAATAGTGAAGTTACCGCCTGTCAGATCTTCAACAGTCAATTTACCTTCCTGCCCTTTAATTGCATAGGCTTTAATTTCTTTTTCAATCTCTGCCATGGATTTTTTATCGCAATCACGAATGACAGGCGTCACAAGCCCACGTGGGGTAGATACGGCAATACTGATATCAAAGTAATTGTGGTAAACCACATCATCACCATCGATACTTGCATTAATCGCAGGGTAACGTTTTAACGCCTCAACCACGGCTTTTACATAAAATGACATAAAGCCTAGACGCACGCCGTGTTGTTTTTCAAATTTTTCGCCATATTTTTTACGCAAAGTTTGAATCGGTAACATATCGACTTCATTAAAAGTGGTGAGCATTGCGGTATTGCTTTTTACTTCTAAAAGGCGCTCTGCAATGCGCTTGCGTAAACGTGTCATAGGTACACGAGTTTCGCTGCGATCGGCATTAAACACCATTTCTTCAACAACGCTAACTTCTTCAACCGTTTGTGGAGCTTGATGTGCGATATGCTGTTCAATATCTTCACGGGTTAAACGCCCATTTACCCCTGATCCTTCAATATCATTACGGGATAAATCGTGTTCTGCAAGTAAACGGCGTACCGCAGGTCCCATGTCATTATTACTTTCGGTTTCAATACGCGTTGTGATAGTTTCGACTTCTTGCGGTTGTGCAGTTGCACTCGCATTAATGACTCCAAGTAATTGTTTACTTACCACTGTCGCCCCAACTGGCTCAACGATTTGTTCTAATACCCCACTTTCAATGGCAGGGACTTCTAGCACAACTTTATCCGTTTCAATTTCCACTAAAACTTCATCACGTTGTACCATATCGCCAGCTTTTTTATGCCAAGCGACAACCGTTGCATCTGCAACAGACTCTGGGAGAACTGGCGTTAAAATTTCAAAAGTCTGCATATTTTTTCCTTTTTTACTAAGTACGCCCCGATTTTCATAAAATTTTATGAAAATTAAGGCGTGGGCAATGTTATGAATTTAAAGCGGTTTCAACAAGTTTACGTTGTTGCATTTGGTGCAAGGCAGCATCACCTGTTGCCGTCGCAGCAGCAGCAGGTCGTCCCGCATAGCGCAAAGATATATTATTCGGTAATGTTGCGATTAATTGGGATTGAATAAACCACCACGCACCTTGATTTTGGGGTTCTTCTTGGCACCAAATCGCTTCGTGGCACTGCGGATATTGTTTAATGATATCTGCAATCGCTTTTTGCGGATATGGGTAAAGTTGTTCGATACGGATAATCGCAATATGGTTTAACCCTTGTTGGCGACGTTGTTCTAATAAATCATAATAAACTTTACCTGTACAGAAAATAATGCGTGTGATGTCATTTGCAATCAACGGATCGACCTCGCCAATCACGGTTTGGTAACCGCCATGTAAGAAGTCTTTTTGTTCGGAGACCGCCAATGGATGACGTAATAATGATTTTGGTGTCATTACGATTAATGGGCGGCGCACGTTACGCAAAATTTGGCGACGTAAGAGATGATAAATCTGCGCTGGCGTAGTCGGTACGCACACTTGCATATTATCTTCCGCACATAGCTGTAAGTAACGTTCTAAGCGTGCTGATGAATGTTCTGGACCTTGCCCTTCATAGCCGTGTGGTAGCAACATGGTTAAACCACACATTCTGCCCCATTTCTGTTCACCTGAGCTGATAAATTGATCCACCACCATTTGCGCACCATTTGCAAAATCACCAAATTGGGCTTCCCAAAGCGTTAATGTTTGAGGTGCGGTACTTGCATAGCCATATTCAAACGCCAGCACGCCTTCTTCTGAAAGCATAGAATCCCACACTTCAAAATGCCCTTGTGGTTGTCCTAGATGTTGTAATGGATAATAGACTTCTGCATTTTGTTGACTATGCAACGCAGCGTGGCGATGTGAAAATGTCGCACGCCCTGCATCTTCTCCAGAAAGACGGACGTTATGCCCTTCTGTTAAAATGGTCGCATACGCCATGGTTTCACCCATTCCCCAATCGAATGGCTTTTTCCCTTCTGCCATCAAGCGACGATCCGCATAGACTTTTTTAACACGGTTATGTAAAACGTGATCTTCAGGATAATCACTTACCGCTAACGCAAGTGCTTTAAATTGTTTTGCCGTAACGTGATCTTTTGGATTATCCCATTTTGTTGTGAGTAACGCTTTTGACCAATATTTCCCGTTTTCGCTCGGCTCAGCCCATTCACTAACCATGGTCGCATTATTTTCTAAGCCTTGACGATAATCTTCTTTCATCGCATTTACTTGTTCAGCACTTAGGGTCCTATTTTCTTGTAAGAAAGTGGCATATTGTTGTGCAACGGTTGGGTGTCGTTTAATTTTTTGGTACATCAAAGGTTGCGTCATAGCAGGCTCATCGGCTTCATTATGTCCATGACGACGGTAAGATACTAAATCAATAAAAATATCTTTGTGGAAAGTCTGACGATAAGCCACTGCTAAATGAGCTGCACGCACCACTGCCTCGGCATCGTCGCCATTTACATGTAGAACTGGCGCACCAATCATTTTCGCTACATCGGTACAGTAGTACATGGAGCGAGTATCTTGTGGATTTGAGGTCGTAAAACCGATTTGGTTATTGATGACAATCCGAATGGTGCCACCAATGGTATAACCACGAGTTTTTGACATATTCAAGGTTTCTTGCACAATGCCTTGCCCAGCCAACGCCGAATCACCATGCACAGTAACCGCCATCACTTTGGTTCGTTCGGTATCATGAATGCGATCTTGACGAGCACGCACAGCCCCTTGAATAACGGGACTTACGATTTCTAAATGGGACGGGTTATAGGCTAAATTTAAATGAATTCGTGCGGTATCTGTCACAAAATCACTTGAAAAACCTTGGTGATATTTCACATCGCCTGATCCTGTATATTGCATTTTCCCAGCAAATTCATCAAAAAGGGCTTGCGGTTTTTTACCAAAAACATTCACCAGCATATTTAAACGTCCTCGGTGTGCCATGCCGAAAACAATTTCTTCTACATTATTGTGAGCGCTGGTGCGAATAATTTCTTTCACTAACAGAATAAAGGCATCACTACCTTCAAGGGAAAAACGTTTTGCTCCCGTAAATTTTGCCCCTAAATAACGCTCTAAGCCCTCGGCGGCAATTAATTCTTGTAAAAATTGTTGCTGTTGTTGTGCAGTGAAAATAGGTCGATCTTGCTCTAATTGGGCTTGTAACCATTTCTGTTCGTGACGATCCGCATAATCAAATTCCGCACTTAATGTTTGGCAATAACTTTGATGAAGTTTCTCTGCCAATGCTTGCAATGTCATTTGTGTTTGCTGATTGACAGTATGCGGTAAATTAAATGTTTGGCTAAGATCCTGAGAATGGAAACCATAATGTTGCCAATGCAGATCTTCCGCTTCTCGGATTTCACTTAATGGATTGGTATTCGCAAATTGATGACCTTGCGAACGATAGGCATCAATGAAACGCATTAAATCGGTTGCATGTTGTTCGGTATGCGATGTTGCTCGCAAAACATGAGATTGTTGTACTTGCTTTTTAAAAGCCTCACGAATTTTAGAATGAGCCTGCTCAGGATAAGTCGTTTTTGCGAAACGAGAAAAAATCTCGCGCCAACTGGGTTCTACTTGTGCTGGATTATCTAAATAAATTTCATATAAATCTTCAATATAAGCCTGATTACTTCCTGCAAGTGCGCTGCTTGCCAACCATTCTTGTAATGTTTCTTGTTTCATTTATTTCTCCAGTATTTCTCCAGTCATCAAGTAAATAATATTTGTTTATTATAGCCTGATTTTTCAAAAAGTTGCTGATTTTCATCCAGCTTAACACAATAAAAAAGCAAGAACATAACTGTCCTTGCTTTCAAGCTAATTTTTTAAATATGGGTTATATTGGCGCTCTTCTCCAACAGTGGTTGGCTGCCCATGCCCTGCCACAATAATCATCTTATCACCTAATGGGAATAATTTATTTTTTATTGAGGCAATAAGATCCGCATGGTTTCCACGTGGAAAGTCAGTTCGCCCAATGCTTTGTTGGAAAAGTACATCACCCGTAAAGGCAACATTGTGCGCTTTATTGATAAAGCCAACATGCCCTGGGGTATGTCCTGGCAAATGTAAAACCTCTAGATCAATATCGCCGATTTTTAGCACTTCGCCATCTTCCAACCAACGATCTGGCTCAAAAGCATCGACTTCTTTTAAACCAAATTGAAGAGCTTGTTGATGAAGTCCATCTAACCAGAACTTATCCTCTTTTTGCGGACCAAGGATTTCTACACCAAAGTGTTTTTTTAATTCTTCCGCCGCCCCGACGTGATCAAGATGTCCATGTGTCAGTAAAATAGCTTTAACGTTTAGCCCTAATTCTTCGACACGTTTAATGATTTTTTGCGCATCGCCACCTGGATCGATTATCGCGGCATTTTTTTCATCATCCCAAATTAGACTACAATTTTGCTGAAATGCCGTTACGGGTAATAATTCAACTTGCATGGTATCTCCTTTTATTTTACCACGCCCCATTTTTCATAAATTTTTATGATTTATGGGGCGTGATTTTGCATTTTAATGATGTTCAACTCGTGCCAATAGTTGATCTTTTGGCAATGCTTGGAGCTTACGTAAACGCCTTACTAATAAGAAAGCGGCGATACTTAAACTCACCAAGAAAGCAATCCAAAATCCTTCTGCTCCCAGTGCTGGGACAATCCAGTTAGTGCGCGATAAAGTGTATCCCAATGGAATACCAATCACCCAGTAGCAGAATAACGTAATATACAAAATAGGTTTGGTATCTTTATAGCCTCGTAAAATCCCCCCAGTAATTACTTGGAAAGAATCGGAAAATTGATAAAGTGCTGTTAAGATTAACAAACTTCCTGCCATTAAGATAACTTTTTCGTTGGAAACGAAAATTGCGGCAATATGAAAACGGAAAATAAAGGTAAAAATCGCTAAGAAAAGTGCTAATCCTTGTCCCATTGCTAAAGATAAATAACTAATTTCTTTAGCCAATTTCACTTTTCCTTCACCTAAACGTTGCCCTACCACAATCGTCGTCGCCATCCCTAAAGATAATGGGAAAATAAAGAGTGTAGAACTGTAATTTAAGGCAATTTGGTGACTTGCCACGACATCTGTTCCCAATGGCGCAAGTAAAAGCGAACTGATCGCAAAAAGCATCACTTCACTACATACGGCTAAGGCAATCGGTAAGCCTAATTTTAAAATTTGTCCTAAAACGTGAAAATCGGGTTTTTCAAAAAGATGCTCAAAGACTTTTAAATCACGTTGGCTTGGTGCTTTATAACAATAAAGCATCATTAAAAGCCCCATACACCAGTTTACAATCGCTGTCGCAAAACCACACCCAACGGCACCGTATGCAGGTAACCCTAATTTTCCATAAATAAAAATATAGTTGAGCGGAATATTCAACATCAATCCGCAAAATGCGATCACCATTGCAGGTTTAGTTTTCGCAATTCCGTCATTTAAGCCACGGAAATTAATCAATAATAAAAATCCAGGCACACCCCAAAGCATGATATTCAAATAGCCCTCGGTAGTATGCGCAAGTTTCGGCGGTAAGTTCATAAATTGGATAACATAGTGACTATAATAAATCAGTAATCCAAGGACAATACTAAGACCAATAACAAGCCAAATTCCTTGGCGAATTTGGTGAGCAATTTTATCTCGTTGTCCAGAACCATTAAGATAAGAAACGATTGGCGGTAATGCCAAAAGTAAACCATTCCCAAATAAAACTAAAGGTGCCCAAATCGAAGCACCAACTGCGATTGCCGCCATGTCTGTTGCACTCACACGTCCTGACATAATGGTATCCACAAGCCCCATGGAGCTTTGCGCTAATTGTGCCAAGAAAATCGGAAAAGCAAGACCTGAAAGCCGTTTCGCTTGTAAATAATATTTTTCAAAATAACGCTGTTTCATAAAAAATCCGAAAATTGTTATAATCTAAAAGTTTTCCAATATATTCATTAATAAGAGAGTAAAAAATGTTTACAGGTATTGTTCAAGGAATTGCCCCTATTGTGGCAATTGATGAAAAGGTAAATTTTAGAACACATACTATAAAAATGCCACCTTCCTTGCTAAAGGATTTACAATTAGGGGCATCTGTTGCCAATAATGGTGTTTGTCTAACTGTTACTAAAATCGATGGCGATTTAGTGAGTTTTGACTTAATGCAAGAAACGTTAAAACTGACTAATCTAAGCCAAGTAAATGTTGGCGATTCAGTTAATATTGAACGTGCAATGCAAATGGGTACCGAAATCGGTGGTCATATCCTTTCTGGACACGTCTATTGCATGGCAAAAGTTATCAATATTATTCCAAGTGAAAATAACGTCCAAATTTGGTTTGAAATGCCAAATAACGGTGCAATCAAATATATTCTTCACAAAGGTTTCATTGCGATTGATGGTATTAGTTTAACTATCGGTGAAGTAAAAGGTAATACATTCTGCGTAAACCTTATCCCTGAAACCCTACAACGCACAATGATCAGTAAACGCCCTATCGGTAGCCTTGTAAACATTGAGATCGATCCACAAACCCAAGCGATTGTCGATACAGTTGAACGATATTTAAAAAATCGTCAAATTTAATTAAAAATAAAAAGCCTCTTACATCAAAAATATATAAGAGGCTTATATTTTCTAATATTCTAGCCTATTTTAGTTTACCTGTAATGCGGCACCATTCATCATTTTCCGCAACAGGATCGAGGTCAAATTTTTCTGCATATGTATCACAAACACCCTGTGCTTGTGTTGTTAAAATCCCTGATAATCCGAGATCACCCGCTGGTAATACGAGTTCACTAATTGTCGGATAAAGTTCTTTTAACGGACCCGCTAAAATATTTGCAACAACAACTTCTGCTTTAAGATCTTTCGGCGCATCTTTTGCTAAAAAGAGCTGTAAACGATCTGCTACGCCATTTTGTTCCGCATTATTAGTACTTGCGGTAATTGCCTGTGGATCAATATCAACCCCAATTGCATTTTTTGCGCCTAATTTTAATGCAGCAATAGCGAGAATACCTGAACCGCATCCGAAATCAATAACAGTTTTGCCTTCTAAATCAAGACCTTCTAACCATTCTAAGCACAATGCTGTTGTTGGGTGCGTACCTGTACCAAACGCAAGACCAGGATCGAGCATCACATTTACTGCATTTTCATCTGGAACTTCACGCCAGCTTGGACAAATCCATAAGCGTTTACCGAATTGCATTGGGTGGAAGTTATCCATCCATTCACGTTCCCAGTCTTTATCTTCAATTTGTTCTACTTTATAAACATCGTCTGCTAAGTAACCCAATGCTTTTAAGCCTTTTACAACTTCTTGCATATCAGTTTCTGCATCAAATAAAGCGATCACATCCGTGTTGCCCCATAAACGCGTTTCGCCCGGTTGAGGCTCAAAAATCGGAGTATCTTGACTATCGACAAAAGTCACTGACACTGCACCAAGATCTTCTACTGCTTGGCTTAATGCTTCTGCTTGTTGATCCGTACTATTCATACGGAGCTGTAACCACGCCATTATTATTCCTTAATTATCTAAATTACACTGATAAAGCTTGGTATAGTAAAGGACACGCCTTAAAAATTCAACGCTTATAAAAGATTTATGAAACAAGTGCTAACATTTCTTCGGCATTTGCTAACGCAGTTTCTGTAATTTCACTACCACCGAGCAATTTGGCTAATGCATGCACTCGAGTTGCTGGCGTTAATTTTTTCATCATGGTTTCTGTTTTATCATTCACCACATGTTTTTCTACAGCAAAATGATGATGCCCACAACATGCTACTTGCGGTAAATGAGTAACACAAATCACTTGGGTATGCGCCCCTAAGTTACGTAATAATTGCCCTACCACACTCGCAGTCGCACCACTAATGCCCACATCAATCTCATCGAAAATGAGGGTTGGAATCGCATTTTTATGCGAGGTTAGCACTTGTAATGTCAATGCAATACGTGAAAGTTCTCCGCCTGATGCGGTTTTATTTAAAGCTTGAGCCTGTTGACCAAGATTACTACGTAAATTGAATGCGATACTGTCTGCGCCTTTTGCGGTTAATTTATTTTCATCAAAATTCAGTTCAATAGAAAAGATCGCATTTTCCATGGCTAACTTTTGGATATTTTCCGTGACTTGTTGTGATAAAACTGTCGCTTTTTCCATGCGCGATTGATGTAAACGCTCTGCGGTTTCTAATGCGTGGCGGTATGCTTTATTTTCCTCTTCAATCAAGGTTTGTTCACTTTCAGAAAAATCAACTAACTCTGTTAATTCTTGTTTTAATTGTTGATGTAGTTGATAAAGCGCTTCTGGTTTAACATTATGCTTACGTGCCAAATTAATGCATTGGCTTAGGCGATCCTCCACGTCTTGTAATAAAGCGGGATCTTGTTCAATATTGCTGCTTAAAATCTGCAATTCAGAAGAAGCTTCTTGAATTTGTATTAATGCCTCTTGTAATAACGTATTAACTTCTGCATATTGAGCGTCTAGTTCTACTAATTCTCCAATGTGCTGTGTCGCACGATATAATAAAGATTCAATATTAACTTCTTCATTTTCACTTAATAACTGTGAGGCAGACTGCGATAACATACTTAATGTTTCACTATTGGATAAACGAGTATGTTCTTTTTCTAATTCTTCATATTCATTCTCTTTCAGTGCAAATTCATCTAACTCAGCTACTTGATATTCAAGTAATTGTTTTTTCGCTGCATTTTCTTGGCATTTTTGATGAAAAGTCGCTACTTGCTGTTGTAAATTTTTCCAATTTGAATAATCTGCCTGCATTTGATTTAAAACTGACGTATGCTCACAATAACAATCTAATAATTGCATTTGATACTCGGGTTTCAATAATTGTTGGGCAGCATGTTGACCATTAATTTGCACTAAAAATTGCCCGAGTAATTTTAATTGTTGTGCGGAAACAGGTGTACTATTGATAAAGGATTTAGAACGACCATCTGGGCTAATGACACGACGCAAAATACAGTTTTCAGGATTATCTGTATCTTGTAACTCTTGTTCAATCAACCATGTATAAGCTGGGTTTTCAGGAGAAATATGAAATACGGCACAAATATCTGCACGGTTTTCATTGTCACGCAACATTGTGCTATCGGTACGCTGCCCAAGACAAACACCTAATGCATCCAAAGCAATAGATTTACCTGCCCCTGTTTCACCAGTAATAACTGACATACCAGTTGCAAATTCAATATCAACATGATGGACAATTGCAAAATGATTAATTGTTAATTGAGTTAGCATAAAAAATCCCCTTTACTGTATATGCGCTCAGTTTAAAACTGTTTTTATATACAGTAAAGTGATTTTTTAATCTTCGGCTAATTTTTATTTCTTAACCAACCTAATTTAGAACTTAATACATTGTAATAATTATAATTATTCAAATGTAGTAAACGTAATTTATGTGGGCTTTTTTGAATATGTACAACATCTGTTGGTCGGATATTTAGTGTAATTTGACTATCACACCCCACTTCAAGACCAGAATGCTGGTGATCGGCAAAACGAATAGAAACCTTGCTATCGCCATCAATGACTAAAGGACGAGAAGATAATGTATGAGGGAACATAGGTACTAATGCTAAAGCATTAAGATCAGGTGTCATAATCGGACCACCTGCTGATAAAGAGTAAGCTGTTGATCCTGTCGGCGTGGCAATTATTAAACCATCAGAGCGCTGAGAAAAAGCGAACTTATCATTAATATATACATGGAAATCTAACATATGTGCAATCTTGGCCGGATGAACCACTGCCTCGTTCACCGCACACGCTGCCTGGTAAACGCCATCATCTCCTTCTATTTTTACTTCAAGTAAAAAGCGTTCCTCAACAAAAAATTCACCACGTTCTAAACAAGCTTCAAGCTGGGTATAAGTTTGGTTAGGGTCTATATCAGTTAAAAATCCTAAATTTCCTCGGTTAATCCCGATAAGTGGAATATTATATTTTGCAAAATCTCGAGCTTTACCTAGCATATTACCGTCGCCACCAATCACAATAACTAACTGTGCTTGTTCGCCTATTTGTTGCAAATTTGCAATATATTTCGGTGCTAAATGAAGCTGGTTACCAATTTCAGGCTCAACTAGCACCTTATATCCACGATCATTTAACCAATTAAACACATTCTTATGCATACGCAAGGTATTATCCCCACGAGGTCTTCCAACTAACCCGATGGTATGGAAAGTTTTATGTAATGATTGATGTGTCAATGTGTGTCTAGTCGTTGTCATATTCTAGATATTAAGAAAAGTTCTATACTTGAATTTACAAAATTTAACGCTATATTACACATATTATTCTGGCTTGACTAGCCAATGACACAGATCATTTATTTTAACAATCACAAAAATGGAGAAGGCCATGTCTACAAAAAACAACCCAGTTCATGAAGAAGTGACCGCTACCGAAGACGTAGAAAAAGACTTACCAGAACAAGAAACTCAAGAACAAGAAATGACTGAATCAGATCCACTTGCTGATGCGATTGAACGTGTACAAGAACTAGAAGAACAATTAGCAGAAGCAGCCAAAAAAGAACAAGATATCTTACTACGTAGCCGCGCAGAAATTGATAATATTCGCCGTCGTGCTACTCAAGATGTTGAAAAAGCTCATAAATTTGCACTTGAAAAATTTGCAAAAGATCTTCTTGAATCTATCGATAATTTAGAACGTGCTCTAGCTGTTCCAACAGATGAAATGGCAGAAAATGTTCGTGCAATTATTGATGGTGTTGAATTAACCTTAAAAGGTTTATTAAAAACCGTTGAAAATTATGGCATTAAAGCTGTAGGTGAAGTAGGCGAATCTTTTAATCCTGAACTTCACCATGCTATTAAACAAGAGCAAGTAGAAGGCATGGATTCAAACAAAATTACTAATGTCCTACAAAAAGGTTATACTTTAAACGGACGTGTCATTCGCCCAGCAATGGTAATGATTTCAGCGTAATAGAATGTTTTATTTAAATAATGGTTAAATTGTATTTAACCATTATTTTTTTATTCTGAGGATTTTAATCATGTTTTTGCGTATTCCTCCCCTTTTATTTATCTTTAGCCTAATCTTTATGTACTTAACTCCAGTATATTATCCATTCAAATTATCACCATTAGTTAGCCTATTTTTTCTTACCCTTGGTATTATCATTGCTATAAGTAGTTTATCGTTATTTATCAAAAACAAAGCAAATATTAGTCCTCTTGATTTAAATAATACAACATACTTAATTGATACTGGTATTTATCGTTATACCCGTAATCCTATGTATCTTAGCTTATTGCTTATCCTTATTGCTTACTTCTTCTACTTAGAAAATTTATTATCATTTTGGGGAATACTATTTTACTATTTTATGACCACTCACTTTCAAATAAAAAAAGAAGAAAAACACTTATTAAAACAATTTGGTAACCAGTATCAAGCTTATATGCATAAAGTGGGACGTTGGATATAAATAATTTATTTTACACTTTCCATGAAATAATATATTAGCTCGATTTAACAATAATTTTCTGCTTTCCCTTTACAATCAAAAAAAAGGGCTTTAACATAGCCGTGCGGTATGATTTTATATTAAAGAAGAAGGTAGAAATATGGAAAACTTAATAAAAGTATTAAATAATAAAAGAAGTTTACGACGCGTAATTAATGAAATGAGTTTAGACGACGCCGAAAGCTGTTTATTAAAACTTCAAGAAATTATTGAAGAACGTCGAGCTGAAAATGAAAAAATTGCACAACAACTCGCTGAAAAAGAACGTGCAGTTTCTGAATTACGTGAAAAAATGGCAACACTAGGTATTTCTATTGAAGATCTTGGTGGTAATGCAACAACTCGTTCTAGTAAAAAAGGAACCAAAGTTCCTGCGAAATATGAATGGATGGATGCAGAAGGTACAATCCATCAATGGACAGGTCGTG
Source organism: Actinobacillus delphinicola (assembly GCF_900638385.1). Taxonomy (NCBI): domain Bacteria; kingdom Pseudomonadati; phylum Pseudomonadota; class Gammaproteobacteria; order Pasteurellales; family Pasteurellaceae; genus Actinobacillus; species Actinobacillus delphinicola. The sequence continues at coordinate 1,568,883 of NZ_LR134510.1, read as the reverse complement.
GTAACATGCCTTTATCTTTAAAAGCAGAAATCAATGACCATAATAAAACATTAGAAGATTTCTTAATTAAATAATTTACTAGAAATTAAATAAACAAAAAGCCGTCATAAAATGTGACGGCTTTATTTTTGAAAAAAGGAAATCTAAAAAATAAAAATGCCAGCGAAATAATTCACTGGCAATAAAACTGGCGGAGGAAGTGAGATTCGAACTCACGGAGGGCTACAAACCCTCGCCGGTTTTCAAGACCGGTGCCTTCAACCACTCGACCATTCCTCCGTTCTGAACGCGAGCAAATATAATATAAAAAAATAAACTCGTAAACAAATAAATGCATTTTTTATTTCAATCGCCATTTATTTAATCGATATGATCGCATTTTACGCATTAATGTTATTTTTCCTTCTCTCTTTGCATTGACATTTATCAACATAGCTATTACTTTACCCTAAATTCTATTCTATTTTTTCTTAACATTAGGAGCTTTTCATGCGTATGCGTATTGATACAGATCGTCTTAACGAAAATGGCTACTCTGCTTCTGCATTAAGCACGAACAGAGTGCTAAGAAACACTTACTTCTTACTCGGACTAACCCTCGCTTTTTCTGCCCTAACCGCCTATATTTCAATGGCACTAGGACTTCCGCCTCTTAGTCCATTAATTGTTATTATCGGTTTTTACGCATTACTCTTTTTGAATAATGCACTGTCTAACAGTGGTTGGGGAATTTTATCCACCTTCGCATTAACAGGATTCATGGGATACACTCTCGGACCTATCATCAATATGTACCTCGGTGCAGGTCTTGGCAGTGCCGTTGCCTATGCTTTTGCTGGAACAGCAGTCGTCTTTTTTGCAAGTTCCGCTTATGTGTTAACTACGAAACGTGATATGTCATTCTTAGGCGGCACAATGATGGCACTCTTTGTTGTGCTTATTATTGGCATGATTGCAAGTTTCTTCTTCCATACTCCAGCTTTCATTATCGGTATTAGCTCACTCTTTGTGATCTTCTCTACCCTTGCAATCCTTTATGAAACTAGTGAGATCGTAAATGGTGGAGAAACAAATTATATCCGAGCAACCGTAAATCTTTATGTTTCAATTTATAACTTATTCATCAGCTTACTTAATATCCTCGGTATTATGAACCGTGATGACTAAACTTGTTAAATAAAGAAAAGCACCTTAAAATTAGGTGCTTTTTTTATAAAAATAATAAAAGGAAACCTATGCTTACTGTTAATGACAAACAGATTGAAACAGATAAAGAAGGGTATCTTCTGAATCATCAAGAATGGTCAACCGATGTCGCGATTGCTATCGCAAAACAAGAAAATCTTGAATTAACAGAATTACATTGGGAAGTCATTCTCTTTGTTCGTGAATTCTATGAAGAATACAAAACCTCTCCTGCAATTCGCATGCTCGTAAAAGCGATATCCCAAAAATTTGGACCAGAAAAAGGAAACAGCCGCTACTTACAAAGACTTTTCCCAAATGGCGTTGCTAAGCAAGCAACAAAACTTGCAGGACTGCCAAAGCCTGCTAAATGCCTTTAAAAAAGATAAAATCACGCCACATTTTTCTTAAAAAATTATTTAATAAATTACTTGTGGTGTGATTTTTACCGTAGAATTGAAAAATTTAAGAAAACTACTTTTTCTATAACATCTTCTACTTCTATATCTTCTACTCGAGCATACGGATTCATTTTAGGTAATTTATCAATAAACTTTTGTACAATTGCAGACTCCCCTTTCACTATAATTTCCACTCCTCCATTAGATAAGTTTTGCACCGTACCTACCAATTCTAGCTGATCGGCTAATCGTTTCGTATAAAAACGAAATCCCACACCTTGCACACATCCTGTGACAAGAATTCTAACGACTTTCATATAGCCTCCAACATCAAGATATATTTGACTAAAAAATATATTTTTTTGTTTATATTTATAACATTTTAGCTTAGCATACCAACAATTTATATTACGAAAACTCGAGTCATTTACTTATACAAGGAGAAATCATGAAATTATCTACCGTTGCCCTCGCAAGTATTGCACTTTTTTCATCTGCGACAAGCTTTGCAGGGATGCTAAGTGTATCGCCGAATATTGAAGTATTAGCACTAGACGGACATAAAGTAAAAAATCCCACTTTTAGTGAACTAAAAAACTTAGAAATTAGCAATAATCACGTTCATCAAGCCGTTATAAGTGTAAGTGACATTATTAATCAAGGGAATAATCAAGTTTTATATGAATCAGATCCTATTATTGTTACCTTTGATAGCCACGATCAAAATGTCATGTTAAATGTACCAAGATTACGCAATCAATTTGAAGTAAATGAATTTAAAAATAATCCTCATATCAATGTGACAACTCAAAGTGGTCAAAAAATTCCATCCAAACAAGCTTTTCTTCCACAAGAAGGTTTTCTACCTGGATTAAACTTAATTGACAATATTGCTAAATATAATGCATCTAATGGTGTTGCATCTGTTTCTTCTTTTGCAATGATCAAAAAAACTGTGCCAAGTGACGTTGTCACAAATGAATCTATGTCGCTTGCTGGCGATACATATCAAATAAAAAAAGAAAAAGTTGTCGTTAAAGGACAAAATATTGCAGAACAACAATTACAATTTTGGTTCCAACAGGCGGATAAAGCAACAAAAGCACGCTTCTTAAAATGGGCTAAAGCACAAAAATAGTATTATTTTCTATATAAAAAAGAGGAAATTTATCAATAAGTTAAATAAATTTCCTCGCCTTTACCTATAAAATATGCAAACAATGTACCATATTTAAACGTATTGATCCAAATTTAAGCACTTGAATTATTTTTTATTTTTTCCCTTTGACATGGGAATAAAAATACATATAATACGCCTCGTTGATTCGCAACAACGAATCAAAACGAAATAAAGTTTAAGTTTTGCGGGAATAGCTCAGTTGGTAGAGCACGACCTTGCCAAGGTCGGGGTCGCGAGTTCGAGCCTCGTTTCCCGCTCCACTTGCCCGGGTGGTGAAATCGGTAGACACAAGGGATTTAAAATCCCTCGGCTTTCGAGCCGTGGCGGTTCAAGTCCGCCTCCGGGCACCAATACTTTATTACTATGCGGGAATAGCTCAGTTGGTAGAGCACGACCTTGCCAAGGTCGGGGTCGCGAGTTCGAGCCTCGTTTCCCGCTCCACTCGCCCGAGTGGTGAAATCGGTAGACACAAGGGATTTAAAATCCCTCGGCTTTCGAGCCGTGGCGGTTCAAGTCCGCCCTCGGGCACCATTTATTACTATGCGGGAATAGCTCAGTTGGTAGAGCACGACCTTGCCAAGGTCGGGGTCGCGAGTTCGAGCCTCGTTTCCCGCTCCAATGGCGTGTTAGCAAAGCGGTTATGCACTGGATTGCAAATCCATGTAGCTCGGTTCGACTCCGGGACACGCCTCCACTTGCCCGGGTGGTGAAATCGGTAGACACAAGGGATTTAAAATCCCTCGGCTTTCGAGCCGTGGCGGTTCAAGTCCGCCTCCGGGCACCACTTCTAACCTTTCAAAATCAAAAGGTTACAAAAAGAATATAGCGCCTTAAGGTGCTTTTTTATTACCTAAAATTTATCTCTATTCAAATTTCTGTTAGAATGTCCTAGAACAATTATATACTGTACTCTCTTATTTGGGACATATTAAGCAAACGCTTAATGATTAGCGTTTTTCTATGCCATGAAACCACAAATAAGAGCTATTGCACTAAATAACTATCGTGATTAGGAGATTTCTATAGGTTCAATCCTCCAAGACATGACGTACTGGAATATTAAAATAATTCAACCTCTGTCCTAAATGATCAATTTAGTATAAAAAATAATACCACACTAATTTTAGTTTATAGTATTTTTAATTAGAGTAAAAAATTATAGCAGATATGATCCAACTTATTGATAATATTAATAAATTACTTGGAGAAGATATAAAGCAAAACTTGAATGAGCATTCAAAGCTCAAAATTGCTGCTTCATATTTTTCTATTTATGCTTTTGCCGCCTTAAAAGAAGAGTTAGAAAAGCTAGATTCCGTCCAATTTATTTTTACATCCCCTACCTTTATAAATAATCAAATTGCTGACAATTTAAAAAAAGAAAAACGAGAATTTATCATCCCTCAACATGAACGTGAAAATGGTATATATGGTACAGAGTTTGAAATTCATTTAAAAAATAAGCTAATTCAAAAGGCAATCGCTAAAGAATGTGCAGCTTGGATCCGCCGTAAAGCCTCGTTTCAATCGAATATAGATGAATCCGTAATGCAAGAAATGATATGCATACAAAACTCTGATTCAATTACTGCATATAGCCCTATTCAAGGGTTTACTCCTGTCGGTTTAGGATATAAAAAAGGTAATGCGTTATCAAATCTAGTAAACTGCTTAAATTCACCACTATCAAATCAGTATATGCAATTATTTGATCAAATATGGGCGGATACAAGTAAAGTTAAGGATATCACTAGCGAGATAATTAGCCATATAGAGTCAGTGTATCAAGAAAATGCACCTGAAAAAATCTACTTTCTATTTTTATACAATATTTTTAAAGAATTTTTAGAAAATATTGGCGAAGATGTAATGCCTAATAATTTAACTGGTTATCAAGATACCTTAGTATGGCAAAAGTTATACAGTTTCCAAAAAGATGCTGCTGTCGGTATTATAAATAAGCTAGAAACTTATAATGGTTGTATTTTAGCCGATAGCGTTGGGCTAGGTAAAACATTTACGGCTCTTGCAGTCATTAAATACTATGAGTTAAGAAATAAAAGTGTATTGGTATTATGTCCTAAAAAACTTGGTGAAAACTGGACAAATTACAATACAAATCTTGTCACCAATATCTTTGCAAGTGATAGATTTAATTATGATGTCTTATATCATACTGATTTATCACGTGATTCAGGACATACCTTAGGTATTGACTTAGCAAAAATTAATTGGGGTAACTATGATTTAGTTGTTATTGATGAATCGCATAATTTCCGCAATAATGATGCTTTTAAAGATAAACAGACTCGTTATGAACGCCTTATGGAAAAAGTAATGCGTCAGGGAGTAAAAACAAAAGTATTAATGCTTTCAGCAACCCCCGTCAATAATCGTTTTAATGATTTAAAAAATCAATTGGCTCTAGCCTATGAAGGTAACACTGCTGAGATTAATGAAAAGCTCGATACTAATAAAGATATTGATACAATTTTCAAGTCTGCTCAGACTCAATTTAATACGTGGGCCAAACTTCCTCTAGCACAACGTACCACTCAAAAAATATTAAATTTATTAGACTTTGATTTTTTCAAGTTATTAGATAGCGTAACTATTGCTCGCTCCCGCAAACATATCCAAAAATTTTACAATACTACAGATATTGGCTCCTTCCCTGAACGGTTAAAACCTATTTCATTTCGCTGTGGTATTAGTGAAGATAACATTATCACTCTGAATGATATTTATGCGAGTTTATCTGCATTAAATTTATCCGTATATGCCCCATTTAGTTTTATTTTTCCAAGTAAAATACAAAAATATGAGGATCTTTTTGATACAAAAACAAAAGATGGTGGGCGTTTAAAACAAAAAGATCGTGAGAAGAGTTTACAATCACTGATGACTGTAAATTTATTAAAACGATTAGAAAGTTCTATCCATTCATTTAGGTTAACTCTCCAGACCCTCTACAACCGTATTCAAGATATGCTTAATCAAATTGAGCGGTTTGAAAACAATGACACTGATACAAACATTGACATTAATTTAGAATATAATGAGGATGACAATGATCCAAACGAATGGATTGGAGAAAAACTAAAAATTAATCTCAATGATGTTGATATTGTACTATGGAAACAAGAGCTATCTGCTGACAATGAAATTATATCTAATTTATTAGCTCGCATAAAGCCGATTACACCACAAAAAGACCATAAGTTACAGCATATAAAAAAACATATCATTGATAAAATCAATAATCCTATCAATAGTAATAATAAAAAAATCATTATTTTTACAGCATTCGCTGATACGGCTGATTATCTATTCAACAACCTTGCTGATGAATTATTAGTAGAATTAGGTATTCACACAGCCAAAATTACGGGCACCAATAATACTGCGACTATAAAATCTCGTCCTAATAGTCGACAATATTACGATATGCAAGGATTGCTAACCTTATTTTCTCCACGATCAAAATCTAAAAATCAAATTTTTCCAGATGAGCAGAGAGAGGTTGATTTACTGATTGCAACTGACTGTATTTCAGAAGGTCAAAACCTACAAGATTGTGACTACTTAATCAATTACGATATCCATTGGAACCCCGTGCGTATTATCCAACGCTTTGGGCGTATTGATCGTATCGGTTCGCAAAACAAATATATCCAACTAGTTAATTATTGGCCTAATATTTCGCTTGATAGCTATATCAATTTACGCGAACGTGTAGAAAACCGCATGGTACTTGTAGATATATCAAGTACTGGTGATGAAAATGTATTGAGTGCTAAATCAAATGATATTGCATATCGGCACGAACAGTTACGACGATTACAAAATGAAGTACTTGATATAGAAGATGCAAATACAGGTGTATCCATAACAGATTTAGGATTAAATGATTTTCGTATGGATTTGCTTAATTATATAGAGCATCATCCAGAAATTAAATCTTTACCAAAAGGATTACACGCTGTCGTACCAGCAAATAATGATATAGGCCTTATTCCTGGTGCAATTTTTGTACTTAAATCTCGTGAAACACTTCATCAGAAAAATATTGTTAATCAACTGCATCCATATTATCTGACTTATGTAACTGAAGATGGTAAAATTGTGTTGGATTACACACAAACAAAACATCTATTAGAGATAGTAAAAAAAGCTTGCTATAAAAAAGATAAACCTATTCCATCGGCATATGAGCGCTTTAATGCTCGTACATGTGATGGTCGAGACATGCAACATTATTCTCAACTCTTAGATACCGTAATCCGTTCTATTAAAGCTGTAAAAGAAGATAAGGATATTGATAGTTTATTTACAGGTGTAACTACAACTGCCTTAAATAACCAAATATCAACTTTAAATGATTTTGAATTAATTGGTTTTATCGTTATAGAACATCCTTAATTGAGTGAAAGATTGTATGAAATTGTATCAATATCCAAATAAAGCAAAAGTAGATAAAGTCATTCCTAAAAATAAATTTTATCAGCAAGGACAAGCAACTAACAAAATTACGCAAGGTTTTGTGAACTGTATTGATAAAGTTATTTGGGCATATAAACTCTCGAGTGACACTATCCACATTGACTGTAATGATGATTTACAAGAAATACAAATATTTCATATTGAAAGCCGACAAAAAGATATAGATATTAGTTTATTAGAGTTCATTGATAAACTTATCTTAACCCCGATCATTTTTGAAATATATTTTGGAGGGAAAGTAAAAATTATAGCAACTTACAAACGTTTAAATAATGTAGATAAGAGTAAAGTTGTACTTGATAAATACTATCAATCAGAATGGTTAGATGATGAAGTAAGACAAGATTTACCAATTTTTCTGAACATTAGTGATTTATATAACCATTTTATTGAACAATTATTACCTCACCACAATACTATCCAGAATAAGGAGTATCCACTTTCTATTACAGAAAAATTAGTCAAAGCCAAACAACGTGAAGCTATTCATAAACAAATAGATAAAATACGTAAGCAAATATTAAGTGAAAAACAATTTAACAAAAAAGTTATACTTAATATGGAATTACATAAATTGCAAACTGACTTAAATAATTTATAACCTAAAGTATCCAATAATTTTAATAAGAGAACACAATAATGACAGCGAAAAATCAAAACAACAAATATGAAGACTATTTGGATATGCACACTAAAAGTAGCGTAGAAACTAATATAGAAAAAATTGCACAACTCTTTCCCCACTGCATCACTGAGGCCGAAGATAAAAATGGCAATCTGCAAAAATGCATCGACTTTACTCTACTCCAACAAGAACTAAAAAACGTTATAGTCGAACCAAACCAAGAACGCTATCGCCTTGACTGGGTCGGCAAGAAAAAGGCCATTCTTGAAGCCAACGCCCCGATAGCCAAAACACTGCGCCCAGCCCGTGAAGAAAGCGTAAATTTTGATACCACCGAAAACCTTTTTATCGAAGGTGATAACCTTGATGCCTTGAAGCTATTACAAGAAAGCTATCTTGGCAAAGTAAAAATAATTTATATCGATCCGCCATATAACACCGGTAAAGATTTTATTTATAAAGATAATTTTTCCGAAAATAGTGGCGACTTTTTACAACGTTCTGAACAAATCGACGAAGATGGCAACCGCCTTATAAGCAACACTGAAACGAACGGTCGCTTTCACTCTGATTGGCTCACAATGATATTTAGTCGCTTAAAATTAGCGCGAAATTTGTTATCCGACGATGGAGTTATTTTTATCAGTATTGATGATAAGGAGGTATATAACTTACGTAAACTATGTAACGAAATTTTTGGAGAAAGTAACTTTATAGCGGAGCTTATAAGAAATACAAATAGCTCAAAAAACCAAAGTAATTTTGTTTCTGTCTCTCACGAATATTGTTTAATTTATGCAAAAAATGAGAGTTTTCTGACTGCTAAATATCAAAATAATAAATGGCAAGTCAAGAAAAATAATATTGATGAATATCTTTCAAAAGTTAAAACTTTACAGAATAAAGGTTTAACAAATGATGAAATTACAGCAGAATTAAAAGAATTAACAAAATATCCACGATTTATAGATTTTACAAATTATTGGTACTTTGATGAAAGAGGACTTTATAGAAAGGGAGATTTAGGCGGTGTAAAAAATGGCAATATGCTTAAAATTGTAAATCCTTTAACCAATAAGGAAGATCCTATTCCACCTGGTGGGTTTAGATATACCCAAGAAAAAATGCAAGATTTAATTATGGATAACCGTGTTCATTTTCACACGGATGGGAGTTTGCCAACAATCAAAAGATATTTAGATGAAAATTCTAATCAACGACCAAAATCTATAATGAGCGATGACCAACGACCTGATTATACTTACTTGCAAAATATGTTTGGCTGTACCGTATTTGATAATCCAAAGCAAATGGATTTTATGAAACGGATTATTGGGATTTTTGAAAAAGAAACTCTTATATTAGATTTTTTCGCAGGCTCTAGCACCACTGCAGATGCGGTTATGCAACTGAATGCTGAAGATGCTGGTAACCGTAAATTTATTATGGTGCAGTTGCCAGAACGAATAGATGATACGGAGAAAAAGAAAAAAGATAATAAAGAGGCAATAGAGTTTTGTGATAAACACAATATGCCAAGGAATATCGCTGAGATTTCTAAAGAACGTATCCGCCGCGCAGGAGCAAAAATTAAAGCCGACAATGCAGGCAAAGATGGTATTGATACACTTGATGTAGGCTTTCGAGTATTAAAAGTTGATAGCACGAATATGCGCGATGTCTATTACCGCCCTGATGACTATAGCCAAGATATGCTTACCCAAATGCGATCCAATATCAAAGATGATCGCAGTGGCGAAGACTTATTATTCCAAGTCATGCTGGACTGGGGCGTACCGTTGACTCTACCAATAGAATGTAAAACGATACAAGGAGCTAAAGTGTATATTGTTGGAATTAATAGTTTAGTTGCAAGTTTTGATACGATTACGACCCAAATGCTTGACGAAATCGCAGAGTTAAAACCATTAAAATTTGTTTCTTGCGAACGTGCCATCGCTTACGATCAAGATAAAACCAATATTAAAGAACGCTTAAAACAGCTATCACCTGAAACTGAAGTTAAATTTATTTAATGGGAGCATATGATAATGAAAATCCATTTTAAGACTCTCGATTATCAAACAGATAGCGTTGACGCCGTAGCTGATTGCTTTATTGGGCAACCTAAAAGTAATGGCGTGCAATACACCATTGATAAAGGTAGAACTAGACCTGTTGCACAGCCTAGTTTCTTATCTAACGATGGAAGTGTAATACATAGCGGGAGTACGAATTATAATGGTCAAAGTATCGATGACGATGACGGCTTTGGTTTTAAAAATGCCCAGTTGTTTGATATAAACGATATTTTACACAATATTCAAAAGGTACAAGCTCGCCAAGGATTACCAAGTTCTAGTGCATTAATTACTGATGACAATGGGAAAAATAAAAATTTAACAGGAAGTTTATTGAATTTAAACATTGAGATGGAAACTGGAACAGGGAAAACATACTGTTATATCCGAACAATGTTTGAATTAAACAAACGCTATGGTTGGTCAAAATTTATTGTTGTGGTGCCAAGTATTGCTATCCGTGAGGGTGTATATAAAAGTTTTACGATGATGGCAGATCATTTCCAACAAGAATATGGCAAAAAAGCACGCTTTTTCATCTATGACTCTAAACAATTGCATCATTTAGAAAGCTTTAGTTCTGATAGTGGTGTTAATGTAATGATTATCAATGTGCAAGCATTTAATTCCATTAAAGAAGGTAATACTGCTGCACGTAAAATTTATGCAGAACTTGATGAATTTCAATCGCGTCGCCCTATTGATGTTATCAGCCGAAATAACCCTATTCTGATTCTCGATGAGCCACAAAAAATGCAAGGAGACAGTACTTTAAAAGCATTATCAAACTTTAACCCATTATTTATTTTGCGTTATTCCGCCACGCATAAACGCGATTATAATTTGATTTATCGCCTTGATGCCCTCGATGCTTATAATCAAAAACTTGTTAAACGCATTACCGTAAAGGGTATAGAAACCAAAGGGTTATCGGGAACACATAGCTATTTATATTTGCAAGATATTGTAGTATCAAAATCAGCACCAGTTGCTCGTTTAGAATTAGAAATCAAACAAAAAAATGGTTTTAAACGAGAAATTAGAAAAGTTGAGAAAGGAGACGATTTATATGCTATTTCTAATGATGCTGAGCAATATAAAGATAGATATATTATCTCAGAAATAGACGCCCGTGATGGATCTGTTCATTTTGTTAATGGTAAAACTATCTATGTTGGTCAAGCACAAGGTCAATTGGATGAAAAGGCATTACGTACCATTCAGATAAGGGAAACAATTAAAGCCCATATTGCTAAAGAAAAAGACTTATTCAAGAAAGGAATTAAGGTGTTGAGTCTATTCTTTATTGATGAAGTAGCAAAATATCGTCAATACGATGAAAATGGTAGTGCTGTCGATGGAGAATATGCAAAGATATTTATTGAGCAATATAAACAGATACTTGATGAAGAATCAGATTTAAATATTGAAGATGATGACTATAAAAATTATCTGAAAAGTATTGATGTTAATCGAACCCACGAAGGCTATTTTTCTATTGATAAAAAAACAAAAAGAATGGTTGAACCAGCAAAATTTGTTAAAGATGAAGATAAAATGAACGTCGCTGATGATATTGATGCCTATGATTTAATCTTAAAAGATAAAGAAAGTTTACTTGCCTTCCCAGATAAAAATGATAGTGACGAAGATAAACACAAAAAGAATGTCCGTTTTATTTTTTCTCACTCCGCATTACGTGAAGGTTGGGATAATCCAAATATTTTTGTTATTTGTACTCTCAAACATTCCGATAATGTTATTTCCCGTCGTCAAGAAGTAGGCCGGGGCTTAAGATTGGCCGTAAATAAGAACGGTGATCGTATGGATAGCCATTATCTTGGGGCAGAGGGAGCAGTCCATAGTATCAATGATTTAACCGTTGTTACTAATGAAAGTTATACACAGTTTGTAACAGAGCTACAAAGCGAAATTATTAAAACATTAGCAAGTCGTCCGACAACAGCTACACCTGACTATTTTAAAGGTAAAACTATTTATGATAATGATGGTAAACAAGTAATAATTAACGGTGACATGGCGAATAAGATTTATAAATACCTTATCAAGCATAATTATATTGATGAGGAGGATAAAATTACTAGCCAATATCGAGAAGATAAAGCTAATGGTCAATTAGCACCACTTCCAGAAGCATTGCAAACATTTGAGGAAAGTATATATAAACTTACTGATGCGATACTTAATCCTACGATACTAGCTGATATGTTCGGTAATGATAATAAAACTATTTCCAATCCGATTAATAAGCGCAATTTAGATCGTAAAGAATTCCAAGCACTATGGTCGCAAATCAATAAAAAAGCGATTTATCAAATTGCTCTCGATAGCGATATTTTAGTTACGAATAGTATTGATGCTATCCAGAAAGTAGCTGATAAACGTAACAATAATTTTGTTGAAACATTAACTTATGTAGTAAGAACTGGCGAACAAGTTGATAATTTGTCCAAAGAACAATTATCTGATAACCAAGGATTCGGAAAGACAACGATACAAACAGAGAAACCAAAAATTTCTACGCATACAGATGTATCTTATGACTTGGTTGGTGATATTGCAGAGCGAACAAACCTTACTAGAAAAACGATCGTCCGTATTCTACAAGGAATAGCTAAACAGATTTTCTTACAATTTAAGAATAATCCCGAAGCATTCATTAGAGAAGTCAGTGAGATTATTAATGAACAACAAGCAAGTATGCTGATACAGAATTTACAATACTACCCTATTGAGAAAAGATATTTGGCAAACGAGATATTTGTAACGAATAAAGTGCCTAGTACTGCGATGAAAGTTGAAAAACACGTATGGGAATATATAAACACAGACTCAAAGGTTGAGAAAAAATTAGCAGAGAATTTGGAAAGCGCTGTTGATGAAGTGATTGTATATGCCAAATTACCTGATACTTTCAGGATTCCGACTCCCTTCGGTAGTTACAATCCAGATTGGGCAATTGCGTTTAATCAAGAAAAAGTACGCCATATTTACTTTGTGGCTGAAACAAAAGGTTCATCACTCGATAAAGACCTGAAAGATGCTGAAAAACGTAAAATCGAAAGTGCTAAAATATTTTTCAATACACTCGCAGATAGTAGCATTCCGACCGATCAACAAGTTAAATATGGCGTTATCAGTAATTATGACGAACTTGAACAAATTATTGGGATAAAAGAAATGGGAGCATAACTTGTAGTTATTAATTTCTCATTTTCTACCAAAATAACCTTTAAGTCTTCAGGAATAATCAAATTAGCTGATTATTCCTGAATAAATAATGATAATCATCTTGGAACCACAATAATTCCCCCGTGATTCTTTACCCTTTCCCAAAACATCTTTCCAAATCTGTTAAATAAAATATTATGACTATTACAGCAATAGCCAACCAGTGATACTAAATACCCCATTAAACGTAGATTAATTATACAAAAATAGATTAGAATGATTACTATTTAGATTGTATTTTGCTTTTTATTGGAGTCTTTTATGAAACTAAAAGCTTTATTATTAACTACGCTTTGTTCATCGGCTTTTGCTGCGATTGCCGATAATGGTCCGCCTGCTTGGTTTGGAAAAGAAAGTCAGATCAATGATACCCGCATTCTTTCTATCCCTAATTATGTTTTTAATCTTCCCCACGCCCAAAATAGTCCTCAATATTCTCCGAAATCAAATGCGCCATTATTAATAAAATTCTGGGCGAGTTGGTGCCCGCTTTGCCTAGCTACGTTACAAGAAAGCCAGGACTGGCAACATAATAAGGCTCTTCAGAATCTTAACTTTGTTACGGTTGCCTCCCCTGATTTTCTGAATGAAAAAAATTTCCAAAATTTTAATCTATGGTACAAGGGACTGGACTACCCTGATTTGCCTGTATTTCTTGATAATGGCGGTAAATTAGCAAAACAATTGGGCATTACTGTCTATCCTAGCTATGCGCTTTTCAGTCCAAGTGGTGAACTTTTACGTATTCATAGAGGGAATCTTAGCCTTGCACAATTACAAACATTATTAAAAGATCCACGAGCTAACTTAAATAAGGTGAATAAAATGACGTTGTATCAAAATAAAATCGCAAACGATAGTGCAGTAAATCAGATGGCTGATCCTCAACCTATTTACTTAGCTGGAGGTTGTTTCTGGGGATTAGAAGCTTATTTTGAACGTATTCCAGGTGTTATTGATGCGGTATCAGGATATGCGAATAGCCGTATTCCAAATCCAACCTATCAACAAGTTGTTACAGGTAGAACAGGTGCTGCGGAGACTGTAAAAATTACGTTTGATGCGAATCGTATTTCATTAGATCAAATTTTACGTTATTACTTCCGTGTTATCGATCCTACTAGTTTAAATAAACAAGGTAATGATAGAGGAACACAATATCGCACGGGAATTTACTATACTAATTCTAGTGAACGCCCAATTATTGATGCTGCCCTCATGCGTGAAGCGAAAAAATTTGATGTTCCGCTCGCTGTCGAAACCCAAAAGCTGACAAATTTCTATGAAGCGGAAGATTATCATCAAGACTATTTGCAAAAAAATCCAAATGGATATTGTCACATTGATATTTCCAAAGCTGATGTTCCATTGGAGCCAATACCAGAGGATAAACACTATAAAAAACCAAGTGAGCAAGAACTTAGAGAAAAATTAAGTGATTTATCTTATCGAGTCACCCAACAAGGTGCGACAGAGCGGGCATTTAGTCATGCCTATGATGAATTATTTGAGCCTGGGATTTATGTAGATATTGTAAGTGGCGAGCCATTATTTAGTAGTGCAGATAAATACCGTTCTGGTTGTGGGTGGCCGAGCTTTACCCAGCCAATCCAAGCCAAAGCGTTGACGGAAAAAGATGATTACAGCTTCAATATGCATCGTATTGAAGTGCGTAGTAGCCAAGCTAATTCGCACCTTGGACATGTTTTTAATGATGGTCCAAAAGATAAAGGTGGATTACGTTATTGTATTAATGGAGCAAGCCTTAAATTCATTCCACTTAATAAAATGGCAGAAGAAGGCTATGGGGAATGGATTGATAAAGTAAAATAATTGTATTTATCATATTGTCAAAGAAAATGGGCGGCACATAATTATATGTGCCGCCCTAATTTTCGGAAAAATTTACATTAATCAATATTTACCATTGATAACCGAAACTCATTCCGCCACCAAAATTCTTTTGGGTATCTTTTGACACTGCAGTTTTTACAATCCATTTACCATTATCTGATATACGAGATACACCTATCGCAATAGCTTGTTGATCACGATAATGCCCTAAAGATGCCCCTACCATACTTCTTCCTGCACTAAAAGGTTGAGGTAAAAGTGCAGTGGCCACTGCAGAAGCACTTCCTGCACGAGATTCTTTGCTAACTTTATGAATTTTATCATCAATACCTGCTTGTATATGATGCATTTCTTTCTTCAATCCATCAAGTTGTCTAAGATTAACGGCATCCATTGGCGCTTGACCATCAGCCACATTAGAAATTACATTACCACCATTATTTAAGCCCTGTGCCGTTAGAGAAACAGCTGGTTGTCCCTTGTGGGATTGAATCGTTATCCCTTGCTGGGTAATTTTTGTTTGCGCACCAGTTTTATCTCTCCCTACATTAATCGCTTTAAAGGTTGGCGTATCTTTCATCTTAATTTCAATTACACCATTACCATTTTGTTGCTGAGTATATTGTGTAGTTAAATTCTCACTACTATAAACGGCATTCGGATCAGCTTTACTTCCTTGGATTGCAATATGGGAACCAAGTTTTTGTTGTCCGTGACCTGTATTACCAGAAAAATCTAGCCCTTTAGTTAAATCTACATGATTAATCGCAGTCTTAACAGATTTAATCGCCTGAGTTAAATCACCTACATTTACTGCATTTTTAAAAATCTCATTATCACTGTTGCTAATCTTCTCAATGTCTGAAAATGATTTTCCATCAAAACCACTTGCAACATGCGTAATTTTGTTATTGGCATTATCTAAGCCATTTTTAGTTAAAGATGGTCCATGCATCTGACCATTTGCAATGGTTATGCCCTGATTATCTACTTTAACATCACCGACTTGGATATGATCTTTAGCCTTGAGACTATTTACATCAAGATCTTTATTCAATTCAACCTTAATAATCGTTGTCCCAGTGGGGGTTTGTTTTAATTCTGTCGTAATATTTTTATTATCACCTTTTATATCCACTTGTGAGCCTAATTTATTGGTAACAGGACCGCCATGATCACCTTTAAATTTTAGCCCCAAATGTATGACAGATTTCAACTGTGCAACATTCACTGCATCAGTATCCTCTGTTCCTGCTGAAACATGCGTAATCTGACGAATTTTACCCTCTTTACCAATTGAAACTGCAGCGCCTGTGGAATAGAAAGCCTTGGAACTACTTTTATCTTTATCTTCTGGGTATGGATTAAAGCCTACGGTTCCAGCTTTACGTTTGACTATTGAATCAGTACCGATTGCGATACCATCTATTACTTCTGTATGAGCATTACTACCGATAGCAATAGATCGATCTTTATTAGCGATAGCTGTATCACCTAATGCGATAGAATCATTACCTTTGGATTCGGTTGATACTCCAATAGATATTGCACTATCTCCACTAGAATTAGCTTGATAACCTAACGCAATAGAACTTACCCCAGATGAGTTTGAATTTGATCCAATGGCTGTGCCTCCTGTCCCCTTTACATGTACATTAGCACCAATACCGACAGTAGAAGCACTAGTCACAGAACTTAAAGCACCTATTATTACACTATTATCACCATTGGCTGTTGCTTGCGTTCCTAATGCTAATGCAGAATGACCAATAGTTTTAGCCCCCTCTCCTATTGCTGTAGAATACGTACCACTAGCATTAGTAGATGCACCATCACCGACACTCAAATTTAAGTTTTGAGCATTACTTTTAATCAAATCAGAATCCTTTGCTTGCCCTATCATTGGATAGATTGCTATAGTGCTAAACAAAACTACTTCCAATGCTGTTCTTCGTTTTAAAGAATTATTCAAAAAAAACTTTTTCATTATCCTCTCCCTAATACATTTACTTCTAACAAAATCTCATTGTTCTAATAAAAAATCTTCTATAATACAGAGGTTTTTATTAAATAATTTTAATGTTTTTATCAGAAAATAAGGGGAAGTTTTATCTCCCCCTTATTTTTATGGATTATTTCGTTTTTTCTACTACGAAAGCACCATTAAAATCACCAGTCACGGTACCAGTGACATACTTCAACTGGTTCTGATCATCCTTCACAAAGGTTAAATCATCATGTGCGCTTGAGCCTTTTGCTCCTGCCTTAATCCCTAAAGCTTCTTGTCCACTTGTTGCTGTGAAGACTAGATTTTTCGTATCACCATTAATATTAAATAAAGTATCATCCTTTATATTTGGATCTAAAACTTTACCTTTCGCATGTCCATTTTTAAAGGAAAGCTCCATATCCCCAAATTTAACAATGCGTTCTGTTTGATAACTATTATTTAATGGCGAATACATAAAGCCATTTTTCTTACTAAACTCTGCATTAAGATCTGTAGGAACATTTCGTTCACGATTTTTTTCATTAATTGCTCGTACATATTTAGATGTTAAAGTACGACCATCACCATTTTGGTTATATTGATAATATCCAACATATCCTGTTTTAAATTTGCCTAGTGGCACAAAGTAATAATAATTACCTTCAGTTGTATTCGTTGTTTTTACTATTTTTGTATTTTCAGGTTCTAACTTAACAATATCTGGTTGTTTCTTTCTGATAAAATCATGATCATCTTGATATTTTTTATTTTGGTTCTCTTCATATACATCAATTGTTAATGTTAACGGATCGCCATTTTTCATTACAGAATCTAGTCCTGTTGTATAAAATTTTGCATGCGCCGCATTATCTGCTGAAGTTTCCTTGCTCATTTGATTATTAGGCTGCATTGGAGCAGGAATAGTCATTTCGGGTGCCATTGGTACTTTTTGATTTGGCATATTCCCTTTTGTTTCTCCCTGTGATTGAGTATTTTGATTTTTACTCATATTATGCGTCACAGATGATGTTAAATTTTGTTTGGACTGGCTCTGATGATCTTTATCATGACCTGAACTTCCACCACCTGAACCACATGCGGTTAAAAGGCTTATTAAACCTAATGATAAAATTTTCTTTTGCATATAAATACGCTCCTAACTGATTTAATAAAATAAAAATGATCTAAAATGTTTTATTAATTTGTATCACAACTTGTTTTTTGACGTGATTTTTAAAAACATTTGTACTTCTAAACTTTTTATACTGGAAGGTTAACCGAGGTTGAAATCCTTTAAATTGCCATGGTTGATACCAAATAGAATAATCAACCTTCCATTCCCTATCTATTCGACGCTTAGTAAAGAAAGAAATAAAACTTTGTGGATCAATTGGAGCTTGATAAAAACGTTTACTATAATCAAAACGAATTGCCTGCCCTAATTTCAATATTTCTCCTTCTATTCCAGAATAAAGATTCCACTGACGATAACTATCGTAACCCTGATGAGCCATAAAAGAACGATAATCTCCACCTAATTCAAATCTAAATTTAGGTAAAAAATAAGCCATATTTACGCCGTAACTTGTAATATTTGCTTTCAAAATATCATTCTGATAATGGCGTTGGGATAATCTTATAAAAGGCGAAATTCTAATATGTGAACTAGCATAAAAGTGTGTGAAAAAGTTTGTTCCCACTCCGTAATATTCACGTCTTAAATGCCCAGCACCATCGGTTCCTCCTCCGTAAAAACTTTGAGTAACAAAAGGACTAACACCTAATGTAATCCGATTAAATTGTTTACCAAAACGTGGGGCAACAGAGAGATCTAATTCATCAAATGCATGACGATTATATATTTTCCCCGTACCAATAAGAGATATCCCTGTAAATAAGCCGTTCCATGTTGGTCCTAGGATAGGAGCAAGCTCCCAATTATGACTCGCAACCAAACCATAACTTACTCCGACCCCGCTTTCTGGTTTAGCGGTAGAAATTAAGTTATCTACTCGTGTTCCTACAGGTGCAATATTCGTTAAATTATTATCTCGTAAATAACTTAATGAAAAATCATATTCCCAATGAGATTCTGGGTGTAAGAAATTTAAATAATCTTTTGCAATATCTTGGATATTTTTAGGGGCCTGTGTAGCTAATAAATAAAGCTCACGTTTTCCCTGAAAATAATCACCATTTTGTAGTAATAATAAGGCTAATTGTAAGCGTGCTACATCTAAATTAGGCTGATTTTCCAATAGCTGTGTATATTCAATAATAGATTGTTCAGGATCTTTTTTTGCCTTTAATAAGGCATCTGCCCATAATATCCAAGTAGGATTTCTTGAAGATAATCCTGCATAAAATGGCAAAAGTTGCTGAACTTTATTAGTATCATTAAGCGTTAATAAAGTAATAAACGCTTTCTCTAATAAAACATTATGTTGTTCAATATTATTTGGTGTAATTTTAATTTTTTGAATGCCATCTTTAACATGACGATTAATAATGACTTCTTGAGCTAAACTACTAGATACATATCCTAAAAAGCTCATAAATAGTATGGATTTAATATAAAATTTCATGCTTATACCCTAAATTTTGATAGATTCTATCCAAATTTAGAAAAAAGAAAAGCAATTTTACATAATTTTTCATATTCTATTAGTAAAACTAATGAATACGCCTACAAATCTCTTTTATTTTTTAACTTAATACCTCTAACTAATTAATTTATAAATAAAAAAAGCGGACCTTTTGGTCCGCTTTCTATTATTTTAATCGCATCAATAAACACCGCTTGATAATAATGTTTCTTTGTCTGTCTTACTGTTTTCAAAAGTCAGTTCGATTTTAACTTTATCTTTGATGTTAAGTTCACGTCGAACCTCATCTGCCATGCCTGTGATAATTTCTTGGTGAGTTGTTTTATTAAACTTAGACCATGCTCCATCATTATTTTTGGATTCTAATTCAAGTTTTACTAAAACTTGATTTCCCATCTGATCGATATCTATGTCATCGACTTTCATTGTATTTGTTCCATCAGTCAATGTGCTATATACCCCTTCCAACTTATCTTCAAGCATATCGTATTTATCATTCGCCATAACGGCTGTTGAACATAACAATAGTGCGCCTAATAAAATCTTTTTCATAGTACTTGCCTTCTGATTAAAGTTAAAAACTAAAAATGAATTTGCATAAGATAAAAGTTTAAAAGCCTTCATGCCTCCTACAATCACTATACCAACACATGACATTCTGTTATTGAATATCACCACATCCTAAGCAATATAAATATTGCCCTTTCGGATCATTGAATTTATCCAATAAATTCACTTTATCCGTAACTTGCGTATAAGCTTTTGGTAATCCCAAACTTTCAATCACTTGTGCTTTAATTGCAGCCTTACCTTGTTGATCTAAGCCTTTAAAGAAACTGAATAATGTTGGATTATCTTCGTTTTCAACCCACTCTACACCCAGATCTTTTTCAGTAATTTTATCGTTATCCGCAACAATCAAGCTTTTCACTTTAGCAACTGCGTCATCAAAATTACCTAATTCATCAACTAAATGATTTTTAAGTGCATCACGTCCTAACCATACTTGTCCCTGTGCGATTTTATCTACATCCGCTTTAGACATATGGCGTCCTTCACTAACAATCGTTAAGAAACGATCATAACCATGATTAATTTCTTGCTGCAAAATGTCACCATTAATCGGCGTAATACCACTTAACATAGAGCTTTTTGCTAAATCACTTGTACTTACGCCATCGGCATTCACACCGATTTTGTGTAAGGTTTTTTCAAAAGTTGGAATCATCGCAAAAATACCGATAGAGCCAGTTAACGTATCAGGATCGGCAACGATATAATTCGCCCCACTTGAAATCCAATAGCCACCAGATGCCGCCATGCCTCCCATGGATACCACAACAGGTTTGCCTTCGGCTTTAATTTGCATGAGCATTTGACGAATTAATTCTGAAGCAAATGCACTACCACCTGGACTATTTACACGTAAAATGACACCTTTAATATTATCGTCGTGATAAACTTCATTTAATTGTTTAACGATAGTATCGCCACCTGTTTGACCATCACGACTTTCTCCATCAATAATGTCACCTTCTACGCTAATCACTGCGATTTTATCTTTCTTCGTAGTCGTCATTACATCTGGTAAAGTTTTAAGATAAGTATCATAGTTAATTAGATTCGGTTCACCTTCTTTATTCTCACCAAATTTATCCGCTAGTGCTTTTTCAAAGGTAAGGGAATTTGCAAAATTCGTTACGAGATGACGTTCTTTTGCATAAAGCGTATTATCTCCATTTAAACGTTTTAAATCGTCTAAATAAGTGGTTGCAGATGGTAAAACTTGCTGTGCAGTGATATTACGATTCTTCGCTACCACATTCACATAATCTTGCCATGTTTGATCAAGCCAACGTTGCATATTACTACGTGCTGCTTGTGACATATCTTCACGCATAAACGGCTCAACCGCAGATTTATATGTGCCCACACGGAAAATATGCGGAGTCACGTCTAATTTATCCAATAAATTTTTGAAATAAAGGTTTTCAACATTTAGACCTGTAATTCCTACCTGTCCCATCGGATTCATATAAATTTGATCGGCATAACTTGCTAATAAATAGCTACGTTGCCCATAATTTTGGGCGTAAGCAATTACAGGTTTATGGCTTTGTTTAAAGTCGGCAATCGCATCGCCCACATAGTGGATTGCAGGGAAATTACCTTGTGTAAAATCACTTAAATTTAAAACAAGCCCATCAATTTTCGGATCATTTTTTGCATGACGAATGGCATTGACGAGATCAAAAATAGAATATTGCTGTGGAGTATCATCACTGCTTGATAATGCCTCTTTCACTAATTGACGCACACTATCCTCTGGACGATTATCCGCAAGATAACCATTAAGATCGATATATAATGCCCCTTTTTGTGGCAATGTCGGTTGGGTATTTTTATTTCCTTACCATTGATTTAACTGGTGTACGCCAACAAAGATAGCCGCACAAATTACGACAAAGAAAAGGAAGACAATATTCATCACTAATTCACGGATGAAATTTAAACACTTCCATAGGAATTTACATAAAAATGTCATGGAGTTTTTAATCCTTCATTAATTAAATTTAGAACAAATAATAGCACATTTTCATCGAGGACCATGAACAACAAAATTTTTATGTTAAACTTAAGCAAATTTTATTCATTAAAATAGAGCAAATTTATGGATACACTTACTTTATTGACACATCGTCACTCAGAAAAAAAACTCACTTACCCAATTCCTGATGAATCGCAATTAAATCAAATGTTTGAGGCAGCGACACACGTACCTGATCATGCTCGCTTACAGCCTTATCGCTTTATCGTTCTTTCCCCTGAAATCATGCCCGATTTCCAAAGATTACTGCAAGCTGGTGCTGATGAACTTAATTTAGGTGAAAGCCGCAAACAAAAAGCCGAAACCATTTGTCAAAACAGCCCAATGATGATTGCAGTTATTGCTCAACTTGATCCAGACTTTGAAAAAGTACCGACATGGGAACAACTTGCTTGTGCGAGTTGCAGTGCTTATGCCATCCAACTCGCAGCCAATGCATTAGGGTTTGATAACGCATGGCTTTCTGGAAAATGGTTAGAAAGTAACGCAGTACGTGAAGGATTAGATTGTGCTGAAAATGAAAAAATTATTGCGCTCATAGCAATAGGAACATGTACAGAAAAAAGCACACCTAAACCACGTAAAAAATCTCTCGAAGATCTCGTCGAATATTTATAAATTTTTAAATATCACGCCCCGTTTTTCGTAGAAATTTATATTATTTTATTACGAATTTAAATGAGAAAGATTTTGCTTTTCATGGCGGATCGCAGTATAACTGGAAACAATTATAAATAATCTCATAAGGACGCATTATGAACGTTTTTTTATCAACTCAACCTGCTGCTGAAATGTGGGGAAAAAACGCAATTTTAAGTTTCGGTGACAATGGTGCCACTATTCATATCAACAACGATAACGTACTAACCGATATCCAACGTGCGGCTCGAAAACTACGTAATCAAGGCATTAACGACACTGATTTAGAAGGGGAAGGTTGGGATTTAGAAACCTGCTGGGCTTTCTACCAAGGATTTTACACTGCAAAACAAAACTATGATTTAAGTCTGCCTGTGCTTGATGAAGAAAGTCATGAAACACTGCTTGCTCGTATCATTTGTGGTGATTTTGTCCGTGAAATTATTAATACGCCAGCACAACATATGACGCCTGTTCATCTTGCTCACGAAGCCCTTAAATTTATTGAGCATATGACTCAAGAATACGCACCACAAAGTGAGATCAATGCCAGAATTATTGAAGGCAAAGCCCTACTTGAAGAAAACTATCAAGGTATTTGGACAGTGGGTAAAGGGGCGAAGAATCCACCTGCTATGCTTCAACTAGATTATAATCCGACAGGCAATCCAGATGCCCCTACTTTTGCGTGTTTAGTCGGTAAAGGTATCACTTTCGATAGCGGTGGCTATAGCATCAAACCAACAGAAAGCATGGTAACAATGCGTACCGATATGGGGGGCGCTGCATTATTAACTGGCGCATTAGGTATGGCTATCGCAGCTGGACTTAACCAACGTGTTAAACTTGTACTTTGTTGCGCAGAAAACATGGTTAGTGCGGATGCGATGAAACTCGGTGATATCATTGAATATAGCAATGGTGTTACTGTAGAAATTCTGAATACTGATGCAGAAGGTCGCCTCGTGCTTGCTGATGGTTTAATCTGGGCTGATCAACAAAATCCAGAAATGATTATCGATGCTGCAACCTTAACTGGTGCGGCTAAACGTGCTGTTGGCACTGAATATCATACCATTCTTTCAATGGATGAAGATCTTGTCCTTGATTTAATGGAATCTGCAGAAGAAGCCAACGAATTATTCTGGCGCTTACCTTTTGCTAAATTCCACCGTGATCAAATTAAATCACAATTTGCAGATATTGCGAATACGGCAACTGTATCTTCTCCAGCTGGTGCAAGTACCGCAACCGCTTTCTTATCTTATTTCGTTAAAGATTATCCTCGCCATTGGCTTCACATTGATGCGTCTGCAACATTCCGTGCTGCCCCAACTGATTTATGGGCTGCGGGTGCGACAGGTATCGGTGTGCAAACTGTGGCAAACTTACTATTATTAAATCAAGAATAAAAAGGAATTTTATGCAACAAACTTTTGCTATTATTAAACCAGATGCTGTTCAACGTAATATTATTGGTCAGATCATTGCACGTTTAGAAAAAAATGGATTTCGTATCGCAGCAATGAAAATGTGTCACTTAAGCCCTGCGCAAGCACAAGGCTTTTACCAAGAACACGAAGGCAAACCATTCTTTGATGGGCTTGTAGAATACATGACCTCAGGTCCTGTGGTACTTTGTGTTTTAGAAAAAGAAAATGCGGTTGCTGATTACCGCAAATTAATGGGAACGACTGATCCAGCTGAAGCTGAAAAAGGGACACTACGTGCCGATTTCGCTGTAAATAAACGTCAAAATAGCGTACATGGTTCTGATAGCATAGCAAGTGCAGCACGAGAAATTAGTTATTTCTTTGCTCAAACTGAAATTGTAGGCTAAGTTTGTGATAATAAAAAAGCGGATATATCCTTATCCGCTTTTTTAATTTTCTTATAAAAACTAATCATCAGTTAGTTTTTCTTTTTTCAACGATTGTTCTGGTTGCTCAGGTACATAATCATCTGCATGAAGTGCATTTTCTGCTTCCATTTTTTCAATCATTTCTTCAGATGGCATCGGCGGAAGTTTTACCCATTGTGGTGGGAAAATATTTTTAGGTTCACCTGGTTTTTGGATATCTGGCGCTTTTTTCGCTGCGCCACTTTCTGCTTTAATTAATGCCTCTGTATCTGCCGCTAATTTAGGTAGATTCATTTGCTCATACGCCTCTTTTAATAACGGCAAACTTTCAACAGCGGCTTTTGTAAGTGGATATTGACGTTGCACCGCAACAAGACGATTCGCAACAGCTACCCATGCATTGCGTTTTGCATAGAACTTCGCAATATTCACTTCATGACGAGCAAGTTGTGAGTAAATATATTTAATCCGTTGCAACGCATCAGGGGTATAAGGGCTATTTGGGAATGCCGCAACAAGCATTTGGTAATCTTGCAAAGCACTTTGCATAGATGCACTATCGTGGTTAGCTTGATCAACACCAAAAAGCTCTTGCACCCAATGATCATTTGGGACTTCTTTCGCTAAGCCTGCAAGGTATAACACATAGTCAGAATGAGGCGCATTTCTAAAGTAACGCATAAAAGTATCAGCTGCCCACGAAGCTTTATCGTATTCTTTATTTTCAAAATACGCATAAATTAATTCAATTTGTGTTTGTTGACTATAAATTGTGCGTGGGAATCGACCATTTAATGCATTAAGATACTTGATTGCTTGCGCATAATTTTCATCTTTTAAATAAGTCTGTGCTCGGTGTAATAAAACGGATTCTGGTGCGGTTTGCAGTTCTTTATCCCCAGCACACGCAACCAATAATCCTGTTGCAGCTACTAAAAGCGTCAACTTCAATCTTTTCATAAAACTTATCCTTTTTAAGCTCAGCGAAATTAGATACATTTCTCATTTTATAAAACATCACTGAATTATACACGTTCTTTTATACATTTTTATAAAAAATAATCAATAACTTGTTTATCTTATATCTATTTACCCTACCAATCCTTTTCTTGACACAATAAATGAAAGTAGCGGATCGCATGGTTTTTCCCTACTTAAATAAATGCTACAATGTGGCAAATTTTTTTGTATCTACTATTTTTTGGAAACCTTATGGCAACCCTTATTTTAAATTCAGAAATAACACCAGACTTACTTGGCGCACGTCTTGACCAAGCTTTAGCAAAATTATTCCCTGATTATTCACGCTCCCGTATTAAAACATGGATCGAAGATGATCTTGTTAAAGTTAATGGCGAAATCTGTAATGTGCCAAAATTAAAAGTCTATGGTGGAGAACAAATTGAAATTCAAGCCGAAGTCGAAGAAGATGAACGTTTTGAACCAGAAAACTTGCCATTAAATATCGTTTATGAAGATGAACATATCTTAGTCATCAACAAGCCTAAAGATTTTGTGGTCCACCCAGGAGCGGGCAATCGTAATGGCACAATTTTAAATGCATTACTTTATCATTATCCAAGTATTGCTGAAGTCCCACGTGCAGGGATCGTACATCGCCTTGATAAAGACACAACAGGGCTAATGGTTGTCGCAAAAACAATTCCAGCGCAAACCCAATTAGTCCGTGATCTACAAAAACGTAAAATTACCCGTGAATATGAGGCGGTTGCCTTTGGTGTCATGACTCAAGGTGGTAAAGTCGATGAACCGATGGCTCGCCATCCAACTAAACGCACACATATGGCAGTACATCCAATGGGCAAACCAGCGGTAACGCACTATCGTATTATGGAACATTTCCGTAATTACACTCGCTTACGTTTACGTCTTGAAACTGGGCGCACACACCAAATCCGTGTACATATGTCCCACATTGCACACCCATTATTAGGGGATCAAACCTATGGCGGTCGCCCTCGTCCACCGAAAAATGCAAGCCCTGAATTTTTAGAGGTTTTACGTAACTTTAAACGCCAAGCATTACATGCAGTTATGTTACGTCTTTATCATCCAATCACAGGCGAATTAATGGAATGGCATGCACCACTTCCAGACGATTTTGTGCAACTTATTGATGCACTAAAAGCAGATTATCAACTCCATAAAGACGAACTAGACTATTAATGCAAGTTATCCTTCCAACTTGGCAAGCGCCGAAAAATATCCGTGCTTTCACCACCACCCGTCATGGTGGTGTCAGCACTGCACCTTTTGATACACTAAACTTAGGTGCGCATGTCGGTGATGATCCAATTGCGGTCGAACAAAATCGCGTACGGTTACAACAGGAAATGGGACTTCCTCAAATGCCCCACTTCCTTAACCAAACGCACACCACCAACGTGTTAACATTACCTTCAGATTCTACTTATCCAGCAGATGCAAGTTACACGACACAAAAAGGTGAAGTTTGTCTAGTGATGACCGCAGATTGCCTACCCGTTTTATTTTGTAATAAAGACGGTACAGAAATTGCAGCTGCTCATGCGGGCTGGCGTGGATTATGCGACGGTATTTTGGAAAATACCGTGGAAAAATTTAACTCTCCTCGCCATGACATCATGGTATGGCTTGCCCCTGCAATTAGCCAAAAGGCTTTTCAAGTGAGTGAAGATCTTCTTCATGCGTTTATCGATGTTGATCCTCACGCAGAAGCGGCTTTTATTCCTGATCCCTCAGCATCTAATAAATATCTTGCAGATTTATATTTACTTGCTAAACAACGTTTACATGCCTTAGGCATCACAAATATTTCTGGCGGAGAATATTGTACCTTTAGTGATAAGGATCGCTTTTTCTCCTACCGCCGAGAAAAAAATACTGGGCGAATCGCTACCCTCATTTGGATAGAATAATTTTTAATTAAAATACAATCACGCCCCGATTTTCATAATTTTTTATGATTTTTGAGGCGTGATAATTAAAAGCCCCATCACGTAGAGCTTTAATATAAAATCTAGGAAATCCTAGAACGAAACACGTAAAAATGCACTACCTGTAAAATCTTTTATATAGTGGCGGTATAAACGATCGTATTCTACGCCAATACCTGTTGTTACGTTATGAGTAATGTTAAATTCTACCCCACCGAAAGCACCGTAACTAAAACGGTTAAAGGAATATGAATCTTTTGCAGCATCTGCATCTGGACCTACATCAGCAACGCCATCATGATAGTCCTCTTCTCCTTTGACATGCGTATAACCAATACGTGCTCCAATATAAGGGTGAACAACTGAGTCTAGCATCATTACATGCGTATAACTTAAACCAATGCCATAGATACTTTCTTTAATTTCTTCTTGTGCTAGATTTTCACCTTCATCTAAGGTCATATTCCATTTATATCGACCAAAATTAGTGAAGTCTAAACCTAAACGATCCCCCTGAAAATCAAGACCAATGGTTGCTCGTTGTGAAAACCCAGTTTTAGTGGATTCAAGTTCATCGTCGGGTTCCATAAGTCTAGTCATACCTAGATCAATTTGAGCATAAGGTACGACAGATGTGTCTGCTTGATTATCTAAAGACATATCAGGTGCAGATGTTGTCGTTAAGTCAGCATTAGCGCCTGTCGCCATTGCGAGTCCTAAAATTGCAGTTGCAATAAGTGATTTTTTCATATTAATTCCTTTATTTCCTAATAATTGTGCAAAAATCGGCGAGAATTTTATCACTTACTTTTGTTATATCATAGTTAAATATGTTAATTCTAGGTTAATTTTTATATTTTTTACTATTTAAAATACTACTTTATTAATATAAAACTTATTTTTATTCATAAAAAAAGCCCTATTAATAGGGCTTTCATATCAATGGAAATCTTAATTAAAAGGTATAACGTAAGAAACCGTTTGCACTCAAGCTATCAAGATAGCTTGTTAAACGACTATATTCTGCACCAGCACCAATAGTAACGTTCGGAGTGATATTGTACTCAACACCAGCTAAAGCGCCATAGCTAAAGCGAGTTTCGCTATCAGTCTCAGACGATGTGCCAAAAATTGTTTTTTCTTCATCCTTAATTCTTATATTAGTGAACCCTAGACGACCACCGACATAAGGGTGAAGAGCAAAATTAACAGGAATTGCGTAAGTATAGGTTACGCCCATACCATAAACATCACTTTTAACTGTTTCTTCGTAAATATCATCATAATGATACTGTTTATACACTTGGATATCTTCATCACTATCACGATAATGATCTTTAAGTTGTCCATAACGTGTTACATCTAACGCTAAACGACTACCATTTTGAAAATCAAGACCAGCAGCAATACGTTGCGAAAATGCATTTTTATGCAAATTATAATCATCATGATCATGAGTACGCAGTGAAGTCATACCTAAATCAACTTGTGTAAAAATGCGTGGTTCAGCATGTGCAACTGTTGTAGCAGCTAACGCAACCATTGCAGTAGTGAGTAAAAGTTTTTTCATTAATTAATACCTCATTTTTATTAGTGCTTAAAAGCTGCGCAATAATACAACATTTTTTTTACACAATCATTACATTTTTCTTAAAAACTACACCTTTTTTGATTTATTTTTGATCCAATTGATTAAAATCAAGCTATCAAACATTTTTAGAAATAAGTCCGTGCAAACGCTTTAGTTGTTAAATCAGTAGTATCATTCCCTCGTAAACGGCCATATTCCACACCAATCCCAATAGTAAAATTAGGTGAAAGCGTGGCTTCAAGCCCACCAAACGTTCCCATGCTGACATGATTTTGCTCACCGGATTGTGCTAA
This sequence comes from Actinobacillus delphinicola, assembly GCF_900638385.1. Taxonomy (NCBI): domain Bacteria; kingdom Pseudomonadati; phylum Pseudomonadota; class Gammaproteobacteria; order Pasteurellales; family Pasteurellaceae; genus Actinobacillus; species Actinobacillus delphinicola. The sequence goes on along the minus strand of NZ_LR134510.1, from coordinate 1,539,278 downwards.
ATAGCCACCACCAATATCGGAATAAGTTTTTCTTAATTTAAAATGTGTATAGCCAATCCTTGCACCTACATAGGGTTTTAAGATTGAATCTATGGCAATTGCACGGGTATAACTCAAGCCAAATTCATTGATATCCACTAAGACCTGCTGATCAACCAAATTCTTGGTAATTTGCCATTTATAGCGTCCAAAATTAGTAAAATATAATCCTATACGATTACCCGTAAAATCCGCTCCGAGTGCAACGTGCCGAGAGAAAATCATTTTATTCGGAAGATATTGCCCATCATTATTTATTAATCGAGTCGTACCAAAATCAAATTGAGTATAAGGTCGTGGAGAAGTATCAATAGAAAAGTTTAAAGGATTATGAGAGAAAATCTGAGGCATTCGATATTGCGGGAAAAGCATTGTGGCATTTACTAAAGAGATTCCCCAACAACAGATTGCCATAACAATAAGTAATTTTCCCATATATTTTCCTCTGTAAATCATCGCTATATAAAAATACGGCCTTTAAAGATTAAATTAATCTTTTAATATACTCAAAAAACAACCAAAATCACTATTTATTAGTGTTAATTTAATAAAATAATAAAAAAGCCCCATAAAAGGGGCCTAACTTTCAGAGGGAGATAAAATTAGAAATAAACTCGCATAAATGCATCGCCACTTAATGCATTCAATTTATTACCCCATAATTGATCATATTCTGCGCCTAATCCAAGTGTTACGTTTCGTGCAACATCTACTTCAACGCCCGCTAAAGCACCAATCGTTGCATGATTATCGGTGTATTCACCTGATGTCCAAGGAATATTTTCTGCTGGAGTAAATTTTGTTTTTACATGTGTAAAGCCAACTCTTGCACCAATATACGGACGAACAGTTGAATTTAGCATCATCGCATGTACGTAGCTTAATCCAAATCCGTAACTATTAACTTTAATATCGCCGAAATGATCAGCCAGAACACGACCTTGAGGGTTTTCTAATTTAATTTTATATTTTACTTGACCAAAATTACTAAAATCAAAACCAATTCGATCGCCTTGGAAATCAAGCCCAAGTGTTAAACGTTGTGAAAATGCTGTAGTATTTGGAAGTGATGAAATTGTTATAGGTGATTTAAATAATTTATTTGTAAAATTATCACTAAAATTAAAATAAGTCGCACCAAGATCAATTTGTGCATACGGCATGACTGGAATATCTGTTGGGAAGCCTGATTGTGCATCTGGTGCTACACTTGTGATAGGTGTACCTGTAGTAGTTAATGCTGCATTTGCACAAGTTGCCGTTGCTAATCCTAAAATTGCAGTTGCTAAAAGTGATTTTTTCATTATTGATTCCTTATCAAATATAGTTAATTAAAAATAGGTAGAAATTCTAACACCACTTTAACACAAACTGTAGTTTTTATTTACAATTATTGTTGTTTTTTATATCTATTAGTGTATAAAACTACCTCTTTTTAATATACCTCAACTTTTATACAAAAAGCCCCTTTACGGGGCTTAACCTTTAGAGGGAGATAAAATTAGAAATAAACACGCATGAAGGCTTTACCAGCGATATCGGTAGTATCATTACCCCATAATTGGTTATATTCTGTACCAATACCAAACGTGATGTTACGTGTTGCGTCAAATTCTACTCCAGCAAATGCGCCAATACTTGCATGATTATCACTATTATCTACTCTTGCAATCTCTTTACTCATATAAGATACAGTTAGTTTTGATTTAAAGTGTGTATATCCAATACGTGCTCCAATATATGGGCGAATAGTAGAATTGAGCATAAATGCATGGCTATAACTTAAACCAATACCATAAATATCAGCTTTCAACTCTGCATTCGCATCATACAAAGAATCATGCCATTTATAATGTCCAAAATTAGTGAAATCTAAACCCAAGCGATCACCTTGAAAATCAAAACCAACGGTTACACGTTGAGAAAATACAGTTTTATTTGATACATCTAAATCATCATCACCATTTTGCATTAGTGTGGTTGCACCAAGATCAATTTGTGCATATGGCATAACTGGGATGTCTGTTGGGAAGCCGGATTGGGCATCTGGTGATACGCCTGTGATAGGAGTTCCTGAAGTGGTTAATGCCGCATTAGCACAAGTTGCTGTAGCGAGTCCTAAAATTGCAGTTGCTAGAAGTGATTTTTTCATAAAATAATTCCTCATTAAAATATTTAATTAAATGTGATTAATTAAAAATCGGTACGCATTCTAGCACTGCTTTAACGAGGTTTGTAGTTTTTATTTACATTTTTTGTGTCTTTTTAGATCGCTTTATTTTAAAAATTACCTCTTATTGATATATATCATTTTATTAAAATAAAAAAGCCTCATGATTATCACGAGGCTTTTATTGGTTATGTGGTTATTTTATGCCTGAATAACGGCTAAAATTCGTTTATCTGAAATCGGATAATTCGTACCAAGTTGTTGGGCAAAAAGGCTTACCCTTAATTCTTCAATCATATAACGAATTGCCAAAATATCTTCAGGAATTGGCTTAGATTTTGGTAATTTGGCTAAAAGCTGTTGGTAAGCTTTTTGGACATTTTCCACTTTTAACATTGCCGCACGATCTCGATTTGGATCTTGCAGCAATTTATCAATGCGTTTATCAATCGCCATGAGGTAGCGTTTTAGATCTTTTAAGCGATCATAGCCTGTATTAGCGACAAAATGTGGATAAATCAATTGATTAATCTGTTGTTTTATATCAGAAAATGCAAAGGCTAACGTAAAGTCCATTTTGCCTTTAATGCGTTTATTTACTTCAAAACTTAGGGTTAAAATCTCTTCCACTTGTTTTGCAATATCGCACGTCATTTCATTTAAATTTTCACGCACATAATCACGCAATTTATCAAACGCTTGTTCTTCCCAAACCACGCCCCCAAAATCGGAAATTAATTTATCAATTGCGCAATCAATACAATCATCAATCAAATCAATTACCTTGCCGAAAGGCGTAAAATACAGCCCCAATTTCGCTTTATTTGGCAATTTCTCGTGTAAATATTTAATCGGCGATGGTACATTCAAGAGTAATAAGCGACGCAATCCTTTTTGCATTGCCGTCATCTGCTCAAATTCAGTTTCAAACAATTTGATACCCACGGAATTTTTCTCATCCACCAACGCAGGGAAAGCCCGCACTGTAAAGCCAACTTTTTTCTGCTCATAACATTGTGGCAGGCGATCGAAGTTCCAAACATGGATACCTGTTTGTTCGATACCGTCATCGGCTACCGCCGATAAACTTTCTTGCACTTGATCTTTGAGTTGTACCTTAAGCGCATCAAGATCCATACTTTCAGCAATTTTCTTACCTTTTTCGTCAATAACACGGAATGTCATGCGTAAATGGCTTGGCAGTGTCACGTCGTCCCAGAGCGCTTTATCGATTGTTACGCCTGTCATTTTGCGTAACTCATTGACCAATGCTTCTTTAAGAGGTTTTTCCTGATCGGTCACTCTCGCTAAAAAGGCTTGCGCATAATTTGGTGCGGGTACAAAGTTTTTCCGCACTGCTTTTGGTAAAGCTTTAATTAGCGTAATCACTAATTCTTCACGCAATCCAGGAATTTGCCAATCAAACCCTTTCATTTCAACTTGGTTTAAAAGTGCTAGCGGAATATTTACCGTCACCCCATCGTTATCTAAGCCTGGTTCAAATTGATAGCTCAATTTAAATTTCAGGTTCCCTTGATGCCAATAGTTAGGGAAATCTAATTCACTGACTTTTTCGCCATCGTTGGTTAAGAACGCTTTTTCAAAATTCAATAATTCAGGTTGTTGTTTTGATTTGGTTTTCCACCATTTATCAAAATGCGCTTGCGATACAATTTCGGGCGGTAAGCGTTTATCGTAAAAATCAAATAACACTTGATCATCGACCAAAATATCACGGCGACGGATTTTATGTTCTAAATCTTCCACTTCTTCAATTAAGCGTAAATTTTGATGGAAGAATTTATGTTTGGTATTCCAATCCCCTTCTACCAGTGCTGATCGAATAAAGATTTCACGGCTTAAAATCGGATCAATATTACCGTAATTCACTACTCGCCCTTGCACAATCGGCACACCGTATAACGTCACTTTCTCATCGGCAATCACCGCACCACGACTTTTTGACCAACGTGGTTCACTGTATGATTTTTTAACCAAATGCCCTGCCAATGGCTCAATCCATTCTGGTTGAATTTCTGCCACCATGCGTCCCCACAATTTACTGGTTTCCACCAACTCTGCCGCCATACACCATTTCGGTTGTTTTTTGAAAAGGGCAGAATTTGGGAAAATCGCAAATTGGCTATTGCGTGCGCCTAAATAAAGCTGTTTATCCGCAATTTTTTCACCGATATGCGATAAAAGCCCAGATAATATTGCTGTATGAATTTGTTCATACGCTGCGGGTTCTGAATTAATTGGCAATCCCATTTCACGCACGATTGTGCGGATTTGGTGATAAATATCTTGCCATTCACGCAAACGTAAATAATTCAAATATTCTTTCTGACAAAGGCGTCTAAATTGATTTTTGGTGAGATCTTTTTGTTGTTCTTGTACATAACGCCATAAATTCACAAAAGATAAAAAGTCAGATTTTTTATCCATAAAACGGCGGTGCATTTCATCCGATGCCTGTTGTTTATCTTGCGGGCGCTCACGCGGATCTTGAATAGAAAGTGCCGCAACGATGATCATCAGTTCATGCAAGCATCCTTGCTTAACTGCTGTCAGCAACATTTTTGCTAAACGAGGATCAACAGGCAATTGTGCAAGTTGGCGCCCAATAGGCGTTAATTTACGCACACTGCCCCTTTTGGTATTTACCCATTCAATCGCTTGTAATTCTTCAAGCAACCGGATCCCGTCTTGAATATTACGTTTATCTGGACGATCGACAAAAGGAAATGCTTCAATATCATCTAAACCTAACGCTGTCATCTGTAAAATAACCGAGGCTAAGTTGGTACGTAAAATTTCAGGATCGGTAAATTCTGGACGATTATTAAAATCTTCTTCTGAATAAAGACGAATACACACCCCTTCTGACACACGACCGCATCGCCCTTTACGTTGATTCGCACTCGCTTGCGAAACCGGTTCAATCGGTAGTCGTTGAACTTTGGTGCGGTAGCTATAACGGGAAATACGCGCCATCCCTGGGTCGATCACATATTTAATACCAGGAACGGTTAATGACGTTTCTGCTACGTTCGTTGCCAGCACAATACGATTTAGCCCATTCGGATGGAAAATTTTATTTTGTTCTTGCGCAGATAAGCGTGCATAAAGTGGCAAAATTTCAGTATGGCGCAATTGGGCTTTTTCCAGCATATCTGCCGTATCACGGATCTCACGTTCACCACTTAAAAAGACAAGAATATCGCCACGCCCCATTTTTTGAAGTTCATGCACGGCATTGAGGATCCCTTCCGCCTGATCGATATTCTTTTCTTCCACCAACGGACGATAAAGTACTTCTACTGGAAAAGTGCGACCTGACACTTCAATAATTGGTGCATTATTAAAATGTTTTGAAAAACGTTCTACATCAATGGTTGCCGATGTGATAATAACTTTTAAATCTGGGCGTTTTTTGAGTAAGTTTTTGAGATAGCCTAAAATAAAATCGTTATTTAAACTGCGTTCGTGCGCTTCATCGATAATCAACACTTCATATTGATTCAAGTACGGATCAGATTGAATTTCAGCTAAAAGGATCCCGTCCGTCATGAGCTTAATTTGCGTTTGCTCGCTAATTTCATCTTTAAAACGGACTTTATAACCAACTAATTCGCCAAGCGGGCTCTGCAATTCTTCAGCAATACGGGTTGCTACGGTACGAGCAGCAATACGACGTGGTTGGGTATGTCCAATCAACCCTTTTGCACCAAAGCCTAATTCAAGGCACATTTTCGGTAATTGCGTCGTTTTACCCGATCCCGTTTCCCCTGCCACGACAATAACTTGATTTTCTTTTAATAATTTTTGAATCTCTGCTTTACGTTGGCTAACGGGTAAATTTTCGGGAAATTCAATCACAGTTGGGCGTTGTTGCTCACGTTGTTGTAATTTTTGTTGAGCAAGCACAATGTGGTTTTGAATATCATTGGCGGTTTGAGTTTGTTTGTCTGCATCGGCAATTTGTGCAAGCCCACGAATGCGCGCATACAATTTACGATAATCAAGATTGCTCACTGCCTTGAGCTGTTGCAATAAATCCTTTTGTAAAGGGGAAAGGCTTTGTTGCGTTTTCTGTTTTGTTCCTTTGGAAGGTGTTTTTTTAAACGTCATAAAAGTGTCATTCCAATCAATTAAATCATATAAATTTTTACGAAAATGGGGGCGTAATCTTTTTTATAAAGCCTATTTTTGTCATCTAACCCCGACTTTAGTAAAAAGTTGCTATAAATAAAAAAAGAGAACCGAAGTTCCCTTTTTTCGTATGCTAAGCAAAATTATTTTTCATATTTTTGAAAAACAAGAGTTGCGTTTGTACCACCGAAACCGAAGCTGTTTGACATCACAGTTTTTAAACCTGCGTGATCTTTCATTTCAGTTACGATATTCATATTTTCAGCGCGTTCGTCAAGGTTATCAATGTTGATGCTTGGTGCGATAAAATCGTTATCTAACATTAATAAAGAATAAACAGCTTCTTGTGCACCCGCTGCACCTAATGAGTGACCAGTCATTGATTTAGTTGAAGAAATCGCTGGTTTTTTGTCGCCAAATACACTACGGATTGCGTCTAATTCTTTTACGTCCCCTACTGGTGTTGAAGTACCGTGAACGTTGATATAGTCGATATCGCCATCCACTGTTTCAAGTGCTTGTTTGATACAACGTTCTGCACCTTCACCACTTGGCGCTACCATGTCATAACCATCAGATGTGGCACCGTAACCTACGACTTCTGCGTAGATTTTCGCACCACGCGCTAAAGCGTGTTCTAATTCTTCAACTACAACAACGGCTGCACCACCTGCAATAACGAAACCATCACGGTCTACGTCATATGCACGAGATGCTTTTTCTGGGGTTTCATTGTATTTAGTAGAAACTGCACCCATTGCATCGAATTCTGCTGCGCTTTCCCAGCAAAGTTCTTCCGCACCACCCGCGAAAACAACATCTTGTTTTCCAAGTTGGATTAATTCTACTGCGTTACCAATACAGTGTGCAGAAGTCGCGCATGCTGAACTGATACTATAGTTTACCCCTTTAATTTTGTAAGGCGTTGCAAGACATGCAGAAACGCTTGATGCCATGGTTTTAGTTACCGCGTAAGGTCCAATACCTTTCACACCACGACGACCAACTGCTGCTTCACAAGCAAGGCGTTGGTTACGAGCAGAACCTGTACCAGCACCGATTACTAGCCCTGTACGAGGATTAGAAACTTGATCTTCAGTTAAATGTGCATCTTCAATTGCTTCTTTCATCGCAAGATACGCATATGCCGCAGAGTCACCCATGAAACGGTAAACTTTACGTTCAATTAATTCTGATGGATCAAGGTTAATGGTACCTGCTACTTGAGTGCGTAACCCAATTTCAGCAAATTCTGGTACAAATTCAATACCTGCTTTACCTGCTTTTAATGAGCTTAATACTTCTTCTTTATTGTTACCAATACTTGAAATAATCCCAAAGCCAGTAATCACTGCTCTTCTCATATATTCTTCCTATCTATATTAAATAAATTGACTTCATTACATTTTACGTTATACGCATAAAGTGTAATCAAGCGAAAAACGGGCGTATTATACAGAATTTAATTCACTGGATAAAGGTAGAAAAAATTTTAATCAACAGATTTTTCTCTTTCACGCCCCAATTTTCGAAAAAATTTATATAAAAAAATACCGCACATTACTGTGCGGCATCTTCGGAACGTCTCAAAAAAATTAAGCTTCTAATTTTTTGATTTGTTTCATTACTTTAGCTTTGTGGTTTGCAGCTTTATTTTTGTGAATTAAGCCTTTAGACGCCATGCGGTCTACCACTTTTTGCATTTCAACGAAAGCTGCTTGCGCTGCTGCAACATCACCTGCTGCTACTGCTGCGTATGCTTTTTTGATGAAAGTACGCATCATTGAGCGTAAGCTTGCGTTATGTTGACGGTGTTTTTCAGATTGAACCGCACGTTTTTTAGCTGACTTGATATTTGCCAAGGTCAAACTCCTAATTTGTTTTGTTAATTGATATAAAAATACAGTAAGGCTTTCACCTCACTTCTATAATTCAAACTTGTTCGAGAGTTTCGGTGAGACACAACCGACGGGGTAACCCGATTACACCTTTTTTGCCATCCAAATGGATGCAAAATAAAAATGCGGCAAGATTTTAACAGTTTTTTTTACATTAATATAGCTTAAAAATAAAATTTCTATACAATTAGAGGTCTTTTTTTATTATCAGGGAAAAATTTTGAGTAAAGGTCTATTAAAATCAGGTATTGTTGTTAGTGGTTTTACCTTTTTATCACGTATTCTCGGATTAGTACGAGATATCATTGTTGCAAATTTAATTGGTGCGGGCGTATCGGCGGACGTTTTCCTATTCGCTAACCGTATCCCAAATTTCTTACGCCGTCTTTTTGCAGAGGGTGCATTCTCACAAGCATTTATTCCTGTTTTGGTTGAATATCGTAAAAACGATAATGCAGATTTAAGCCAGACTCAAGAATTTATCGCTAAAGTATCAGGTACCTTAGGGGGACTTGTAAGTATCGTCACCCTTATCGGGATGATCGCGTCACCAGTCATTGTCATGATTTTTGGTACCGGTTGGTTTTTAGATTGGCTACACGGGGGCGTGAATGCTGAAAAATTTACCCAAGCCGCTTTTTTATTGAAAATCACTTTCCCTTATTTGTGGTTTATCACGTTTGTTGCGCTTTCTGGTGCGATTTTAAATACCATTGGTAACTTCAGTGTGATGGCATTCTCACCCGTTTTACTCAATGCCGCCATCATTGCTTGCGCGATTTTCCTAGCACCACATGTATCTCGACCAGATACCGCACTTGCTATCGGTGTCTTTTTAGGAGGACTACTACAATTTTTATTCCAATTCCCATTCCTTAAAAAAGCCGGTTTATTAGTTAAACCCAAATGGGCATGGAATGATCCAGGTGTAAAAAAAGTGCGTAACCTTATGCTACCGGCACTTTTTGGCGTATCAGTCACACAAATTAACTTACTTTTAGACACCGTTATCGCCAGTTTCTTGGTTACGGGCTCAATCAGTTGGCTTTATTATTCTGACCGTTTAATCGAATTTCCACTCGGTTTATTTGGTATCGCCATTTCAACCGTTATTCTACCAACTCTTTCCCGCCACCACGTAAAAGCCGAAGATGGAAACCTCGTCCACTTCCGCCAGACAATGGATTGGGGCGTGCGTATGGTGCTTTTACTCGGTATTCCAGCAATGGTCGGGATCGGTGTTCTTGCCCAACCGATGCTCCTTGTCCTCTTTATGCGCGGACAATTTGGTTTAGATGACGTAGAATTCGCCTCTTATTCTTTGTGGGCGTTTAACTGTGGCTTATTAAGCTTTATGTTAATTAAAATCCTTGCTAACGGTTATTATGCACGCCAAGATACGAAAACGCCTGTAAAAATCGGAATTATCGCCATGGTAAGTAATATGTTCTTCAACTTACTTGCCATTCCATTTGGTTATGTAGGGCTTGCTATTTCTTCTGCCATGTCAGGTACACTAAATGCAAGCTTACTCTATCGTGGTTTAGTCAAAGGCAACGTTTACCGTTTTTCTAAAAAAAGTGCTATTTTTCTATTAAAAATTATCTGCTCCGCAACTTTAATGGGCGTTATCCTTTGGTATTTATCCCCGAGTTTAGCTCAATGGAGCACCATGCATATCGGACATCGCCTAATGTGGCTATTCGGATTAATGGTGGCTGGCGGTGCAATTTATGCAACGAGTTTATTAATTTTAGGGGTGCGCTTACGTCACCTCCTTGCAGAAAATGCTGCACACTGATTAGGATGATCGCATGAAACTCTATCGAGGAATACATCAACTAGAACATGCCTTTCCACAAGGCTGTGCATTAACTATCGGGAATTTTGATGGTGTCCATCTTGGGCACCAATCCGTGATTGCCCATTTAAAACAAGAGGCACAAAAACGTCATCTGCCTGCGGTAGTCATGCTATTTGAACCGCAAGCAAATGAATATTTTGGTGGCGACAATGCGCCAGCACGCTTAATGCGCCTCCGTGATAAACTGCACTATTTAAAAGAAGCAGATGTCGATGCTGTGATTTGTATTAAATTTAATCATGCTTTTGCAGAATTATCCGCCTCTGATTTTATTCAGCAAATATTACTGGATAAATTACATATTAAATTTTTAAGTGTCGGCGATGACTTCCGTTTTGGTGCTAACCGTCAAGGTGATTTTCATCTTTTACAAAATTTTGCGGAAAAATATCACTTCACCGTGGAAAAAAATCCAACTTTTGCGGTTAATGAAGAACGGATTAGCAGTACGGCAATTCGCCGTATTATTGCGGAAAGCGACTTCGTGCAAGCTGAAAAATTATTGGATAAGCCTTTCATCATCCGTGGGCGTGTTATTCACGGACAACAACTCGGGCGCACCCTCAACGTCCCTACGGCAAACATCCGCCTCCACCGCCAAGTTTGCCCAGTAAAAGGGGTTTTTGCAGTCAATGTACATCTTGAAAATGGGAAAACCTACCAAGGTGTCGCTAACCTCGGCACCCGCCCAAGTGTTAAAGGCAAAGATCAACTTCTTGAAGTTCATCTATTTGATTTTAAAGGTGATCTTTACGGACAACGCATCGAAGTCACCTTCTGCAAAAAACTCCGTGACGAAGTTAAATTCCCAAGCCTCGACGCTCTAAAAACCCAAATCCACACCGACATCACCACGGCTAAAGCTTATTTCAACACCTTGAAATAAACAACTTCCCAAAATCACGCCCTAAAAATCATAAAATTTTATGAAAATTCAGGCGTGATTTTATTCTCAAAGCCCCCAAATACCCCAAAGTCCACCAACAAATCCCCTTATAAATCACCCGAACGACTGGAAATTTTTAGGTTTTTTTGTCCTGTCTGAGCGTAGCGAGTTACAAAAAAACGTTAAAAAAATTTCCACAAAGTGAAGATAAGTGATTTATCAGGGGCGTGTTTTTGCGTTACTTTTTGCACGAGCAAAAAGTAACAAACCCCGAGTTGCCCTAATTTACGTTAAGAAAAATTTTACCAAGCGAAGAACAGCGATTTATCAGGGGGGTGTTATTTGGTTACTTTACTCGCTTATGCTCGCCCTTCGGGTCGTTGTTTCGCAACGCTCAAACCTGCGGTTTGTCTTGCACAAACAAGTAAAGTAACAACCCCACGCCCCAAAAATCATAAAATTTTATGAAAATTCAAGCGTGATTTTATTCTCAAAGCCCCCAAATACCCCAAAGTCCACCAGCAAATCCCCTTATAAATCACCCGAACGACTGGAAATTTTTAGTTTTTTTGTCCTGTCTGAGCGTAGCGAGTTACAAAAAAACCGTTAAAAAAATTTCCACAAAGTGAGGATAAGTGATTTATCAGGGGCGTGTTTTTGCGTTACTTTTTGCACGAGCAAAAAGTAACAAACCCCGAGTTGCCCTAATTTGCGTTAAGAAAAATTTTACCAAGCGAAGAACAGCGATTTATCAGGGGTGTGTTCTTTGGTTACTTTACTCGCTTATGCTCGCCCTTCGGGTTGTTGCTTCGCAACGCTCAAACCTGCGGTTTGTCTTGCACAAGCAAAGAAAAGTGCCAAAACTCAATAATGATAAACCGGCAACGTCCAACTCCTAAAAATCCCCCCTAACCGTAATCCCAACACAATCGCCATTGTCAAAATCGCCAAAACAACCTCATCAAAAATTCCATAAAAGCTCACATAAAACATGCCACCAATCGCACTTGCGGTGACATAAATTTCTTGACGGAATACAAAAGGGACTCGGCGGGCGAGGACATCACGAATCACGCCTCCACCACATCCCGTTACTGCGCCCATGATAATCGCGATTGTTGGGCTAAATCCGAGAAGTAATGTTTTCTGAGCGCCGATCACCGTAAATGCTGCCAATCCTATGGCATCAGAAACAGGCAAGAGCCACCAAATACGTTTATTGAGGCGTAATAAAACAATGATACTGATAATGCAAGTAAAGAGGATATCCCAAAGGTAGGTGTTATTGGTGAGCCAAAAAACGGGGGTATTGAGAATAATATCACGAACGGTTCCGCCACCAATGGCAACGGCTGCGGAAAGAACAAGCACGCCAATAACATTCATGCGTAAACGGAATGCAAGCGTGACACCAGAAATGGCAAAAACGGCGGTGCCAAATAGATCAAGAAAATATAACATTAACCTGTGACCTCGTTATTTATTACCTATTATGTGTGTGAGTGTAACAAAGTCTTTTTTGAAAAAAGTTGAACTAGATCACAGGATTTTGTTTATTTTATCAACGATTAAGCTTTTTTAGCACGTTGTAATTTTTCATAAGCCGCCAGTAATTTTTGATGCGCTTTGAATTGCTCTAGATTTTCATCATCTGCAATCAGATTGTAGAATGGATTTCCGCGACCTTCGATCACATCCCAAACCTTAGCAATTAGGGCTTTGCCGTACATTTTCTCGAAAACATCTCGGTATTCTGCTGGATTGCGTTCTTCATCCAAGAATAGTGCTAACGATTGTTGTAATGCACGGTAATAACGTGCCGTTTCTTCATTAAACAGGCTACCGCTCATAGCTCGAGTCCATTCAACCCAAGTTGCTGCGTTTTCTAAATCACCAAGTGCGAGGTAAAGCATCGCTTTTAATTCACCAACACGTAGATTTGCCCAGCCTGAATCTTTATCTGCCACAATACCGATAAATTCACGCACGCGCGTTGCGTCATCAACATCTTGTGCATCTAACTCATCAAGTAATTCTTGATAAGTTTCTGCACCGTGATGGAAATGTGGAAGATCAAGTAAGATCTCGCGCCACGCTAATCCTGCATTGTTATTTGCATAAATCAGATCATCTACTGGATAAATCTCTGACATGCCAGGTACCAAAATACGACATGCAGGAACACCGAGGTGATCATAATCCATGATGTACGCATCCATGCCATTTTCAAATAGAATCGCCATAAGGTTATTAAATTCGCCTTGTGTGGTCGCATCTGAGAAATTCCAATGCACAAATGGGTAATCTGGGGTTACTTTGAAAAGATCCCAAGAAATTAAGCCGCTTGAATCAATAAAATGGGTTTCTAAATTTGCGTCTTCGGCAATAGCAGCATTATCAAAACTTGGCGGAGCAAATACATCAAGATCTTTTAAGCTACGTCCTTGTAAAAGTTCGGTAACTGTGCGTTCAAAGGCAACTTCAAAATTAGGATGCGCACCAAAAGAGGCAAAGCATGAGCCATTTTCAGGGTTAAGTAGCACCACGCAAATAACTGGATATTCGCCACCGAGTGATGCATCATACGCATAAATTGGGAAGCCTGCTTCCTCTAAACCTTTGATTGCTACAGCGATTTTTGGATAAGAGGCGATCACATCATCAGGAATACGTGGCAAACTGATCGCCTCACGGATAATGCGATTTTTGACGTAACGTTCAAAGACTTCAGATAAGCCTTGCACACGGGCTTCAGTTTTAGTGTTACCTGCTGACATACCATTAGATACAAATAAATTTGCAATAATAGATTGCGGGATATACACCACTTCCCCATCACTTTGGCGAACATATGGTAATGCGACGATCCCTCGATCTTCATTGCCTGATTGCAGATCAATGAGTAAATCAGGTGTTAGTTGATTTTCTGGATCAAAATACGCAAGTAATTCGTCATTCAAAATACCTTCTGGTAGCAGATCTTCATCTTCAATAGCGAACCATTTTTCACTTGGATAATGCACAAAATCACTTTGTGCGATTTTTTGACCGAGATAAAAATCAGCAAAGAAATAATTGGTAGAAAGACGCTCAAAGAATTCACCTAATGCCGATGCGAGTGCGGCTTTTTGGCTTGCCCCTTTACCATTTGCAAAGCATTGTGGGCAATCTTTATCACGGATATGCACTGACCAGACATTAGGTACAGGATTTAACCATGATGCTTCTTCAATATTGAACCCTAATTGTGTTAATTTTTGTTGGAAATTTGCGATACTGGTTTCCAATGCCGCATCTTTCCCAAGAATAAAAGTTTGTTCTGACATAAAATTCTACTTTCTGTTTTTTAAAATTTTTGCATAATAGGGAACTTCCTTAGCAAGTGCAAGTAAGCATCCAACTATTAAGATTAAAAATAATTTATCATTATCACGGAGAGTATATGCTAACCCCGATACGTACTTTAACAGATAACTATATTTGGCTCTATCGTCAAAAAGACTTACCCGCATTGGTTGTAGATATCGGGGATTTTTCACCGCTCGCAGAATATCTAGATAAACACCCTATGCCGATTGAGGCAGTTCTGCTTACTCACTATCATGCTGATCATATTGCGGGCGTGGCGGCTTTTCATAAGATTTTTCCAGACGTGCCAATCTATGGTCCTGCAGAATGTGGGGATGTTGTCACCCATATGGTCACGGAAGGAGAAATTCATACGCCTCATTACACAATTAAGGTCCTTACTACGCCTGGTCACACTGCCCAGCACGTAAGCTATTTAGTCGATAAAAACTTGTTTTGCGGAGATACGCTCTTTTCTGCAGGGTGTGGACGAGTTTTTACTCAAAACTATCAAGCAATGTTTGACAGTTTGCAAAAAATTAAAGCATTACCAGATGATACGCAAATCTGCGCAGCCCATGAATATACATTGAATAATTTACAATTTGCGATGGCAGTTGCTAACACAACTGCACAAAAAGAAACCGTCTCCGCTAACATGGGCATTGTTAAATTTTTGGTTGCAGCAGGTATGCCAACTTTACCTACTCCGTTGGCAGATGAAAAACGGATTAATCCTTTTTTACAAGCAAAAGATGTAACAGAATTTACACAATTACGCATAAAAAAAGATAATTTTTAAGCGCTTACCTTACCTACACCCGAATTTTCGGTAAAAAATTTGCATTTTTAAAAGGGTTATTGCATAATGCAACGCACTTGATTTTGCTTCGCAAATCAATCCTATGGGAACCTTCTCGGTCTCTCGCAACAGTCTCTGGTTTACCTGGTCAGGTTCGGAAGAAAGCAGCCAAAGTCAGATGTCCTGTGTGCCGAGATAAGCTGGGAAGGTTTCCGCCTATATAACATATTAAAAATATCCTTTCTTTTTATTCTTTTAGATAGTGTTTATTTTCTCTTTTTATTAAACCTATTTTTACATTCCATTTAAATTTTTTTTACATTTTTTTAAAAAATAGTTAGTAACTTTTTTTAAAAGGAGTAGAATCCCCACCATCTGAATGGGATTTATTCCATATCAGAAAAAGTTTCAAAAATTTATATAGAGGATCAGAATATGAGTAATGATCAAAAAAAATACGGTGCAGATGCCGTTGTTCAAAGTCTTATCAATCATAATGTAAAATTCGTTTTCGGTATTCCTGGTGCTAAAATTGACCGTGTTTTCGATTTATTAGACCACCCTACCGACCCTAAAGCACCACAATTCGTTCTTGTACGTCACGAACAAAATGCTGCATTTATGGCTGCAGGTATCGGTCGTATCACTGGCGAACCAGGTGTAGTAATTACAACCTCTGGTCCAGGCGCAAGTAACTTAGCGACAGGTTTAGTAACCGCAACCGCTGAAGGTGACCCGGTATTAGCAATTTCTGGTCAAGTACAACGTACCGACTTACTTCGCTTAACTCACCAAAGCATGAAAAATGCAGCACTTTTCGAACCAATTACTAAATACAGTGCTGAAGTTCAAGATCCTGAAAACGTTTCTGAAGTTATTGCAAATGCTTACCAAGCAGCAGCTTCTGGTAAACAAGGTGCAACTTTCGTATCTATTCCACAAGACGTTACTGACTCGCTCGTTAAAACTGATGTAATCCGCCCAATGGAACCAGCTAAACTTGGTCCAGCAAGCCCAGTAGAATCTACTGCACTAGCACAACGTATCAAAGAAGCTAAATGCCCAGTTCTTTTAGTAGGTATGCGTGCATCTGATCCTGAAATTGCACGTGCAATCCGTAATTTAGTAGCAGAAACTCACCTTCCAGTTGTAGAAACTTTCCAAGCTGCTGGCGTGATCTCTCGTGAATTAGAAGCTGACTTCTTTGGTCGTATCGGTTTATTCCGTAACCAACCAGGTGATAAACTTTTAAAACACAGTGACTTAGTTATCGCTATCGGTTATGACCCAATCGAATACGAACCACGTAACTGGAACAAATCTGGTGAAGCAAATATCGTGGTTATCGATTCAGTAAATATCGAAATCGATAAAAACTTCCAACCACAAACTGTGCTTGTAGGTGATATTTCTCAAACTTTAGACTTCTTAGTACCTTACATGAAAGGTTTCAAACTAAGCGAAGAAGCTCAAGATTACTTAGGTAAATTACGTGTTCAATTACAAACTCGTGACGTACCACCTGAAGTAAAACCAGATCAAACCCTTTGCCACCCATTAAGCATTGTGCGTGAATTACAAAAACGTACAACTGATGATATGACTGTGTCTGTGGACGTTGGTAGCTTCTATATTTGGATGGCTCGCCACTTCCGTTCATACAAACCACGTCACTTGTTATTCAGTAACGGTATGCAAACTCTTGGTGTTGCACTTCCTTGGGGTATCGCAGCAGCACTTGTTCGCCCAGAACATAAATCTATTTCTGTATCTGGTGATGGTGGTTTCTTATTCTCAGCACAAGATCTTGAAACTGCAGTACGTTTGAACCTTAA
Source organism: Actinobacillus delphinicola (assembly GCF_900638385.1). NCBI lineage: Bacteria > Pseudomonadati > Pseudomonadota > Gammaproteobacteria > Pasteurellales > Pasteurellaceae > Actinobacillus > Actinobacillus delphinicola. Next base: position 1,522,281 of record NZ_LR134510.1, on the reverse strand, counting down.
CCTTGTTCACATCATCTGGAACGATGGTCACTATGACATGGTTAAATTCCAAGAAGAAATGAAATACGATCGTTCAGCAGCGGTTAAATTCGGTCCTGTAGATTTCGTTAAATACGCAGAAAGCTTTGGTGCAACTGGTTTACGTGTAGAAAAAGCTGAAGATCTTGGTAAAGTACTTGATCAAGCATTCGCTATCAACGGTCCAGTTATCGTAGATGTTCCTGTTGACTATAGCTTCAACAAAGAACTTGGTGGTCAAATCTTAGAAGATCAATTCCACTAAGAAGAAGGTAAGGTGTATGGATAATTTAACTAAATTGTACCAACACGGTACGTTAGCAATGCTTATTGAAGGCATGCTAAAAGGCACTATGACAATGAAGGATTTACTTGCGCATGGTGATACTGGTCTTGGTACAGGTGAAGGATTACACGGCGAACTTGTTGTGCTTGATGGACATCCTTATCTTGCTCAAGCGGATGGTACCATTCTCGAAGCAGGTCCAGATTTTGTTGTTCCTTACGCCAGTGTTCATTTCCAAAAACCTGAAGTTTCTATTAAGGTTGAAATGGAAAATGTACGACAAGCCGACCTTCACGATCGTATTTGTGAATTTTATCCGTATGAAAATATTTTCTACGGTATCACAATTCGTGGTGAATTCCGTGATGTGAATACGCGTATTGTTAAAAAACAATGCCCTCCGTATCCAAAACTTGTAGAAGTTGCAGAACAACAAGCAACTTTCCACAAAGATCACGTGAAAGGTGCAGTAGTAGGATATTTCTCACCTGAATTATTTAATGGTAGTGCAGTATCTGGCAACCATGTTCACTTTGTAGCAGATGATAAATCTATCGGTGGACATTTGTTAGATTTTGAATTAGTGAAAGGTGAAGTTATGATTCAACCATTCTCTACTATCGAAACTCACTTCCCATTGGATTATAAAGAATTCATGTGTGGAAAAATCAATCTTCATACTTTAGCAGACGAATTAGAACGTTCTGAAAAATAAGAGATTGATTAACTAGAATAAAAAGGTGCGTAAGGGATTATGCACCTTTTCTTTTTACAGAAAAAGAAAAAATCACGCCCCAAAATTCATAAATTTTTATGCAAATTGGGGCGTGATTTTATTTTTTTAGAATTAATTTAGGCGGAAATATGTTTTTTCTCCCCAAATTTATTCCCAATTAAGAATGCGATTAAACCAAGCAATAATGCAGGGACGATTGGATGGAAACCTAAAATTTGGATATTCTTCGCCGTTAAAATAACATAACTACAAAATCCAACAATCATTGAGGATACACCACCGACACTATTTGCTTTTTTCCAGTAAAGTCCAAATAGAATTACCCATAAGAATGTCGTTTCTAACCCACCTAATGCAAAAAGATTCAACCAAATCAGCATATCGGGTGGATTTAACACGGAAACAGTGACGATGATTGTAATAAGCAACGTTGCTACGGTTGATAACCGTTTGATATGTTTTTCGTTGGCAATGCCTTCTGGTTTAAAATATAAATAGAGATCTTTAATTAGAGTTGAAGAAGTTTGGATTAACATACTGTCAATCGAAGACATAATTGCTGCCATTGGCGCAGCGAGAAAAATTCCTGCTACCGCGGGTGGTAATACTTTAATCATTAATAACGGAATGATTTTATCGGTTACCGTAAGATCAGGAATAATCGCACGCCCCAAAGCACCCGATAAATGGATACTCACCATTAATAAAGCAATCACGATCGTACCAATAATTACCCCTCGGTGTAAGGCTTGGCTATTTTTATAGGACATCGCACGCACCACAGTACTTGGTAATCCTAATAAACCAAAACAAACCAACACCCAAAATGAAGTCATAAAAGTAAAATCAAGTGGGCGTGATTTAATTCCGTATGGTGTCACTAAACGTGGATTAATTTCGGTTAATGTGTGCATAATTTTATGCACACCACCGCCTGCATGAATGACTGCAAATAAGAGTAAGAAAGTCCCAACCATCATAATCATGCCTTGGATACTATCGGTCAATACCACGGCACGGAACCCACCGATAAAGGTATAAATCCCCACGGTTAATGCAAAGAAAATGACCGCCCAACGGTAATCTAGATTAAGTGTTGTTTCCAGTAATCGCCCTGCCCCAATAAATTGCACCGCCATCATAATAAAAAATGACACCATTAATGCCAGGCTAGCGAGTAGCATCAAGGTTGGGCTTTTATAGCGATCATATAAAATATCATTAATCGTTAAGCTATTGTTTTTACGCGCAAGAATCGCAAATTTTTTCCCGAGCACGCCGAGTGTAAAAAGCACTACGGGAACCTGAATCATTGCCAGCAACACCCAACCGAGTCCGAACTTATAAGCTGCACCTGGTCCACCAATAAATGAACTCGCCCCCACATAAGTAGCGGCGGTTGTCATCGCAAGTACGAAACCAGTCATCGAACGGTTACCTACATAATATTCCGTTAAAAAATCGCCTTTTTGACGCTGAGTATAAGCATAAATTGCCCCTGCAAATACGACGACAATATAGCCCAGCAAAGGTAATAAAATAGCTAGTTGCATTTGTGATTCTCGGATTCTTTTGATTCATCAGTACAGTCATTATTTAATTCAATATCTTTAAAAAAGAAATGAATAACAACTGCGGTTACGATGATAAATAGGATAGGAAGATAAAAACAGGCAAGCTCAAACCAGAGCGGAAACCCTAGCAAACCTGTTTGTTGTGGGGCAAAATAAGCGCATAAGCACCACCCACACAGATAGAATACGGTCAACCCAAAGGCTAATCGTGCTTCTTTTGTCGCCTGTTTTAAAGGATTTTTAACACTCATATGTCATTTCATAAAAATGGGAAAAGGGGGTTGAAACGCCCCCTTTGTATTTTATTAACTGAATTAATTATTAGTTTAATCCAAGTTTTTTCTCTAAATAGTGAATATTTGTTCCACCTTTTTGGAAATTCTCATCAGAAAGAATCTCTTCTTGAAGTGGAATATTTGTTTTAATACCACTAATGATTGTCTCTGCTAACGCATTTTTCATACGTGCGATCGCTACATCACGGGTTTCACCATGCGTAATTAATTTACCTACCATGGAATCATAGTGAGGCGGTACGCTGTAACCACCGTAAAGATGCGAATCCCAACGCACACCAATACCACCTGGTGAATGCAAGTGTGCAATTTTACCTGGTGATGGTAAGAAGGTATTTGGATCTTCCGCATTGATACGGCATTCGATTGCGTGTCCACGTACTTTAATATCGTTTTGTGTAATAGATAATGGTAAACCTGATGCAATGCGAAGTTGTTCTTTAACAAGATCAACACCTGTAATCATTTCTGTTACTGGGTGTTCCACTTGGATACGGGTATTCATTTCAATGAAATAGAATTCACCATTTTCATATAAAAATTCAAATGTACCTGCACCGCTATATCCAATCTCTAAGCATGCATTTGCACAACGAGAACCAATATTACGACGAGTTTCTTCATCAATACCTGGTGCTGGTGCTTCTTCTAATACTTTTTGATGACGACGTTGCATTGAACAATCACGTTCAGCTAAGTAAACTGCATGACCACATTTATCTGCTAATACTTGGATTTCAATATGACGTGGATTTTCAAGGTATTTTTCCATGTAAACCATATCATTATTGAATGCTGCTTTCGCTTCTGCTTTCGTTAAAGCAATGGCTTCTTCAAGATTATCATCGCTACGTACTACACGCATACCACGACCACCGCCGCCACCAGAGGCTTTAATAATTACAGGATAACCAATTCGTGCAGCAATCGCTTTATTTTTAACCATATCTGTACCTAGTGGTCCATCAGAACCTGGTACGCATGGCACACCTGCTTTTTTCATCGCATTAATCGCAGAAACTTTATCCCCCATAAGGCGAATAACTTCTGGACTTGGTCCAATAAAAATAAAGCCTGAACGTTCAACTTGTTCAGCAAAATCGGCATTTTCTGATAAAAAACCATATCCTGGGTGAATAGCATCTGCCCCCGTTACTTCTGCAGCGGCAATAATTGCAGGCACATTTAAGTAACTTTTTGTAGAAGGTGCAGGACCAATACAGACGGTTTCATCTGCTAACAATACGTGTTTTAATTCACGATCTGCAGTGGAATGAACCGCTACGGTTTTAATGCCCATTTCCTTACAAGCACGTAAAATACGTAACGCAATTTCACCACGATTAGCAATCACTACTTTTTCGATCATGCAAAACTCCCGTTTTTTATTCAATAATCATTAACGGCTGATCAAACTCGACCGCTTCACCATCATTAATTAAGATTGCTTTTACCACACCCGCTTTGTCAGCTTCGATACGGTTCATCATTTTCATTGCTTCAACGATACAAAGTGCATCGCCAACATTAACTTTTTGTCCAATTTCAACAAATGGTGCAGCTTCTGGGCTTGGTGAGCGATAGAAAGTGCCGACCATTGGTGAACGCACTTGGTGACCTGACATCACTTCATCTTGTTTTTCTTCAACAGCTGGCGTTGCAGATGCAACTGGAGATGCTTGAACAGCTGGGATTGTCATAGCGGGAGCGTGTGCAGGTGCCATTGCAACTGTTGGGGTGCCACGATTAATACGAATTGTTTCTTCACCCTCAGAAATTTCAAGCTCCATGATGCCTGACTCTTCCACTAACTCGATAAGTTTTTTAATTTTACGTACGTCCATAATTTATCCTAAATTAATTTTTAGTTTTAATGCCCCATTTTGTGACGAATAAAATGAGGTATGGTGTCCAAAAGTTTGGCAAGTATTCCTTAAAATACACCTTTTAGCAATGAAAATCTCCGATTTTCTGCGAAAATTGGCAATTTTCAGCTATTTTTCAAGAAATTTATTGCGTAATTTATAGCAAATTCATAGCCTTTAGCACCTAGTCCACAAATAATGCCTTCTGCGATATCACTAAAATAAGAATGATGGCGGAAAGCCTCACGTTGATGCACATTCGACAAATGAATTTCAATAAATGGGATATTTACAGCGAGTATTGCATCACGTAGCGCAACACTCGTATGTGTAAAAGCGGCAGGATTAAACAGAATAAAATCGACCTTTCCAAGACTTTCATGAAGTTTATTGATAAGTTTTTCTTCGCTATTCGATTGAAAACATTCACAATCAATATTTGCTTGTTTAGCTAATTGCATTACATTTTCTTCAATCATTTGTAACGTCGTTGAACCATAATGTTGAGGCTCACGCTTACCTAATAAATTCAAATTAGGTCCATTAAGTAGCAGAATTTTCATCCGTTATCCAGTTTTTGATTACAATTTCGTGGCATTTTACCGAAATTTAAAACATTTTTCATTGATTTATGAAAATAATTTTAAGACCTCGTACCTCATGCATGTGAAAGTACACCACTTGCAATGCATTCAATAAATTCACGATCATCTAAATTTAATACAGGCTGCGGTGCATTTGGCCATTGACGAATCAATTGGTATTCCATAAGCCCAAGTGTATCTAACCCAGGAATTGTGTCTGGCGTATATTGAGCAGAAATGCGAGCTAATTGCGTTAATCCAAAACTACTTTCAATACTTGAACTTATTATAGCTTGCATACCTAATCGATTTGCAGTTTGAATCAATGCAATACATTTTTGCAAAGACCCAACCAAGGTTGGTTTGATCACGATCGCACTAAGCTGATTTTCTGGTATTAACTGAAAACCAGGATCACGTAACGTTTCATCCCATGCAATAGCAATGCCTGTACTTTTTGCAAATGCTAAGCTATCTTCAGGTTTTTTACACGGCTCTTCTAAAAATTGAATACGTTGACGGAACTCTGGTTTAATGTACTTAGCAAAAAGTTGTGCCTTTTCTGGTGTCCACGCACGATTTGCATCTAACCGTAGCTTCAAATCAGGAATAGCTTCTAAAAACATATTCACGATCATGCCATCACGATTTGCTTCATATAATCCGACCTTGATTTTTCCGACTTTTTCACCAGTCGTATTTTCTAACTTATGAAAAAGCTCATCAGGATCACCATAGCAAAGCGGTGCAGTTTGGTAGTTCCCTTCTTCTTGCAAATAACCCGATAATTCGGTTAATGCACAACTTAATCCAAAAGCAACCGAGGGATAAAGGTTATCTAAACTTAAAATCAAATTTTCACTACGAGCCTGATTCCAGTTTTTCAACCAGACTAACGTTTGACAAAGCGCCTCTTCAACATTTTCTTGACTAAATCCAGGCAAAGGGGCAATTTCACCCCAACCAATATTTTCGCCACATTGTACTTTAACAAGTAGCCCTTCTCTCACTTTAAGAAAACGATTACGTAACACCACTTGACTGTCGACAGGAATACGATAACGGTAAATTTCATAGGCTCTTTGAGTCATTTTATTCTCCTCACATCTCACACGTTTTTGTTACATTATCATAACGACCACCAGCATCCAAACAGCGATCTATATCATCGCATCCCATGAGTGTTCCAATGATAATGAACACGAAGAATACTTTTTTACCATATCAGACTCCTCTTTTCTGTTAAGTGTTACTTCTTGGCTTTTTTAGGAAACACCAGACTGCAAACGACACTCACGACAAGTGTTGCCACTACAACAAATAATGATTGATTTGGTGTAATATCAAAATGTGTAATGCCCAATGCGTGTAATCCGCCCAATGCTAACTTCACGCCGATAAATAAGAGTAAGAACACAACCCCTTGTTCTAAGTATGTCAAAATGCCCTTTAACCCTTCTAAGACAAAATACAGTGTTCTTAAACCTAAAATCGCAAACAACATAGCGCTATAAACAATAAGAGGTTCTTTGGAAACCGCAATCACTGCAGGTACGCTATCGAATGAGAACATAATATCGCTAAGCTGAATTACGAATAAACAAACAAACAATGGTGTGGCAAAACGCATTGCTCCTTTAGCAGTTGCCAAACTTTTTTGTAATTGATTTTTATCTGAATCAGAGCGATTTTCATCTTGCAATGCTTGTTCAACTTCTTGTCGTCCAACTACAAATTTATCTTTAAAAAGTGATGGTACGATCGGATAAAACTTATGAACTAATTTATTTGCTGGATGGCTTGCATAATCAATTTCGCTATCTTCATTTGTCGTTAACATTTTGAACACTGCATAGAAGATAATGAGTGCAAACACAAAATCTGCATACCCGCCGAAACTACTCATAAATTTCACGCCGATAAGCACAAAAATCAATCGGAAAATGATGGCGCCAATGACACCCCAGAATAAGACTTTATGACAATAGCGATTTGGAATATTAAACCATGCAAAAATCGCACCAAATACAAAAAGGTTATCGACAGAAAGACTTTTTTCTAACATATAACCAGAAAGGAATAACGATGCCATTTTACTGCCGTGTTCCCACCACAAATAGCCTGCATAAATAAAAGCAATTACGATCCAGAAAATCGTCCATTTAATAGCAGAACCTAGAGTAACTTCTTTATTATCGCGATGAAGCCAATAATCCGTTACCATAGAAAAAATCACTAAAACTAGAAAAACAGTTAAATCAAGCGTTGTAACATTCATTTTATTAACACTAAAAACAGAAAAAAAGGGCAATAAATTGCCCTTTATGCAAAAGATTATGGATTACGTTTAAATTTACTAAAGTCTGGCGCACGTTTTTCATTAAATGCGTTACGACCTTCTTGCCCTTCTTCTGTCATGTAGAAAAGCATTGTAGCGTTACCCGCTAATTCTTGTAACCCTGCTTGACCGTCACAATCTGCATTTAAAGCAGCTTTTAAGCAACGTAAGGCGATAGGACTGTTACGTAGCATTTCACGGCACCAATGTACAGTTTCTTTTTCAAGTTCTGCATAAGGTACAACGGTGTTTACTAAGCCCATATCTAATGCTTCTTGCGCATTGTATTGACGGCATAAGAACCAAATTTCACGTGCTTTTTTCTGACCAACAAGGCGAGCCATATAGCTTGCACCCCAACCGCCATCAAAAGAACCTACTTTCGGTCCAGTTTGACCAAAGATAGCGTTATCTGCTGCAATAGTTAAGTCACAAAGCATGTGTAATACGTGACCACCACCGATTGCATAACCTGCAACCATAGCAACAACTGGTTTTGGACAAGAACGAATATCACGTTGGAAATCTAAAACATTTAAGTGGTGAACACCTGCATCGTCTTTATAACCGCCGTAGTCCCCACGAACTTTTTGGTCACCACCAGAGCAAAACGCTTTTTCGCCTTCACCAGTAAGTACGATTACGCCAATTTTTTCATCGAAACGTGCATCAGCAAATGCATTGATCATTTCTTTTACAGTTTGTGGGCGGAATGCGTTACGTACATGTGGACGATTGATAGTGATTTTGGCAATACCTTCTGGCGATTTGTGATAAAAAATATCTTCATATCCTTCACTAAAATCTTGCCATTCAATCGGTGCATATAATGCATCGTCTTTTGGATTTCGCATAAAAATTCCTTGTATTTGCTAAAAAACGGCGGGAATTATACCTGAAATTCTGATTTAGCAAAACTCCGAAAAGTCCACATATTGCATTCCAATTAAAAATAACCTGAAAAGCATAAATTATTCCGAAAATTGAGGCGTGATTTTTAAACCGTTTTGTGAGCCTAATCACAATTTGAAAATAAAAACCTTACTTATTTCAAGGTTAAATTGTTGTACGTCATTTCTTTCACTAAAATATGCCATCTTAAAATTATTATTTCATTTGGAGTCTATTATGTTGTATTTAGAATTTTTATTCTTATTACTCATGTTATATTTAGGGAGTCGTTCTGGTGGCGTAGGACTATGTGTTGTGTCGGGAATTGGGCTTGCGATTGAAGTCTTTATTTTCCGTATGCCTGTCGGGAAAGCGCCGATTAACGTTATGCTTATCATTCTTGCAGTCGTTACCTGCGCCTCTGTTTTGGAAGCAGCGGGTGGCTTAAAATACATGTTACAGGTTGCTGAAAAAATCTTACGCCGCAACCCAAAACGCATCACTCTTTTAGGTCCGATTACCACTTATGTGATGACTTTTATGCTCGGAACGGGGCATTCTGTTTATTCGATTATGCCAATCATTGGTGATATCGCTTTAAAAAATAAAATCCGTCCAGAACGCCCAATGGCCGCCTCTTCTGTCGCCTCTCAATTAGCGATTACCTCAAGCCCACTTTCTGCGGCAGTCGTTTACTATCTTGCTCAAATTACTCAAATTTCAGGCTATGAATCTATTACGCTATTAAACATTATCAGTGTAACGGTCCCTGCTACCTTTATTGGGACAATTGCATTGTCTATTTATAGTATGTATCGCGGTAAAGATTTAGATGATGATCCCATCTATCAAGCCCGTTTAAAAGATCCTATTTGGCGCGAACGTATTTTAAATTCAGAAAGTACCTCTCTTAATCACGAATTACCAAAAGAAGCACGTTTATCTATGTACCTCTTCATTCTTTCATTTATCGTGATTATCCTTGTGGCCATGTTCCCATCTGTGCGTACAATTGGTGATACCAAAACCATTTCTATGTCGCTGATTATTCAAATGCTTATGCTTTGTTTTGCTGGGATTATTTTATTGGCAACAAAAACTGTGTCAGAAAAAGTGCCAAATGGGGTCGTTTTTAAATCAGGTATGGTGGCAACGATTGCTATTTTCGGGATTGCATGGATGAGTGATACCTATTTCCAATATGCGATGCCAGAATTTAAAGCGGCGGTAACCTCTATGGTAGAAACTGCACCTTGGACATTTGCATTAGCGCTTTTTATCGTATCCGTGGTCATTAATAGCCAAGCAGCCACCGCAGTCATGATGCTCCCTGTTGGCATTGCACTTGGTTTGCCTGCCCCACTTTTGGTTGGTTTAATGCCTGCAACCTACGGTTATTTCTTTATTCCAAACTACCCTTCAGATATTGCCACTATCAGCTTTGATATGACAGGAACGACACGTATTGGCAAATACTATTTTAATCATAGCTTTATGGCACCAGGGTTAATTGGTGTAGTCGTCGCTTGCGTAGTTGGCGTATTAATTTCTAATCTATTAATCGCTTAAATGCCACAATAAAAAAGACCGAGATACCTCGGTCTTTTTCTTCTTACGTTTACTCTTGCGTCTGCATATCTGCGCCATTTAGCCGCTGTGCTAAACGCAATACGATATCCAACCCTGAAAGCAAACAATCTTCATCAAAATCAAAACGTTCATTATGATGCCCTGCAGCTAGGTGAGTTCCAATCATCGCATAGCCACTTACTCCACCATTTTGCTGAACTTTATGCATAAAATGTGCAAAATCTTCACACGCTTTAAAATCACTTTCCCGTTGAATAAGGCTATTAAGAATAAAAGGCGATTCCAGCGCTATTTCTTCTATAAGATCAGTCATAGCACAACTGCTATTTCCGCCTGCTGTCCCGCCCGTTGACAGAATTTTATAATCTACATCGTAAATCTTCGCCACGCCTTCAATAATATTCTCACAACGTTGACGCATAAAATCATTAATTTCTGTGGTTTCACCACGCGTTTCACAAGCAAGATATGCATTTGGTGCAATAACATTTCGCCCTGTCCCTGCCTTCAAAACACCTACATTGATGCGTGATGCCCCATCGGCATGACGAGTAATCGCATGCATTTGCAAAGCGGCTGTCGCTCCAGCTAAAAGTGCATTTTGCCCTTTCTGCGGTTCACCTGATGCATGGGCTGCTTTACCTTGAAAATATACATCAAATTTTGATGTTGCTAAGAATTTTTGCACACCACAAATAATGCTTTGTGGTCGTTTAGCCTGAAAACCAATATGCATGCCAAATAAGTAATCCACATTATCTAAAAAGTGTAGTGGTTCCATACCAACCGCACCACGGCAACCTTCTTCGCCAGTTTGAAAAATAAGAATAATTTTTCCAGCGAATTCATCTCGATGTTCTGCCAAGATTTTAGCAAACGTTAAACCAATACTGGTATGCCCATCATGTCCGCATGCATGCATCATGCCTTCAAGATCCGCACTAAATCCCTCTTTTTCTGGGAAATGTGCTTTATCACGACTTTCACTTACCTCTACTGCATCAATATCAAAACGAAAAGCGGTCACTGGTCCAGGTTTTCCCGTATCAAGCTCTGCCACCACACCTGTTAAACCGTCTTCCAAAATTGGTAAAAATTGCTGTTCTTCTTCAGTGAGAAGTTTCTTTGCTCGTTCTTGTGCAGAGATAATTTCTTCCGCCGTTCCTAACCCTAAACGACAATGGCGACTTACAATTTCTTCTCCCATTTTTAAACGATATCCGAGATTGCGCAATACATGAGCTATTTTACATGTCGCATAAAAGGTCAACCATCCAGATTCAGGATGTCTATGCAATTCACGGCGTAAATCAATCATTGCTTGATGATGTTGCTGAGCTAGCTCGGAAATATTCATCTTTTTCTCCTCTATAAAATTTACTTCTAACCCCAAAATAAAAAACACATTAACTATGCTAATCAGCACAATGACAGTGTGTTCTTTTAAATATTTAAACCTAAAAAATTTATACGATTTTGGTAAAAGATATTTCTCCTTTTATACATAGAAATAATTATACATAGAAATAACTATAACCCATTCCGTAATAATATCTTGATAAATAGAAAATAATGTGATGTGAATGAAGGAAATAAAAGAATAAGCAACAAGAATCAAATATAATCCAAGTTGCTTTAAAATATGATTTTGCACGAAAAGGATAAAGCAATGAAATATGGTAAGTGCTTGAAAGAAATTTCCTACCATAAGTAACATCTGCTTCATTTTAACGAAACAAGTAAGATAATAAGTAACGGCAACGATTCCTAAAAATGCTACATTCAGCTTAAATATTTCCATTCGTCACTCCACTTTGGATAATAATCAGCGAATAATTTTAGTATCTTGAGATTATATAAAAATAAATAAAATCGTTTATTGATTAATCTCAAAGGGAGAATATTCTAAATAACAAAGGTTATCTTACTCATTGATTTAATATTGCGATTATTGAAGATTAAAATTGGCAACCTTTATAACTGTTGCAATGTTCTTAGCAGTCCGAAAAACATTATCTCTAGCATGTTGTAAGGCATCTGCCAAACCATTGGTATTAGCAATTATAGGGAAAACTGCATCAATACCATATTCATGAATAGCCTGATATCCATGCCCTAAACTTCCAACGATCGCAATGACAGGTTTATCATAATATTTTGCAATTTTTGCCACACCCATAGGGGTTTTACCAAAAATACTTTGTCCATCCATTCGACCTTCACCTGTAATCACCCAATCTGCATCTTTAATTTTATGTTCCAATTCAGTAAAGCTTAAAACAATATCAATTCCTCTATGCATCATAACGTGAGGGAGCAAAAGTAAACCACCACCCATTCCTCCCGCTGCTCCTGAACCAGCAACTTGTTTAATATCACGCCCTAGTGTTTGTTGTATCACATCTGCAAAATGAGCAAGCGCTTTATCTAGGGTTTTCACCATGCTTGGTGTTGCCCCTTTTTGAGGTCCAAAAATCGCACTTGCTCCATTTTCCCCACAAAGCGGATTATCAACATCGCATGCAACTTCAATTTCGATCTTATCTAATCGTGGATCCAAGTCCGTAAAATCAATAGTTGCAAGATTCAATAACGCTGCTCCACCCAAAGGTAATGCCACGCCCCGATTATCTAAAAATTTTATGCCTAACGCCTGCAACATTCCAACCCCACCATCATTGGTCGCACTGCCACCTAACCCCAGAATAATTTTACGTACCCCGTAATCCAGCGCATTTTTGATTAATTCGCCTGTACCAAAACTGGTTGTCATCAATGGATTGCGTTGTTCCAGTGGTACCAGCGGCAAACCACTCGCACTCGCCATTTCAATAATCGCCGTTTCCCCATCCCCAGAAAGCCCCCAGAATGCCATTGTCCTATCGCCCAAAGGTGCGGTCACCTCACACTGTATAATTTTCCCACCCGTTGCATCGACCAAGGATTGGACAGTCCCCTCCCCCCCATCAGCCATAGGCACACAACAATATTCTGCCTTGGGGAAAATATCCCTAATCCCCATTTCAATAGCCTCCGCAACCTGCAATGCAGTTAAACTTTCTTTAAAAGAATCTGGCGCAATAACAATTTTCATTATTTTCTCCTTAAAATTTAAATACCCCAAAAATTAATGTAGAAACGAATGCCAACATTAAACCAATCGCGCTTTCGTAAAGAATAAGTTTTAAACGTTCTTTGATATCCATATTCACGCTACCGCCAGTTGCATGGAAAAATGAACCATGTGGCATATGATCAAAAACAGTTGCCCCTGCTTGGATCATCGCAGCACTTGCTAGTCCTGTAACGCCTAATTGAACTAAAGTATCACCGAACACGTTGGCAGCTACCGCTGTCCCAGCAGTAGTTGATGCTGTTGCCATAGACATTAAGGCGCCTGAGATAGGTGCTAAAATGTAAGACGGTAATCCCAAAGCAGAAAGTCCATTGATTAAAACATCTTTTAATCCTGAATTTGCAATAATCCCCGCTAATGCACCAGTACCTAACAACATAATGGCTACAGGTGTCATTTTTCCCAATCCGCTCAGAGCATATTGATTTAAACTACGCCACTTACCCATACATACAACACCAATTAATCCTCCTAATGGTAATGCAATTAAAGGATCAATTTTAATGCCACAAATCGGTCTTAACATTAACAGGAAAATCGCAATAAGTGGCGCTGATATTGCAGGTAAAAAATGTGGTAGCGCCATATCATCTGGTGTTAATACTTCTGATTTATCAACAAAGCTACCACGTTTAATAAGGCGTTTAGCTAAAAAGTAAGTAAGTACTAAACCGAACATAGCAGGAATCACCCCAGCCAACATAACTGATGTTAGAGGAACGTGGAAGGCTTCTGCTGCCGCAATACCATTTGGATTTGGTGACATAATATTACCTGCTTTGCCACCACCTACCATTGCTAATAAAATTGCTGCTTTAGATAGCCCAACACGTCGCCCTAATGCTAAGGCAATCGGTGAAACAGTAATGACAGATACATCGACAAAAACACCTGCCGTAGTCAACATCATTGTAGAAACAGCCAGTGCTAACAATGCTTTTTCTTCACCTAATTTATGAACAATTTGCTCTGCAATACTATGTGCTGCACCTGATTCAATTAATACCCCTGCAAGAATACCTGCCGCAAGGATACGAAGTACTGCCGTAGTAATGCCCTGGGCACCACCGATCATTAAAGAAACAGTATGGGAAAGATCTACCCCACCGAGTAGACCGCCTATGGTTGCCCCAATCAGCATTCCATAAACAGGTGAAACCTTTTTCAAAATAAGAGTAATTGCAATCGCTAATGCAACGATCGCCCCAAAAGCGGATACTGTTACCATATTCACCTCCAAATTAATAAAATTTCAATCTTATTATTCATAATCTCGGTGGAATAACATTATTGAAAAGGCTAAAAATCGTGTCCACGGTTGGGTATTTATTTGTTGTTTTCTACAATATTCTGCTCAAAAATAGTGCTTAAATATAAAACACATTTTTCATCTATCTTATTGAAAGATAAGCCTGTTATCTGCTCAATCTTATGCAATCGATAACGTAGTGTATTTATATGAATAAACAATTTTTTAGATGTGTGAAGTAAATCACAATTTGGAGAAAAATACTGCTTAAGCGTTTTTTGTAAGACCGCTCCTTTATCTTGTGAATATAAGATCCGCAGTGGTTTAAATAATTCCGATAGATACCAATTTGATGGGATATTGTATAAAAGTACTGGAATTTTATTTTTATCAAAAAAATAAGTCTGCTGTTTGGGATGATGCATTTTACCAAAGCTCAAGGCATTAAGTGCTGATTTATAAGCGACACTCGCACAAAAACCATTTTCCACTTTTAGCCCTACTGCAATTTTAGCCCCTATTTTCTTTAAATGCTCAGGCAAGTGTTGGGAAAAATCATGAGGAATATCAACTTGCCAAAGAGCGATAAGATTTTTTTGTTTATCTACAATTAAGTTACATTGATTATGATAATCCTCTAGATAACTTAGCCAATATTGCGTATTATCAACACTAGGTTCTTTAAGTGAGATAATCATTACTTGTAACGTCTTGTCTAAATTAAATTTAAAGAACCTCGCTTGTTTAATTAACTCGTTTTCTGATAATCTTTCATCAATTAACTGAACTAGAAAGTCTTCAAAATAACGTTTTTGCCACTGAAGCCTTTCGATAGCAAACCTTTGCTCTACCATTAACTCTGCGGCCATTTTAACAAGCTCAGCATAAGGTTTTACTTTATCTAATTCGCCTGATATGCCAATAACACCAATATTTTTTTCTTGAAAAGCAATCGGTAAATTGACACCAATTCTTACCTCGTTATTCCAATCTTTAACAAGTTGCTCATCAATCTCTACAATTCTAGATTTCCTCAATGCAACCACGGCACCAATATGTTTTTCACCAATCCGTGAAGTATCGCCAGAAGCAATAATTTCTCCACATTCATTCATAACATTAACTGAATATGGGACTATTTTCATTGCCCTTGCCGTTATTTCTCGGGCGAGTTGATAATCTAATTTCATATTCACTCCAAACTCAATATTCTGACTTACATTTTAAAGAAGCCTACGACTAAATCAAAATATCTCCCGCTATTTTTCTATATTTATAAAGTTTATACTAATTATTGATTACCTTTGATTTATTAATTAGTTATATTTCTGTATAACGCTTAAAGTTTTTTCGCGTTTTATGTGATTTTTTCATTGAGTCAGGAAGGATAAACGGGTAAAGTACTGAGTTTTTGTTATTTAGCAATAACATTGCTTTTGATTAACTCTCAACCAAAAGGCGAAAAATATGGGAAAAAGTGTTGTTATCTTAGGGGCTCAATGGGGCGATGAAGGTAAAGGGAAAATTGTTGACCTTTTAACTGACCGTGTAAAATATGTGGTTCGTTATCAAGGTGGACATAATGCTGGACATACGCTTATTATCAATGGCGAAAAAACAGTATTACGTTTAATCCCAAGCGGTATCTTACGCGAAAACGTAACTTGCTTAATCGGTAACGGCGTGGTGCTTTCACCTGCTGCATTAATGCAAGAAATGGGCGAACTTGAAGCACGTGGCATCAATGTTCGTGAACGCTTAAAAATCTCAGAGGCTTGTCCTTTAATCCTTCCTTACCACGTAGCAATGGATCATGCGCGTGAAAAAGCATTAGGTAAAAAAGCAATCGGTACAACAGGTCGTGGTATTGGTCCTGCTTATGAAGATAAAGTTGCACGTCGCGGTTTACGCGTTGGCGACCTTTTCGATAAAGAAACCTTTGCTGAAAAACTCAAAGCTATCCTTGATTACTACAACTTCCAATTAGTGCATTACTACCACGTTGAACCTGTTGATTTCGATACTGTAATGCAAGATGTTTTCGCCGTTGCTGATGTAATTAAAGGCATGGTTGCAGACGTTACCACTATCCTTGATACCGCACGTAAACGTGGCGACAATATCCTTTTCGAAGGCGCACAAGGTACCATGCTTGATATCGACCAAGGGACTTATCCGTATGTAACCAGTTCAAATACTACAGCTGGTGGTGTATCAACTGGTGCGGGCTTTGGTCCACGTCATATTGACTATGTTCTTGGTATTATCAAAGCTTACTGTACACGTGTGGGTGGTGGTCCATTCACTACTGAATTATTCGATGACATCGGTGCAATTATCGCACGTCGTGGTAATGAATTTGGTGCAGTAACTGGTCGTGCACGCCGTTGTGGCTGGTTCGATGCAGTTGCAATGCGTCGTGCTATCCAAGTAAATAGTATCTCTGGTTTCTGTATGACTAAATTAGACGTACTTGATGGTCTTGATGAAGTGAAAATCTGTGTTGGCTACAAAATGCCAAACGGTGAAATCGTTGATTTCGCACCACTTGCTGCTAAAGACTGGGAAGGCGTTGAACCAATTTACGAAACCATGCCAGGTTGGAAAGAAAATACTTTCGGCGTAACCGATGTTGAAATGTTACCAGAAAATACGCGTAACTACATCAAACGTATCGAAGAAGTAACTGGCGTACCTGTTGCGATCCTCTC
Source organism: Actinobacillus delphinicola (assembly GCF_900638385.1). Lineage (NCBI taxonomy): Bacteria > Pseudomonadati > Pseudomonadota > Gammaproteobacteria > Pasteurellales > Pasteurellaceae > Actinobacillus > Actinobacillus delphinicola. The sequence goes on along the minus strand of NZ_LR134510.1, from coordinate 1,505,007 downwards.
TACTGGTCCAGACCGTGTAGAAACGATGATCCTCCAAGATCCATTCGCATAATCAACCTCGCCAAATAAAACCACGCCCCGATTTTCGTGAAAATTTTTGCGAAAATCGGGGCGTAATGTTTATAAATTATGTACTTTACAGGCTAGCTTGATCAATTTCCTTTAAAGCCTTAATCGCATATTTATTGCCTTGGGCAGCCGCTTTTCTAAAATATTGTACTGCTTTCGCAAGATCTTGTTTTACGCCCAATCCATTTGCATACATAACCCCTAGACTACGTTGTGCATTTGCATCACCTCGATCAGCCGCTTTTCGCAAATATTTTACTGCTTGCGCATAATTTTGCCTTACACCTTGACCTCTCGCATAAGCAATACCCAAGTTTAATTGGGCATTTACATTACCTTGAACTGCAGCTTTTTGATAATATTTCACTGCTTTTACATAATCTTGTTTTACACCTCGTCCACAATAATAGGCATTCGCTAAATTATCTTGTGCAGTTTCATCGCCTTGTTCCGCTGCTTTTTTAAAATACTCTGCTGCTTTAGTATAGTCTTGTTTTACACCATCACCATTGTAATACGCAGTTCCTAAATTACCTTGTGCGATTACATCACCCTGGGCAGCCGCTTTTTTCCAATACTTTACTGCTTGTGCATAATCTCGCTTTACACCTCGCCCATTTGAATAAGCCGATCCTAAAGCACCTTGTGCATCTACATTACCTTGGGCAGCGGCTTTTTGATAAAATATTACTGCCCTTGCATAATCTTTTTTTACACCCAAACCACTTTGATACATTGCACCTAAACGATATTGTGCTACTGCATTCCCTTGTTCTGCTGCTTTTCTAAAATATTCTACTGCTTTCGTATAATCTCGTTTTATACCTTGACCTCTTGCATAAGCAGTACCTAGTTTTAATTGTGCATCTACATTGTCTTGTGCTGCGGATTTTTGGTAGTACTCTACGGCTTTAGTATAATTTTGCTTTACGCCTTGACCACTTTCATAAACCATTCCTAAAATATACTGTGCATCTGCATTACCGTTGGTAGCAGATTTTTTAAAATATTCTATGGATTTTGCATAATCTCGTTTTACGCCATAACCATCTGCATAAGCAACCCCTAAGCGAGCTTGTGCATCTGCATTACCTTGTGCGGCAGCTTTTTGTAAATATTCTATAGCTTTTGCGTAGTCACGTTTTACGCCTAGACCATTCGCATAGGCAATCCCTAAGCGATCTTGCGCATCTGCATTACCTTGTGCAGCGGCTTTTTGAAAATATTCCACTGCCTTTGCGTAATCACGTTTTACGCCATAACCATTCACGTAAGCAATCCCTAAGCCATCTTGTGCCTTTACATCACCTTGATTGGCTCGTGCGATGACCGTTTGGATATCAAGTGCTTCTGCTGCATAAAGTGGATTGGCAAATATGCCGAGCAGCATACTGGCGAGAAGCGTTTTCTTAATAAATGTGCGCATATTATTTTCTCTAGTTAATAAAAAATTCTGCGCATTCTATACCCATAAAAAATTAATAGTAAGGAAAATAAGTTATTAATTTGATCGAAAACAATGTTATATATTGCTTTTATTTAATATGGATATTTTGTTTAAAATGGAAAACACGCCCCGATTTTCGTGAAAATTTTTGCGAAAATCGGGGCGTGTTGTTTTTTGTTAAATGATAAATTTTTTAGCTCATCTTGGTAGCTTATACTTTCATTGTGTATTTTATGTTATTGATATTCTTGTAGATAAGCCTAAATTGTATTGGTACCAAAATCATAAAATAAACTAATAAATATCATAAATTTTTCTGAAAAATTGGGCGTATTTAAGATAAAAAAATGCGATCCGAAGATCGCATTTTGTAAGCAAATTAATAAATTACCATTGGTATCCGACACTTGCACCGTAGTCGACATTTTTCTGAGTATTTAACCCAACACCGACTTTGAAGGACATTTTGTTATTATCGGAATTACGTGCGTAACCGATAGCTAACGCTTTTTGTCCTAAGTGTCCGCCAATTGCAGCAGAGATAATACTTCTTCCGCCTTCATTTGGACGTTGTAAGAAGCCAAGCGCAATAGCACCCGCAACGCCTGCATTGTGGCGTTTATCCATGTCTTTTAAGGTGTTTTGTAAGTTATTAATGCGTTTGTTCACATTGTTATAACTTTGGTTAACCATCTTGTTGACATAATCCACATTCGCTGCATGCGATAATTGTGAGCTGGTTGGGGTCGCTAAACCTCGGATTTCACCTGTCGCAGTACGAATATCTTTTGGATTACTTTGTCTAAAGCCGATAGTATTGTGTTTATCACCCGCTTGGATGTTAATACCTGTATTACCCGCTTTGTCTGCAACCTGTACGCCATCAGTACTGACAGTAGTATGTGGTCCATGGCTATCGCCCGCTGTCACACTATTTGCAACTTGGACATCTTTATCCAACGCAATTTCTAATTTATCGCTACCAGAGGTAACTGAAATATTGCGATGACCGTTTACGTTTTTACCTTCCACTTTTACTTGGTAGTTTGATTCAAGTTTTGTTTGAATCGCTGTACCTTGGTCACCTTGGATTTGGAAGCCTTCACCACGATTAAGTTTAAGATTTTCCAACGTTTTCGTGTTGTTATCTACTTTATTTACAAAGTTTTTATCTAACCCAACCGTAATTTTGCCACCATCAACATTTACTGTTGTTTCACCTTTAGTGCCATGGAAATCTAAGCCATCACGAAGTTTAACTGGATGTTTTTTACCGCCATTCGCACCAATTTGGATTGTTTGATCCGCAATGGTTTGATTAAGCTTGTTCACATTGTTAGTTAAATCGTCCGTTAATGCTTTTTTCGCTTGATCTAACTGGCTCTTATTCACGGCATCCGTTGGTTTTGTCCCTGCTGCTACGCCATGAACTTGAGTAGGTTTGTCATCGCCATTACTTAATGTAATACCGTCATTCTTACCGCCAAGCGTAATTTTGCTGCCATTTTGTGGTCCTTGAAGGCTATGAATGTTCGTTAAGTTTTGATTTAACTGTACTTGTAAGCCGTCACCATTTTTCACAACACGAATATTGTTTTGCGCACTTTCAAAATGATCAAGATGAGCTTTATCAATATCGCCTGTCACTTGAAGAGTTTGACCTAAGTTGCGGTGTACAACTTTGCTGTCATTACCTTCAAAATTTAGACCTGCTGTTGCGACTGTTTTTAAATCACCCACGGTTGCAGCGGTATTTAAGCCTGTATCTTGTTGCGTTAATGCATTCACTACATCCGCAGCCGCTTTTTCAACTGCTTGCTTATAAGCGGCTTTTTCAGCAGCGGTTGCATTCGCATTTGGTTTAGTAACGTGTTTATCTGCCAATGCTTTCTCTACTTGAGATGCAATGGTTGATTTCACATTATTTACCACTTGCGGTGCTTTTCCTTTTGCACTGATTACCACGTTATTTGCATCAGTCGCCGTTAATGGTTGTGCACCATTTGTCGGTTTACCTTGTGCGTCAAGCGGTGTATTTGCTGGATATACTTTACCGTCTTTACTGATCACTAATGGAGCATTGCCCTCATTTTGATAGAAATGATCGCCTACTTTTTCAAGTTTATGTCCTTGTGTATCTTTATATTCAAACGGTGTATTCGCATTAATACTTTGCGCTTGGTGGTTAATCGCATTGTCTAACTGTCCTTTATTCACTGCGTCAGTTGGGCTAGTCCCCGCTGCTACGCCATGAACTTGGGTAGGTTTATTATCACCATTACTTAATGTAATACCGTGATCTTTATCACCAAGGGTGATCTTACTTCCGCCATTTGATCCTTGAACACTGTTAATGTCTTTAAGATCTTTATTTAAGCTAAAGTGGACGGTTGTTTTACCCGTTGTTGTATCAGTTGTTTGGCTTACGATAACATTGCCATTTTCAGCTTTACCTGCTTTTTCTGTTTTACCCGTTAAGTTCACGGTATTTCCTGGATGAATAAGTGTCTTATTCGCTCCATCCGCTTCAAGGTTAAAACCAGATTGGTTAATTGCTTTCGCTACACCTTCCACTGTTGCAACTTTACCTAAACCTGCGTCTTGATAATCTTTTTGGGCTTTATCCAATGCATGTTGGGCTTGATTTAATGCTTTTTCAGCTTGGGCAACTTTATTTTTCGCTGCTGTAATTGCTGATGTATCTTTACCTTTTTCTGCATTTTCTAATGCTGTTTTTGCCATATCTAAAGATTGGCGATTATCATTAACAGTTTTTTCAGCTTTGTTTAAAGCATTTTGCAATGTTGGGTTAGTTGGTACCTGTGCCTTGCCATCTTGCCCAATTGTCACATCGCCTGTCGTAACATTCACACGGAACGGATCGTTTTGTGTGCCAGTACCGCTGATAACTGTACTATCTCCATTAGCAATATGCGTTGCATTTTCTTTTATGGTGTCACGTAATTGTTTAACGTTCACCGCATCCTGATCGCTCGTGCCTGTTGCCACATTGCCTAATTTAATCGGCTGTTTATTTGGGCTAACAATACCAACTTTCGCTGGTGTCACAGGGGTTGCAACTGGTGCATGAGAATCGTTTGGTTCGCCATCTGTCATTGGTGTGCCTTGCGGATACACTTTTCCATCTTTGCCCACAATCGATCCTGCTGGATAGTACTTATCACCATGGTGTACAAGCGGATTACCCTGATCATCAACATATTGAGTCAAACTATTGATCTGGATTGTACTTTCTGTTCCATGATCACTTGCTTTTGCAACTACAGTTGTTCCTGTACCATCAATAATATTAACGGTATCAAACGGTTTCACAAAGTCCACTGGCGTAGAATTACCTTGTAAATTCCAGCCCACATTCAATACATCACTCACCGTTGCTGCTTGGTGCGCTTTCGGTGCAATATCACTCGGTACACTTTCCGACTTGATATTTTGTGTTGACGGTTCTGTGAAGTGATTATTTAATCCATCAATAGAACCATAAACTTTATGACCATCTTGCCCTGGTTTGCTTAAATCAAGGTGTTGATTTAAATCAAAGTGGACAGTTGGTTGACCATCCTCTACTGTTTGTTTAACCACAATGTTACCGTCTTTCGCAGTTGTACCTTGAGCAGGTGTTGTTTGACCTGTTAAGTTTACAGTGCTACCCGGTTTCACTAATTCTCCACCTTTACCGTTAGTTTGTAGCGTAAAGCCTGAATCATTGATTGCTTTTGCTACATTACCAACAGTGGCAATTTGCTTATCCGCATCTTGCAATGCTTTTTCTGCTTGCGCAACTTTTGCTTCCGCTTCTTTCACGGCTTTAGCATCCTGTGGATTTTTCGCTTTAGCTGCTTCCAAGGCTTTCTTCGCATTATCTACCGCAGTTTGTAACGTTTTGGTATCTACTACAACTTTACCTGCTGGAGTTTGTCCCGCTGGTGATGCGTTATTACCATTGCTTAAACTACCTGTTACCACATTTACTTTGTACGGATCAGTTTCGCTACCTGTACCTGTAACCTGGGTATGATCGCCATTTTGTAAAGCAGAAACGCTATTAGACACGATTTCTTGTTTTACATTTTTAGCTTGATCTGGTGTTAATGCAGTTCCTGATGGTTCGCCCTTATCATTTGGATGATACCATTTATCAGCTTGAGTACCGTTAGTACCATTGCCTTTAACAACAACTTTACCATCACCATCTTTCGCTACAATTTTTGTAGTTTTACCGTCAACTCCAACATTAAAGGTAACATTTACTTTACCATTTTCTTGTTCCGTTACTTGGGCGATAGTGCCTGCACCATTTACAAAATTAACACTATCATAAGCTTTGATAAAACCTTTTTGATTACCATTATTTTGTACATTCCACCCTGCATTGAGAACATCACCTACTGTCGCAGCTTGATGTTCTTTTACATCAGCAGGTTTAGTTTGAACCTGTAATGGTTGGTTTGTATTTGGTGCTGTTAAATGATCTTTTAATCCATCAATAGAACCATAAACTTTAGTGCCATCTTTTCCTGGTTTGCTTAAATCAAGGTGTTGATTTAAATCAAAGTGAACAGTGGTATTACCTTGTTTATCCGTTGTTTGGTTAACTACAATATTACCGTTTTTAGCCGGGGTTGTTCCTTGTGCAGGTGTACTATTGCCTGTTAAGTTTACAGTGCTACCCGGTTTCACTAAATTACCGCCAGTACCATTCGCTTGGAGTGTAAAGCCAGAATTATTAATCGCTTTAGCGACGCTTTGTACTGTTGCAACTTTATCTAAGCCTTTGTCTTGATAAGCTTTTTGGGCTGTATCCAATCCGTTTTGAGCATTAGATAACTCTTGTTCAGCTTTGGTTACATCTGCTTTAGCTTGTTTAATAGTTTCTGGATTTTTTCCTTTTTCAGCCGTATCTAACTTAGCTTTTACATCAGCCAATGCTTGACGATTATTCGCTACAGCTTTTTCTGCATTATCCAATGCAGTTTGTAGTTTTTTCGCCTCATCTTCAGTCACACCCGTTGGCAAGCCATCAGCTTTACCCGTGGTGCTATTTACTGTTACATCTCCAGTTTGTACATTGACACGATAAGGATCCGCTTTGGTTCCATTACCTGTAACAATGGTATTGTCCCCATTTTTAAGTTGGGTAGCATTTGCATTAATTTCATCAATTAATTGTTTTACATTTACTGCATCTGTTGGTGCAGTACCTGTCGCAACGCCATGTAATTGAACGTCATGATCGCCAGTGCCTGATTGACCGTTGCTCAATGTAATGCCTTTACCATTATCACCCAAGGTAATTTTGCTACCGTTATTATCACCTTGTAGGCTATTAATACCGTGTAGATCTTTCGCAAGCTTAATTACTAAGCCATGAGCATCGGTAGCTGGATCTTTAACTACGCCAATATTTCCAGTCGTAAATGTTGCTAAATCAGCAGATTTCGCATCACCTTTGATAGTCAAGGTTTGATTTAATTTACGAGTAACCGCTTTGCCATCATCACCTTTGAAAATTAAACCATCATCAAGTGTAGCCACTTCATGTTTTGGTCCAGTACCATTTTGGTATTCAATACGTGTCATACCATTATGACCGTTACCCGCAGTGCGTGTGTCATCACCACTCACGCCATCAACGCCGTTGGTACCATTCGCAACTGTAATTTTCGCTTGTGGTGCAGTTGTCGTGGTTGTACCCGCAGTATTTTTCGCACCATGTAATGTAATGCTGCTGCCGTTATTACCGTCACCCGCTACATCCACGTTACCTTTTAAAGAAACTTGGAGTGCTTTATATTCTGGCGTATTACCTTGTTTATTCACTGTGATAACTTTCGCATCGACACCATCTTTACCGATAACTTCAACCGTTTGATTTAAGCCAGCTGTTGCTGTATTACCAGTGCTATCCCTTAAACCAAAGGTACCATTTGTGGTAAGGACTTGTTTCACATCTTTAGCTTGTACCTCTTTACCTGCTTCAGGTTTACCTTCCGCATTTGCTTGATACCATTTATCTTTTGATGTTCCATTATTACCATCACCTTTCACTACCTTCACATCTTGATGTGTAGTTGGATCTTTATACATCGGTTCGGTGGTTAAGGTTTTACCATCTACATTGATATCCACTTTAACCGTATTAACTTTATGCGCACTATCTGCAGTTACGGTTATTTGTGTACCATTACCATTTGCAAAGTTCACTGTGTCATACGGTTTAACGAAATCGATCGGGGTTGTATTATTTTGTAAATTCCAACCTGCGTTCAATACATCATTAATCGTTGCTGCTTGGTGACCTTTTGTTTCATCAACAGTTGGTGCATTTTCAGACTTAGTAGTATTCGCTGGTGTCGGTAAATGATCCGCTAAACCACCAATAGAACCTTGTTCAGTCTTACCGTTTACAGTTTTACTCAAATCTAAATTTTTATTTAGATCAAAATGAACTGTCGTTTTACCATTTTCTGTTGACTGAGTAATAACGATATTACCCGCATCAGACTTATCAGTTGAACCTACTTTTGTAGTAGGTTTACCTGTTAAGTTCACCGTATGTCCAGGATTAATTAATGCAGTATGCGCCCCCTCTGCCTCAAGATTAAAGCCAGATTGGTTAATCGCATCAACGACATTTTGCACCGTTGCTACTTTACCAAAGCCCGCATTTTGATAATTCTCTTGTGCTTTCGTAAGATTATCTTGAGCAGTTGTTAATGCTTTTTCAGATTCCTGAACTTTTGTTTTTGCAGCACTATCATCTGGTTTAGCTTTTAAAGCCTCTTGTGCAGTTTTCAACTCATTTTCTTGAGTTTGAACCGCTTTTTTCGCTTGATTTAATGCATTCGTTAACTCTTTTTGTTTTTCTGGTGTAGAGCCAGCAGGCAAGTTGCCGACATAAAGTTTACCTTGTGGTTTATTTGCGTCTTTACCGTCATAAACTTTAATATCACCACTTGTCACGTTAATACGATACGGATCAGCAATGGTACCTGTACCGCTTACAGTTGTGCTATCACCCAATTTCACTGAGCCAGAACCATCTTTACCGTCCTTACCATTTTTACCGTCTTTACCCGCAGGACCTTGCGGACCACGTGGTCCAGTTTCACCTTTAGGACCTGCCGGTCCTTGTTCTCCTCTTGGACCTACTGGACCTGCTGGACCACGTTCACCTGCTGGTCCACGTGGACCAGTGTCACCTTTAGGTCCTTTTTCACCTGCTGGGCCTTGTTCTCCGCGGTCACCTTTTGGACCTTGTGGACCTGTTGCACCAGTTTCTCCCTTCGGTCCCATTGGACCTACTGGACCTTGAAGACCTGTTTCACCACGTTCGCCTCTTGGTCCTTGTGCACCGTCTTTTCCTGCTGGACCTTGCTCGCCTTTAGGACCAATCGGACCTTGTGGACCGGTTTCGCCACGCGGACCTACTGGACCGCGTTCGCCTGCTGGTCCTTGCGGTCCAGTTTTACCCTCTGGACCTGCTGGGCCTTGTTCTCCTCTTGGACCTACTGGACCTGCTGGACCACGTTCACCTGCTGGTCCACGCGGACCAGTGTCACCTTTAGGTCCTTTTTCACCTGCTGGGCCTTGTTCCCCACGGTCACCTTTTGGACCGCGTGGTCCTGTGTCGCCTTTTTCACCTTGAGGACCTTCTGGACCTATTTCTCCACGATCACCTTTTGGACCTTGTGGACCTGTAGCACCAGTTTCGCCTTTCGCTCCCATTGGACCTACTGGACCTTGAGGACCTGTTTCACCACGTTCGCCTCTTGGTCCTTGTGCACCGTCTTTTCCTGCTGGACCTTGCGGACCAACTGGACCACGTTCCCCTGGTTTACCTGCTGGACCCTGTGGACCTATTTCTCCACGATCGCCTTTTTGACCTTGTGCACCGGTTTCCCCACGAGGTCCCTGTGGACCAGTAGCACCAGTTTCTCCCTTAGGTCCCATTGGACCTACTGGGCCAACTGGACCTTGAGGACCTGTTTCGCCACGTTCGCCTTTTGGTCCTTGTGCACCATCTTTTCCTGCTGGACCTTGCGGACCAACCGGACCACGATCACCTTTAGGACCAACTGGACCGGTATCACCTTTAGGACCACGTTCACCAGCTGGTCCTCGTTCTCCTGGAGCACCTTTAGGACCAACCGGACCTTGTTTACCTGGTTTGCCCTCTGGGCCCTGTGGACCTATGTCACCCTGTTTACCCTGAGGACCTTCTGGACCAATTGGGCCTTGTTCGCCTTTAGGACCGGTATCACCTTTAGGACCACGTTCACCTTGCGGACCAACTGGACCGCGTTCACCGGCTGGTCCCTGCGGTCCAGTTTTACCCTCTGGACCTGCTGGGCCTTGTAAACCTTGCTCTCCTCGTGGTCCCTGTGGTCCTATTGGACCCACTGGACCTCGTTCTCCAGGTTCACCCTGTTTACCTTGTGGACCCATTTCCCCTTGGTCGCCTTTTGGACCGGTTGCGCCACGAGGCCCTGCTGGCCCCTCTTTGCCTTGTTTACCTGCTGGACCTTGCGGGCCAACTGGACCAGGTATGCCTTGTGGGCCCATTGGACCTGCTGGGCCAGTTTCTCCACGATCACCTTTTGGTCCTTTGAAGCGATCATCTTTCGCTAAAGTATCTTTATCTAGGGTAATTTTGATTTCACGGACACCATCACTATTTGTTTGTCCATCTACGATGATGCCATCACTACCGACGAAGTGGACTTCGTTGGCATTTTTTACAACGTCTTTATAAGTTGAACTACTATCAGTTTTCCCTGCACTTACAATCCAGCCGAGATTCATTAAATCGCCAACGGTAGCAACGCTGTGTTGTACAGTATCACTTGGTGCAGGATTGTTAAATTGTAATAATGGAGCATTCTTATCAGTTACTCCCTCCCCTGTTAAACCTTGTGGGGTAAAGGTAGTGGCTGAGCTAGTTACGCCTGATAATTGTTTGTCACCAAAACTTAATCCTTTTTCGGTTGGAGTTAAGGTTACACTGTTATTTCCGCCTTTATTTCCATTAGTTAACGTAATGGTTTTGAAGGTTGGAGTATCTTTCATGCCAATTTGGATACCATCAGCCGTCGTGTACGTTTCTAAATTGTCACCAGTATAGTGAGCGCCATCTTTTCCAGTCCAATCTTTAGTTGTTTTAACTCCTAATGTTTGTTCTGACGTACGAGTTAAAACTTTATTGTCGCTATCTCCCATATCTCCTTGATAACGGGTTACGCCACCAGTGTGAGCAGCAACAGCTTTAAGTTGAGCGACGTTGACTGCGTCGTCATCTGCGGTACCAGCGGCAACGTGGGTGATTTGACGAGTTGCGGTATCATTACCGACAGAAATTGCACCAAGGTTACCTTTTACTGTACTAATAATAGCTTGACCAAATTGATCATCGGCTTTTGTGCTTACAGGTGCGTAAACTTGATGAGCATTTACAGTTGGTTTTTCATTAATAGTTACTTGAGTACCATTTGAAACTAGGCTCACACGATCCGCATGCGAAGCAGAACCTAGAGCAACGCCACTTAAGCTATTCGCAATAGCACTTGCCCCTAGTGCGATACCTTTTTCACTATTTGAAGTTGCTAAATTACCAATTGCCACACTACCTTTTTGAGAAACATAACTGCCTGTTCCCACAGCAACAGCATTAGCCGCATTAGCATCAACGTAAGTTGCAGTACCGATACCGAGAGAATCATTTCCACCAACATAAGCACTGTTACCAATTACAGTTGATCGATCACCATCCGCTAATACAAGATGACCGATACTTATTGCATGATCTCCAAATTTCGCTGTTTTCTTAACATTTACTGTTTCTTTTCCGTCTTCAGTTTTCATTGTTAAATATGGAGTACCAGTTTCTTTATATTTAAATTCGAAATCTTTTAACGTAGGGCTAATAGTCTCAGAACTATTAATTTTCATAGCGTTATGTTGTGCTTTTACCGCTGCTGTAAAACTAGATTTATTGCTTACTTCTGCATTAGCAGCAGCATTATCTCCCAGTGCTAAAGAACTGTTACCAACTGCATGGGCACCATTCCCAAAAGCGGAAGCATTGGCATTAGTTGACTCTGCTTGATGCCCAACAGCAGTTCCATTTATACCAAAAACATGTGAAGCTTCACCAAAAGCAGTACCCCCAATTGATTTTTTACTCACGAAAGAACGAAAACCAAAAGCAGAAGAATGATCTCCTAATGCAAAAGATAATGTACCAACCGTAGTAGCTACTTCTCCATCAGCAATAGCCCTTGGTCCAATGGCTACTGCCCCAATTCCTCCAGCAAAAGTTGGTGAATAAATAGCATGATTTGTCCATTCAAGTTTACAACTATTGCCAGTGCAATTAGGATCTGCTAACCCAACTGATAAATAATATTTCGATAAAAAGTTACTTAATGACATATTTCCTGCATACTTTAACTTTTCTAAAAATTCTTTATCTGATTGAGAAAGTTTCTCAAATGCACTTCCACTACCTGTACCTAATTCTAAACTTGCACCATTCTTTTTAACTGTTAATTTTTTTACTATTTGTTCAAAGTAATCTTGATCCGATTGCGTTTTAAGCCCCGCTTTGTTAACGAAGTTCTCCATCATGCGTTGTAAAGAAAATTCATCTCTAAAACGAACAGCAACATCATCTGACCCTAATGCAACAGATGAATACCCTCCTGCTACCGTATCATTACCTAATGCAGTGGATTGATTACCACTTGCAATTGTGCGGGAACCAACGGAAACAGCCTGAATATCAGAGGCTACAGTTTGTAAACCAACTGCAACACCACTCTGATCATTTGCCGTGGCTCCCCACCCCACAGCTGTACTACGCTCACCTGCATTAGCATAGATACCAATTTGTACTGCCTGACTACTATTAGGTAAATTAGATAAATTCACAGTCTGAAAGTGGACAGGATCATTAGTCCATTGTTGTAATCCAATATTATTGGCATACACATTTCCATATTTTAATGAATAAGTTTTTTCCACAGAATCAACCCATCCCTTACGCAATTCACATCCTTTAGGAAGTTGTCCTAGTTGAAGTTTATTATTAATTATATTAAGACTCGGAACACATTGATCGGCTGCTGATTTATCTGCCGCAAATACACTCGTTGGTGTCATGAGGGCGGCACCAATTGATAGGGCAAGTAAAGATTTAATAAAGGTGAAAGGACGAATTAAGTTAATTGTCTTATCAGTTGTGCTTGCTTTCGTATGACCTTTTGCTAATTCAGAGGTAACAACGAATCGTTGTAAATTCTTAGAAAATACAACCTTAAAAATTTTGTTCATATATCAATCCTAGTAAAATCCACAAGTAGTTTTTTTGAATTTCGTTATATTTATAACGCTATAATAACTACTTATAAGCATTTGTTTGCAAATGGAAATTTTTCGCTCTATTATTATGTATAAAATAAACTTTTTGGACAAAAAGCTTTCACCTATCATTAGTTTAGCTAATACCTATCATAAATTAAAATAATAACTATAAAGATATATACAGATTAATAAGTCGGATATTTTTTGATAAAAAACAGAATATAAAGACATCAATTTGCTATTTTTTGAAAATTGATCTTTTTGTGAATTTGATGATAAAAATGCCGTTCGCCCCGATTTTTACAAAAATTTTGACGAAAATCGGGGCGTGGTTTTATGAAATGTAAAAATTTATGCTGAAATTTTATTTAAAATGGCAATAGCGTGTTGTTCGCCTTGTTGAGCCGCTTGAGTTAAGTAATTTTTTGCTTTTTCTACAGAGTGTGGGACGCCCATTCCATTGAGGTAAAGGATGCCGAGGCTATATGCACTGCGAGCATTACCCAGTTTTGCTCCTTCACGAAAATAATCCGCTGCTTTTTGGTAAGATTGGGGAACACCTTGTCCATTCGCATATAATGTTCCGAGATTATCATACGCTAAACCATTGTGTTCTTTGGCTGCCTGTAAATAATAATGGCGTGCTTTAGCATAATCTTGTTTTACTCCGTGTCCAAGATGATACATATTGCCAAGATGTAATTGTGCGATCACTAATCCCTTTGCTGCAGCCTTTTGATAATATACGATAGCCTTACTTTCTGATTTTGCGACACCCTGTCCATTTGCATAAAGATAGCCGAGGTTATCTAATGCATCTGCATTGCCCTGATTTGCGACTTTTTGGTATAAAACGAGTGCTTTAGCATAAGACTGACTCACGCCTTCACCTGCGTAATACAGATCAGCTAAGCGATTTTGTGCGACCGCATTATTTTGATCTGCAGCTTTTTGGTAATACATAAAGGCTTTAGCATAAGAGCGCATGCCTGCATGACCTAAATAATACATATTTCCCAAGTGCAATTGCGCTAGAGCATAGCCTTTATCAGCGGCTTGTTGATAGTAATATCGTGCTTTTGCGTAATCTTGTTTAACTCCTTGTCCATGTGCATACATCACGCCGAGATTATCCAAAGCTTCAGCATTGCCTTGTTGAGCAGCTTTTTGAAAATGTGCAAATGCTTTTGCGTAAGATTGATGTACACCAAGACCAAAATAGTGTAAATCGCCAAGACGATTGTGTGCGTCGAGATTACCTTGCCGAGCGGCTTTTTGAAAATGCGTTATTGCGTGATGATAGGATTTGGGAACATGAGAACCATGAAGATAAGATAAACCTTGTTGATATTCTGCATTACCTGAATTTAAATCGGGTAATACAGATGCATATAACGGTGCAATACAACTTGCAATAACGAAACTTGTACATGCCGCTTTTTTAGGATGAAAATGCATAATACGTCCTATATGACTAAAAATTGTGTCATATTCTATACTGAAATTTCAAAAACGTAACGTATTAATTTTAAAATATTTTTTATAAAAAATAACACGTCCAGTTTTGAATATTTTTTCTACAAATCGGGCGTGTTATATTTCTTAATATATTATGCTTCTATTTCATTGTTTGGCGCTGATTCAGTGAGATATTTCGTTGCTTTTGCCCCATTCTCACTCACGCCTAATCCTTGTTGATACATAATACCGAGATTATATTGTGCGTTTTTATTTCCTTGTGCAGCGGCTTTTTGAAAATAATCTTTGGCTTTTATGTAAGATTTTTTTACCCCTACGCCGTTATCATACAAAATACCTAATTTATCAACCGCCCAAGTCACGCCCAACTTGGCTGCCTTTTTGTAATAATCAATGGCCATTTTTTCAGATTTTTTCACGCCATGTCCTTCTGCATACAGATCACCAAGTAACGCATATCCCCACGGATCACCTTGCTTAGCCGCAGCCCGATAATATTTCACTGCTTCGGAATAAGATTGTTTTACACCTTGTCCATTTTCATAGGCAATGCCTAGGTTATCAAGCGCTAATGCAAATTTTTGTTGTGCTGCAAGCTTGAAATATTTAATGGCTTGTGGATAGGATCGATCCACCCCATTCCCATAAAAATAATCACTACCAAGACGATATTGGGCTTTAGCACTACCAGCTTGCGCTTGTGTGATTAAAGTTTGCAAAGCATCATGCGAAGTGAGAGAAGTAGAATAAGCAGGAAGGGATAACGATAAACAGAAAAGACTCGCTAATAGCGTTTTTTGATAAATTTTCATTTACAGCTCCTTTTTTATCTAAAAAGCACGTTTCCATTCTACGCTTATTCTTTTAAAAAAGTAGTTTTTTTATACAGATTTATATTGTTTTTAACAGTGCAAGTGCTCGAGGATTGCCATAAGTCGCTGCCTTTTGAAAATAGTGGGCTCCTCGTTTAAAAGATACTTTCGTCCCCTGTCCAAGCCAATACATTCGCCCAAGATTAAATTGTGCTAAAGCATCCCCTTTGTCGGCGGCTTGTTTAAAATAATGGAATGCCCGTATGTAGTTACGTTTCACTCCTCGTCCCTCATAAAACAATACGCCAAGATCAAAGGCAGCATTTGCATTTCCTTGCATTTGAGATTTCTTTAAATAATGAAATGCGCGTGCATACGATTGCGTAACACCTTGCCCCTGTAAGTACGCTACGCCAAGATTTTCTTGTGCCCATTGATTTCCTTGCAAGGCGGCTTGTTTATAGTATTTTACGGCATTACGATAAGATTGTGGGACGCCTTGCCCTAGCGCATAAGCAACGCCTAGATTATATTCGCCCTCATCAAAGCCTTGCCGAGCCGCTGCTTTGAAATAATTCACCGCAGTAGAATAAGATTGTGGTACACCTAACCCTTTCACATATAAGGCGCCCAGATTAGATTCAGCAGGTGCAAAATGTTGCCGTGCTGATTTTTGATAATATGCAATGGCTTTTGCATAAGATTGTGGCACATTCCAACCACGCTCATAAAGTACCCCTAAGTTATACTGCGCAACGGGATTTCCTTGTGTTGCATGATAAATTAATCCCACCAAACTGACGGGTTTATCTTTCCCCAATACCCATGAAGGCAATAACAGCATTCCTGCTATAATGATGCATTTTTGATAATTAAATTCCATTTTTAATCTATTTATTTTAAAAACATAACTCATTGTAATTATTATCAAGAATAATGATAGCGATTTTTTGAAAAGATTTTCTAAGTGGACGGTTATTCGACAGAATTAAGATTGAACGTTATTTAACTTTATATATAATTAATTTTATTTAACCTTTGGAGCATAGTATGAATAAATCACACATCATTTTAGGGGTCGCCTTAGGGCTGGGAGCTATGACATTTGCTCACGCCGACGAACTTTACCTATACGCAGGTGCAGGATTAAAAAATCCAACACAAAAAATCATTACCCAATATGAAAAAGAAACGGGCAATAAAGTTATCGTAGAGTATGCGGGAATGGGACAATTACTCACCCGTTTTGAAACCACTAAAAAAGGTGATTTATTTCTCTCTGGCTCGGAAAATTATGTCCAAAAACTGCATGATGGTTATATTCAACAAGATATGCCTATTGTTTTACACGTTCCTGTTATGGCCGTTCGCCGTGATAAAGCTAAAAATATCAATTCGCTCAAGGAACTTGCCCATAGCGATTTGCGTATTGGAATTGGTGATAGTAAGGCTATGGCACTTGGTAAAGGTGCAGAAAAAATGATTGATGCATCAGGCTACGCCGATGAGTTAAATAAAAAAATTGTGACTAAAGCCGCAACAGTAAAACAACTCATGCTTTATTTACTCCATGGGCAAGTTGATGCTGCGGTCATCGGACGTGCTGGGGCTTATAGAGAACGTGATAAGCTTAAAATTTTACCAAGCCCTGTCGGTACACCAAAAGAAAAAGTGACGATTGCACTTTTAAAAACCACAACCCATCCACAAGCAGCTGAAAAACTTATGCAAATGTTTACTTCCCCTAACGGTATTGCCACATTTACCCATGAAGGTTTCTTACCGATTAAATAGAAGTATTAGCGTTTGTTTGGCGACATTGCCCTTAATTCTTTTTTTGAGTGTTGTGCTTGGGGCAATTGGGGCGTTGATATTACAAGTTAACCCGCAATTTTTCGCTTTAACACTCCAAAATGCGGAGCTCCATTTTGCTTTGGGGCTGTCACTCATCACGTCGCTTTGCTCACTTTTGCTCGCAAGTTGCATTGCAATTCCAATTGCGTGGCGAATGTCTATTCGCCCCATTTATGGACAAGTTTTGATTGATACGCTTTTTGATTTGCCTATGGTTTTGCCACCATTAGTCACGGGGCTAAGTTTACTGTTGTTACTGAATGGAGATAGTATTGTCAATCAACTTTTCCCACGCTTAGGCGAATCGATGTTTAGCCCGCTCGGTATCATTATTGCGCAAACTTACATCGCAACCGCTATTTTTCTACGAAGCGCGCGTGGTGCCTTTTCTGGGCTAGACATTGGCTATAGGCTAACGGCTTATAACCTAGGATTGTCCCCTTTTAAGACTTTACTAAAAGTAGAATTGCCACTTTGTAAAAAAGCACTCATTTGTGGAGGAATTTTAGCATGGTCACGGGCAATTGGTGAGTTTGGAGCAACCTTAATGCTTGCGGGAGCAACCCGCTTTAAAACGGAAACCCTACCAATGGCGGTTTATTTAAATATTGCCAGTGGCGATTTTGATATTGCTATCGCTGCTGCCTTATGGCTCTTATTTATCGCAGGGTTATTGCTTTTCCTATTGCGTTATTTTAATCGAGAAAAATATGCTAAAAGTGAATAATTTACAGGTCGGAATTTTACAAGATATACATTTTCACGTCGATAAAGGCGAATGTTTTGCCGTTGTCGGTGCCTCAGGAAGTGGTAAAAGTACCTTACTCAATGCCATTGCAGGCTATGTAAATTATCAGGGTGAAATTTGGCTAAACGGACAAAATTTACAAAAATGCCCGCCATGGCAACGAAATTGTCGCTATTTAAACCAATTTCTTTATTTATTTCCCCATAAAACTGTTTTAGGCAATTTGGATTTAGCTGCTCCACATATTTCCCTAAAAGAGAAAATGCAATTACTGGAGAAATTACATATCTCTCCCCTCGCTGAACGTTATCCTACTGCCCTTTCAGGCGGAGAAAAACAACGTGCAGCCTTGGCACGCGCGCTCATTAATCCACCCGATCTTTTACTTTTAGATGAACCTTTTTCCGCACTAGACTGGGATATTCGCCAGCAAATCTGGCTGACTTTACAAGCAATTTTACAAGAATCCCAAATTACCACCCTTTTAGTCAGCCATGAGCCTAAAGAAACCGCATTTTTAGCCCAGCGAACATTATTTTTACAACAAGGGCAACAAGTGAATTTAGAAAAAATTGAGGAGGAAAAATGATTTATTTTTCCGATGCAGAAATTGACGCACTCCTGTTAGAGGATGCTTATCGTGGCGATCTGACTACACACGTCTTAGGTTTATACGGCAAACAAGCGAAGATGATTTTCAAACGTAAAGATGCAGGAGTGGTTGCAGGTATTGACGTTGCCGCTGCTGTTTTGCGTAAACTTCATCTTAATCCACAAGTTTTAGTCGCCGAGGGGCAACAGGCACACGCAGGTGGAGTGATTATGCAAGTTTGTGGCGATGCAGTAGCGTTGCACCAAGGCTGGAAAGTCGCACAATGTATTTTGGAATGGTGTTGTGGTGTCGCTCAATATATGCACGAGATGCGCCAAAACGCCATTGCTGTTAACCCAAGTGCGGTGATCTTATGTACGCGCAAATCCATTCCTTATACCCGAAAATTGGCAACGCAAGCAATTTTAAGTGGTGGCGGTGGTATTCATCGTCAAGGGTTAAGTGAAACGGTTTTAGTTTTTAGCAATCATCGCCGATTGCTTAACGATCCCAATGATTTTAATGCGATCGTTAAACAATTTCGTCAACATGCACCAGAAAATAAAATGACGATCGAAGCGGATAATTGGGCGCAATTTTTACAAATTCTTCCAGCCAAGCCCGATATTATTCAACTGGATAAATTCAGTCTTGACGAAGTAAAACGTGCCTTAATATTACTAAAACAACAAAATTCTCCCTGTACGCTTTCGGTTGCAGGCGGAATTAATAAAGACAATATTGCCGAGTATGCTGCGCTCGGCATTAACCTATTCATTACCTCTGCCCCATACTATGCCCCCCCACAAGATATTAAAGTCGTAATTGAACCTTGCGATTAGCCTTTATCACGCCCCCATTTTCATAAAAATTTTTACGAAAAACGGGGTGTGAGATTTTTATTTATGTTGTTCTTTGATTGAGAAAATCAGGTTTTTCGGCTAGAATGGCGTGTTTTTTATTACCTATCACGAGCTTTAAAATGTCAGAAATTAAATTAATCGTGGGACTTTGCAATCCTGGTGAAAAATATGCTGATACTCGCCACAATGCGGGTGCCTGGTTTATTGAGGAAGTTGCCCGTCGTTATGGTTTTTCTTTAAAAGATGAGCCAAAGTTTTTCGGAAAAACAGCACGTGCAATGATTGATGGTCAAGAAGTTCGCTTTTTGTTACCCACTACTTTTATGAATTTAAGTGGTAAAGCGGTGGGTGCGATGGCAAATTTTTACCGCATCAAACCTGAAGAAATTCTCGTTGCGCACGATGAAATGGATTTACCAGCAGGCGTGGCGAAAATCAAACTAGGCGGTGGTCACGGTGGGCATAATGGCTTGAAAGATATCATTGCAGCCCTTGGCAATAATAAAAATTTCTACCGCTTGCGTATTGGGATTGGTCATCCAGGCGATCGTAATTTGGTCACCAGTTATGTTTTAGGCAAACCTGCACCAGCTGATCAAAAGAAAATTGATGAAGCCCTTGATGAAGCCGTGCGCTGTTTACCTATCCTATTCAAAGATGGGATAACCAAGGCGACAACACGCTTAAATAGTTTTAAAGCAGAATAAACGTATTTATCAAAACAAGGAAAAATTATGGGATTTAAATGTGGTATCGTTGGACTTCCAAACGTTGGGAAATCCACCCTTTTTAATGCATTAACCAAAGCGGGTATTGAAGCCGCTAACTATCCATTCTGTACAATCGAACCTAATACGGGTGTGGTTCCAATGCCAGATCCACGTTTAGATGCTCTCGCAGAAATCGTGAAACCAGAACGTGTTTTACCAACTACTATGGAATTTGTTGATATTGCAGGTTTAGTTGCTGGTGCGAGTAAAGGTGAAGGTCTTGGTAACAAATTCTTAGCCAATATCCGTGAAACTGATGCAATCGGTCACGTTGTACGTTGCTTTGAAAATGACGATATCGTACACGTTGCAGGTCAAATCAATCCATTAGATGATATCGAAACCATCAATACTGAATTAGCACTTGCGGACTTAGATAGCTGTGAACGTGCCATTCAACGTTTACAAAAACGTGCTAAAGGTGGCGATAAAGATGCGAAATTTGAATTATCTGTTATGGAAAAAATCTTACCTGTCCTTGAAGAAGCAGGCATGATTCGTTCTGTGGAGTTAGACGAAGACGAATTAAAAGCGATCAAAGGCTATAACTTCTTAACTCTTAAACCAACCATGTACATCGCAAACGTAAACGAAGATGGTTTTGAAAATAACCCATACTTAGACAAAGTACGTGAAATTGCGGAAAAAGAAGGTGCAGTGGTTGTGCCAGTTTGTGCGGCTATCGAAGCAGAAATCGCAGAATTAGACGATGAAGAACGTGATGAATTTTTAGCAGATCTTGGTATCGAAGAACCAGGTTTAAACCGTGTGATTCGTGCAGGCTATAAACTTCTTAATCTTCAAACTTACTTCACTGCTGGGGTAAAAGAAGTACGTGCTTGGACAGTTTCTGTAGGGGCAACTGCGCCAAAAGCAGCGGCAGTTATCCACACTGACTTTGAAAAAGGCTTTATCCGTGCGGAAGTTATCGCTTACCAAGACTTCATCGATTGTAAAGGTGAAGCTGGCGCGAAAGATGCGGGTAAATGGCGCTTAGAAGGAAAAGATTATATCGTTCAAGATGGCGATATCATGCATTTCCGTTTCAACGTTTAAGGTTATTTTATGCAAAAAATGACAGATGAGGCATTACTCGATCTCGCTTACGAGATTTTTCTTGAAATGGCAGGCGAAAATTTATCTGCCCAAGAAATTGCCTTATTTAATGAAAAATTTGCCGAATGTGGTGAAATCGCATTATTTGATACGGCAGAAAATTGGGAAGAAGAAATCGGTGTGCTGATTGATCCTGAACAATTCGCTGAAGTATGGATTGGTTTAACCGATGCGGAAGGACAAATGCGTCACGTTTTCGCAAAATGTTTGATCAATTACGATCAATCCGAACCTGATTTTCACATGATTTGGTAACGATTACGCCCCAATTTTCATAAAATTTTTTGAAAATTAGGGCGTGTTTTATATTATTTTTGTGGTGCCGCTGCGCAATCGTGTTGAATCGTGCCGAGGTATTTATCCACAAAGAAGTCTGCTTCGCCTGCATCGCCAAGAATGGCAAATTTATCTAAAATTGTGCTAAACAATTTTTCTTCTTCGTGTTGTTCCGCAACGTACCATTGCAAGAAATTAAACGCAGAATAATCTTTTTCAGCTAATGTTGTCCCCACCAACTCATTAATTGAACGAGTAATTAACTGTTCATGTTCATAAGTTAATTCCATCACTTGTTTTAAAGAGTCGAATTGATGTGGCGGTTCAGCAATTTTACCAATTACGGCAAGTGCACCCGTTTCTGTTAGATAAGTAAAAAGTTTATGCATGTGAAGCATTTCTTCTGCGGCGTGTTCTGATAAAAATTTTGCCGCACCTTCAAAGCCTTGTTGTTCACACCATGCACTCATTTGTAAATATAAATTTGATGAGTACATTTCTAAATTCATCTGTGCATTTAATAAGTTAATCACGTTTTGAGTTAACATAATCTTACCTCTTATAGTGTCGCTAAATCTTTATCAATAAAATATAGTGCTTGTCCGCTTTCACCGAGGAGATTAAATTTATCCAAAATCATATTGAATAATTTTAATTCTTCATGTTGTTCTGCGACATACCATTGTAAGAATTGGAATGTAGCGTGATCTTTTTGAATAGTCAGATCGACCAATTCATTAATTTTACGTGTTACCAATTTTTCATGCTCTAATGTCATTTCAAACACTTCTCTTAGAGTCGAAAAATCTGCTTTAGGTGCAGCAATTTCACCAAGCAATGGCATGCCACCTGTTTCGCTGATGTAACCAAATAATTTTTGCATATGCATCATTTCTTCATTAGCATGACGAAGTAAAAAGGCTGCTGCCCCTTCAAAGCCTTTTTGTGCACACCATGCACTCATTTGTAAATAAACATTGGATGAATAATACTCTAAATTAATTTGCTCATTTAATTTAGCCGTGACCGCTTGATCTAACATAATCTGTTCCTCTTTCTTCATTAAACGCCTTTATTTTAATCAGTATTTATTTTTTTGCAACTTAATAAATAAAATAACTCTTTAATTTTAAAGGAATTTTTAATAAAAACTGTTTTTATTTACGAATTGGATATAGGAATGATTTTTATCTTTTTTCTTTTTCCATCCGCATTTCTTTGCTTTCTCCTTTCGTAACACATTGCTTTTTTGCTATAATCGCTCCCCTTTAATATTTTAAGTAAAAAATAAGGAAAAATTATGCAAGATATGCCAAATTGCCCAAAATGCCATGGCGAATACGTTTACCACGATAGCATCCAATTTGTATGTCCAGATTGTGCTTATGAATGGAGTGGTGAAGAAGTTGCTGAACAAGACAGCAATGAATTCGTTGTAAAAGACAGTAATGGTAACATCTTACAAGATGGTGATTCCGTTATCCTTATTAAAGATTTAAAAGTGAAAGGTTCTTCAATCGTATTGAAAAAAGGAACTAAAGCAAAAAATATCCGTTTAATGGATGCCGATCATGATGTAGATTGTAAAATCGATGGTCAAAGCTTCTCGCTTAAATCTGAATTTTTGAAAAAAGCATAGGTCTAATCTCTTGAAAATACCGCCAATAGTGCGGTATTTTTCTATGAGATTTAATAAAATAAGCCAAATGACCGTATCGTGTTACATCACGATGTTTAGTATAATTAACACCCTATTTTATAAATGGAATATCGTATGCCGATAAATTTTACTGTAATCTTTCGTGATAGTTTAAATTTTGTGCGCAATAAGCCGAAATTTTTACTTAATTTTAGTCTTATTTTTTCTGTTGAAATTTTAGTTTTAAATTTCCTGTTTGGACAAATAAATCCAGCTTTTGCTTCGGGTATTAATATTCAACCAGGTGAATTTGTTTTTACACGTTCAATTTTAGGACTCGCTATTATTAGCTTGCTACTTAATGTTATTTTGTATGCTTTCACTATCTTACGTGTGCATCAAATTAGCTACCAAAAAACTACGAATTGGCAAGCCATTTTTTATATTTTTTCAAAAAAGATTTTAACCCTAATTCTTACTATGATAATCGTCACGTTACCAATACTTATGGGGGCGGTTAATCTTATTATTGCGAGTTTACAAGGCAGTGCTTCTGTTGCTTCTTTACTTATCAGTATTGTAGGTTTATTTATTTTTATCCGTTTAAACTTAACCTTTGTAGATTGTTTAATTACGGCGGATAGCTTTGTAAATAGCTTTAAACGTGTATGGCTTATTGGCGCACGTCAAAATAAAAATTTAATTGTTTTCTTTTTAATTAACTATTTAGTTTTCCCATTTATTTCTAATAATATTGCACATATTTTTGCAGATAATACCGTACTAGCTCCTATTTTTATTTGGTTAAGCTCGGTAGTTTATGTCTTTTCATTAGTCTTTACTTACCGTTTTTATACCTGTTTTATGCAAGTTAATTCTGTGTCTTCTGTTGAAAATAAATAAGAGGAAATAATGAAACAAATTCTGGATTTTATTCCACTACTTTTATTCTTCATCGTCTATAAGACAGTGGGACTTCGTGATGCGGCAATTACATTAGTTATCGCTACGGCCATTCAATTACTCTTGCTTAAATTAATTTACAAGAAAATTGATAAGCAAGCGCTTATTCTTGGTATTTCTGTGGTTGTCTTTGCATCTCTGACTGCATATTTTGATGAACTTAATTTCTTAAAATGGAAAGTAACGCTTATTTATGCATTATTCGCACTAGTTCTTCTTATCAGTCAATTGGGCTTTAAGAAAAATCTAATGCGAGAAATGCTTGGGAAAGAAATTGTTTTACCTGAAAGTGTTTGGAAGAAAATTAATATTGGCTGGGCAATTTTCTTTATTTTCTGTATGTTGCTTAATCTCTATATTAGCCAATATTTTTCCGATAATATTTGGGTCGATTTTAAAACCTTTGGTATTGCAGGATTAACATTTATTGCAACCATTGTAACCAGTATTTATATTTATCGTTATCTCCCTAAAGATAATTCTCAAGAAAACATCTCTAAAGGAAAGAAAAATGAGCCTATCTCAAAACAATAATCCTACGTTCTCGCATCCGTCTATGCCATTATTGCGTACGGTAGCAATGCCTGCTGATACTAATGCAAATGGTGACATTTTCGGGGGTTGGATTATGTCACAAATGGATCTCGGCGGTGCCATTTTGGCAAAAGAAATTGCTCACGGTCGTGTTGTTACCGTTTCCGTTGAAAATATTACTTTTTTACATCCTGTTGCAGTCGGCGACGTTATTTGTTGCTATGGGAAATGTTTACACGTTGGGCGTTCTTCTATTAAATTGCAACTTGATGTATGGGCGAAAAAAGTATCTGTCGAACCTATTGGTGAACGTTTTCATGTAACAACCGCTATTTTCACTTTTGTGGCGGTCGATAAAGAAGGTAAACCTCGTGAGGTGCCTCGTGAAAATAACCCTGAATTAGAACATGCACTAGCCCCTTAAATGGAGAATATTATGTATTATGTAATTTTTGCTGAAGATCACCCAAATAGTTTAGAAAAACGTTTAGCCGTACGCACGCAACATCTTGCTCGTTTACAAGCGCTAGATTCTGAAGGTCGTCTGCTAACTGCAGGACCTAATCCTGCGATTGACGATGAAAAACCTGGCGAGGCGGGATTCACAGGCTCAACAGTGATTGCTCAATTTGATAGCCTTGATGCGGCAAAAGCGTGGGCTGCTGCTGATCCTTATTTCGATGCAGGTGTTTACAAACAAGTTATTGTAAAACCTTTCCTAAAAGTATTTTAAATAAAAAAGGCGTAGTTTTACTACGCCACTTTTTTCATCAAAATTTATGCATTATGCACGCTCAATGTCAAATGCCATTACTTCACCAATGGTGGATGCGCCCAATGCAAGCATTAATAAACGATCTACCCCAAGTGCAACACCTGAACAATTTGGCATACCCGCTTTCAAGGCAGCTAAGAAACGCACATCAATTTCTTGCTCTGGCAGTCCTAGACGTGCACGCTCACGATTATCCTCCTCAAAACGATGACGTTGTTCACGATAATCTGTCAGTTCTGTAAAACCGTTGGCTAATTCTAAGCCCTTATAATAAAACTCAAAGCGTTCTGCAACACGTAAATCTTCTGAACTAAGCTGTGCCAATGCTGCTTGAGATGCAGGGAAATGATAAACAGCAATTGGCTGATTTTGTCCAATTTGTGGCTCTACTACTGTGCTAAATAAAAATTCTAACAAGGTATCTCGATCAGAACCCTCAGCATCCATAAAATTATGTTCTTTTGCTTTCGCCACAAGTTCCTCATCAGAACAAGAAAGCGGATCTAATCCAACACATTCTTGGAAAATAAATTGATAACTCACCATTTCAGCTGGTTCACAATCCAGCACTTCTTGCAATAAGTCATCCACTTCATTGATTAAACGATACATATCAAAAAATGGGCGATACCATTCAAGCATCGTGAATTCTGGATTATGCTTTTTCCCTGCTTCTTCATTACGAAATACTCGGCAAAGCTGAAAAATAGGGCCGCTTCCCGCCGTTAAAAGACGTTTCATATGATATTCGGGACTCGTCATCAAATACAGGGTTTCCGATTTTGATTGATAAGGAGAAAGATATTCCGTTTCAAACGTTACAAGATGAACATCAGTTACCCCATAGCCGCTTAAAACAGGCGTAGATACCTCCAACAATCCACGTGCACGAAAGAAAGTTCGGATTTGTTCAATAATTTTCGCTCGAGCAATTAAATTTTTAATAGGTGCGCTCGGTTTCCAAGTATTTTCTGCTTGTTTTAATTTTTCATCTAAAGAAATATCTTGAGTGTCTTTTCCTTCACTTACTAATGCATGATTATTATCTATCATAAGAATTTTACTCACCTTATCCGTTTCAAATTTACGCTATTTTAGCATTATTTATATATGCTATAAATTAAAATATCCAAAAACAAGAGGTTGATAATTATTATCAATATCCGACTAAATTCTCGTCTTTTTTCCGTCTAAAAATTTTGAAGTAGATCACATTTTTAGAATATTGCAGTTATCAGAAATTTATAAAAGTGGCAAAATATCCCTGCTTAAAAAAGGGATTTAAGCACTCTTTATTTTTTATTTTTTTATAATAATTTCTATATTTATTTCTGGGAGGAATACTGTGCAAATCGAAGAAACCATCAATGTCGATGTTGCGATTGTGGGTGCTGGCGGCGGCGGTTTACGTACTGCGATTGCTGCTGCAGAGGAAAATCCAAATCTAAAAATCGCACTGATTTCCAAAGTTTATCCAATGCGTAGTCACACTGTTGCCGCTGAAGGTGGCGCAGCTGCGGTAATAAAACCTGAAGACAGTTATGAAAAACACTTCCATGATACCGTAGCTGGGGGGGACTGGCTATGTGAACAAGATCTTGTTGAGTATTTTGTAAAACATTCTCCAGTAGAAATGACCCAACTTGAACGTTGGGGATGTCCTTGGAGTCGTAAACAAAATGGGGATGTAAACGTTCGCCGTTTTGGTGGAATGAAAATTGAACGTACTTGGTTCGCCGCTGATAAAACGGGTTTCCACCTTCTTCATACCCTTTTCCAAACTTCAATGCAATACCCTCAAATTCACCGTTTTGATGAGCATTTCGTCCTTGATATTCTCGTCGATGATGGTCGTGTACGCGGTGTCGTTGCCATTGATATGATGGAAGGCAAACTTATCCAAATTAATGCTAAATCTGTTGTTATTGCTACAGGTGGCGGTTGTCGTTCATTCCGCTTTAATACCAACGGCGGTATCGTAACTGGTGACGGTCTTTCTATGGCCTACCGTCACGGTGTACCACTTCGTGATATGGAATTTGTCCAATATCACCCTACTGGTTTACCAAATACAGGTATCCTCATTACCGAAGGATGTCGTGGTGAAGGTGGTATCTTAGTGAATAAAGATGGATACCGCTATTTACAAGATTACGGTCTTGGACCAGAAACACCTATCGGCAAACCAGAAAACAAATACATGGAGTTAGGTCCTCGTGACAAACTCTCCCAAGCTTTCTGGCAAGAATGGAAAAAAGGTAATACTTTAAAAACATCAAAAGGTGTTGATATCGTTCATCTTGACTTACGTCATTTAGGCGAAAAATATTTACACGAACGTTTGCCGTTTATCTGCGAACTTGCTCAAGCCTATGAAGGGGTTAATCCAGTTAATGCACCAATTCCAGTACGTCCTGTGGTTCACTATACAATGGGTGGTATTGAAGTTGATTTAAACTGTGAAACCCGTATTAAGGGGCTATACGCTGTCGGTGAATGTGCATCTTCTGGTCTTCATGGTGCAAACCGTTTAGGTTCAAATTCTCTAGCAGAACTTGTTGTTCTTGGTCGTGTTGCTGGTGAACAAGCCGCTCAAAATGCGATGGAAGCACCACTTGCTAACCAAACTGCTGTAGATAAACAAGCCAATGATGTTATTGCTCGTCTTGAAGCCCTCTACAAACAAGAAGGTAATGAAAATTGGTCAAGTATCCGTGATGAGATGGGTCAAGCCATGGAAGAAGGTTGTGGTATTTATCGTACTCAAGAAAGTATGCAACAAGCCGTGGATAAAATTGCGGAATTAAAAGAACGCTACAAAAAAGTCAAAATTGAAGATCACTCTCAAATCTTCAATACCAATGCACTTTATGCCATTGAATTAGGCTATATCCTTGACGTTGCCCAAGCTATTTCAAGTTCGGCTATTGAACGTAAAGAATCTCGTGGTGCCCATCAACGTTTAGACTATACCGAACGTGATGATGAAAACTACTTAAAACATACGCTTGCGTTCTATTCTCCAGATGGTACGCCACGCATTGATTATAGTAATGTAACTATTACTACATCAAAACCTGCGAAACGTGTTTACGGGGCAGAAGCTGAAAAAATCGAAGCTGCAGAAAAAGCAGCAGCGACTGAAAAAGCGTTAAATGCGCAAGCTAAGGAGAAAAATAATGGCTAATGATGCAATGATGAAAGTTGATATTCTCCGCTACGATCCAGAAGTGGATGAAAAACCTTATATTAAATCTTATCAAGTGCCTTATGATAATCAAACTTCTCTGCTTGATGCGTTAGGCTACATTAAAGATAAACTTGATCCTACTCTCTCTTACCGTTGGTCTTGCCGTATGGCAATTTGTGGTTCTTGCGGGATGATGGTCAATAATATTCCTAAATTAGCATGTAAAACTTTCCTACGTGATTACAGTGGTTATATGCGCATTGAACCACTTGGTAATTTCCCGATTGAACGTGATTTGATTGTGGACATGACCCACTTTATTGAAAGTTTAGAAAGCATTAAGCCGTACATCATTGGCAATGAAGCACCACCACTTGATGGTAAACCTCATCCTTCTGATGTATTGGCAAAAAGTCGCACCAAACAAACACCTGCGCAGTTAGAAAAATATCGTCAATTTTCGATGTGTATCAACTGTGGTTTATGTTATGCCGCTTGTCCACAATTTGGTTTAAACCCCGAATTTTTAGGACCAGCAGCAATCACACTTGCACGTCGTTATAATTTAGATAACCGTGATCATGGTCAAGCAGAACGTATGAAACTGCTTAATACCGATAATGGTGTTTGGAGTTGTACTTTCGTTGGTTATTGTTCTGAAGTGTGTCCAAAACATGTGGATCCTGCTGCCGCAATCAACCAAGGTAAAGTAGAAAGTGCAAAAGACTTTATCATTGCAATGCTAAAACCTGGAAAATAGGAGTGTTCTATGCCTACTACAAGCAAACGTAAAGAATATATTCGTCCAATGAATGCTGACTGGTGGAAAAAGAATAGTTTCTACAAACATTATATGTTACGTGAAGCCACTGCGATTTTTTCACTCTGGTTTAGCATTGTTCTACTCTATGGCACTATTTGCTTAGTGCGTGAAGGATTTGATTTTTTACAAGGCTATTATAGCTTTGTACATTTTTTACAAAATCCTCTCGTGGTTATCATTAATATCGTGGCATTAGGTGCGGCTATGTTAAATACCGTTACTTATTTCAATATGACACCAAAAGTGACTAATATTATTGTTGATAATCAAAAACTTAATCCAAAAATTATTACAGGAATCATGTGGGCGATTACCGCTATCGTGACATTCCTAGTATTATTTTTTCTTGTGATCTAAAACGGGGGAGGTAAAAATGCAAGATCCAAAACGTTCTAAAGAACCTTTAGTTTGGTTAATGTTCGGTGCTGGTACTACTGTTAGTGCGATTGTTTTCCCTGTATTAATCTTAGCAGTTGGTTTTCTTATCCCGTTTGGGCTAATCAGCGAACAAGGTCTTACTAATATTTATAACTTCATGCATTCATGGTGGGGTGAATTAATTATGCTTATCATATTAATTTTCCCTGTGTGGGGTGCGTTACACCGTATCCATCATGGTTTACACGATCTTAAAGTACACCTTCACGGTAGTGCAGCTATTTTCTACGGCTTAGCCGCGCTCTTTAGCATCATTGCAATTTTTGCAGTGCTATAAAACCATATCTAATAAAAAACCGAGTCACTAAGACTCGGTTTTCTTTTATTAATAAAATTTAATTATTCAGCATCCATTAAACGCTGTTCATTTAACGATGTAGCGTCGTTATCAATATCTTGAATCACAATATTTGTTTCTGGATTATCTTCCCAAATTTTAGGATCAACACCACGTTTAATAAGTTTTGGATGTTCATGGATATTAAATACTGGTTCACGAATGCCCGCACGTAATTGACCGCTATAATCTTTCAATAGATCCCATACTACTGGTGCTAATAATACAATTGCAATTAAGTTAATTAATGCCATAACAGCCATTACTGTATCCGCAAAGTTCCAAACGATATTTGCTGCATTTACCGCACCAAAATATACGAAGAACAATACGATTAAACGGAATGCGATTACAACAGAACGTTTATTTTTAATAAAACGAATATTGCTTTCTGCATAAGCGTAGTTACCAATGATTGATGAAAATGCGAATAACAATAAGATAAATGCTAAGAAATGCACACCAAATTCACCAACATGATATTTCAATGCTGCTTGTGTTAATGAAATATTTGTTAATCCTGAACCATAAGCATTTGATAATAAAATAATAAATGCAGTACAAGAACATACAACGATAGTATCCACAAATACACCTAGCATTTGGATTAAACCTTGGCTTGCTGGATGTTTTACAGAAGCGGATGCGGCTGCATTTGGTGCAGATCCCATACCTGCTTCATTTGAGAATAATCCACGTTTAATCCCCCAAAGCATTGCTTTTGAGAAGATTGCGCCGAACATACCACCTGCCATTGCATGGAAATCAAATGCACTTTCAACAATTTGTGCAATTAATCCAGGAATACGATCGATGTGCATAATCATAATGACCGCAGCCATAACTAAATACAATAATGCCATCAGCGGAACAAGACCAGCAGACACCTGACCGATACGTTTAACCCCACCAAAGATGATTAAACCAGATAATACTACCAATGAAATACCAACATATTGCGGATTCCAATGCCATGCATTGCGAGTTGCTTCAACAATCGCATTAGACTGCACTGCATTGAACGCAAAACCGAAGGTAAAAATAAGTGCAATCGCAAAAGCAATCGCCATCCAATGAGCTTTAAGCCCTTTAGTAATATAGTAAGCTGGACCACCACGGTAACTACCGTCTGGATTTCTTACTTTATAAAGCTGTGCCAATGAAGATTCTGCAAATGCACTAGACATTCCCACTAAGGCTGTTACCCACATCCAGAACACGGCCCCTTCACCACCAGTCGCAATTGCAATTGCAACACCACCGATGTTACCTACACCAACACGGCTTGCAAGACCAGTCGTAAAAGCTTGGAATGGTGTTAAGGCATCGCTATCAACAGAACGTCCGAACCACATTTCACGTAAGCTCTCAGGGAAAAGTCTAATCTGAACCAATCCTGTACTAATTGTGAAAAATAGCCCTACTCCAAGAAGTACAACAATCGTAATATCCCACAAGGGCGAACCTACATTGGCAACGATCCATGCAAGAATCCCTTGCATATGATTAATAATATCAGACAAAATTCACTCTCCCTTTTCAATTAAAATGCTAATGCAAAAAATAAAAGCCGACATTCTAGCGACTTTCTTTTTATTTTTAAATATAAAATAATTTTTTTTAATATTTTTTTCAAAAAAATAAAAAAAACCTTTCCAATATATAATAATCTTATTTTTTGAAAAGGTTTTTTAAAAAATTTCTAATTTTATTTCATCCAGAGAGCGGCAGCACCACGAGCACCGCCCGCATCTCCGAATTCAGCTTTTTGCAATCGAGGTATTTTTGCAGTCTGTAATAAATATGCAGACAATTTTTTAGGTATAGCTTGGTAAAGATAGTCAAAGTTTGAAAGTCCACCACCAAGTACAATGACTTTTGGATCAAGGGTAGTGATGATACTTGCAAATGACATCGCACAAAGTTCAATAAAGCAATCAACAAAAGCTACAGCCTTTACATCTCCTGCATAAAATTGCTCAATAATTGATTGTGCGGTTGCTACTTGCCCATACATATCTTGGTACAACCTCGCGAAACCACGTCCAGATAAGTAACTATCTAAGCAAGCTTTTTTGCCACATCCACATTGATAAATCGGCGCTTTATCCCAGCCAAGTAGCTGAATCGCAGGATAGCTTAAAGGCGTATGCCCAATTTCTCCTGCCATTCCATTTTCGCCAGCATAAAGTTTGCCATTAAAAACAAACCCTGCACCGAATCCTGTTCCTAAAATTAATCCTAAAACGCTTTTTTTCCCTTCAGGATCAATGGCCAATGCTTCTGATAAGGCAAAGCAATTTGCATCATTTTCACCTCGCACTTCTCTACCAAGTGCTTGCGTTAAATCACGTAAAATTGGACGATTATTTGCCACTGGAATATTACTGATTTCGGCAATACCCGTATTTTTACTAATAAATCCTGGTATCCCTACGCCTACCT
Organism: Actinobacillus delphinicola; assembly: GCF_900638385.1. Taxonomy (NCBI): domain Bacteria; kingdom Pseudomonadati; phylum Pseudomonadota; class Gammaproteobacteria; order Pasteurellales; family Pasteurellaceae; genus Actinobacillus; species Actinobacillus delphinicola. Next base: position 1,472,455 of record NZ_LR134510.1, on the reverse strand, counting down.
GCCCTTTCGTACAAAAAATATCATCCATTCTCTGTACAAGCTCAACAATAGTTTGAATCCAATTTTCATAACTATCATGCGGTGTTGGTACACGTTCAGCATATAATTTTTCTAAGTTTTCACTAAATACAGCAATTTCTATTTTAGTGCCACCAATATCTATTCCATATAACATAAAAGCAATCGTCCCTACTACGTCATAACGCTTTAATATATTTTAAATTATTGTTGGATCCATTTTTTCTTTTGTACAAAGAAGAAAACAATAAGCATCCAAATCCATGTCATTACGATAGCACCCATTTCGTCCCATGGATAATGCATACCAAGTTGTACACGGCTAACTAAAACTAAAATAGCCCATACAGTCAAGAAGTTAGCAAAATAACGTAATGCCTTGCTATTACCAAGTAATAGGGAGAAACCAACTGCTAATAACACCCAACCAGTTACAAAAGTACTATGTCCTGATGGGAAAGAGAAACTGGTTTCATGGCTACGATGATTTACTAACCATTGAGGTACATTCGGTGCATATTGTTTGTAATATTCTTTTACTTCAACTGCACGCACAGATTTTTTCAATGAATAGAAAGTTTCTGGATTCGGCACACCTTTTAACACTTGGCTCATAAATGGACGAGTTTCTTGTACTGCTTTTTTCGCCTCAATTTTCATACCAAGTGCAACAATAAGGCTAATAGCCATAATCACGATGACTTTAATTGCTGTTTTTTTATCTTTAATTGCAAAAAAATAAAAGGCTGCAAATAAAATGGACGTAATAATAAAATAAGGCTTACTTGCTGTTTCCGTCACCCAATACAACAAGTGAGAGATCATTCCATAATCCTGTGTTTCATGCCAATGCCAGCCACTTACTAAAACTATTAACGGTACTAGAAAAAGTAAAGCTGCATACATTGATAATCTTTTTAACATATAAATTTCCTTTATTTTGGTTTATAATTGCAAAAAGCGGTGTATTCTAGCACCCCTCTAAAAAAAAACATAGGAACTTATAATTAATGTCAGATATTCAACTTATTAGCGAAGCAAAACTCCCTACTGAGTTTGGTATTTTTCGCATTGTAGGATTTGAAAGTCCAAGCACTAAAAAAGAACACGTCGCACTCGTTATGGGCGATATTAGCAATGGTGAACCTGTTCTGGCACGTATCCATTCTGAATGCCTTACAGGGGATGCCTTACATAGTTTAAAATGTGATTGTGGTTTCCAATTACAAACGGCATTGAAGCAGATTAATCAAGAAGGGCGTGGGGTGCTTATCTATCATCGTGAAGAAGGTCGTGGCATCGGCTTAATCAACAAGATTCGCGCATATGCCCTTCAAGATCAGGGAATGGATACGATTGAAGCGAATCTGGCATTAGGTTTTGCTGCAGATGAACGTGATTTTACCGTATGCGCAGATATTTTTAATCTCCTCGGTGTAAAAGAAGTGCGTTTGTTAACGAATAATCCACAAAAAATCGAAACCATGAAAGACGCAGGCATTAATGTAGTTGAGCGTGTTCCGCTTAATGTTGGAGAAAATCGCTACAATACCAAATACTTAGACACCAAAGCGAAAAAAATGGGGCACTTTATCGTACACAATGGTGAACAACACCAATTAGAATGTCCTTATTGTGCTGAAGAAGTCCCAACATCTAAAAATGCATAATTTAAATAAATCACGCCTCAATTTTCATAAATTTTTATGATTTTTAGGGCGTGATTTTTCTTCTTTCTCTCATTTTTCCACAACATTTTTCTACAAATGCCTACTTTAATCTAGGCGTTCATACCCTTCACGATATTTTATGATTTTTGTAAGTATGATTTTTATACAAAAAAATGCGCCCAAAACTCACATTTTTAAATAAAAATCATTCTTTTTTCTGTACTATTTTTTATTTATTTTAACATTTTATTAACAATAAGATTAATTTTTACTCTTGTTATTACTATTTTTTATCTAATTTATTACTATTTTTTCGCTATATACAAAATTACAATTTTTATGATTAAATTATTCACTTTTTAAATAAATCTGCCTCAAGAAAGTTACTGATAAAATCAGTGATTTTTATAAAAAATATTAAATTTCATACAATTACAAATACTTAATCATGATTAAATGATGTTTTTTTATATAGCTTAGTTGGGGTATTTTAATGGATTTTAATAATTATTATTAGGTATTTTATTTTATAGCCTATTGTCTATTAATAATGAGATCGCTATTCTACGCCTCCATTACAATTATTGGTATATTTATTAACCAATATGTAACAAAATATTAATAATTCTAAAATTTATAATTAACTCTTTTATGGAGATTTTATGTTTAATATCTTACGCAAAGCGATCCGTGCATTTAAAAAAGACCAATCTGGTGTAACGGCAATTGAATACGGTCTTATTGCGATCATCATGGCAGCTTTCATTATTTTTGCATTCTACAAAAATATCGTTCCGACAATGGAAGGTAAAATCGAATCATTGAACACTACCATCCAAAGTGTCAAGTTCGATCAAAAATTAGGTGATGCGACAAATACTGCTCAGGACGCACAAGGTAGTAAGACAGTTACCCATTAACCCCATATAATTTAATAATTTGAGATATATCAACTTAAAGCTCATCACTTGATGGGCTTTTTACATCAAATAATAGGATGAAGATAAATTCTTTTCTAAGCAATCGCCAAGGAGTGACGAGTATTGAATATGCAATGCTTGCGATTGTATTTACCATTTTTATTGCAATTTACCTTATCAATAAAGATGGACTTTCTGGGCTTATGCTTAGAAAAGGAAACGATGTTACTGATGTGGCAATCACACAGTTAGGTGGCAATGCGAACCAAGGGAAAAGCTACCAACCTATTGCAGAAAAAGAAATTTGTATAAAACACGTACCCGATGGATTTTCTGCAGATGATTTTCCTTGTATGACTAAAAACCCTTTTTTTGATAGCACAATCATCAAGCAAGAAGCAGAAAAAATTGAACATTTAAAAAAGGTAAAAAAACTTATTAACAATAAACAAGTAAAAGATTTATTGCTTCAATGTTGGAATAAACCCTCATTTCAAGAATTTTGGTCATGTGTGACAAGTCACATAAAAAAACAAATAAAAGATTTTAATGAGCGAACCAAAAATAAAATAAAAGATGCAGCTGATAAAGTTAAAGATTGGTTTCAAAATATTTTTATTATTCGCCCCAAATATGATTTACCGCATAAACCATAAATTTTTCCGAGAATCGGGGCGTGATTGTTTTGTTTAAAAAAATAAACACAACGTATAAACATTCGCAAAGTATAAAGAAAGCCTCTGATAGTAAGCTTTACTTCGTTAAGGAAAACAGTCGCTTTGTTCATAAGGTAATAATTTAAAGTAAATTTGTATATGTTAGATTTTGGCGTTTTTTTAGGTATTTGTGTGATTTTATTTCGCCTTTCTTGGACGGATCTTAAATATCGCATTATCAGTAATAAGCATGTGTTGTATTTATTACCCTGCACCCTGCTTTTTAGCTTTTCGCTTTGGCATCATATTTTCTGGTTTGGAGCATTAATCACGCTTCTAGCTGGATTTTGTTTATTCCATCTTGGAGTTATTGGTGCAGGTGATGTGAAATTATTATCCGTCTTGATGTTAGCGATTCCTCCAATTGGCATTATTAACTTCTTATTTTTTATCAGTTTATTTGGGTTGGGATTGGTCATCGTAGGGTGGATATTCTTCCGTCGGGCAATTAAAGAACAAGGTCTTCCGTACGGAATTGCAATTAGTTTAGGTTTTATCAGCTTTTTTTATCTGATTTTTCGTTCCTTTATGTAAACACTACATAATTGTATGAGGATATTATGAATTATCGTGTTTTATTCGTTTTTTCTATTTTAATCTTTGGGGTCGGTATCGCAGGATTAATTATGATGCCTCATGAAGAGGAAAGAGTCCAACCCGTTCAACAACCGCAATCTACGCTACCAAAGATTCCATTAGAACATATTGTGGTTCAAGTAGCACGCGCTAATAGAAATTTAGCTGCGGGGCATCTTATTAACCAAATGGATTATGATGTCGTAACAAAATATTATGATGTACCTGCTAATGAGGCTAATCCTCAAGATTTTCCTATCTTAAATTTTGATTTAACGCCTTTGTTAAGTCAGCATAAAGATATTACAGGCTGGTTTCTCCAACATAATATTTCAAAAGGTAGTTTAATCAACCCAAACGATTTGATTAATCCCAATAATGAAAATTTTATTCGCTATAACATTAATCCTGTAACACAAGTCGCTTTTAGTGTACCTGTTATGTTACGCGATAAATATTTGCTTTCTAACTTACGTGCGGGTGATTACGTCAATATTTACGCAGAATTAAATGGTGATCACTACGAAGCGTTAGCTGGTCATATTGTAAAATTAATTGATCATGCCTTGATATTAAAAATCAATCCTTATTTAAGTAACCGCCAAATTGATGGCGACCATAATCCAGATGATAACTATATGGACATTGCGGAAGTATTAGTGCGCTTGCAAAAATCACAATTAGAGCGAATTTATACTTCACCGCATGGTACAAGACTTTTAATCCTCCCATCTACTAAACCTGAGGGCGTAGATTCGCGAGGCATTATGATTCGTGAATTACAAGGTTAATTTAACAATGCGTAAACTGATTTATTTAATAGGTTTCATTATGGCTGGGCATGCAAGTGCGCATACGCTATATTTAAAACCTGGTAAAAGCACAACAATTACGACCAAACAAGATATTGATACTATTTTCTTATCGGATCCTGCTGTAGCAAGCTATCAAGTGATTTCGGATAGAAGCTTTATTGTTACAGGTAAAAGCAATGGCAATGCAACCCTAAACGTTTTAGCTAAAAACGATAAGCTTTTAGTGGACGACACTATTTTTGTTAATGGTGCCTATAACGATTTAATTCATACAAATAATCAAATCAAAATGCAATTCCCTAATACTGATTTACGCCTTGTTCATGTAGGGCAAACTTATGTATTAGAGGGTAAAGCAAAATCGGATAGCGAAGTAGAAGCTATTACACGTCTTGCTGGTGAGGCAATGGGTATGCCCGTACAGGTTCATACCACCACCGTAGGCGATATTCAAAACCTACAATTTTTAAATCATTACGATTATCCCAATATTATTAATGATGCAAAAGTTGAGCAGACGACACAAATTAACGTGAAGCTTACTGTTGTTGAAGTTGACAAGAGTTTGACCCAAAGCCTTGGTATTAACTGGTCACAAGCTGGCACAAATTTACTCAAAGGTTTTAATGGTTTTCATGTTAGCAATACGGCTTTTGATGCAACGGGTACATCAACTATCGGTTTTATCAGCGCTGAAGGGTTAAGTGGTTTTATCCATGCGATTGATAACGAAAATGAAGGCAAAGTACTCGCAGAACCGAACATTTCTATGCTAAATGGTGGTACCGCTAAAATTAATCTTGGTGGCGAAATTGCAATTCCGACGCGAGGAACGGATAATACACCGAATGTTTCATATAAAAACTACGGTATTCGTTTAACTGTCGGTGCACGCATACAACCTAACCATCGTATTCGCATTGCATTAGATCAGGAAGTTTCTGATATCGTTCCAGGAGGGGGCGATTATCCGTTAATTTCAACGAAAAGTACCGATTCTGTCTTCGAGGTAGCTAATGGAGAAAGCTTTATTATCGGAGGTCTCTATCAATCTCGCAAATCACAAGGCGTAGATAAAGTACCTTTCTTAGGTGATCTACCAATCATCGGTAGTTTTTTCCGTCAAGCAACCCACAAACAAGAAGATAAAGAGCTTATTGTTGTTGCAACGGTGAACCTTGTTCACCCTGTGGCAACCGATAAAGTTGTCTATCCCGCGTTTGAAGATAAAAACATTATGGAACTGTTTTTTAACACCAATGCTTTAAATAGCGCAATGGAGCGCAAACAGGCAAGTGATTTTTTACAGCAGGGAGGCTACATTCAATGACCAAACAAATCGTTTTTAATTTGCTTCTTTTAACCTATCCATGGACAGGTAATGCGATGCTTTCAACAACGCAACCTAATGAGAGAAGTTATACTCCAAGTACAGCAATCGTCATTCAACATCAAGATTTTGCGCTACGAGATAAATCTACATTAGCGATGGCAAACCTCATTGCCCAATTACGTTTAGCCATTGGCAGTGTGGTCAATCAAAACTTTCTTATTAGCTACATTGCAGGTTATCAAAAATCTGCAAATAAAGTTCGCAATACATTGCTAGAACTGGGAGTAGATGAAAAACATATCATACTTCGCAAGGTAAAAGTCGGCGTTTACCCATTATTCGTTGAGTCACAATCAACGAGCAATTCAACACCACAGTGCACGGATATCCCTTACACGTTCCCTTGTGCAACCGAAATTAACTATAGCCGTCAAACAACAATTTAAAATATTTAAACGGCGCATTTATTAATACTTAATAAATTTAAAAAGGATAATGGATTCATGTTATTGCTAGATGATGAACAATCCCCTATTGAAAGTGCTAATCACGTAGTCATTATTTCTAGAGATAAAAAATTACAAACACAACTTACAGAATTATTACGTGTAAATAGCTTTGAAAACACTGAGGTTATTGATGCTGATTGTAAGCATTGCGATATTGCGTTAGATAATAAATACACCACGGGTGTAATCATTGATATCGCAGACAAAACAGATATAGATAAAATCGTAGAACAAATTAAAGCTATTGTCCCTCAAAATATCTGGTGCTGTGTTGTGGGAACAAGTGACTCTATTACTCTAGCACAACGCTTAGCAGAAGTTGATATTCTCTATTTCAATAGCCATTCACAATTAAATGTGATGATGGAACGTATTTTGGCGGGAACAATTACTATCCCGTGTAACCGCAATACGATCCGCCTTAATGTTTATTCTTGTAAAGGAGGTATTGGCGCAAGCTTTATTAGCGCCATGCTTGCATATAACATTAGCCAATATAAACGTGTCCCTACTCTACTTGCGCAGAGTCAAGAAGGATCTCACGATCTGGATTTAATGTTTGATAGAAAACTACAAGGGGAAGTCCTCGAATTTTTACCTAATTTAGACCTTTATGCAGGTCATTTTGGCGAATTATCAGAGGCTCAGCGTGCTAAATATAATTATATTGTGAATGATCGCCCTATTTTCCATATGGATTATGTGAGATATCAGGATTTTATTCATCAATGCCGTACCTTTATTTTAATCGTAGAGCGCCATGTTAGTTCATTGCGTAATGCAAAACGCTTTTTAAATTATTGCGAACAAATTCATCGTGCACACGGTAAGCCATTGCGTACATTTATTGTGGTATCAGATATTCATCCTGCTCATGCAAGATCTATGTCAAATATGGATGTTGCCACTCTTTTAGGGCATGAAATTGATGCCGTTATTCCCTATATTCCGAATAACAATGCAAAATCAGTACTTGCCATCAAGTTAACAACACGTCAGAAAACAATTTTCCGTCAGTTAGCGATGAAAATTATTGGGGTTACTTCACGTCAAGTAAAACCTAAAAATAACCTTTCTTTCAGCAGTATTATTAGTAAGGTACTTGGTCGATAATGTTAACCCAAGAACAACAGATCCTTTTACGTCAACGTGTATTAAGTAATTTAAAAATTGAAAACACCCTCAAGCTCAAAGATGACCGTGATAAATTAATTGAATTATTACTTCCTGTTATCTATGAGTGCCTGCAAGGATTACGCATAGCAACTACGCCAAGTGACTCTACTTTTATGGCGGAGTTATTAGCAGATGAATTAATGGGGTACGGTCCATTGCGTGAGTTAATGGAAGATGAAACCATTAATGATATTCTCGTAAACGGACCTGAAAATATCTGGGTGGAGCGTCAAGGTATTTTGGAAAAAACAGATAAACATTTTTTATCTGAAAACCAATTAAACGATATCGCTCGTCGCCTTGTTTCCAAAATGGGACGACGCATTGATGATAGCTCACCATTAGTTGATAGCCGTTTACCTGATGGTAGTCGCTTAAATGTGGTAATTCCTCCTATTGCTTTAGATGGGACAACAATTTCTATCCGTAAATTCAGTAAGACCAAAAAAACGTTACAAGAACTACGCCGTCTTGGCACGCTGTCTTTAGAAATGGCTAATTTCCTCATTATTGCAGCTCGTGCACAAGTCAATATTATCGTTGCTGGCGGTACAGGCTCAGGTAAAACAACCTTATTAAATGCTTTATCACAATATATTGCCCCAACAGAACGTGTAATCACACTTGAAGATACGGCAGAATTAAAGCTTAATCAGCCTCATGTTGTACGCTTAGAAACTCGCCCACCCAGTGTTGAACATACAGGTGAAGTGAGTATGCAAGATCTCGTTATCAATGCCTTACGAATGCGTCCTGAACGGATTATTATCGGAGAATGTCGTGGTGCTGAAGCGTTCCAAATGCTCCAAGCTATGAATACAGGGCATGATGGTTCAATGTCAACACTGCATGCCAATAGTCCTCGTGATGCACTATCTCGCCTTGAAAGTATGGTGATGATGTCTAACGCAAAACTCCCTTTAGAGGCGATTCGCCGCCATGTGAGTTCTGCGGTGCATATTCTTGTTCAAGCCTCACGCCTCAATGATGGCTCACGTAAAATTACTAACATTACCGAAGTTATGGGAATGGAATCTGGCAATATCGTTTTGCAAGATATCTTTAGCTATGAAATTGCAAGTCACCGTGACAGTAACGGTAAAATTGTGGGAACTTTTAAGAATCACGGATTGTTATCATCTTCAACTGTTGCGAAACAGGCACGTATTTTTAATCTCCTACCTGAGCTTAATAGTATCTTCGGGGGCAATTTACAATGATTTGGATCTTTTACTATGCCCTTTTATTTTTCGGTTCTATTTTATTCTTATTCACCTTTAAGGAATTTAACTATAAGAAAAATAGAATCGATCCTAATCAATATGAAGAAACAAAATTTAATGCGCAATTTATCAAATTGCGTTTAAAGGAAATGTGGCAACAATGGAAATTCTATTTTACCGATAGAAATCCTAAAAACATGCGCAAAAACATTTTCTATGTCGTTTTCATTTTTGCACTATCCCTTATAGTCAACCATCTTTACTTAAACATTGACGAAAGTTTTTTCATTCCTTTATTTTTTTTCGTCACTGTGTTTGGAGTTTGGCAATGGGGTGAGCGTCGGACTCGGAAAATTTTTGAGGCAAGTTTTCCTGAAATCATTCAAGTACTTAACAGTGCGACTTCTGCTGGTGCTGGTTTATTACAAGCACTAGAGCGCTGTAGCTTGGATGTACAAGGTCCACTCGGTGATGAATTTAAAATTATTCATCGCCGCCTCGCTTTTGGTGAAAATGTTACAACCGTTTTTCAAGAGAGTTATGACAGTTGGCCATTCCGTGAGTTTTACTATTTTGCCACTATCATTCGTTTGAATATGGAAAAAGGCGGACAAATGCGCGATATCATCACACGCTTAGGTCGCATTATCACCGATAGTCAAAAAATGGAGCAAAAAAAGCAAACAATGACCGCTGAAGCACGAGTGTCTTCTATCATTGTGGCAAGTTTCCCTCTAGTTTTCTTTATTTTTATGAAATTCGTCTTACCAGAAAATTTTGAATTTATCACGCACAATCCAACGGGTTTGTGGGTTCTCTACTATGTGATCGCTTCGGAAACATTCGGTATGGGTATTATTTACTGGTTAATGAAAAAATAGGCATTTTATGGTTCAAATTTATTGGTATCTACTCTGTTTATTGCTTTTTACTACGGCAACTGCACTCCTTATCATGGGATTGGTGCAACGTAGTAAAATTATTCATACTGAACTCGCTATCAATGGTATGCCCTTTCCTAAAGAGAAGAAAGCACGTAATAAAAAATCGAAAAAAACGAAAGAGCAAATGGAACTTGAATTATTGCTCATTCGTCATAGCCCTACGCTCGTATTCTTAGCAAAATTAGATAAGAATATTCGTATAAAACTTGCATTAACCGTTGCCATTTTCTTAATGATTTTTATTGTGCTACCGCCATTAGATTTTTATTTCACAAGTCTAACGTTTTTTATCGTCTATATGGCCGTGGTGATTTTGCCAAATATCCTCATTTCGCAAATTCTTAATAAAAAAATTAAATTACTTTTAGAAGAGTTACCAGGTTTTATTGATCTAGTCGCTGTGTGTGTCCAAACAGGGATGACGATTAACCAATCATTAGTCCGTGTAGGTGAAGATTTCAAAGGGCTTAATTCAGATTTAAGCTTTATTATGCTGCGTGTGATGCAACGAGCAGAAATCACTAGTTTAACCCAAGCCCTATCCGAGTTATCACTCGCTCTGCCATCTAAAGAGATCCGATTGTTTTGTACAGTTTTACAGCAAAGTTTACATTTCGGTTCTTCTGTTTATGAACAACTTATTCATCTCTCTGCAGATATCCGAGAAATGCAACTTCTTCGCTTAGAAGAAAAAATGGGAATGTTATCAGCAAAAATGTCATTGCCACTCATTGTTTTTATTATGTTCCCAATTGTTATCCTTATTCTCGCACCAGGCGCAATGCGCATTTTGCCTGAATTTATGTAGCCCCACTGATTTCGATAGGTTATTTCCATGTTAAATAAAAAACATCTTAAACCGTTATTCCTTGCAGGCCTTATCACACTTGTAAGTGCATGCTCCAGTCATTCTAGCTATAATGATGCAACCCAAAGTAATTTAAATATTAATAACCCTACGGTTTTCGCTGATCGAGAAAAATTCTACCAATCCACGAAAAATTACCAAGCGCTAATAGAGCTTTATCGTGCCCGTTTATCAGAAGAAGATCAACGTGATGAAACCAATCCTGCGTTAACGTATAGACTTGCGCAAACCTATTTTGCAGCAAAAGACTACAACTCAGCACTCACTTACCTTGCTCCACTTCTAAACAATAAAAATTATATGGAACAGGCACTACTTTTAGAAACAAAGGCATTGATTAAATTACAACGCCCTGCACAGGCATTAACAGTCGCAAGTCAGTTAATTAATCTCTATCCTAAAAATGCAGATGCCTATAATAATCGTGCTATCGCTTATAGCCAATTAGGTAAACCTGCGAAAGCATATATTGATTTTATTAGTGCGCGTGGGCATTACCTTAACGATCTTGTCGCCATTAATAATTTAGGAATGCTAAGCCTTGTACAAGGGGATTATCAAAATGCGGTACGTTTGCTCATGCCAGAATATCTCAATGGTGTGCGTGATAAAGTGCTTATGCATAATCTTGTTTTTGCATTAGTTAAGGCAGGAAAAATTGAAGATGCGAAAAATATCATTCAAAACAATCAACTTAGCTCATTCCCAGACTCGCTTATTTCAGCTTTAAAAGCCACGCCCCGATTTTCGGTAAAAAATATGCGTTCTGCTCAAAATTAAGCAAATTAGAATAAGGGACTGGGAACATGAATAAATTCAAGCAATTCCTTAACCAACAACGAGGAATTTCTTCTATTGAATTTACCCTCACGATTGGCTTTTTTATTGGCGTGCTTTTTCTCATCTTTGAAGTCGGGCGCATTACGCTTGCGTCCGCTTATTGGGATCTTGCAGTCGCTGAGTCTATCCGTGAAACCAAGAATGACTTCACCATTCAATCTACACAATCACCATATAGTTATCAGCATAGTTTACAATTACGTTTACAACAACGCTATGAAAGCATTGCTCATCAAGGCTGGCTCTCTTTTATCCCTATCCATATCACGCCGAATGATATTTTAGTAAATATTTATTTTATTCATTCTTATCAACAACTTGCCAAAGATGTTACCACCAACTTCAATCATATTGGCAATGAAACTTGCAATGCGACAAATAGCAAAACACCATGCTATAAAAATGCGGCGATCGCTTATTATGAAGTAAGCTTACATTTTTCTTATTTAAATGCACAAATGCCTTTTGCATCTTATATTAATCGCTTTTTAAAACAGATTTTTCAGCGTCAATTTTTCGTTGTACAAGAACATGAACGTAGCCAATTTCAAGAGAGTCCAAACCTATGATTTCATCTTCTCGTTTTGTTAAAAATCAACAAGGTTCGGTGACCATTGAATTTGTCTTTGCCATCATTGTTATGTGCCTATTATTAATTTTTATGTTTGACCTCAGTATGTTCCGCTTACAGATGGGGAAATTGGATAATGTTTCCTATTCACTCGTCAACATTCTGCGTGAGCGCCGTCAATTATTTAATACCGCCGATGGCAAAGAATATTCATCTGCCATTCAAGCGAGTTCAGAAAATATGTGCGAGGCACCTAATTCCAGTATCACTAGCCATGATTGTGCCAGCCTCATTCAAACATTTGAAGGTCTAGCAAATAAAATGTTTTATGGTACTACAATGCCCAAAGGAAATCGCCGCATTTATATCCGCCTCGATGATCTTGAATTTAAACCCTTAGAAAAAGGGTCATTTGCCATTGAGAATCATTGGGTCGTCACCAATTTCAAAGATAATGAATTGATGAATAGAGATTGTGTTCCCACCACAAATATCCTGACATTACGCAAACTCGCGCCTATCTCTGAAATTAACAATCATCGAAAACTTCCGTTGTATCAAGTCACACTTTGTATTCCAAGCTACAGCCTTTTTGCTGCAATTACGCACTCAGGGGGTGATAGAAAAATTCTCAGATCAAGTTCAATCGCAGTGGGTCGATGATATTTTTGAGGAAAAATTAAAATGGACTTACTTTTAGGGTTAAAGAAAAAACTAAACACTTTTATAACACAAGAGAATGGTGCTTATGCCATAATGATGGTACTACTCACTTTTTTTCTAATTGGTTTTATTGCCATTATTGTTGATGGCACAGGTTGGTTACAAGATAAAGTCCGTTTTACCGAAGGGCTTGAACAGGCTGGGCTTTTTATTACCGCAGAAGATGATCAATTCCGCAAAGATAAGAACCATACTGAATTGAATGCGCAAAATTACAATGAACAATACAAAATTGCTGAACGTAACCAAGCACTATTAAGAGGCATCACTCGAACATATTATTTACCTGAAAATGCACAGCGCATTGCCAATAAAGATATCTTTTCTCCGACACTTAAAACCCATGATGGCAAGGTACTAGATCGTTACCATTATGATTGCAAATATTCGGTCGAGCAAAGTGGAATAAATTGTAAGATCGGTGGCTATTTTGAGCGCACTTCATGGCTCTACTACGGTAAAGATTATCAACGTCACATAGGTTTAACCTTTAATACAACAGAACCTGTTGGTAATGAATTAGATTTTGCAAAACCGATAGAGAATGAGGAAATAAAACCACAACCTAAAAAAATGGATTTAGACGTTGTTGTGGTTGTGGATGGCTCTGCAAGTATGTATGAACCATTAAATGGAGATTATCATTCGCCACGATGTTTTGAATATTTTAAGAGTAGAATTGCTTTTTATAAGTCAACTTCATTAAATCCTAGTATTTGTACATCTGATGATAATGAACAACGTTATTTACTCGGACGTAATATGTTTTGCACTAACTGTAAAGTAGATCTATTAGATAGAGCGCTTTATCAACTCAGTCAAGTCCTTTTAAAAGATAACACCAATAACAGGCTAGGTATTACCGTATTTCAGAATGGCGCATTTGAACGAGGTACATCAAAGTTAGTTATTCCCTTTATTATTCAACAAAAGTATTTTGAATTAATTCAAAAACGAATTGATGATACTTATAAATCAGATCCAGAAGATTGGTATAAAATTGATCCACTAAATTACCCTTTAGGTATAGATGCGGCTCATTACTTAGACGTCGAGCAAACTAAAGATTTAATTCATCGCCTTGATGGTTCACTAATTACTAATATATGTAAAACTTGTGATAGTTATACACAACAGTTACCTTATCCCTCAAACAATCCAGCAACCTTGTATAATAAATTTTGGTTTAATTCCAATGCTACCGATCGAGATTTACTTATAAAGTATATTAATTTCCAATATCCAGGATACAGTACTATGAGTTCAGCGGGTATTATGGTTGGTGCTAACCAAATGCTCTATAATTTTAAACATCGATCGAATAAAAAGAATGTCCAGCGGATTATGATTATCATGTCAGATGGCACAGATACTGGGCTTGGGGTGAATATTACGGCTCAACTTTTTGACAATGGCTTTTGTAAGGAAATCCGTAAGCGTTTAGATCGTGGTATGAATACAAAAACTAAAATGTATTTTATCCAATTTGGTAATTATCAATATACACAAAATAAAACACTTTGGAAAAAGTGCATAGGCGATAACTTTATCACGGCACTAAAAGCCCAAGATCTTATTAATGCATTTGAAACAGCAAGCCAAGTTTCCCCTCGCAAAGGTAGCCCAACGCAAGAAGTCGGCTACAGCAAAAATCTAAATTAATTCATCACGCCCCCATTTTCACAAAAAATTATGGGGGTAACTCAACACGATTAAAAATAAAACAAATCTTAATATATATCAAAAGAGGTATGATATCTCTATAATTGAGCAATATTTATTAACCAATACTACTCAAAATAGGTTATCATACTCCGATATTCAATATCGCTGCTCTGTATGGAAAATATTATGATAGATAAAAGGGAAAATTTTAGCATTCGAAGTCTTATAATCACTTGGTTTGATTTTGCAACCAGTCCTCGTGGCGCGTATGGTATCATTACGACTTTGCTAATTGTTTTTCTACTTAGTTCTATCGTCATGTTTCTTGACACTTGTGCACTTGCCCATGGTGGATGTCATCTCAAAAATCCTATTGAAAACAAAACACTTATTCTGCTTGAAAAAAATCCTAATCCTCACGCCAATATTCTTATCCCATCGCTAAATACTCCATTAATCATCCGTAAAAATTACCTCTCACACTCCCTTAACCCTTTTCCTTTATGGTAAAAACAAAATTTTCACTCATTAAGGTTAATTAATTATTGTTAAAAGTAAGTTATAGTACGCGGCTTTTTAATTACGCCTCAATTTTCTCAAAATTTTATGCAAAAATACTCAAGTTATTTTTATCTGCTTAGTCGTGCTATCACTCGTTTTAGACGTAATACTCAAGGTGTGTACGGTATTTTAATGGTTTTATTAACCGTCATTATTATTGGCTTTATTGCAATTATTGTGGATGGCAGTGGAATAATGGAAGATAAAACACGTTTCACTCAAGGCTTAGAAGAGGCGGGGCTCTTTGTGATGGCTGAAAATAATAGCTATCGCAAAGACAAAGACCATGCTGATCTCAATTCTCATCTCAATCAGGCAGAGCGAATCAAGCAACGTAACCAAGCGATGTTAAGCCAAATTACACGCAGCTATTATTTACCTGATACCGCAGAGATTAATCATAGAATTACCGATCATTATCAATATCATTGTCATGAAACTACAAATGATAAAGCGACAAAATGCCAGATAAAAGGATATTTTGATCGTAATTCATGGCTCTACTACGGGAAAGGTTATCAAAAAAATATTGGACTTTCCTTTAATCAAACTGAACCTGTTGGTGGCACAATTACTGTTGAAAAAACAAAATCAACTTCAACGACCACAACAACTAAACAATCACCGCTTGCCGTGGATATGATCTTGGTTCTAGATTTATCGACTTCAATGACAAATCCACCAGCAGGTGAAAGCTATCAAGATCCTAAGTGGGAATGCTACTACCCTTACGATCCTATTAGCAAAACATTTAGTGCAGACCAAAGTTGTGGTTGGAGTGATTCTGTTTCCTCAAAAATTTATGATGTAAAACAAATTATTCGCCAATTATCCAAACAGTTTTTTGCCAACCCTAATGCCCAACATCGCCTCGCATTGGTAGGATTCAGCGGTGCTACTAAACAAATCGGGGATGATAATTACATCTTCCCATACGTTTACAATTCACCTTATTATGGTTCTGATTACGATTACATGGATACACCGCATGTAAATTTTGGTAAGACTTTTTCAATGATCGAGCATTTTACTGGAGATCCGCTCACAGGTATCCCAAGCGAACCCGAAACCAGTAATGCTTTTTTTAAATTACCTAATTATCCAAATTTCTGGTACACGGCAAAAGATATAAAAATTCTCGATGCGAACTTACATCAAGTTCAAGCTGGCGGAAATACGCTTGCATCTTCAGGATTAATTATTGCGACTAACGAGATGTTTTACCATCCGCAAAAGAACAAAAATGTAAAACGCATTATTGCAATTTTATCGGACGGTGTGGACGCACAGTCTTCTCTCACGGCAGATTTAAATAATGCGGGACTTTGTGATCATATTCGTAAGCGTCTGGATGAAGGAACTACGCAAAAAGCGGATATTTATTTTATCGCCTTTAGTTATACCGATGATCCACAACTTGTCGAACGAGATAGGAATGGCTGGTATAAATGCGTTGGTAAAAAGAATTACTTTATGGCGAGTAATGCGAGTAAAATTTTACAAGATTTACAAAATATCGTGACTAAATCTAGCTCCACTCAGCAAAATGTGGAAGAAGTGGGAGATAGTATTAATAACGACTAATAAAAAATGGGTGAATTGTCACCCATTTTCTTTTTTATTACTCACCTTACGCAGTTTCAAGAGGTGCAAAGTTTTTCACGAGATCATCTATCGCTTTCATTTGTGCAATGAAAGGTTCGAGTTTATCAAGTGCTAATGCGGATGGACCATCGCAACGTGCATTGTTTGGATCTGGATGCGCTTCTAAGAATAACCCTGCAATTCCGACTGCCATACCTGCACGAGCTAATTCAGCCACTTGCGCACGACGACCACTTGATGCTGCCCCAAATGGGTCACGGCATTGTAGTGAATGCGTTACATCAAAGATAATTGGGCAACCGTTAGATACATTGCGCATAACATTAAAGCCTAGCATATCTACTACAAGGTTATCGTATCCAAAGTTCGTACCACGATCACAAAGCATGACTTTGTTATTACCGCATTCTTCAAATTTTTCAACGATATTTCCCATTTGACCTGGGCTTAAAAATTGTGGTTTTTTTACGTTGATAACAGCGCCAGTTTCTGCCATTGCTTTCACTAAGTCTGTTTGGCGTGCAAGGAATGCAGGTAATTGTAAAACATCTACCACTTCTGCTACAGGTTGGCATTGGTAAACTTCATGAACATCGGTAATGATTTTTACGCCAAATTGATCTTTAAGTTCTTGGAAGATTTTTAAGCCTTCTTCCATACCCGGTCCACGATAAGAATGGACAGATGAACGGTTTGCTTTATCAAAAGATGCTTTAAAAACGTAAGGTACGCCTAATTTTTGCGTGACTTCTACGTATTTTTCACAAACTTTCATTGCCATATCACGGCTTTCCAACACATTCATCCCACCAAATAACACAAATGGTTTTTGGTTATTGATTTCAATGTCAGCTAAAAAAATACTTTTATCTTTCATCTCAATATCCTTGTTTTATCAAATAATCTGGGCCAATGTTACACGATCCAAACCTGCATAATCACGGATCGTTTCGATCTGTTGCCATGATCGTTGTGCAAAATATTCTTGTACTTTGCGTGCCTGTTCAAAGCCATGCTCCATCAATAACCACCCTTCCGCTTTTAAAAATTTCGGGGAATGATCAATTAAATGGAATAAATCTGCATAACCTTCATTCGCTGCGACTAATGCCGTTTTGGGTTCAAAGCGTACATCACCTTGGGTTAAATGCGGATCTCGTTCATCAATATAAGGTGGATTGCTGACAATAATATCAAACTGCCCCTCCACTGCTTTAAACCAATCACTTCGCTTAAATTCTACATAATCCGCTAAGCCATTTCGCTCGGCATTCCCTTTTGCCAGATCAACCGCATCTGCTTGAAAATCTACACCCATTACCGAAAGGTGGATGCCTTTTTTCTGGCATTGCGGATAAAGCTCTTTCGCTAAAGCTAGGGCAATCGCACCCGTGCCTGTTCCAAGATCTAAAATTGCTAGGCTTAATTGCCCTTGTGCTATTTTTTGCTCGGCAAGCGCTAATGCTTTTTCAACCAACACTTCTGTATCGGCTCGAGGAATAAGGGTTGACGGAGCAACTGCTAAATCAAGCGACCAAAAGGCACGTTCTCCTAAAATATAAGCTAATGGCTCACCTGTTAAGCGGCGTGCTAACAAGTTATCTAATTGCGTGACTTCTAAGTCAGTTAATTCTCTTTCACCAAACGCAACAAGACTGGCACGATTTTTACCTGTCACAAAAGAAAGTAGGCAAAAAGCATCAATTTTTGCCTCACTATCTCCACTTTGGCTCAATGCAGCGATTGCCGTATCAAGCCAAGTTTGATATGTATTTTTCGTCATCCGTTATGCCATTTCTGACAAAGCAGCTAATTGATCCGCTTGATATTCAGTAATAATCGGTTGGATCAATTCATCAATTTTACCATTCATAATTTCATCTAAACGGTAAAGGGTTAAGTTGATACGGTGATCGGTAACACGACCTTGCGGATAGTTATAAGTACGGATTTTATCACTACGGTCACCTGATCCGAGTAAGTTACGGCGAGTATCCGCTTGTTCTTGCGCTTGTTTTTCTTGTTCTGCTTGGACGATACGAGAAGCTAACACAGACATCGCTTTCGCTTTGTTTTTGTGTTGTGAACGTTCGTCTTGACACTCTACCACGATACCCGTTGGAATATGGGTAATACGTACTGCAGAATCAGTGGTATTAACGTGCTGACCACCCGCACCTGAAGAACGATAAGTATCAATACGTAAATCAGACGGATTAATTTCTGGTAATTCGCTTTCTGGTAACTCTGGCATCACCGCAACGGTACACGCAGAAGTGTGAATACGTCCTTGAGATTCAGTTTTTGGTACACGTTGTACACGGTGACCACCTGATTCGAATTTAAGCTGTCCGTAAACGTTTTCACCGCTAATTTTTACGATAACTTCTTTAAATCCGCCTTGTTCACTTTCATTTGCGCTAAGCATTTCTACGCGCCAACGTTTACTTTCTGCATAACGGCTGTACATACGGAAGAGGTCACCTGCGAAGATACCCGCTTCATCACCACCCGTTCCTGCACGGATTTCTAAATATGCATTGTATTCATCATTCGGATCTTTTGGTAAAAGTAGGATTTGTAATTGTTGTTCGATTTCAACTAATTCTTCTTCACATGCGGTAATTTCTTCTTCCGCCATTTCTTTCATTGATGGATCTTCAAGCAACATTTTTGCGCCTTCAAGATCATCTTGTAATTGTGTCCAGCGCCCAAAACATTTCACAACGTCTTCAAGCTGTGCGTATTCTTTAGAGTATGCACGGAATTTATCTTGATCACTGATAATAGACGCATCACCAAGCAGCGCTTCAAGCTCTTCATGACGCTCTTTTAAACTCTCTAATTTGCTAATAATGGAAGGTTTCATCGTTATCCTTTTGAATTTAACGTTTATAACTGCAAAATTGCACTACTTTAACAGAATTTGATTTTAAGGCATAGCTAACGCCCGCATTTTCGGAAAAAATTATGTTAATTATTCAACATTGCAAGTATGTTTTCCTAAAATAACAAACGCCAATCAGATGGCGTTTGTTGTGAGTGATTAAGGTAATTTGGCAATCACGGCATTACTGGTTTGATTTGCTCGTAGCGTATAAGCACTATCGGTACAAATAAATACTGACTGTCCTTGCGATAAACAGTAGTTTTCGGTTTCTCCTTGGATTTCCAGTTCACCAGTCATGACTAATAGGATTTCGGCACTCTCACTGATACATTTTATATGTTCATTCTGGACTAAATTCACTTCAGTAAGCGTAAAATCATCCACAAAATTTTCAAAAGTATGATATTGAGTCTGTGCTATCGGCAAAATATTTGGCGTAATTTCCTGCGTATCGACAATTTCTAAAAGTGCAGGAATATTGACATACTTAGGCGTTAAGCCACCTCGAATAACATTATCTGAGGTTGCCATCAGCTCAATATTTTGTCCACGCAAATACGCATGCGGAATACCAGCAGCCTGGAAAATCCCTTCACCTTTTTGCAAATGCACTAAATTAAAAATATAAAAACACAATAAGCCTGCATCTAATTTATCTTCTGCGATATCCATCGCTTGCATTGTATAAAGCACCCAATAATCTGGGTTTTCTAATGAAAGTTTACCCTCAATGAAAGCTTGTTTCTGTCCATGGATAATCGGTAATAGCCAGTCTGCAAGTTGCGCTTGATCGGCTTGCATGATATCAGCATAAAAATCATGTAAATTTTGTGTTTCTAATTTTTCTGCCAGTCCTCGTAATGAGGTGTGTCGTTTTAATTCAGCAATAATATCGGCTTTATGACGAAAACCATGTAACAGCCAAAAATCAGAAAGCGCCACCATCATTTCAGGTTTATGGTTGGCATCTTTATAAGTACGATTACTTGCTTTTGGATCGATGCCTTGCTGATTTTCTAAAATAAAACCTTGCTCTGCTTGAGTTTTCGTTGGATGAAGTTGAATGGAAAGCGGTTTTGCTACGTCAAGTATTTTTAGTAAAAAAGGCAATTCATCGCCGAATTTCGCACGGCTTTTTTTGCCTAAAACCTGCGGGTTTTCTGCAATAAATTCGGCTAAAGGTTGTGCTTTACCATTCACCATAACAGTGGATGGCAAAGCAGAATGCGTCCCCAACCACCATTCTGCATAGGTCATATCGGGTTGTGAAACTTGCTTTAAGAGTGCAGGTAGATACTCCGCTCCGCCCCACGCGTAATGTTGCATGCCACCTTGTAGTAAATAAATTTTTTGCATATTTTCGTTTTCCATCGGTTTTATCCTTTTCTAAGCTTTTCCACCCAATAATTGGAAAATTTTATTTTTATCTTCTGGATCATTAAGCGGTGCTAAAAATTGTTTGCCATTCGTTAAATCAATGACCACAATATTATTTTCGCTTAAATTCACTTGTTTGATTTTCTTATAATCTATAAAAATATTATCTAAATAGCATCCTGTTTTTTTGAAAAGTAACTGTGGATAGCGTAAAAAAGCAACATAGAAACTCAATAACACCATGAATAAGAGTAAGAATATGGTGGTAGTTGAAATTTGAAGACGTTGTTGATAAAGAATGACACCAATAATAATAACGAAAATAATGCTATCTAGTCGGGTGCGACGTTTAAGACGTACGCTTAAAACCGTTTTTCCTTTTAACTTATTGGTACCGAATTGATCATAAATCGCGTAAAGAAAGAAAATACTAATCCCGAGTATTAACAAAAAATTTACCATATAACCCCTTTTCTAAAATAAATGAGCCCCCAATCCAGGGGGCTTTTCTTGTTATTTATAATTATGCGAGTGTGCCTGTCGCCGCACCGATAATACCGATAACAAAGATACCGATAATAATCCAAAGTGCATTGACACGGTGGCGTAATAACCACATACATGCAAAAGTACAAACTAATGCTAAAAGACCTGGCATTAAGCTATCTAGTACGTTTTGCACTGTTGTTACTTGTACGGTACCGTCTTGGCGGGTGATGGTGGATACTACCACTGGAACATTAATTGAGGTCCATTTTTGAACTAATGCCCCCATGATAAATAACCCCAAGATAGATGCCCCTTCAGTTAATTTTTGTAATAAACCGCCTGACATATCTTGTACAACGTTTAACCCTTTGTGATAACCGTAAGTTACACCATAATAACGAGTTGCTAAACGCAATGCGTTAAATAAGATGAAGAAAAGAAGTGGTCCAAGAATACTACCCGTGATCGCAAGCCCTGCGCCAAGCGCTGCAAATACTGGACGTGCTGTCCCCCAGAAAATCGGGTCACCCACACCAGCTAATGGCCCCATAAGACCGACTTTGATACCATTAATTGCTGCATCATCGATTTCTTTACCGTTAGCACGTTCTTCTTCCATCGCAATGGTTACACCAAGTACTGGTGCTGCCATAAATGGTTGAGTATTAAAAAATTCTAAGTGACGTTTAATCGCATCCTTACGTTCTTGTGAATTTGGATCTGGATACAAACGTTTAATTACAGGAACCATTGAGAATGCCCAACCTAACGCTTGCATACGTTCAAAGTTCCAAGAACCTTGGAAAAGGTTTGAGCGAATTACCACTTTATTAAGGTCACTTTGTGTTACTTTTTTCATTTCAGTAGTCATAGCTTATATCCTTTAATCTAATCGGTTATCAAGATCGTTAGTTGGTGAAACAACTTGAACGGTTTGTTGAGATTTGTTGTATTTTGGGCTGAGTTGGATATAAAGATATGCCATTACCGCACCAAGTACACCAAGTGCTACAAGGTTGAAGTTTGTGAATGCTGCAATCACAAAGCCAGCATAGAAGAATGGCATTAAGTGACCTGCACGCATCATGTTGATAACCATTGCATAACCTACTACCGCAATGATACCACCACCGATTTTAAGACCATTTGTCACAACTGGTGGGATAGCTGCAAGCATTTGGTGAACAGTATCTGTTCCTGCTGTCATTGCGACTAAAAGTGCTGGGATTGCGATACGCATTGCTTGTAGTAATAATGCGGTACAGTGAACCCAGCTTAACCAAGATAAATTACCATCACGGATTGAACGGTCAGCTGCGTGTTGGAAACCAACGGTAATTGCACGAACAACATAAGTTAATACTTGACCTGCTGCAGCTAGTGGAATCGCCAACGCGATACCTGTTGCGATATCTTGTTTACCTACGATAACAAGGATTGTTGAGATAACAGATGCTAACGCTGCGTCTGGTGCAAGCGCTGCCCCGATATTCATCCAACCGAGAGCGAGAAGTTCTAATGACCCCCCAACGATAATCCCGGTTTTCATATCACCAAGAACAAGACCAATTAAGGTACATGCGATTAATGGACGGTGAAACTGCCATTCATCTAAGATAGATCCCATACCTGCTAAACAGGAAACTAGGAATACCAGTATGATTTGTAGAGTTGAAATTTCCATAGTTTATTCCTTCAGTAGTTATGCAATAAGATTATTTTTCTTAAGAAGATCCATCATATATTGACGACTATCATTTGATACTTTCCGAACATCAAGTTCTACGCCCATATCATTAATGGCTTCGAAAGCCGCAATATCTTTATCATCAACAGATACTGCACTTGTAATCATCTTCTTACCTTCACGGTACGCCATACCACCAATGTTAATAGATGGCATTTTTACTCCCGCTTCTAATAAAGTTAGTACATCAGTTGGGTTTGTGAATAACAACATCATACGTTCACCCGCATACTCTGGATTGTTCCAAACACGGATCATCTTTTCAACGCCCACGACATGAGCGGTTACACCTGGAGGCGCTACACTTTTTAACATGGTAGAACGCACTTGATCTTTTGCAACATCATCATTTACAACAACGATACGTTTAACTTGGCTTTCTTTTGTCCAACGTGTTGCAACCTGACCATGAATTAAGCGATCATCAATACGCGCTAAACCGACAACAAGATGACCCTCTTTATTTGTTGGCACTGCATTTACTTGAACAGGTTCAACTGGTTTCGCTGCTGGTTGTACTTCTTCTTTTTCAGCTTCTACTTCAACATGCTTCAATGCTCGTACGCCCATTCGACCCGTTTCTAGTGCAACTTCAACTAATTCATCTAAACTTGGACCATCATCACGAGCCATAAAAGTTTCAACTAGCATTGGCACATTTACGCCAGTCACGACATCCATATTATCTTTGCCTTCTGCAACACGATTTGCTGCATTAAATGGACTGCCGCCCCAGGTATCAACGAGGAAAAGAAAATGATCACAATGCGATAAATCGCCTTGAATTTTTTCTTGATATTTCGTCATGATGGTTTCAGCATTCTCACCAGGCACGAAATCAATTGTTGCCACATCATCTTGCTCCCCGATTAGCATTTCGGTAGTTTTCAATAATTGTTCTGCGGCTCTACCATGAGTGGCAATTAAAATACCTATACTCATTTCGTCTCCTTACATATTTAATCAATCGAAAGCGACGTCTTATAAAATCTACACCCTAAAAGTACGTGCTATAAAAGTAGGTAAATGACTCTTTTGAACTGAACTTTCTACAAAACATATTCAAAAAAGTGGCTACATTATATGAAAAAGTGTGTAAAGCATGTAATTTTCAGGCGTGATGAAGATCACAGAATAGAAAAATTTTTTATAGACAAAGCTCTGAGTGAGTATTTTTTAATCTTTTTAAACTGTTTTGATTAGTTTTATTCTATTTTTTGGAGTAATACTCGAATAAAATATAAAAAATATTACGTTTAGATATAAAAAAAACGCACTTTCGTGCGCTTTTCGTTTTATGTAATGATTATTCTGCAAGAATTGTTTGCTCATGCCCCATAAGCTCTTGCCCAACATCATTTAAAAGATTTAAATAACGATCGTACTGTTTCAAAATATCGGCAATAATTTCTTTACGTGTCATATACTGCACATCATACCCTGTACGCCCATCTGAAAAATAAGTCATTGGCAAATATGTCAACGTATGTTGGATATATGGGAGATGTTCATCATTGATCAATTGTTCAGATACTTCATGACTAATTGATTTAATTCCGTAAGTAAAATCACGAACAGACTCTTTTTTGATCGTAATTTCAACGTAGTTATCTTCATCATCTTCATAATTAATGTGTTGTGCAATCTCCACATTTAAATTATGGACATCCACCAATTCCTTACTTAATTCGCGCATGGCAGGTAAAGCAACATATTTCAAGAATTTTAAGATATCTTTTTCTTGGGTTTGGTTAAGCATTTGATCTAAACGTTCGCGCCAGTTATCACCTGTCCAGAATGCGGTAGTTGGGGTTAATTTTGTACTAAAATATTTTTGATCAACCGCAATTGCTTTCCATAAACTAAAACACATAATTAGCATGATAACCGCAAATGGTAATGCCATAATTAAGGTCATTGTTTGTAATGCACTTAACCCACCAGCTCCAAGTAATGTAATGGAAATAATACAAATAATAATTCCCCACATTACCGCTTGCCATGCTGGTGAATTTAACGATTTATCACGAGCAGCAATATTGTTTAACACATAAATTCCTGAATCAGCAGAAGTGATGAAGAATAAGCAAATGACAACTAATGCAATACATCCTGTTACCATTGGTAATGGTAAATAGTGGAAAAATTTAAACAATAATTGTTCTGGCACATTTACAATTTGCTGTAATGCACCATGTGCGCTGTGTAAGTCAACATAAATCGCACTATTCCCAAAGACAGTAAACCATAAAATACAGAATAAACTTGGAATAGCAAGTACACCAAAAATAAATTCACGGATAGTACGCCCTTTAGAAATACGTGCAATAAATAATCCTACAAATGGCGCCCATGAACACCACCATGCCCAATAAAGCACGGTCCAGCTCGTAAACCATGAAGTATTTTCAGTTTCATAAACAAAGGTTTTAAAACTTAAGCTCACAACATGACTTAAATACGTGCCTAAATTATCGCTGAAAGAAGAAAGTAAATAGAGTGTTGGTCCAGTTACAAGTACAAACAATAATAGGCTAAAAGCTAGCATCAGGTTCATTTCGCTTAGGATTTTTACGCCTTTACCAATACCTGACGTAGCAGATAAAATTGCGACTACCATCACCGCAAGAATAATGACTACCTGAACACCATAGCTATTTTCAGATAAAAAACCTAATGTTTTCAACCCTGCGCCTAATTGTGCTGCGCCAAGCCCTAAAGTAGTGATAATCCCAAATAATGTCGTAGTTAAAGCAACAATATCAATTATATCCCCCATTTTCCCATTTATTTTCTCTTTTAATAATGGGTAAAAACAAGAACGTAGAGATAACGGAAGTTTATAACGGAAACCAAAATACGCTAACGCTAATGCAATCACTGCGTATACACCCCAAGCGTGGATACCCCAGTGGAAAATAGTATAAAGTAACGCCTCTTGTTCTTTGTTTTCTGTTGATCCCGTTGTAATTGATGATGCAAAATGGGAAAGCGGTTCAGCAACACCATAAAACATCAAGCCAACCCCCATGCCAGCAGCAAATAGCATTGCCATCCATGAAAGAAAGCTAAATTCAGGTTCTTCTTCATCGGTACCAAGTTTGATATTTCCCACACTACTCATGGATAAAATAAGTAGGAAAGCGATAAAAATCGAAAAAGCTAAAATGTAAAACCAACTAAAGTCAGCGAAAATGCCCTGTTTAATTTGATTTAATAATGATTAAATTTGTGTTGGAAAAAGTAATGTCGTTGCAATTAATGCGATCAGCAACAATAAAGTAATACTGATAACGAAAGGATTGAACGACGAGCGCTTATAAATAAAGCTCGTAAAGTTTGTCAATTTTTTCTCCTCAAATATACTCGTTGTATAAGTAACATTAGAATGCCACTTTATAAGAATCAATAAAAGGAATATTGAATAAGAGATGCAAAAATAAGGGTGAATGTATGTTCGTGAGAGGATTATAGCAAAAAAATCAATTTTCTTCAAAAGAAGTAGCATAATCCTTTTTAAATCATAATGTTACCAACAAATTATGCTACTTTTATAAATATAAAATACGCTTTTAATGGCCTGCAATAAAATGCCCAGATTTACCACCCGTCTTTTCTAAAAGACGAACATTACTGATTACCATATCTTTTTGGACAGCTTTACACATATCGTAAATTGTAAGTGCTGCAACACTTGCTGCAGTTAATGCTTCCATTTCAACCCCTGTTTTACCCGTTAATTTACAAAGGCTCTCAATACGGACTTGATTTGTTTCTGGAAGTGCTTCTAAATTCACTTCAACTTTAGAAAGTAAAAGTGGATGACAAAGTGGGATAAGTTCCCAAGTTCTCTTAGCTGCTTGGATGCCTGCAATACGTGCTGTCGCAAATACATCACCTTTATGATGTTGCCCTGAAATAATCATTTCTAGTGTTTGTGCTGACATCGTTACATAAGCTTCTGCACGTGCTTCACGTACGGTTTCTTGTTTACCAGAAACATCAACCATATTGGCTTCGCCATTGGCATTGATATGAGTAAATTGTGTCATAATGCTATCTTCCATTTTTAAGACGTTTTTAAAACACGCCCCAATTTTCATAAAAATTTATGCGTTTAACCACCGATACTCGCTAAATTCGCACGAATACCACTATCGCCTTGATGTAAAAAATGGTGTTCACGTTTACATTGTAATGCTTCCGTAATGCGTGCTTTTAACGCTTCTTCTTGATTATCCGCCTGTAAAAGATCACGTAAATCAATACCCGCCTCACCAAATAAGCAAAGATGTAATTGCCCTTTCGCCGATACACGTAAGCGGTTACAACTGTTACAGAAATTTTTCTCATATGGCATAATTAAACCAATTTCACCTTTGTAATCAGGATGAGAGAAAATCTTGGCTGGTCCATCTAAATGAGAGCGACTTTGTAATGTCCACCCCTCTCTTATTAATTTATCAGCAAGTAATTGACCTGGTAGATGATGTTGCGCAAAGAAATGATCCATTTCTCCCGTCTGCATCAATTCAATAAAACGCATTTGAATCGGATTATCTTTAACCCATGCTAAAAATGCATCAAACTCATGGCTATTAAGATCTTTCATTAGCACAGAATTGACTTTAATCTTGTCATATCCCACATCAAATGCACGGTAAATGCCACGCATCACATCATCAAATTTATCTACGCCAGTAATACGATGGAACATTCTCGGATCAAGGCTATCCACACTCACATTAATAGAAGTAATTCCTGCCTCACGCCATTTAGCCACATCTTTTTCCATGCGATAACCATTGGTTGTCAGCGCAAGTTGCTTAATTCCTTGTACATCACGAATACTTTGAGCAATTTCAATAAAATCTTTACGCAATGTCGGTTCTCCGCCCGTCAAGCGAATTTTTTCCGCTCCAAGGTGCGCAAAACCTTTTACAAGGCGCTGAATTTCATTTAGCGTTAAGAATTGTGGTCTTTCAGGCTCTGGTTGATAGCCGTTAGGCAGACAATAGGTGCAACGGAAATTACAGACATCCGTGATCGAAAGTCGTAAGTAATAGTATTGACGATGAAAACGATCGACCAAACCGTTTACATCTTTTATAGGAATAGTTTGCATTGAACACCTT
The DNA here is from genome assembly GCF_900638385.1 of Actinobacillus delphinicola. NCBI lineage: Bacteria > Pseudomonadati > Pseudomonadota > Gammaproteobacteria > Pasteurellales > Pasteurellaceae > Actinobacillus > Actinobacillus delphinicola. The sequence goes on along the minus strand of NZ_LR134510.1, from coordinate 1,444,084 downwards.
TTTAAATAACGAAAGGAAAAGTCGTTTCCAACTGTTCCCTGAGTAACCTCAGTTACTGGCTTGCCACCATATTTATCTATGCGAAATCAAAACTTAGGTTAACAAGCTCGGCGTAGTTAAGCGTAGTAATTAATCGTAATAATAATTCGTTATTGTAAAAGATTTATTGACATTTTTCTAGGAAAAACTCTTTTCTTTAGTTATCTGTTTAAAAATTAAAAAATTTGTGTTTTATTTATCATTTTTTGCGACAATAACACTGACTTTCTTATTTTTTATAAAGGATTTACATTATGTCACGACCGCTTTCCCCTCCCCATTCAGAACTTAATCGGCTCACACATATTGTCGCATTAGGTGGCGGGCACGGTTTAGGTCGTGTCATGTCAGCCCTTAATTTCTTAGGGTCACGCTTAACTGGCATCGTTACTACAACTGATAATGGAGGCTCAACTGGGCGCATCCGTTCGCAACAAGGTGGTATTGCGTGGGGTGATTTGCGTAATTGCCTAAATCAAATCATCACTCAACCCAGCACGGCTTCTGCACTCTTTGAATATCGTTTTGAAGGAGAAGGTGAATTAGCGGGACATAATTTAGGAAATCTTATGCTTAAAGCATTGGAGAATATGCAAATTCGCCCAACGGATGCAGTAAACTTGATTCGTGAGCTTTTAAAAGTAGAATCCTTCATTATTCCAATGTCAGAAAAACCCGTTCATTTAGCAGCCTATCTCGCGTCAGGGAAAAGTCTAGTCGGCGAAGTTAGCATTGATGAGCTAACTGAAGTGCCACAAATGATGTTTGTATTACCACTTGTTCCCGCTACACCTGAAGCCATTAAAGCTATTCAAAAAGCAGATCTTATTCTTATCGGTCCAGGTAGCTTTCTAACCAGTATTCTTCCACCATTTTTATTGCCTGAAATTAGTCGTGCCATTGCCGACAGCTCAGCATTAAAAATTTTTATCGATAATCTTGGCGTTGAGCAAGGTCCCGCCGCTCAATTATCTCTAAAAGATAGAATCAATTATTTACATCATCATATTGGTAGTAAAGTCATTGATGCAGTTATCACGGAATCACAATTTGATTTAGAAGATAGCCTCATTTTTACAAAAAAATTAAAAGCTGATGATGTTAGTTACCGTCATGACAGACAACTGCTATGTGCCGCAATTGATGACGTTTTAAAAACACTCTCACGCCCCGATTTTCTAGAAATTTTATAATAAAAAACGCCATCTTCTTAGATGGCGTTTTTAAATTCGTGAATTTATAGGATACCAAAGTTTTTCAATGCGGTAACAATCATTTCAATACCGAGTGAAAGCAAGATAAGCCCCATAATTCGAGTAACAACGTTTGCTCCCGTTTTTCCTAGTCTCATCATCACTGGTTTAGAATAACGTAGTAAGAAGTAACAGCAGATACAAAAAGCAATAATCGTTACAGATGACATACCATATTCAACGAGCGTATGAGAATTTACCCCAAATACGATCGCCGCACTAATAGAACCTGGTCCCGCCATAAGTGGAATAGCTAATGGAACGATTGCAAGGTTTGTATAGTTGGATATATCGTCACCTTTTTCTTCTTTATTCATTTTATTTTCACCGATTTTACCGTTGATCATGGTCATCGCAATACTGCCTAACACAATCCCGCCAGCAATTCGGAATGAATCAATCGAAATATTAAACGCATGTAAAATGGCGTTTCCAAAGAAAAAACTAATTAATAGCATAATCGTTAATGTCAAACAGGTAATAAAGATCATGCGCTCTTGTTCTTCTTTTGGAAAATCTGACGTCATTGAGTAAAAAATTGGAATAACGCCGATCGGATTTACCAATGCAATTAAACTTACAAAGAATTGTAAACAAGTTCCGATATCCATCACATTAAGCCCTATAAATTGGAAAAATCATACTCTCATTATATGGAGGTTATTTTTATTCGCAATAAAAATGTGCGACTGTTTTCACAATCGCACACTAATTTATTTTAATTAAAAATAATTATTTAAGTGTAAGGGGGAAATTACATCATTCCGCCCATACCACCCATGCCGCCCATCGCAGCGCTCATGTCTGGCGCATCGGCTTTTGGTAATTCAGTTACCATACATTCAGTAGTAATCATTAAACCAGCGATAGATGCAGCAAATTGTAATGCACTACGGGTTACTTTAGTTGGATCTAAGATACCCATTTCGATCATGTCGCCATATTGGTCAGTTGAGGCATTGTAACCGTAGCTACCTTTACCTGATTTAACCGCATTCGCAACCACAGAAGCTTCTGCACCCGCATTAGCAACGATTTGACGAAGTGGAGCTTCCATTGCACGTAGTGCAAGTTTGATACCAACATTTTGATCTTCGTTATCACCAGTTAAACCTGCTACTTTGCTTGCTGCACGAACTAATGCAACACCACCACCTGCAACGATACCTTCTTCAACCGCTGCACGGGTTGCGTGTAATGCGTCTTCTACGCGGTCTTTTTTCTCTTTCATTTCAACTTCAGTCGCTGCACCTACTTTTAATACAGCTACACCGCCAGCAAGTTTCGCTACACGTTCTTGCATTTTTTCTTTATCGTATTCAGACGTTGTATCTTCTAATTGTTTACGAATTTGTGCAACACGTGCTTTGATTTGTGCTTCATCGCCAAGACCATCAATGATTGTGGTGTTATCTTTTGATACTACAACGCGTTTTGCTTGACCAAGATCTTCTAAGGTTGCTTTTTCAAGCTCCATGCCTACTTCAGTAGAAATCACAGTACCGCCAGTTAAGATTGCGATATCTTGTAACATTGCTTTACGGCGATCACCAAAGCCTGGTGCTTTCACAGCTGCAACTTTTACAATACCACGCATAGTGTTCACAACTAAGGTTGCAAGTGCTTCACCTTCCACATCTTCAGCAATGATAAGTAATGGTTTACCCGCTTTTGCTACGCCTTCTAATACTGGTAATAATTCGCGGATATTGCTAATTTTTTTATCAACAAGAAGAATGTACGGTTGATCAAATTCAACGGTTGCATTTTCTGGTTTATTGATGAAATATGGAGATAAATAACCACGGTCGAATTGCATACCTTCAACTACGTCAAGTTCATCTTCTAAACCTGTACCATCTTCAACGGTAATTACCCCTTCTTTACCTACTTTTTCCATTGCTTGCGCAATTAATTTACCCACAACTTCATCAGAGTTAGCAGAAATTGTACCAACTTGTTCAATTTCTTTTGAAGTTTCACAAGGTTTAGAAAGTGCTTTTAATTCAGTAACAACTGCTGCTACCGCTTTATCGATACCACGTTTTAAATCCATTGGATTCATTCCAGCAGCTACTGCTTTCACGCCTTCGTTAACGATCGCTTGTGCTAATACAGTTGCTGTAGTTGTACCGTCACCAGCTACATCATTTGCCTTAGACGCAACTTCTTTTACCATTTGTGCGCCCATGTTTTCGAATTTATCTTCTAATTCAATTTCACGTGCTACAGACACACCGTCTTTAGTAATGGTTGGCGCACCATACGCTTTATCTAAAACAACGTTACGACCTTTTGGACCTAAAGTTACTTTCACTGCGTCTGCAAGTACGTTTACACCCGCTAACATTTTTGAGCGAGCGTCGTTACCAAATTTCACATCTTTTACTGTCATTTTAAAATTCCTTGTTTGCTTCTTATCTATTTAGATTTAACTGATTGCTATAAATTACTCTTCTACAATAGCAAGAATGTCATGTTCGGCAATAATTAATACTTCTTCGCCATCAATTTTTTCAACTTTTGTACCGTAGCCTTCATTGAAAATCACGGTATCGCCAACATTCACATCTAACGGACGTACTTTTCCATCTTCAAGTAAACGACCTGCACCTACAGCTAATACAGTTGCACGAGAAGATTTTTCTGCAGCTGCGCCCGGTAACACGATACCTGCTGGAGTTTTGGTTTCTACTTCTTTACGTTTAATAATTACGCGATCATGTAATGGACGAATTTTCATCTTAATTTCCTTATAGTTAAACTAACTCGTTGCGTACTAATGTGAGGGTTATTCCTTAATTTTCAAGCCAAAAAATAAAATATTTTTATTTCTTAAAATAAGAAATTTTGCATAAAAAAAACTTATAAATAAAATTAATTAATTCCTTATAAGACAAGGTTAAAAAGGTGATCATGATCACGTTTTTTGGCCCTCTTATTTTCTATAATGGCAATCAAACTTAAGGGCTAAAAAATAACCCGATACACAATTACAATTTTACTTTTAGGGTATATCGACATTTAACAATGTCAACATTATAGGAGATACTGACAATGAGTATGCGTATTGAAGAAGACCTACTTGGTAAACGCGAAGTTCCTGCTGAGGCTTACTGGGGTATTCACACTTTAAGAGCAAAAGAAAATTTTAATATTTCTCATAATAAAATTTCTGATATCCCAGCTTTTGTACGTGGAATGGTAATGGAAAAAAAAGCTGCTGCTTTGGCTAATGGCGAGCTTGGCGCAATTCCACAAAACGTTGCTGATGCAATTGTAAAAGCATGCGATATCATGCTCAAAACAGGTAAATGTTTTGACCAATTCCCAAGTGATGTATATCAAGGTGGGGCGGGTACTTCTGTGAATATGAATACCAATGAAGTTATTGCAAATCTTGCATTAGAAATTCTTGGCCATCAAAAAGGAGAATATCAATACGTTAATCCTTGCGATCATGTGAATGCAAGCCAATCTACTAATGATGCTTACCCTACTGGTTTCCATTTAGGTTTATATATTAGTGTTCAAGAACTTCTTGAAAAAATTAAATATTTGCAAAAAGGCTTTGAGGCAAAAGCACAACAATTCGCTAAAGTATTAAAAATGGGACGTACCCAATTACAAGATGCTGTTCCAATGACACTTGGTCAAGAATTTAAAGGCTTTGCAGTTCTCCTTGAAGATGAAGCTCATAATATTGCTGAAGTGGCTAAACAATTACTTGAAGTAAATCTTGGCGCTACCGCAATTGGTACTGGTGTAAATACACCTAAAGGTTACTCAGAACTTGCAGTGAAATATCTAAGTGAAGTGACTGGTTTTGAATGCTCTTTAGCTCGTGATTTAATTGCAGCAACATCAGATTGTGGTGCTTATGTTGCCGTTCAAAGTGCATTAAAACGCATGGCGATTAAACTTTCTAAAGTATGTAACGACCTACGTTTACTTTCTTCTGGTCCACGTGCTGGTTTAAATGAAATTAACCTTCCTGAACTTCAAGCGGGTTCTTCTATTATGCCAGCTAAAGTAAATCCTGTTATTCCAGAAGTAGTTAACCAAGTTTGTTTCAAAGTTATCGGTAATGACACTACTGTAACCATGGCTGCTGAAGCAGGTCAATTACAATTAAATGTAATGGAACCTGTTATTGCACAAGCAATGTTTGAAAGCATCAGCTTACTAACCAATGCCTGCGTTAATCTTCGTGAAAAATGCATTGATGGTATCACTGCTAATGAAGACGTTTGTAAAAACTACGTACTTAACTCAATCGGTATCGTAACCTACTTAAATCCATTTATTGGTCACCATAATGGCGACATCATTGGTAAAACTTGTGCGAAAACCGGTAAAAGCGTACGTGAAGTGGTATTAGAAATGGGGCTTTTATCAGAAAAAGAATTAGATGACATTCTTTCTGTTGAAAACTTAATGAATCCTACTTATAAAGCAAAATTAAATAAATAATTTCTTTTTTGGAATATCGATTAATATTTTACGGAAATGCCTTATGCATTTCCGTTTTTTTATGCTTACCTTTCTATACTGCGCTAAATATCGACAATCACAGACTCCAGACTTTCTATTCATTTTATATTTTTCATATATTACCTTATCCATAAGGTTATACTTCATAAAATTTGTCGAATAATCAGGCGTAATCTTTCTAAAAAATAGAAGTTATCCTTGTTATGATTAAAAAATATACTTACATTTTAAATTCAACCTAAGTTATTCACAATGTTTTTTTAAAACAAGATAACAAATTGATTTTAAACATATTTTTATAAATATATTCTGAGTAAATATAAAATAATTAACTTATTCATCAGTTATAATAAAATCTATCACAATTTTATCCACAGAAAACTTGGATAACTTATTTGTAATAAAAAATAGCTATAAAAAAGTACTAAATAAATTAAGCCACCTTCTATTTCATTTAAAATGCTTATTAAAAAAACATTTTAGGCATAAAAGCAAATATAAAAAATAACACTTATCCACAACCTTATTAACAACTAGGTGTTTTGTAATGTGTCGTGAATTATCTCCGCTAAAGCACGAGATATCCCTGGTACTGCAGCAATATCCTCCAGGCTTGCATTTTTTATCCCCTGCATTCCGCCTAAATATTTCAACAATGCTTGTCGGCGTTTTGGTCCAACACCCGCTATGCCTTCTAATCCACTTTGTGTAAAAGCTTTTTGACGTTTTTTACGATGCCCTGTAATTGCGTGGTTATGACTTTCATCACGGATATATTGAATCAGGTGCAAAGCGAGATCATCGCTAGGTAGATGAATTTCCTCGCCAGAATCCCCCATAATTAAAGTTTCTAAACCCGCCTTACGATCAACCCCTTTGGCGACCCCAACTAATTTCACTTTCTTTTTATCCCAAGGCACATCTAAACTTTCAAAAACGCTTAACGCACGATTAAGCTGTCCTTTTCCCCCATCAATAAATAAAATATCTGGGATTTTTTCTTCTTCTAAAGGTCGATCGTAGCGCTTACGTAATGCCTGTTCCATTGCGGCGTAATCATCACCGCCAGTGATACCTGAAATATTAAAACGTCGATAATCCGCTTTAAATGGTCCATTTTCATTAAAAACTACACAAGATGCGATTGTCTGTTCGCCCATCGTATGGCTAATATCGAAACATTCCATACGCTTAATTTTTGGTACGTTGAGTAATTTTTCTAATTCTTGGTAACGTTCGCTAATTAATTGACTTTGTTTCAATTTATTTTTCAATGCTGCTTGTGCATTCATTTCTGCAAGTTGTAAATAACGCATTTTCTCCCCTTTAATATGGGATTGAATTTGCACTTTACGCCCCGCTTTCTCACTTAAAATCGTTGCCAATTCCTGGGCATTTTCTAAGTGTCTATTGACAATAATTCCATGCGGCAAGCTTCGCCCTTCGTGTGCCTCTAAATAGAATTGCCCTAAAAATGTTTCAATGATCTCATCTAAATCAGTGTTACTCGGCACTTTTGGGAAGTAACAACGATTCCCTAATACCTTCCCTTGGCGAATAAATAGTACTTGTACACAAGCGATACCTTGTTGATAGGCAATAGCGATAATATCTAAATCATCTTGTCGTTCTTTACTAATAAATTGTTTTTCAATCACTGATCGTACTGCTTGAATCTGATCACGATAACGCGCAGCATCCTCAAAATTCAATGCCATACTCGCTTCTTCCATTTTCTTAATTAGATGTTCACGAACCTGTTCATCTTTTCCTTGTAAAAATAAACGCACAAGGTTGACTTGATTATTATATTCTTCATCCGTAACATGCCCTGGCACACAAGGTGCAGAACACCGTCCAATCTGATATTGCAAACAAGGTCGTGAGCGACTTCGATACATTGCATTTTCGCATTGACGTACAGGAAAAAGTTTTTGAATAAGATAAAGCGTTTCACGAACACTACTCGCTTGTGGATAGGGACCGAAATATTCGCCCGCAATTTTTTTCGGTCCTCGATGTGAGGTTAATCTCGGATGCCTTTCTTTGGTGAGAAGAATATAGGGATAAGCCTTATCATCACGCAGTAAAACGTTATAACGTGGCTGAAACGTTTTAATATAGTTATGCTCAAGCAGTAATGCTTCGGTTTCGCTACGGGTAATCGTGGTTTCAATATGATCGATTTGTTTAACCAACGCCTCTGTTTTACGATTATCTAATCGACTTCGAAAATAACTACTTAGGCGTTTTTTTAAATCTTTTGCTTTGCCTACATAAATAACCACATTATGCTCATCAAACATCCGATAAACACCTGGCAAATGCGGTACAGTCGCTAGAAATTTTTTCGCATCAAAGTTAGCTGTTGGCATAAAAAATACCTCTTAAAATCAATCAAGGTTACAGCATAATTTTCTCTATCTTTAATGTCAAAATGAAGTTATTTTTTATGAATTTATAAAAATGCCACCATCTATATTTTCTAAATGGTGGCATAACATCTTATTGATTAGTTAGTGGTGGTAAGGCTTGTAAAATTCGGTCTGCTTGTTGTTTATCTAATGGGTAGTCAAAAAATCGTTGATAAAATTGTCGAGTAATTTGATTAATATCCTCATTTGCAAAAAGCGTAGGATGGAGTATTTTTGCCGCCCATTGAATTTGTAACGCACTCTCTGGTCCATAACGATCCCATAAGAACACGCCAAATGGATTACGATATACCTGTCCTTTCTGCACAGCTGTTAGTTGTGAAAGTACTGCATAATTAGGGCTATCGGCTAACTTACCTGCATTTCCTTGTAAAATGATAACATCGGGCTGCCATGCTAGAATTTGCTCCGCAGTAACAGGTTGCATATTGCCCTTCACAGTCGCTGCATTACGTCCGCCCGCAATATGGATCCAGTCATCTATTAACGAGTTTGTTCCATCAACTTTAAGTGGATTTAAGGAAGAAATATGTAAAACTTTAGGGGGTTGAAAATGGCCTAAAGTTGCTAATTTAGTTTGAATACGAGCAATTTGTATATCAAGATATTGATTATAATCCTTTGCTCGTTGGAGTGCGGATGAAGTCCCCATTGCTTTTGCCGTAATGAGCATTGTTTTTTTCATGCCTTCTAAGGTATGGAAAAAAACTTCAACCGTTGGAATCCCCTCCGCTTGCATTGCAGCAATTTGCGGATCCCCTTTCGGTACAAAAGCAAGCTGCACTTTTCGATTCAGTAATGATTCTATGTTAAAAAGTTTCCCCTGGCCTAATAATGCATGATTTAAGGAAGGTTGAACTTTAAACATCCAAGGACGACTTTCAGGATGGTTGAGAGTAGCGACAATTTTATTGCCTTCGCCCAGCACTATTAATTCTGCCGTATGCGCAAACCACGCATCCGCAACTCGCTCTATTGGTTGGTCGGGTAACACTACTTGATTCCCCGAAACATCTGTAATTTCTTGAGCGTGTGCTTGGATTGGTAACGCAACACAACCTAATAATAAATAAATCATAGACTTAAATTTAAACATCATGTTTCCTCATATTCTCATATCAAAGTCATGCTAAAGAACGGAACGTAAAAAAACGTCCCTCGGGTAAATCCAGTTGGCGAGTCGATAAATGAAATAATTTTGCGATAAGATCAGCGGTAATAACATGGCTTGGATAAGCATCTGCCAGAATTTTACCGTCGTGCAAAACAATAACCCGATCACAAAACATCAAAGCATGTTCGGGATTGTGGGTAATGGTTAGGACCGCTCGTCCCGTTTTACTAATGTCTTTAAGTAAAGCGAGCAATCGTATTTGGCTACCATAATCCAGGCCATTAGTAGGCTCATCCAATAAAATTAATGGTGTTTGTTGGACTAACGCACGTGCTAACAACACTCGCTGACGTTCACCACCTGAAAGGGTCGTATAGGCTCGCTGGCGCAGATGCAAAATATCCATTTGTTGCAATGCCAACTCAATACTCTGTTGCTGACTATCAGTAGGCTTTTGAAAAAAATGTAGATAAGGCAACATGCCTTGTGCCACCACTTCTTCAACCTTATAAGGAAAGTGTGGCGTGTGTTGTTGAGGGACATAGGCAATTTCTTGCGCTAATGCTTTTCGCGACCACTGTGCTAACGATTTCTTTTGAATAAAAATATCACCTTGTGTCTTTTTTAAAATGCCTAAAAGTAACTTCAATAATGTGCTTTTCCCCGCTCCATTCGTACCAAGTAAAGCAATATTTTCACCCTGTTTTATATCAAAAGAAATATCATTTAAAATCAATTTATTGTCAGTTTGATAACATAAATTTTGGCAAGATAATAACATCAAACACCTCGCCAATTACGCAATAATAAAAAGAAAAATAACATTGCGCCTAATAATTCCGTCACTACTCCCAATGGAATTTCACTGACGCTTAATAAGCGGGCTAAATCATCAGAAAGAATTAAAAAAATCGCCCCCAAAATGGCACTCAATGGCAAAACAAAACGGTGACTTGCTCCCCAAATAAGGCGTGTTAAATGTGGAATTAACAAGCCAACCCAACCAACTACACCTGCAATACACACGGTAATTGCTGAGATAATCGTTGCCAACAAAATAATAAAATACCGCATTTTCACAACAGGAATACCAAGGCTTAATGCTTCTTCATCACCTAAAGACATCGCATCTAATTGGCGTCCCAAGCAGAGTAAAATAAACATAGCGAGAAATAAGATAGGACATAAAATCGCGACTAGCGGTAAAGATATACTGCTTAAACTTCCTAATAGCCAGTAAACAATACTTGGTAACTGATCTTCTGGATCGGCAATGTACTTCACTAACGACAGTAATCCAGCAAAAAATGCATTGCTGATAATCCCGCCTAAGATGAGTAATAAGATCGAATCTCCTCCGATACGTTTCGCAATAAGCACACCGACTAACACGGCAATACAACCAAATAGACAGGCTAATAAAGGTACGAGGAAATGACCTCCATTTAAAATAAGTCCCAACGCAGCCCCAAATGCACAACCATTTAAAACTCCAAGAAGCGCAGGAGAGACCAATGGATTTCGGAAAACAGCTTGAAATGCCGTACCCGCTAATGCTAATCCTGCTCCAATAATAATTGCTGTTAAAATTCGTGGGAAACGCCCATGCCAAATTACTGCATTAATAAGGTGCTCCTGTGAAATGGGTAAGAAGTGTGAAACACCTATTTTATCAGCCAAAGCCTCCATAAAGTGGAGAACTGAAATAGGATAACGCCCTAACAAAAGTGATATTGCTGCCACGCAGAATAAAATAAGGCACATGATTAAAATCGAACAACCCAGTCGTGAAAACAGAGATGTGGGATGAGAATGAGAGGGTGATAACATAAATAATTGTAAATAATAGATGATATAAAACATTATATAATGTTTTTTATTTTTACTATATGTTTTTTAAAAATTTTTCCGAAAATTGGGGCGTGATAAAAATTGAAAAGCGCTCCGAAGAGCGCTTTTAGCTTAATCCTTATGCAAGAATTTGTCTGACTTTCTCTAAATCTTCTGCCGTATCAACACCCACGGCAGGCACTTCTTTGGCTAAAGCAATATGGATTTTTTCACCATGCCAAAGTACACGCAACTGCTCAAGGCTTTCAATTTGCTCTAAAGGACTCGCATCCCATGCTACATATTGCTTAATAAAACCTGCACGATACGCATATAATCCAATATGGCGTAAATATTGTGCTTGCCATTTAGGATCAAGAACCTTAGGCTCTTGCGCAAAATTATCACGTTGCCAAGGAATCGGCGCACGAGAAAAGTATAAGGCATTGCCATTTTTATCTTTTACCGCCTTCACCACATTGGGATTAAATAACTCATCTAATTCATCAATTTGAACGCCAAGTGTCGCCATTCTCGCAGATTGTGTAGCGAGATTTTCAGCAACTTGGTGAATAATTACAGGTGGAATAAGCGGTTCATCGCCTTGGACATTGACCACGATTTCGTCATCAGCTAACCCCAATTTTTCAACCACTTCCATCAAACGTTCCGTGCCTGAAGAATGCGTTGTTTTTGTCATACAAACTTCGCCACCGAATGCGGTAACAGCATCCGCAATACGCACATCATCAGTTGCCACAATTACACGACTTGCGCCCGCTTGTTGGGCTTGTTTCCAAGTGTGATAAATCATTGGTTTCCCAGCAATATCTAAAAGCGGTTTACCTGGTAAACGGCTTGATGCATAGCGTGCAGGGATTACGACAGTAAAAGAAAGCGACTGCATAGTATCTCCTTACTTTTTATTTTTTTGTTTTTGAGACCACGCCTCAATTTTCGATAAAATATTTCCTGTAATTTGCGCATCAACAGGGACATACCACCAATTTGATTTCGCAAAAGTGTGGCATTTTACGGCATCTTTTTCTGTCATAAAAACTGGTATATCGTCTGGTAAATTGACTAATAAACTTTGATCAAAGGCTTGATGATCCGCAAATGCAAAGGTGTCTTGCAAAATGATATCCATATCCATCAACATATCGAAGAAACGTTGTGGATTACCAATTCCCGCCAAAGCGATAGCATTTTGATGTTGAAAATCATCTAGCGATTTACGCTCTCCTGTTTGTACATTAATTGCGCAAGACGGAACAAGTTGCATAATATTTTGAGAATATGGCGTTAATCCACCATTATTAATAATAAAATCAACGGATTGTAATCGTTTTTCAGATTCACGCAATGGACCTGCTGGCATCAATAAACCATTCCCTAACCCACGTTTTGCCTCAATCACAACGATTTCGAGATCCCGAGCCAAGGCATAATGTTGCAAGCCATCATCACTTAAAATCACATCTAATGGATAATGTTGTTGCAAAAGCTCAATCGCTTGCTGACGATTTGCCCCGATACACACAGGTACTCCACTTCGCTTAGCTAGCAATAAAGGTTCATCGCCTACTTCAACGGCGGGCTCATCAATTTTCACAATGCGTGGATAATAAGGAGATTTACTGCCATAACCTCGTGAGATAATGCCGACCTTTAAGCCATTTTTCTGTAATAGTTCGGCAAGCCATAACGTGACAGGGGTTTTTCCATTCCCACCAACAGAAAGATTACCAATGATAATCACAGGAACCGTCGGACGATATGACTTAAGAATATGCGCACGATAAAGCGTCTTACGGATCCATGCAATAAAACCAAATAACCAAGCTAATGGCAGCAAAACTGCTGCCATTAAACGTGCTTTAAATGACTTTTGATACCAGAAATCCATCGTGTACCCTACTACGCACTGAATTGCATTTCATGCAATTGTTTGTAACGACCGTTCATTTTAAGCAATGCGGCATGCGTACCACGTTCAACAATTCGACCGTGTTCAAGAACGAGAATTTCATCCGCATTTTCAATGGTAGATAGACGGTGTGCAATAACAAGTACAGTACGATCTTTTTGGATTTCTTCAAGCGCTGATTGAATAGCACGTTCTGATTGAGTATCCAACGCAGAGGTTGCTTCATCCAAAATAAGCACTGGTGAATCACGCAATAATGCTCGAGCAATCGCCAAACGTTGACGTTGACCGCCAGAAAGGCTCATGCCGTTTTCACCAATCATCGTATCTAATCCATTTTCAAGATTATCGATAAATTCCATCGCATGTGCAGCTTTAGCAGCTGCAATAATTTGTTCACGAGAGTATTTATCCGCTGCAGCGTAAGCAATATTATTTGCGATAGTATCATCAAATAAATGGACTTGTTGGGATACCATTGCACAGTTTTGACGCAGATTATGCAGACGATAATCCATAATATCCACACCGTCTAAAGTAATTTGACCTTGTTCTAAATCGTAAAAACGTGTCACCAAGTTTGCAATAGTTGATTTACCTGAGCCTGAATGCCCAACCAATGCCACTGTTTTACCATGTGGTACTGAGAAACAAATATCATGTAATGCAGGTAATTCTTTACCATCATAGGTAAAAGTCACATGTTTAAATTCAAGATCACCTTTCGCACGCTCTACTTCATATTTACCATCATCACGTTCTGTATCAAGATCCATTAATGCAAATAAAGTTTGACAAGCTGCCATACCACGTTGGAAAGACGCATTTACATTAGTGAGTGATTTGAGCGGACGCATCATTGCAAGCATAGATGAGAATACAACCGTAAAATCCCCTGCTGTAAGGTGAGTTGACATAATTTGTGGAATTGTTGCTAAATACAACACAGCAGCTAACGCAAAAGATGCAATGATTTGAACCACAGGATCTGAGATTGCTTCAGCGGTCATCACTTTCATTCCTTTACGGCGCATATCATTACTTACATGGTTAAAGCGTTTCTCTTCCACTTCTTGACCGCCAAAAGATAACACCACACGGTGACCTTTTAACATCTGTTCGGCCGTCGCTGTAAGTTGTCCCATTGAGTTTTGCATATTTTTACCTAAACGACGGAACGTTTTAGATACTACGCTAATTACAACCGCAATGACTGGAGCAATCAAAATAAGCACTAATGAAAGATGCCAACTTGTATAGAACATTACCGTAAGTAATGACCCAACATACACTGTTTCACGCACAATCGTGGTGAGTGCGCCAGACGCAGAATGTGCAACTTGTTCGCTATCATAGGTAATACGAGATAACAATTTACCTGTCGAATTTTGATCGAAAAAGCGTACTGGTAGATACATTAAATGGCGGAAGAGATTACGGCGCATTTGCATCACTACTTTTCCAGATACCCAAGCTAAGCAATAGGTAGAAACAAAGTTAGAACACCCACGGAAAAAGATAAGAATAACGACAACAAGTGCCATCATGCGTAAAAAATGTGAATCCGCTTTACCAAAACCATCATCAAGCAATGGTTTTAACATTTGAATTAAACTTGCATCAGCCAATGCATTAATAATTAACGCAATACCCGCTGCAACTAAACCCCATTTATACGGCTCAATTGTTGGCCAAAGTCTTTTAAAAGTACGGAATGTTGAGAGATCTTTATCTTGCATAAAATATATTCATATAATTAAAAAAAACGTGCTATTGTACCTTGATTTACTCATTGACGCCAATAAATGCCTGATACCAAGGCTGCCATGCATAACGTGCTGTTTGTAATTCTATGTTTTCTTTAGAAAAAATGACACGTATAGCACCATCTTCAGCGGTGCTAAAGATGGCTATTCTATCGTTTTTAAGCCGATTTAACACTTTTTTATTGGGGAGATGCCATGGATTCCACCGACCTACTGAAATAAGCGCCACTTTAGGCTGAGTTTTTGCAAGCAATGTCATCGTTGTAGATGTTTTGCTACCGTGATGTCCAACTTGAATGACATCAACTGGGAGCAGCTGCATTGCTATAGTACGCTCTATACTTGCAGGTGCATCCCCCATAAGCAACAATCGTGGTTTTGAGTCGCTAATCAAAATCACACACGATTGTGCATTTTTTGCTTGTGCTAACCGATAGGAAGGAGAAAGCACACTAAACGTTAAACCTTGCCACTGCCACTTTTCTCCTGCCACACATTGTTGACTATGTTTTATCGCTGCAGAACGCCAAACTGGAATATGCGGGTATCGTGTTAAAATCGCATTCAATCCTCCCGTATGATCACGATCATCATGACTTATAATAATACCATCGAGTTTTCCCCCTGTTCGTTGTAAATAAGGCAGAATCTCCAGCTTTGCCATACTAATCTCTGTGGCACCGTGTCCCCACGCATTACCAGTATCATACAAGATGACATGCCCATGCCTTTCAATCGCCACGGATAAACCTTGCCCAACATCTAACATCGTGGCTTGCCAATCGGACTTATGCATATACTTATAAACCAAATCTATTGTTAATTTACCTCCCGTCATTAATACAACAATCCCCAACAAAAAATACAGCCACAGAAACGATGCTGATGCAGGTAAAACAGTAACATTCATGTTTAATGGGAAATGCCATTTCCTCCTATATTGCATAAATTCTTGCGATTTTTGAGGCGTGTTTTTTAAAAATTGGCGTTGCAAGAAATAAATAAACATCAAAAATAGGGATGAAAGACAGAACGTAACAAACAAACTTGTCGAAATTGTAACCGAACACCAGTTATGTGCCTCTTCACTGAGATGTGAGTAAACAAAATCAGCAATTCGATTAGCTAACTGCCATAGAAAAGGCGTTTGAAATAATGTGGCAAGAAAAATAATTGGAATCAGGACAAAACTAAAAAGTGGGACTACCCATAAATTTGCCCAGAAACTGCTCAATGAAATTCCATTAAAAAAGAAAAGTTGCCAAGGGGTTAAAAGCCATAACAAACCTATTTGCAAATGGATTAGACCAATAAACCATTTTAATTTTGTTTGTGTAAGCGGTTTCCCTCGCCATTCCCATAAAAAAAGCGGTATAAACTGATACCAAATCAATAAGCTCAGCACAGCAGCGAATGATAACCAAAAACTTTCAGATAAAACCGTTTTAGGATCGCAGCAGAGTAATATTACCACCACCAACCAAAAATATTGCCATTTGGTCAAGCATAGCCTTTGCGAACGAATAAAAATGACGGCAAAAAGTGCAAGCAATGCTCTCAATGTTGGAATAGAAAAACCTGCTAAATAGGCATAAATTATGGCGAAAAATAAACCTATCCAGTCCGCTAATCCGATTCTTAGAATGACAGGGAAGACATACTGAACAAGCCGAGTTAAGTAAAATCCTAATAAAAAAACAAGACCGACATGCAGACCAGAAATTGCTATGAGATGTGCCGTATTAGTTTGTTGATAAACTTGAGTAACTTGAGAGCTCAACCATGCTCGCTCACCAAATGCTAGGGCAAGCAAAAGTCCCTGTTGTGCCATTTCCTGTGTATGTTGCCATGTTTTTGCCAGCCATTGTGTACGTAATGTAGGATGTGCCCCCAATTTCTTTAATTTTGTTACATAGCCATAAGCCGTTATCCCTTGTGAGAAAAACCATTTTTGTTTATCAAAGCTCCGAAAATTTAAACGGCTAGTCAAAGGGTGCAAATGCAATTCGCCTTGCCAAACATCATCAAGCTGAGGAATGCTACTTCCTTTCCATACAAGATAAATCCGCTGTTTACTCGGATTTGTCGGTAATCTAAGGGAAGCAATAATAGAGCAATATTCTCCTTGTTTTAGTAACCTGTTGATTTGAAAGGATGTCGTAATTTTAGTAGGTAAATATTGATTGGCAGTAGCTAATTGTTGATAGTGCAGAAAATTGAGCTGAAAATACCCCACTATCGCAATAATACTTATAACGATAAGAGAACTTTTAAAAGAAAATTTGAATAATTTTAGTACGAGAATCAAAAAGCATAGAACAAAAATCGTCCCTTGCCAAATTTTTAAAAAATTTAGCGGTAAAAGTAAAAATAATGTCGCAATTATAAAAATAATTTTTCCAATAAGAATTAAAAAATAATTTTGAATTTTCATCACAGAACTCCATCTAATACTATTGGGTTATTTAATGAAATCTGCTTTTTATTATTTTTCTTCTTTCGATCAAGTTCACAAATATTCAATTTGTTACGAAAAAACAGTTATTTTTATTTGCTTATTTAAAAAACTTCTGTTATTTATATCGACCCTTAGATTCCCCCATTAAGTTTATTTTTGGAATAATTATTTTTTTGTTAGGAGTAGAGATGATGAAGAAATCATCCTTAAGTTTGCTTTCTTTAGCTGGAGTCGAACCTTACAGCATGAAAAAAGGCGAAGAATACATGAGTGAAGAACAGCTTCAACACTTTAAAAAAATTCTACAAGCGTGGCATACACAGATTTGTACCGAAAGCAATCGTACTATGGACCGTATGCAGGATGACGCCGCAAACTTTGCTGATCCATCAGATCGTGCAACTCAGGAAGAAGAATTCAGCCTAGAGTTACGTACTCGTGATCGTGAACGCAAGTTACTGAAAAAAATTGAACGCACGCTACAAAAATTAGATCGTGATGAAGATTTCGGTTACTGCGATTCATGCGGGGAAGAAATTGGCTTACGCCGTTTAGAAGCACGCCCGACAGCTGATCTATGCATTGATTGCAAAACATTAGCTGAAATCCGTGAAAAACAAATGATGGCATAATCACCCAGTAAAGATGAAAAAGTGGGACGTGAAAAACGTCCCTTTTGTTATTTTTAGCGAGTAGTTGGGAGCAAATTATTTTCACTTTTATAAAAAAATTCTGGACTAAAAAATCAGATGCGACTCACGCCCAAAAAGATGAGGTAAATATCTCTGTTTCACCAAATGAAATGGAACAAAAACCTCGCCATAATCAGCGTTCTAAATCTGCACATATCCATGATGCAAGACAGTACGGCATCTATCCAGATAAGATTCATAAACATGCCTTACAAATTGTCGATAAACTTCAAGCAAATGGCTTTGAAGCTTACATCGTTGGGGGATGTTTACGTGATATTTTACAAAATAAAAAACCAAAAGATTTTGATGTTGCAACAAACGCACGTCCAGAACAAATTCGTCATATTTTCCAACGTCAATGTCGTCTCGTCGGAAAACGTTTCCGCTTAGCACACATTATGTTTGGACGTGATTTCATTGAAGTCGCAACCTTCCGTGCCGATCACCAGCCAAAACATAATGATAACCAGTCACGCCAAAGCGCCTCTGGTATGCTTCTACGTGATAATGTTTACGGTAACATGTCACAAGATGCTGCACGTCGAGATTTTACGGTTAATTCTTTCTATTACGATCCGAATAAACACAAACTTTACGATTTTTTCAATGGCTTAGAAGATTTACGTAATGGTAAATTACGCCTTATCGGTAATCCAGAAATTCGCTACCAAGAAGATCCTGTACGTATGCTACGGGCAATTCGTTTTATGGCAAAATTGGACATGTTCCTTGATTCACCTAGTGAAACACCAATAAGACGACTTGCCCATCTATTGCAAGATATCCCCCCTGCCCGTCTTTATGATGAAAGTCTTAAACTTTTACAATCTGGACATGGCGTAAAATCTTATCGTCTTATGCGAAAATATGGATTATTTGAGCAACTTTTCCCGTCGCTCATGCCTTTTTTCACAGAACGTGGGGATAATGATACACAACATATGATAGAGCGTGCCTTATCATCTACGGATGAGCGTATCGCTGATAATTTAGCAATCAATCCTGCTTTCCTGTTTGCTACTTTTTTCTGGTATCCATTACGTGAAAAAGTAGAAATACTTAAAAATGAAGGTGGATTAAATAATCATGATGCCTATAACCTTGCGAGTAATGATATTTTAGATACATTTTGTAAGCGTCTTGCTGCGCCACGTCGCCATACTTCAGTAATTCGTGATATTTGGATCTTGCAATTACAACTTATGAAGCGCCAAGGAAAAGCACCGACACGAACTTTTGAACATCCAAAATTCCGAGCCGCTTATGACTTATTAGCAATGCGTGCTGAAATTGAAGGTGGCGAAAGCATTGAGTTAGCAACGTGGTGGTATGAGTATCAACAAAGTAATGAGTCTCAACGCACTCAACTTTTACAACGCCAACAACGAAGCAAAGGAAAAGCGCATTCTGGTGAGAAAAAACCGTTCCGTCGTCGTCGCCATTCTCAACGTAGAAAATCGGCTACCAATAAACCGAATAAGCAGGTAAATTAATGCATCAAGTTTATATTGCACTTGGTAGTAATTTACAATCACCTGTTGCGCAACTCGAAAAAGCACTCTCTACGCTTGCCGAGTTGCCACAGGTTACAGTAAAAAAAACCAGCCCATTTTATCAAAGCTCGCCACTCGGACCACAAGATCAGCCTGACTTCATCAATGCCGTTGCATTGTTAGAAACTCCCTTATCGGCTGTAGAGCTTTTAGATATATTACAATCTATCGAAAATCAACAAGGGCGTATCCGTCTTCGTCATTGGGGAGAACGTACATTAGACCTAGACATCCTACTTTTTGATAACGATATCATAAAAACACCACGCCTTACTGTTCCACACTATGCAATGTGTGAGCGTGAGTTCGTGATTATTCCCCTTTTTGATATTGCCCCTGCACTTGTATTACCTACAGGTGAAAGCGTGGGCGAATTACGAAAAAAGTTTATAAACCATACGATGAAGGCTATCCAATAGAATAAAGTCGTCTTTGACCATTAGATTCAATGAGAAGATTGCCCGTTTATAAATATTTTGTGCTAAAATGTAATCCTTTTTATATTATTTGTTTTGTCGTCGGAGGAAAAGATGACCAGTGCTGCTAACAAAAGATCAGTGATGACCTTATTTTCAAACAATGATGACATTTATTGTCACCAAGTTCGTTTTGTACTCGCCGAAAAAGGTGCAGCTTACGAAATTGAAACGATTGTACCTGGTACAATCAATGAGCATTTAATGGAAGTCAATTCAAAAGGGACCGTTCCTACATTAATGGATCGTAACCTTGTTATCCGTACACCACACATTATTTTAGAATATTTAGACGAACGTTTTCCACACCCACCACTTATGCCGGTATTCCCTGTGGAACGTGCGCAAAAACGCCAACTTATGCATGATATCCAAGAAAGTTGGTATCAATATATTAAAGTTGCAGAATTTGGAAAAACTGAAACCGAACGTGCCCGTGCATTAAAATTCTTAAAAGAACAATTCCTTGCGATTTCAGCTCATTTCACTCCTTATTTCATGAGTGAAGAATTTAGCCTAGTAGATTGCTACATTGCTCCATTATTGTGGAAAATGCAAAATCTTGGCGTAGAATTTACGGGCGCTGGAAGTAAAGCCGTAAAAGCCTATATGGATCGTGTATTCAGTCGTGAATCATTCCAAGAATCCATTAATTGCGTTACGCCTAAAAACTTTATGGAAGAAAAATAGGTTTCCCTATGAGTAAAAAATTATCTGCAAAACGCTCTTATCTATTAAGAGCTTATTATGATTGGATTTCGGATAATGATCTTACCCCATACCTTGTGGTTGATGCGAATTATTACGGTACAGAAGTCCCTGAAGAATACGTTCAAGATGGGCAAATTATCCTAAATATTTCTATGCAAGCAACGGGAGATCTCCTAATTAACGATGATGCGGTTTCCTTTAATGCTCGCTTCCAAGGGGTAACTCGCCACGTCCATGTCCCAATGGGGGCAGCCGTTGCGATTTATGCTCGTGAAAATGGTGAAGGTGTGATGTTCGAACCCGAAGATATTTACGCTGAACTCAATCGTGAACCAGAAAATCAACCACAATCTTTTGAAGAAGCCGTAGATAAGCCAAAAGCGAAAAAAGCTAAAGATAATAGTTTCTTACGTATCGTGAAATAAGCTCACAATACGCTCTAATCTATATTTTCACGCCTCAATTCTCATAAATTTTTATGATTATTGGGGCGTGATTTTTATTAAAAGATAGAAAAAATTTAACATTAACTGCCTAATTTATAACATTATTTTTAAATAATGTGTCTTGACTTTATTTTTTGACTTGCCTAGAATGTCGCTCATCCGTCGGGGTGCCTTAATTGGCTGAGAGAGTCCCGTGAACCTGAAACAGTTAGTACTGGCGTAGGAAACGAGAATGCAAACATTTAATCTATCTTTTTCTAATCTTACTCCATTGTATTTTCCATTAAATACAACGGGGTGTACATGTCTTTAATTCAAATCCAAAATTTGGCGATTGCTTTTAAAGAGCAATACCTTTTCCAAAATCTCAATTTAACTTTAGAATCTGGTAAGAATACCGTCTTACTTGGGCGATCTGGCGTAGGTAAATCCTCATTGTTACGTGCTATTGCGGGCTTTCGCACGAATGAACGTATCACGGGTGAAATTTCCTATCCATCACACCTTCGTTTTGCTTATTTACCGCAAAATTATTCCCTCTATCCGTGGTTATCCGTCCTTGATAATGTTCAATTAGCGGCACATTTACGTCACCAAAAAACATATCAAACCACACAAAAAGCCAAGCAACTTTTAAATTCTGTTGGTCTTGAGGAACATATTCATAAAAAAGTTTTTCGTTTATCTGGAGGGCAACGTCAACGTGTCGCCCTAGCACGTATTCTTATGCAAGATGCCGATGTTGTTCTAATGGATGAGCCTTTTTCTGCCCTTGATGAAGTGACTAAGATTCAACTTTTACAATTGAGCCAATCTCTCTTAATAAATAAAACCGTTTTGATGATTACCCACAGCCCGAGTGAGGCACTTTCTTTCGCCGATCAAATTTATATTTTGCGTAGTGGAAAGCAACCGCTTGAACATTTCCCTCATAAGGACAATACCGAAAATCCCTATGCCTCTTTAATTAAAAAACTTGCCGAGTAATTATGCATAAAATTTTACATAGCTTATTTTTAATCCTGATTTTAGGTTTAATCTGGGAAAGTACAATTTTGCTATTTGACTTACCGCCTTACATTTTCCCTAGCCCTAAACAAGTCATTAATGCGCTTATTCAATACCATAGCGTATTGTTTGAACACGGAACACAAACGCTTTTAGAAATTTTAGCAGGGCTCTTTGTCGGCACAATACTTGGAATCGTAACGGCAATCTTCCTTTTCTACAACAAAGTGCTTTCTCGCCTTTTGCTACCAATTTTATTGATTAGCCAAGCGATTCCGATCTTTGCGATTGCCCCGATTTTAGTGCTTTGGTTCGGTTTTGGTTTTTTCTCTAAACTGGTGATGACCACGATCATCATTTTC
Organism: Actinobacillus delphinicola; assembly: GCF_900638385.1. Taxonomy (NCBI): domain Bacteria; kingdom Pseudomonadati; phylum Pseudomonadota; class Gammaproteobacteria; order Pasteurellales; family Pasteurellaceae; genus Actinobacillus; species Actinobacillus delphinicola. The sequence continues at coordinate 1,421,514 of NZ_LR134510.1, read as the reverse complement.
TTCCCGATCACCAGTAATGTATTTGATGCACTCAAAAACACGCCTCAAGAAATGATCTTTATCGCAAAAAGTTGTGGTGCCACACCGCTGCAAATTTTAACTCGTGTGCGCCTCCCCGCTGCGCTACCTGCCGTAGGATCAGGTATCCGTATTGCCGCCACCATTGCGCCTATTGGTGCCGTGGTTGGCGAATGGGTCGGCGCTTCGCACGGTTTGGGATATCTCATGCTAATAAGCAATGCCCGCATGCAATCCGATATGCTTTTTGCTGCCCTATCGGTTTTAATTTTTATGACTTTAACCCTTTATTTCATGATTGATAAATCTTTAAAAAAATTCATTTTTTGGAATGGTAACTAATTGGAGAAAACAATGAAAAAAAGACTATTCATCTTGCTTATTGCCTGCCTTGCTAAAACCGCTTTTGCCAACGGAGCAGACAGAATCAATTTAGTGCTAGATTGGTTTATTAATCCAGATCATGCCGCCATTATCGTTGCGCAGCAACAAGGCTTTTTCAAAAAATATCATCTCGATGTGCATATTATTGAACCGACCGATCCATCGCTACCACCGAAATTGATAGCCACTCATCAAGCTGATATTGCGATAGATTATTTAACTCAATTACAAATGGCGGTCGCACAGGGATTACCATTAGTACGCATTGCCTCGCTATTCAATCAGCCATTGAGTAGCCTAGTCGTCCTAGACGATGGTCATATCAAAACACTTGCCGATCTCAAAGGTAAAAAAATTGGACATGCTATCTCGGGATTTGAAAGTGTCGTACTCAAAACTATGCTTAATCATGCGGGCTTAACCCTTAATGACGTAAAAATGGTGAATGTCAATTATGAGCTCTCGCCTGCACTTTTAAGTAAGCGTGTAGATGCCATTAATGGTGCGTTTCGTAATTTTGAAGTCAACCAACTTAAACTTGCGGGTGTAAAAGCCAAAGCCTTTTTCCCTGAACAAAATGGTGTGCCAAATTATGAAGAACTTGTCGTAATTTGCCATAAAGACCAAGTCAATGCTCCTAAATTTCAGCGCTTCGTAGCAGCGCTCAATGATGCAACCGATTATATCAAAGCCCACCCACAAAAAGCGTGGCAAGCCTTTATCAGTTACAATCCCGCACTTTTAAATACCCCATTAAACCAACTCGCTTGGCAAGATACTATTCCTTATATCAGTCCCAAACCGAGCAAACTTAACCGTGCGGATTATCAAAATTTTTCCGTTTTCCTCTATAAAAATCATGTGATTTCACACGATTTAAACCTTTCTAACTACACCAAAGACTATGCGCTTTAAGGAGAATTATGAACATTACGTACCTCATTCAAAACTGCCCATACTGGCAAGATTATACTGAGCATAAATTTGTCCGAGAATTGGGGCGTGGCACTTTACCGCTTGCCTCTTTTAAACATTATCTCATTCAAGATTATCTGTTTTTATTGCAATTCGCCCGTGCCTGGGGACTTGCCGTTTACAAAGCAGAAAATGTAGAACTAATGAAATATGCTCAACAAGGTATTCAAGCGATTTTGGAAGTGGAACAATCCATGCACTTAGATTTTTGCGAAAGTTGGGGGCTTTCTGCACAGGAAATACAAAAACATCCAGAAAGCCCCAATAATATAGGTTACACCCGCTATGTGCTTGATATTGGAATGAAATATGGGCTGGCTGAATTATTTGTCGCGATGGCCCCCTGCGCTTTGGGTTATAGTCAAATTGCAGAAAAACTGGCGAAAAACCATACCCCAAACAATCCTTACCAAAAATGGATCGATATGTATGATAGCGATACTTCACAAGAAAGCGTCCAGCGCTTCATGCGCCAAGCTGATCAATTAATTCAACACAGTGGCATTCAAGATCCTGAGCATTGGCAACGTATTTTTAATACTGCAACTCGTATGGAAATTGGCTTTTGGCAAATGGGTTTAGATTTAAGTTAAAGGGGGCGTTATGCTTGATATCACCTTAATCAATCAACTCCGTACACATAACCCGCTTATCCATTGTATCACCAATATCGTGGCGGCAAACTTTGTAGCTAATGGACTACTCGCTATTGGCGCTTCGCCACTGATGTCCGATTGTGCAGAAGAAATGGCAGATCTTGCCACGCTCACGCAAGGACTTTCTGTCAATATCGGTACACTCTGCGAGGATAAATGGCAAGCAGTTTGCCTCGCCTGCTCTCATTATAATCAGCACCAAAAACCTATTCTGCTCGACCCTGTGGGCGTGGGAGCAACACAATTTCGTCAACAAAAAATTAATTATCTTTTAGAACACTACCACTTTACTGCCATCCGAGGGAATGCAGCGGAGCTTGCTTATCTTGCAGGGATAAATTGGCAGCCGAAAGGCGTAGATGTTGGAGAAGGGCAACAAGATCCTATTCTAATTGCACAAAAGGTTGCAACTAAATACCACACCACTGTTTTATTAAGCGGAGCAACGGATATCATCACCGATGGTAGTCAAACTATTACCGTTACAGGTGGCAGTCCTTTTTTACCTAAAATTACTGCAACGGGTTGCTTACAAGGTGCCGTACTCACGGCTTTTTTAGCTTGTTGCAATCACCCTCTCCGCGCACTTACTACTGCAAGTGCCTTCTACAAAATCGCCGCCGAAAAAGCCGAGCAACGTACTTTACTTCAAGCTGGAAGTAACGGAACTTTTTTAATGGCTTTTCTAGATGCGTTAGCACAACCCCATTTAGATTACATAAAAAATCACGTTCAAATTAAGGAGATAAAATGAGCCATTTTCCACAAGCACTGACTATTGCTGGGTCTGATAGCGGTGGCGGTGCGGGTATTCAAACCGATTTAAAAACATTTCAAATGCGAGGCGTATTCGGCACCTCTGTATTAACTGCGGTGACTGCACAAAATACATTGGGCGTGCATCATATTCATCGCCTCCCTTTAGAAAACATTTCAGCGCAATTAACGGCTGTTTGCGATGATTTTTCAATTGATGCGGTTAAAATCGGCATGTTAGGCGATGCGGAAATCATTCAACTTGTAGCACAGAAATTACAGCAATATGCTTTAAAAAATATTGTGCTTGATCCCGTCATGATTGCCAAGGGTGGTGCAAAACTCTTACAAGATTCGGCTATTTTACAGTTAAAAGAAAATCTTATTCCCCTTTGTACACTCATTACCCCGAATCTTCCTGAGTGCGAAGTCCTTACGGGTATTTCGGTTTATGACGATCACTCTGCCCTAAAAGCCGCCCAATATTTACAAGCGTTAGGCGCTAAAAACGTGATGATTAAAGGTGGGCATACAGCAGATTTTACAGGCGAAACCTCTAATGATTGGATTCTGCTCGGTAATACATTTTTCACTCTCCCTGCCAAACGTTTCCATACTCCACACACGCACGGCACAGGTTGCACGTTATCTTCTTGCATTACTGCAGAATTAGCAAAAGGTGAATCGGTAAAAAATGCCATTATCCGTGCCAAAAGGTTTATCACTGACGCAATTACACATCCGCTGAATATCGGTCATGGGCATGGTCCTGTCAATTTATGGGCAGGAAATGAGGCATTAAATGGAGAAATAAACGATGCATAAACTTCCTTTTCTAAAACGCTATTTCGTGGCGGGTTCTCAAGATTGTCAACATTTAAATGGCAATAATGCAAATAATTTATTACACATTCTTGAAAATGCTTTAAATGCGGGCATTACTTGCTTTCAATTTCGTGAAAAAGGCAAAAACTCGCTCAGAGATCCAGACACGATCAGCGCCTTAGCTCAAGATTGCCAAAAACTTTGTGCGAAAGCGAAAGTACCCTTTATTATTAATAATGATGTCGCTCTCGCATTAAAGCTTAATGCCGATGGGATCCATGTGGGACAATCCGATACGCCTGTTGTGGATATCATCCCCCTGTTTAAAAATAAAATTATTGGATTGTCTTGCCAAACATTGGCACAAGCTCAATTAGCAGATAGATACCCTGAGATTAGTTATCTAGGTGTTGGTCCAATTTTTTCAACAAATTCTAAAGAAGATGCAGGTAATGCTTTACACCCTGATATTATTCGGCAATTAAAATCAGCGCATATCCGTAAACCACTAGTCGCCATTGGTGGGATTTCATTGCAAAATATTCATGCGCTTAAAGCAACTAATCCTGATGGTATTGCCGTCATTTCTATGATAACCAAAGCCCATGATTTATCGCGAATTATCCCCTATTGGTAATCTTTAGCTTAAAGGATAAGGCATTATCCGATGCCTTATTTGCACAACATTTTCTTATAAAAAAACTACGGTTATCTATAAACCCCATAAATTTTCTCGAAAATCTTGGCGTGATTTTTATCAAAAACTAAAATCACGCCCCAAAATCCATAAAATTTTATGAAATTCAAGCCGTGATTTAATCCAAAAATAAAAAACTCAAAAGCTGCGCCAACGGTCCCCTTATAAATCGCCTGAGCGACTGAAATTTTTAGTTTTTTGTCCTGTTTGAGCTAAGCGAGTTACAAAAAAAAACGTTAAGAAAATTTCCACAAACTGAGAAAAAGCGATTTATCAGGGTGTGTTCTTTGATTACTTTTACTCGCCTCGCCCGCCTTTCGGGTCGTTGCTTCGCAACGTTCAAACCTACGGTTTGTCTTGCAAAAGCAAAGAAATGAAAATGAACGAAGTTCATATACGCAAAAAAGCGACAATTACATAAATTAAAAAACAAAAAACTACGCCCCAAAAATCATAATTTTTTACGAATTTTAAACCGTGATTTAATTAAAAAAATAAAAACTCAAAAACTGCGCCAACGGTCCCCTTATAAATCGCCTGAGCGACTGGAAATTTCTAGTTTTTTGTCCTGTTTGAGCGAAACGAGTTACAAAAAAACCGTTAAGAAAATTTCCACAAACTGAGAAAAAGCGATTTATCAGGGGTGTGTTCTTTGGTTACTTGTACTCGCTTCGCTCGCCTACAGGTCGTTACTTCGCAACATTCAAGCCTACGGTTTGTCTTGCACAAGCAAGTAAAGTAACATCACTCCCCATAACAAAAAAGGGAGCCGAAGCTCCCTTTTTTTAAGCGTAAATCGCTAATTATTTGATGATGTTTGCAACAACACCAGCACCAACGGTACGGCCACCTTCACGGATAGCGAAACGTAAACCTTGGTCCATTGCGATTGGGTGAATTAGGCTAACAGTCATTTTGATGTTGTCGCCTGGCATTACCATTTCTACGCCTTCTGGTAATTCGATTGTACCAGTTACGTCAGTTGTACGGAAGTAGAACTGTGGACGGTAACCTTTGAAGAATGGAGTATGACGACCACCTTCATCTTTTGAAAGTACGTATACTTCAGCTTCGAAGTCTGTGTGTGGAGTGATTGAACCTGGTTTCGCTAATACTTGACCACGTTCGATTTCTTCACGTTTTGTACCACGTAATAATGCACCGATGTTTTCACCTGCACGACCTTCGTCAAGTAATTTACGGAACATTTCAACACCAGTTACAGTTGTTTTCGCAGTTGGTTTGATACCTACGATTTCAACTTCGTCACCAGTACGGATGATACCACGTTCTACACGACCAGTTACTACTGTACCACGACCAGAGATTGAGAACACATCTTCGATTGGAAGAAGGAATGGTTGGTCGATTGCACGTTCTGGTTCTGGGATGTAGCTGTCTAGTGCTTCAGCTAATTCAAGGATTTTACCTTCCCATTCTGCGTCGCCTTCTAATGCTTTTAATGCAGAACCACGGATGATAGGAATATCATCACCTGGGAAGTCGTATTGAGATAGAAGTTCACGAACTTCCATTTCTACTAATTCTAATAATTCTTCATCATCCACCATATCGCATTTGTTTAAGAATACGATGATGTAAGGTACACCTACTTGGCGACCTAAAAGGATGTGTTCACGAGTTTGTGGCATTGGACCATCAGTCGCTGCTACTACTAAGATAGCACCGTCCATTTGCGCAGCACCAGTGATCATGTTTTTAACATAGTCAGCGTGTCCCGGGCAGTCAACGTGTGCGTAGTGGCGAGTTGGAGTATCGTATTCAACGTGTGAAGTGTTGATGGTGATACCACGTGCTTTTTCTTCTGGTGCGTTATCGATTTGATCGAATGCGCGAGCAGCACCGCCGTAGTGTTTAGCTAATACGTTAGTGATAGCTGCAGTTAAAGTTGTTTTACCATGGTCAACGTGGCCGATTGTACCCACGTTAACGTGCGGTTTTGTACGTTCAAATTTTTCTTTAGACATTCTAATGTTTCCTTAATGATTAAGACTGTGGCATATACTATGCCACAGTTTTTAAAAACAAGTAATTATTTTTTACGTGCTTCGATAACTGCTTCAGCAACATTTTTCGGAGCTTCAGCGTATTTAAACGGTTCCATAGAGTAAGAAGCACGACCTTGAGTTTGTGAACGAAGGTCAGTTGCGTAACCAAACATTTCTGAAAGTGGAACTTCAGCATCGATTTTAACGATGTGTTCGTTAGCTTCTTGTCCATTTACCATAGCACGACGACGGCTTAAGTCACCAATTACGTCACCAACATATTCTGGTGGAGTTTCAACTTCAACTTTCATAATTGGTTCTAATAATACTGGGTTAGCTTTTGCGAATGCTGCTTTAAATGCTAAAGATGCAGCAAGTTTAAACGCTAATTCAGATGAGTCCACATCGTGGTATGAACCGAAGTGTAAGCGTACACCAACATCAACTACTGGGTAACCTGCTAAAGGACCAGATTTAAGTTGTTCTTGGATACCTTTGTCAACTGCAGGGATGTATTCAGTTGGAATTACACCACCTTTGATTTCGTTAACAAATTCGTAGCCTTTTTCGCTTTCTGGATCTAATGGGTACAAGTCAAGAACAACGTGACCGTATTGACCGCGACCACCAGATTGTTTTGCGTGTTTACCTTCAACGTCGTTAACACGTGTGCGGATAGTTTCACGGTAAGATACTTGTGGTTTACCGATGTTAGCTTCCACTTTGAATTCACGTTTCATACGGTCAACGATGATGTCTAAGTGTAATTCACCCATACCAGAGATAATGGTTTCGCCAGATTCTTCATCAGTGTGAACACGGAATGAAGGGTCTTCTTGTGCTAAACGACCTAATGCAAGACCCATTTTTTCTTGGTCAGCTTTAGTTTTAGGTTCAACAGCAACAGAAATTACTGGTTCTGGGAATTCCATACGTTCTAGGATGATTGGTGCATCTTGTGCACATAAAGTATCACCAGTTGCTACGTCTTTAAGACCGATAGCTGCTGCGATATCACCCGCACGAACTTCTTTAATTTCTTCACGTTTGTTTGAGTGCATTTGTACGATACGACCAAAACGTTCACGTTTTTGTTTAACAGAGTTAAGTACTGTATCGCCTGAGTTAATAACACCAGAGTATACACGGAAGAATGTTAAGTTACCCACAAATGGGTCAGTTGCGATTTTGAATGCAAGAGATGAGAATGGTTCATCATCAGTTGCGTGACGTTCGTCTGGTTCGTCAGTTAAAGTTACACCTTGGATTGGTGGAACGTCTGTAGGTGCTGGTAAGTAATCGATTACCGCATCAAGCATTGCTTGAACACCTTTGTTTTTGAACGCAGAACCGCAAGTTACAAGGATGATTTCAGTGTCTAATACACGTTTACGTAAACCACCTTTGATTTCTTCTTCAGTTAATTCATCACCGTTTAGGTATTTTTCCATTAATTCTTCAGAAGATTCAGCTGCTGCTTCAACAAGGTTTTGATGCCATTCTTCACATGCTTCAACCATATCTGCTGGGATGTCTTCGTAAGTGAAAGTCATACCTTGGTCAGCTTCATTCCAGTTGATTGCTTGCATTTTAACAAGGTCAACAACACCTTTAAAGTTGTCTTCAGCACCGATTGGTAATTGAAGAGGAACTGCGATACCGCCTAAACGAGATTTGATTTGTTCAACTACGCGTAGGAAGTTTGCACCAGTACGGTCCATTTTGTTAACGAACGCGATACGTGGAACATGATATTTGTTAGCTTGACGCCATACAGTTTCTGATTGAGGTTGTACACCACCTACCGCACAGTAAACCATTACCGCACCATCAAGTACACGCATAGAACGTTCTACTTCAACTGTGAAGTCAACGTGTCCCGGAGTATCGATGATGTTGATACGGTGTTGTGGGTATTGTTGTGACATACCGCTCCAGAAAGCAGTTGTTGCCGCAGAAGTGATAGTGATACCACGTTCTTGTTCTTGTTCCATCCAGTCCATAGTCGCTGCACCGTCGTGAACTTCACCGATTTTGTGACTTACACCAGTATAGAATAAGATACGTTCTGAAGTGGTTGTTTTACCTGCGTCGATATGAGCACTGATACCGATGTTACGGTAACGCTCAATAGGGGTTTTACGAGCCATTCGTTCTTCCTTTCTTTGGGATTTAGTCTTATAAAATAAAACTAAAATTTTATATATGGATAAGGCTTCATCACAGATGCTGAGATGAAGCCTAAAAGCTTAATCGCTAACTGATTACCAACGGTAATGAGCAAATGCTTTGTTAGCTTCTGCCATGCGGTGAACGTCTTCACGTTTTTTAACCGCTGCACCTTTGTTTTCAGACGCATCTGATAATTCGTTAGCTAAACGTAAAGCCATTGATTTATCACCACGTTTGCGTGCTGCATCCACAATCCAACGCATACCTAGTGCGTTACGACGTACTGGACGTACTTCTACTGGCACTTGGTAGGTAGAACCACCAACACGGCGGGATTTAACTTCTACTGTTGGGCGAACATTTTCTAATGCGATTTCAAAAGCTTCTAAAGGTTCTTTACCTGTACGTTGAGCTAATGTATCTAGCGCATTGTAAACGATTTTTTCAGCGATAGATTTTTTACCATCTACCATTAAAACATTGATAAATTTAGCAAGTAATTCTGAACCGAATTTCGGATCTGGAAGGATCTTGCGTTGTCCAATAACACGACGACGTGGCATTGTAAATTCTCCGTATTTATATTTCAGGATTGTCCAAAACTCAATATGAGAAATTTCTCAAAACTGGAGTTTAGGGTTTATATAGTTAATAAGCGTTTGGCCTTACTTAACGGAGAACCATTAAGCTTTAGGACGTTTAACGCCGTATTTAGAACGTGCTTGTTTACGATCTTTAACGCCTGCACAGTCAAGTGCACCACGTACAGTGTGATAACGCACACCCGGTAAATCTTTAACACGACCACCACGGATAAGCACAACACTGTGCTCTTGAAGGTTGTGACCTTCACCGCCGATATATGAAGTTACTTCGTAACCGTTAGTTAAACGAACACGACATACTTTACGTAACGCTGAGTTCGGTTTTTTAGGTGTAGTAGTGTATACACGAGTACACACGCCACGTTTCTGTGGACAAGCTTCCAAAGCAGGAACGAGGTTTTTTGCAACCTTTTTAACACGCGGGTTGCGTACTAGCTGGTTGATAGTTGCCATTAAAAAGCTCCAGTTTAATTGTTATTCATAAAAGAATGTATATTTATTAAGCCTATCTAAAAAAGATAGACGGGGAATTCTATTATTCTCATTTTGTAATGTCAAGAAATATACCAAATTTCTATGACCAGACAGCCCTAAATTAGTGGACGGTGCCTTTCATTTTGGTTAATTTTTCTTTATCAAAAGTGTAATGTTTACCACAACATTCACACTGCATATCGATTGCACCATTACGTTCAGCTAAGATTTTATCAATTTCATCATCACCTAACATAAGAAGTGCATTGCCAGAACGTTCTTCCGAGCAACCGCAGAAGAAAGTCACTTCTTCAGCTGGGTAGATTTCTACAGTTTCTTCGTGGAACAATCGATAAAGTAATTCTTCAGCCGTTAGGGTAAAGAATTCTTCTTTTGTTGCCGTAGCAGCAAGGGTACTTAAATGTTCAAAATCATTTTCTGTTCCCGTACCGTCTGGCATCACCTGTAGCAATAAGCCTGCTGCAGTCGGTTTTCCATTTTCTTCACCTGTAACAATCACAAGCTGAGTTTCCAGCTGTTCAGAACGTTTAAAGTACTCTTCTAAACATCCAGTTAACGTTGGGCGACTTAATTCAACAATACCTTGATAACGCTCCCCTTCTTGTGGTGCGATAGTAATAACTAATACACCTTTGCCAATCATTTCAGCTAAAGACACATCATTTTTAATATCGCCTTGTAAGCGAGCAACCGCACGCAGTTGTTGCTGGTCATTACCATTTACTACTGCTAGGCTTAATGGACCATCACCTTGTAATTGTAAAGTGATATTTCCTTTAAATTTCAAAGTTGCTGTTAATAAAGCCGTTGCAACCATCATTTCACCCAATAAATCTTGGACAGGTTGTGGATATTGATGAGTATTTAATGTTTCATCAAATGTTTTATTTAAGCGAACCCATTCCCCACGAACGCCACGGTCTTTAAATAGGTAACGGTATAATTTGTCGTTATCTTTCATATAATCTGTCATAATTATTTTCTCTCACATCTAATAAAGGTTACTGATGAGACTTAAACTCAATAAGTTCTCGTCTTTCTTTTTTGGTTGGGCGACGCTCTGGATTAGGCATACTCAATGCCCCATATTTCCGAGCCTCGGCAATTTGTTCTCGTTTGGCAATACTGGTTTCTGTTTCCTGATATAACTTTTGTGCCTCGGGTGCAGGTCCTCGTTTTTCAGTTATTCCCAGTATAATGATCTCTTTTTGGATATTGCCTTGTGATAATCGAATACAATCTCCAATTTTAACCTCTTTATTCGGTTTTACCCTTTGTTGATTATAATGGACTTTCCCACCATCTATCATTGTCTTCGCAATACTACGTGTTTTATAAAAACGCACAGCCCATAGCCATTTATCTAAACGGACTGATCCTTGCACGCCGTTATTTTCAAATTTTTTTTCACTTTTCTGCATATTTCCCATAATAATTTATTCACCAAACTATACTAAATCGTAATTTTTCTAATTTATTTCCAAATTTTTTATTAAATTTAGATTTATTTTAATTTTAATTTAAAAAAATAGGCAATATATTTGACATTATCTTAATTTCATTATAATACTTTCCTAATAGCGATAAATAAAACTTAGGAGTTTTCCGTGCAAACCGCAACACAAGCAACACTACAAGCCCCCAGTACCAGGGAACTGACCCTGCGTGGTATCATTCTTGGGGCACTGATTACGGTAATTTTTACCGCTTCGAATGTTTACCTTGGACTAAAAGTGGGGTTAACTTTTGCATCTTCAATCCCTGCTGCTGTAATTTCTATGGCAGTATTAAAAATGTTTAATGATTCCAGTATCTTAGAAAATAATATGGTACAAACTCAGGCCTCATCAGCTGGTACCCTTTCTTCCGTTATTTTCGTGCTACCTGGTTTACTTATGATGGGATATTGGCAAGGTTTTCCATTCTTACAAACCTTACTAATTTGTACCGCTGGCGGGATTTTAGGGGTAATTTTTACTGTTCCATTACGACATGTTATGGTGGTTAAATCAGACTTACCTTATCCTGAAGGTGTAGCTGCAGCTGAAATTTTACGTGCAGGTAATCCAAAAGAAGGTGAAGGTGACAGTGGTATTAAAGAAATTGTTGCGGGTGGTTTATTAGCGGCGATAGTTAGCTTTTGTACAAATGGCTTACGCCTTATTTCTGACAGTGCGGGCTACTGGTTTAAAAGCGGAAATGCCGTATTCCAAGTTCCAATGGGATTCTCTCTTGCCTTATTAGGGGCAGGCTATCTCGTGGGTATTGTCGGCGGTTTAGCGATTTTATTCGGTATCTTTCTAACTTGGGGAGTTGCAGTTCCTTATTTTACTTCTCTACATGGTATTCCTGAAGGATTAAGCTATATTGATTTTGCACATGATTTGTGGAAAAACAAAGTTCGCTTTATTGGTGTAGGGACCATTGGTATCGCAGCAATTTGGACATTGCTTGTTCTTATGAAACCAATGATTCAAGGTATGATTCAATCTTTCCGTGCATTAAAACATAGCGATGTAAAATCAACAGATGAAACAGAAAAAGATTTATCACCTAAATCAATGGTTGGCATTATTTTAGCTGCCATTGTACTGATTGTTTTAGCGCTATTCGATTTCATTCGCCAAGCACCAATTCCAGTTGAAGAATCCATTATCCTCATCGTTGCATGTACTGCACTTGCTGTATTGATCGGGTTCTTCGTTGCCGCTGCATGTGGTTACATGGCAGGTCTTGTAGGTTCATCTTCTTCTCCAATTTCAGGGATTGGGATTATCTCGGTTGTTATCATCGCATTAACCTTAATGCTTATTGGTGAATTTACTGGTTTAATGGGAAATCCTGCAGGGGAAAAATTCCTCACCGCATTAACTATTTTTACAGGCTCAGTAGTCGTAAGTACGGCGGCAATTTCTAACGATAACCTTCAAGATTTAAAAACAGGTTTACTCGTTAAAGCAACACCGTGGAAACAACAAGTTGCGCTAATCATTGGTTGTATCGTTGGGGCTTTAGTTATCGCTCCCGTATTGAGTATCCTCTACCATGCTTATGGTTTTACAGGTGCGTTACCACGTATTGACATGGATCCAGCGGAAGCGCTTTCTGCACCGCAAGCAACCTTAATGACCATTATTGCTAAAGGGATTTTCTCAAGTAATCTTGAATGGACTTATATCTATCTTGGTATTGGTTTAGGTGTCATTCTCATTATTGTTGATTCATTAATGAAACGTGTCTCTAAAAACCGCTTTGCATTACCTGCATTGGCGGTAGGTATGGGTATTTACCTTTCTCCAGATGTAAACATGCCAATCGTTATTGGGGCAATTCTTGCATGGTTTATCAATCGCCACTTAACGGCTCATGCGAAACGTAAACAAATTGATGCAGGAAAATTACACTCAAAAGCAGAACGTTTAGGTACCCTCTTTGCAGCAGGTCTTATCGTTGGCGAAAGCTTAGTAGGAGTATTGATGGCATTTGTCATCGCCGCTTCTGTAAGTGCAGGTGGCTCTGAATCACCATTAGCGCTTGAGCTTTCCGACTGGCAAACAACAGGTGAATTACTCGGATTAGGCGTCTTTATTATTGGCGTACTCATCTTTGCACAACGCATCTTACGTGCGAAAAAAATGATTCGCTAAATCAATAATATCAAGTAAAACACCGCATTTATTAAGTGCGGTGTTTTTTTATAACTTTTATGAAAAATTAGGAATATGGTATAATCTACGCCAGATTAATTAATCATGATCACAAGTCAGGGAGTAATTTGTGCAGCTTACACAAAATTTAATATCAGACATTATTGATATCACAGAAAAAGCCGGTCAGTTACTTTTAACGTTTTATTCTAAATCGTTACATATTCAAAAAAAGCAAGATCATACTCCTGTTACGGATGCCGATCTTTGTGTGAATCAATTTTTAACTGCTCAAATTGCAGCATTAACACCTAATATTCCCATTCTTTCTGAAGAATCTTGTGATATTCCCCTCAATGTACGCCAACATTGGTCACATTATTGGCTTATCGATCCCCTTGATGGTACCCAACAATTTATCGATCACACAGGGCATTTTGGTATTTTGATTGCATTGCTAGAAAAAACAGAACAAGGATTTCGTCCAATTTTAGGCGTAATTCACGCCCCACTTTTCGGCAAATTTTATTATGCAATGAAAGGGCAAGGTGCTTTTAAGAAAACTGCCCAAGGTATTGAACGACTTAAACCTAAAACACTAAATCCCAATGCTGTCATAAAAATTACAGCTGGCTCAATTTCGACCTGGAAAAAACTCCTCCCTCATCTTAGCCCAGATTTTCGTTATGAATTTATTCCATACGGATCAAGTGGCTTAAAAGCAACTTTGGTGGCAGACAATGTCGCCGATTGTTATGTAAGAATTGGACAAACGGGCGAATGGGATACTGCTGCTGCCGATATTATTCTCCAAGAAAAAGGGGGCGTGATATTAGATTTTCATAAAAATACGCCCCTTACCTACAATCAACGTAATAGCTTGATTAATCCTGATTTCATCATGTTAAACAGTCAAGATGAAGTATGGAAACAAATATTTAACATTTCTATAAAAGACTCTTAAATCAATATATATTAACTATTATCATTTTTTTGCAAACCAACATATTATACAGGGACTAATACCTAAGAAAGGAATAAACAGGATGAAAACAGAACCTACTTGTATCGTTATCTTCGGTGCTTCTGGAGATTTAACGCATCGCAAATTAATTCCAGCACTTTTTAACCTTTATCGTCTAGGACGTTTAGACGAACACTTTTCGGTACTTGGTGTCGCTAGAACCAAATTAGAACACGAAAGTTTTCGAGCTAAAATGCGTGATGTGCTAATCACCACAGAACAAGCAGATGGGGCAATTTTAGAGAATTTCTGTCAACATCTTTACTATCAGGCCATCGACACTGCTGACAGTCAGGATTATGCAAAATTAGTTCCCGTATTAGACGAACTCCATAAAAAATATGAAACTAAAGGAAATACCCTTTATTACCTCTCTACACCACCAAGTCTATACGGCATTATTCCAGAATGTCTGGCTGCTCATAATCTAAATTCTGAAGCTCATGGCTGGAAACGCATCATCGTAGAAAAACCTTTCGGCTACGATATGGAAAGTGCTAAAGCACTGGATATCCAAATCCACCGTTTCTTTGAAGAACATCAAATCTACCGTATCGATCATTATCTCGGTAAAGAAACAGTGCAAAACCTTTTAGTTTTACGTTTCTCAAATGGATTATTTGAACCACTTTGGAACCGTAACTTTATTGACTATGTAGAAATTACTGGTGCTGAAACTCTCGGTGTGGAAGAACGTGGCGGATATTATGACGGTTCAGGTGCTGTGCGTGATATGTTCCAAAACCATTTACTCCAAGTACTCGCTTTAGTGGCGATGGAACCGCCTGCAATCATTAATGCCGATTCAATGCGTGATGAAGTCGCAAAAGTTTTACACTGCCTCCACCCGCTTAATGAAGACGATTTACAAGATAACATGGCGCTAGGTCAATATACTGAAGGCAAAATTGATGGACATGAAGTCAAAGGTTACTTACAAGAAAAAGGCGTACCAGCTGATTCAACCACAGAAACCTACATGGCGCTACAAGTCCAAATCGATAACTGGCGTTGGTCTGGTGTGCCTTTCTATGTGCGCACAGGTAAACGTCTTCCTGCCCGTGTTACAGAAGTGGTTATTCACTTTAAGAAAACTCCTCACCCTGTCTTTAGCCAAAATGCACCTGAAAATAAACTCATCATTCGCATCCAACCAGATGAAGGCATTTCTATGCATTTCGGTTTGAAAAAACCTGGTGCTGGCTTTGATGCCAAAGAGGTTTCTATGGATTTCCGTTATGCGGATTTAGCCCAACCAAGCTTATTAACCTCTTACGATCGTTTATTGCTTGATGCAATTCGTGGTGATGCAACCCTCTTTGCACGTACTGATGCTGTACATGCTTGTTGGAAATACGTTCAACCTATTTTAAATTATAAAGCTAAAGGTGGTCGTATTTATGACTACGAAGCAGGCACATGGGGTCCAGAAGCAGCAGATAAACTTATGGCTCGTTCTGGTCGAGTTTGGGGACGCCCAAGTGGCAGAATGCTTAAAAAATACTAAGGAATAAACTATGCTCGAAAATGTCGTTATTTTTCCTACCGCACAAGATGCAGTAGAAACAATTGCGAACGATCTCTTGACTTATAGTTTACAAAATCGCCCGATCCATATTTCGCTATCGGGCGGTAGCACACCAAAATTGCTATTTAAAACGTTAGCCGCAGCGCCGTTTAATACAACCATTAATTGGAAAAATTTACATTTTTGGTGGGGCGATGAACGAATGGTCAATCCGAATGATCCTGAAAGTAACTATGGCGAAGTTCAACATTTACTTTTTGATCATATTGAGATCCCTGCACAAAATATTCACCGTATCCGAGGTGAGGCTGATCTTCATCAAGAACGTGATCGTTTTGAAAAAGAAATCCATGATACAGTGCCGAATTGTCGCTTTGATTGGATTATTTTAGGCATGGGCGATGATGGACATACTGCTTCTCTTTTCCCTCATCAAACGAATTTTGAAGATAATGCCCTTGCTTGCCTCGCACAACATCCTCAAACAGGACAATGGCGTATTTCTAAAACAGCAAAATTATTGGCATTAGCAAAACGAATTACGTTCTTAGTCACGGGCGAGAAGAAAAGCAAAATTCTAACAGAAATTGCGGCAAATAATCCTCATGCCAACGACTATCCAGCTGCCCAAATTCGTAGTATTGAAGGTAAAACAGAATGGTATCTGGATAAATCCGCTGCTATGGGATTAGAAAGTTATCTAGCTCAAGACGAATAAATATTATACGCATTATTAATCAATTATCTTGTCACACTTAACGAGATAAAAGGACATACTAAAGAAAATTTAGTCATCAATCTAGGAGAACATCATGAACACAAAAAAAGGTGATATCGGCGTTATCGGTCTTGCGGTAATGGGTCAAAACCTTATTTTAAATATGGCAGATCACGGTTTTACCGTCGTTGCTTATAACCGTACCACCAGTAAAGTGGACGAATTTTTAGAAGGTCCAGCAAAAGGCAATGATCACATCATCGGTGCCTACTCTTTAGAAGACCTTGTAAATAAACTTAGTGCGCCACGTAAAATTATGTTAATGGTGCGTGCAGGTGAAGTCGTTGATAAATTTATCGATGCCCTTGTTCCACTTTTAGATAAAGGTGACATTATCATTGATGGTGGTAACTCAAACTATCCTGACACAAACCGTCGTGTAAAAGAATTAGCTGAAAAAGGTATCCGTTTTGTGGGTGCAGGTGTTTCTGGCGGTGAAGAAGGTGCACGCCGTGGTCCATCAATTATGCCTGGTGGTAACCCTGAAGCATGGCAATATGTAAAACCTATTCTTCAAGGCATTTCTGCAAAAACTGAAGCTGGTGAACCTTGCTGTGATTGGGTGGGTAACGAAGGTGCTGGTCATTTCGTTAAAATGGTACACAATGGTATCGAATACGGCGATATGCAACTTATCTGTGAAGCTTACCAATTCATGAAAGAAGGTCTTGGTTTAAGCCACGAAGAAATGCAAGCCATTTTCCAAGATTGGAAAAAAACTGAATTAGACAGTTATCTCATTGATATTACTGCTGATATTCTCGGTCATAAAGATGAAGATGGTGCGCCACTTGTAGAAAAAATTCTTGATACTGCAGGTCAAAAAGGGACTGGTAAATGGACAGGTATCAATGCATTAGACTTCGGTGTTCCACTTACTCTTATCACTGAAGCAGTATTTGCTCGTTGCGTATCTGCGTTAAAAGATCAACGTGTAGCAATGTCAAAACTCTTTGATAAACAAATTACCCCAGTTGAAGGCGATAAAGCACAATGGATTGAAGCATTACGTAAAGCATTACTTGCTTCAAAAATTATCTCTTATGCTCAAGGTTTTATGCTTATCCGTGAAGCGTCTGAAACATTCGGTTGGAACATCAACTATGGTGCAACTGCCCTATTATGGCGCGAAGGTTGTATCATCCGTTCTGCATTCTTAGGTAATATCCGTGATGCGTATGCCCTTGATCCCGAATTGATTTTCTTAGGTGCTGATCCATATTTCCGTGCTATTTTAGAAAATGCCATGAAAGATTGGCGTAAAGTGGTCGCAAAATCTATTGAAACTGGTTTACCGATGCCTTGCATGGCATCTGCGCTTACTTTCTTAGATGGCTACACCAGCGCACAACTTCCTGCAAATCTACTTCAAGCACAACGTGACTACTTTGGTGCGCATACTTATGAACGTACTGATAAAGCACGTGGCGAATTTTTCCACACTAACTGGACTGGTCGTGGTGGCAATACCGCATCTACGAAGTATGATGTATAGGGATATCACTTTTCTTGCTTGAGCAAATAAAGTCCCCAAAAATGCACTCTGAGCAATCATTAACCTTCGATTGCTCAGAGGACCAAAGGTAGTTATTTTAACTTTGGGATAAAAAACTAAAATCACGCCTTAATTTTCATAAAATTTTATGATTTTTGAGGCGTGATTTTTATTTTTGGGATTTCCTTTGCTAAGAAACAAAGAAAAGAAAGGGTTTAATTGGGTTCTTTTTTAAAAAGACTTAAGATAAATAACACAGCCGCGCCAATAACGACTGATGGACCTGCTGGGGTGTCGTAGAAAGCGGAAAGCAGTAAACCTAAACAAACGGCAAGCATGCTAAAAATCACGCCGATAAAAACCATTTGTTCTGGAGTACGGGCAAAACGGCGAGCGCAGGCAGCTGGGATGATCAATAATGATGTAATGATCAAAGCACCGACAAATTTCATACTTAATGCAATCGTGAATGCCGTTAATAACATTAAGATTAATTTCATTTTTTGGACTTTTACGCCTTCCACTTGTGCAAGTTCTGGGCTAACCGTCATAGAAAGCATCGGTTTCCAAAAATAGATTAAGGTTGCCAAAACAATCGCTACCCCACCACCAACAAGGTAAACATCTTGGTAATCCATTGCCAATAAATCACCAAAGAGATAAGCCATCAAATCAACTCGAACATTATGCAACAATGCAACAGTTACCACGCCGAGCGATAAACAACTATGTGCAATAATCCCCAATAACGTGTCAACGGAGAAAGTGGTTTTATGTTCTAACCACACCATAACTACCGCCAAGACAAGTGTCAAAATTAAGATTGCGAGATAAGGATTAACATTGAAAAAGATCCCCAATGCTACGCCAAAAATTGCTGAATGGGATAAAGTATCACCAAAGTAGGCCATTTTCCGCCAAACCACAAAGGCACCTAAGGGGGCAGTAATAAGTGATAATAAAAGCCCTGTTAACAGAGCGGGTAATAGAATTTGTAACATCTTTTATCCTATTCTTGTACATCTACTTATCATGGTCAGTATGGTCATGATGAGTGCTACAACAAGTATCTTTTTGATTTGGCATTCCTTTTTCATCACGACAAATATCACCATGCATATTATGATGATGATTATGATGGTGCGTATAGAGTGCAACATTACGTGCAAATGAATCACCAAAGAAGTGTTTGAATTTAGGATCGCTTGATACGGCTTCAGGTGTACCTTGACAGCATATGTGTTGGTTGACACATAATACTTCGTTTGTGTCAGCCATAACGATATGTAAATCGTGAGAAACCATTAATACTGCACAATTTAATTTACGTTGCATTGTATTTATTAGTTGATAAAGTTCCACTTGTCCGCTAATATCCACGCCTTGCGTTGGTTCATCTAATACAAGCAAATTAGGCTTGTTTAGAATGGCACGTGCGATTAAAACACGTTGCATTTCTCCGCCAGAAAGTTTCTGTAAGCTGTTGTGTTTAAGGTGAGAGATGGAAAGCAACTCTACAACTTCGCAAATATCTTTTTTAGTTGCTTGGCGACTTAACGCTAAAAATCTTGCAACGGTTAAAGGTAGGGTGTGATCAAGATAGATTTTTTGAGGCACATATCCAATACGAAGATCTTTACTGTAAATAACTTCTCCCGATGTTGGCGGAAGCAATTTAAGTAAAACTTTAAGCAAAGTTGATTTACCGCCACCATTCGGACCGACGATCGTAATAATTGATTGCGGATAAAGGCAAAAATTGATATTTTGTAACGCCTTCTTATGAGCAAAAGTAACATTCACATTCTTTAGCTCAACTAAAGGCTTTTGCTTTGTTTTATCAGACATTTTTTTATTTGTATAACTCTTTTAGAATGGCAGTCAAAATAGCTTATTTTGTTAGATTTAGCAAGTTAGAAACAAAGTTCAAAACGAATTTCCTAGCCTTTATAAGAAGTTAGTGATATTTTTATTATTTTACTTAGGTTTGACATTATGGGTTCTCCCTCAAAAAAAACACAACGCATAGTCTGGAGCTCTATTGCCGTTATCGTTTCATTGGTAGCGGGAACAGCACTTCATAATACTTACGGTACGCATACAACCGCAAGTAGCATGCCCCCACATACGCTTTCAGCAAAAAACAGTATGCTCACCCCAATTTCAGAAAACGATCAGAAAGATGCGACGGCTGCTAAATCAGATCAGAATACGGCTGATGATAATACTCCGGATAGTGACGATCTTTCTGTCGATGATATTAACGGTAAGGATGATGAAGTTGAACAGGTAGAAGACGTTAGTGATGTTGCTGATGAAGCTTCTTTACCTGAAAATGCTAAAACAGCAATTGATAACTTATTAGATGCCACCGAACAAGCACGCCAGATTACTGAACAATTTACTCACACTGTTCAAAAAGGCGATACCCTTTCAAAAATTTTAAGCGATTCAGGATTAGAAGATCATATCGGTCATCAATTAGTAAAACAATTCCCTGAATTTGAAACTCAATTACGTCCAGGTCAAAAAATCTATTGGACCTTAAATAATGATGGTAAATTAATGTACTTAAACTGGTTACCATCTAATCGCGAAGAACGTATTTATATTCGTACGCCACAAAATACCTTTACATCAAAAATTATCAAACAACAAAGTGAATGGAAAACCCAAATCCTTCACGGCAATATCGATCATTCTTTTGTAAAAAGTTTCCAAGATCTCGGTTTAAATAGTATTGCTGCAAACCAAGCATCAAGTGCATTGCAATGGCAAACAAACATGCGTCATTTACAAAAAGGCGATAAATTTACCATTGAGGTTTCACGAGAATTTATCAATAACAAACCGACTGGTCGTGCGGATGTTAAAGCCATTCATTTACGCACAGGTAAAACAGATTTCTATGCAATCCAAGCGGCAAATGGTCGTTTCTATGATGAGTATGGTAATTCAACAGGTAAAGGTTTCAACCGTTATCCATTTAATTTTGTACCTCGTATTTCATCACCATTTAATTTACATCGTCGCCACCCTATCACTGGCGTTATCCGTCCACATAAAGGGGTTGACTTTGCTGTTCCAATGGGAACAAGAGTATTGGCAACCGCCGATGGTGTAATTCAAAAAGTGGCATTCCAAGCACATGGTGCAGGACGTTATATCGTTATTCGTCATAGCCGTAAATATCAAACGGTTTATATGCACTTGCATCGTATTTTGGTCCGTGCTGGTCAAAAAGTAAAACGTGGTCAAGAAATTGCGCTTTCTGGTAACTCAGGTTTGTCAACAGGTCCACACTTGCACTATGAATTCCGTATCAATGGTCAGCCATGGAATCCAATGAGTGTGAAATTACCAAATGTAGTCAACCTCATGACAGATAAACAACGTGCGCAATTCCTCGCTTTAGCGAAGAAAGTCAAGAAAGAATTGACAATCAGCACTAACACTACTAAATAAAATAGACATTATTTTTATTTAATATAAAGGGCGAGTTATTCGCCCTTTTTTCATGTTTATTTCTAGGCAATGAACACCTAAATATGAATTGCTGATGCAGTCAATTTCAACCTTGATAGCACACTATACTAATCAAATAAAAATTAGATGATTAACGATGCTCTAAATAAAAAATGCGACATTTCTGTCGCATTTTCTTTTACATTTTACTTACCATTGATAACCAAGGCTTGCCCCGTAATTGAGTGCCGAGCGAGTATTCACACTTGCACCAACTTTGAAGGTTAATTTATTGTTATCTGAGGTTCTAGCATAACCAATTGCAATAGCTTGTTGATTTTTATAACCCCCAATTGCTGCAGAAACTCGACTTGCACCACCTTGGTTTGGTTGTTGTAAGAAACCAATCGCTGTTGCGCCTGCAATACCAGCACGAAGATCTTTGTTGTAATGTTCAACTTTATCATTCAACTGATTTACACGGTTATTAACATTATTAATGCCTGCAGCTGCCCCACGAAGTTGGTCATGGAGATAACCCACATTTACAACGGCTTTTGGATTATTACCGTCAACATTATCCACACTGATACCACCATTTTGAATGGTCACTGTTGGAACGTTGCCTTTTGCATCCGCTTTACCTTTCACAACGACTTTACCGCCCGTTACTTGGGTTGAGCCTGCATTATTTTGGGTATTTACACCGTTGCGATCAACCGTGGTTGTGCCATTACCATCACCTTTATCAAAGGTGGCTTTTTCCATGTGATCCAGTTTTTGATTCACATTCACTTTAACAACCCCATTTGGTGCAACTTCAGCTGTAGTATTATCGCCATTTGTGAAGTCTAATCCCTCTGACAATTTTACAGGTTTTACACCAGCTGGAACTTTACCATTTGCTTTGTAAGTAATGGTTTGATGGCTTAATGCGTTATCAATATCTTTGTGAATGTTTGCATTATGATTATCAAGCTGATTATCTACATACTGTTTTACCGCTTTTGCCTGAACTAGTTTTGAACTGTCAGCGTTCGCACCAGACATATTATCGATACCCACATTTTTACCAAAGGTTGATTTATCACTGACATTATCACCATTCGTATTAAGTTTCTTATCTAAGGCTTTTTGAACATCAGCGCCTGTTACAGCTTTATCCGTGTTGTTTTCACTTACCTTACCAAAATGAACCTTAATATCATAAGTTGTTTGCCCATCCTTCGTCGTTGGCGTTACTTCAATGCTACCATCTTTATTTTCGACAACAGAATGCTTACCAGCTAAGGCTTCGACTTCTTTTAACTGTCCAACATTAACAGCATCATGATCGTCTTTCCCTGCTGCAACATTGCCGAGTTTAATCGGTTTATTATCTGGACTTACTAAACCAATTTTAGATGGTTTAACAGCATCAGCAGGTTTACCATTGTTGTACACTTTACCGTTAGAATCGACAACCGATCCTGCTGGGTAATATTTACCGTCATGTTCAACTAACGGCTGACCTTTAGCATCCACATAATGCATTAAGCTATTAATTTGGATAGTACTGGTTTTTCCATTTGTGGTAGTCACAACAGTCGTGCCTGTACCGTTTATAAAATTGACTGTGTCATACGGTTTAACAAAATCAACCGCTTTGCCGTTACCTTGTAAATTCCAACCTGCATTTAAAACATCGCTAACAGTTGCAGCTTGATGGGCCACTTTTGCTGGTTCAAAACCTTCTGGCAATGCGCCACTCGTTGCTGGTTTAGCCGTTGGATTGCCATCATTTGCTACCAAATGATTACTCAAACCATCAACAGAGCCATAAGTTGGTTTTCCATCTTTTTGACCTGATAAATCAAGGTGTTTATTTAAATCAAAGTGAACTATGGTATTTCCCTTATCATCAGTGGTTTGTGTCACGGTAATGTTACCGTCTTTTGCTACTTTACCCTCTGCTGCTGGTTCTTTGCCTGTTAATTTCACTTTGTCGCCTGGATGAACCACGGTTGTTCCCGTATCCGAAGATAAGCCGAATCCAGATTGATTAATCGCTTTCGCTACCCCTTGTACCGTCGCCACTTTATCAAGACCTTTATCATGATAAGCTTGCTGTGCGTTATCCAATGCATTTTGTGCTTTCGCTAATGCATCTTTCGCTGCATTGACTGCTGCTACTTTGGCTGGTTTATCCTGTTCCGTTGCGTTAGCTAATGCTTTTTCAGCATCTGACAATGCTGCTTGTTTCGCTTTCACATCATTTACTGCATTTGACAATTTATCCGCTAAGTCTTTCGCTTCAGCTTGCGGTACAACTTCTGCTTTACCTGTCGCTTGATCAACCGTGACATCACCTGTTACTACATTTACACGGTATGGATTATCTTGAGTTCCCGTGCCTGTCACTGTCGTACTATGACCATCTTTAAGTACAGTTGCATTAGCTTTGATCGTTTCATTCAACTGTTTCACATTTACTGCATCATGAGGATCTTTACCCTCCGCAATATTGCCAAGTTTTACTGGATCATGCGAACCATTAGGGCTTGCAATCGTCGCTTTTGCAGGAGCTACAGGTTGTAACGGTTGTGTATTTTTATCTGTTGGAACACCATCTTTTAGCGGAGTATCTTTCGGATAAACCTTACCATCTTTACCTACAACAGAACCCGCTGGATAATATTTACCATCATGTTCTACTAACGGTTGACCTTTATCATCCACATAATGCACTAAGCTATTAATTTGGATCGTGCTAGTTGTACCATTTGTAGTAGTCACAACAGTTGTACCTGTACCATTTACAAAGTTGACCGTATCGTATGGTTTAACAAAATCAACTGCTTTGCCGTTACCTTGTAAATTCCAACCTGCGTTTAGCACATCGCCAACAGTTGCAGCTTGATGAGAATCCGTCACTTTCGGCAATTGGTGTGCAGACGTTTGATTATTTACCTCAGGTAAATGATTTGCCAAGCCACCAAGAGAACCATCATTAGCTACGCTACCATCTTTATTAACCGTACCAAGAACAAGATCTTTATTTAATGTAAAGGTTACCGTACCGTTATTATTAGTTACTGTAATATTACGTTGTTCCTTACCATTAACAGTTGAAGTTTTACCTTGTAAATTAACAGTTGAACCAGGTTTAACTAATGAATCGTTTGCGCCATCACCTTGTAATGTAAAACCAGATTTATTAATTGCATCTGCTACATTTTGTACCGTTGCAACTTTATTTAAACCTGCTCCATCTGCTGCTTTTTCAGCATCTGCTAAGGCTTTTTCAGCTTTCGCAATCGCATCTTTATCTGCTGGGTTTGCTTGCTTAATTTTATCTAAAGCTTTTTGGGCATTCTCAATGTTATCTTTAAGCATTTTTGCTTGTTCAGGCGAAACTTCCCCTGTCACTGCCCCCTTATCATTCACATTAATATCGCCTGTCACCACATTTACACGATACGGATTATCTTGAGTTCCCGTGCCTGTTACTGTCGTGCTATGACCGTCTTTAAGTACGGTTGCATTGGCTTTAATAGTTTCTCCAAGTTGTTTTACATTTACTGCATCTGTCGGTGCTGTACCTGTAGCAATACCATGTAATTGAACATTATGATCACCCGTTGCATCTGTTTTACCATTGCTAAAGGTAATGCCGTTCTTACTGTCGCCTAACGTAATCTTGCTACCGTTATTGCTACCTTGAAGACTATCAATGTCGTGTAAATTTTTCGCTAACTTAATCACTAAACCGTGTGCATTTTGTGCTGGATCTTTAATCACGCCAATATTTCCAGTCGTAAATTTGTTAAGATCTGCAGTAGTCGCATCACCTTTGATAGTCAAGGTTTGATTTAATTTACGCACAACAGGTTGATTATCATCACCTTTGAAAATTAAACCATCACCAAGCGTCGCAACTTCATGTTTTGTGCCGTTACCATCTTGATATTCAATACGGGTCATACCATTTTGTCCCGCTTTACCTTGACAACCATCTTCGCCATTAACACCATTTACCCCATTGGTACCATTCACTACAGTAATTTTCGCTTGAGGTCCTGTCGTGCCAGCTGGAGTATTTGGTTCTTTCGCACCATGAACTGTAATGCTACTACCTTTTCCACCTTTATCAGCTACATCTACATTGCCATTAAGTGAAACTTGTAATGCTTTATGTTCTGGTTTATCACCTTGTTTTGGAACAGTAACAACCTGAGCATCTACGCCATCTTTACCGATAACTTCTACGGTTTGGTTTAATCCTGCTGTGACTGTCTCACCTTTATTGTCACTTAAACCAAAAGTGCCATTAGTAGTGAGAACTTGTTTCACATCTTTCGCAGGAACTTCCTTCGCTTTATCTGGCGTACCGTTAGCATTTGGTTGATACCATTTATCTGGTGAAGTACCATCTTTGCCATCACCTTTCACAACCTTCACATCTTTACCCGTATTAGGATCATGATAAATTGGTTGTGTAGTTAAGGTTTTACCGTCCGTATTAATATCTACATTGATTGTATTTACTTTCTGATCGTCATCCGATTTAACAGTGACTTGTGTGCCATTACCATTAACGAAATTAACGGTGTCATACGGTTTAACAAAATCAACCGCATTACCATTGCCTTGTAGATACCATCCTGCATTCAAGACATCACCAACCGTCGCTGCTTGGTGACTCTGTTTCGCCTGTGCTGGATCAAAATCTTTTGGTAATTCACTTGCAGATGATTTATCGCCTACCGCAGGTAAATGATTTGCCAAACCATCAATAGATCCATCATTGGTTGCTTTACCGTTAGTCGTTGTACCAAGGGTTAAATCTTTCGCCAAATCAAAGGTGACTGTACCGTTATCATTGGTGACCGTAATATTACGTTGTGTTTTACCACCAACAATCGTCTCTTTACCTTGCAAATTAACTGTCGTTCCAGGTTTAACTAATGAACCATTTTGTCCATCACCCTGTAAAGTAAAGCCTGCATTATTAATGGCTTTCGCTACATTTCCAACTGTCGCAATTTGATGATCCGCATTTTGTAATGCATGTTCTGCATCAGTGACTTTTGCCTGAGCATTTTGTATAGCTTGCGTATCTTGTGGGGTTTGTGCTTTTACGTTTTCTAACGCTTTTTTCGCTTTATCTAACGCATTTTGTAAAGCGGTTTTATCCACAATCACTTTACCAGGTTTGCTTGAAACCGTAGTTGATGTCGCATTGCCAAGCGTACCTGTAACCACATTAACTTTGTATGGCGTATCGGCTGTACCATTGCCTGTTACTGTAGTATGTTCACCATCTTTGAGAATGGTTGCATTTGATTTAATAATGTTATCAAGTTGCTCAACATTTACCGCATCATGTGGTTCTGTTCCTTTAGCCACACCATGAATTTGGATTGGTGCATTATCCGCTCCACCATTACTTAAGGTAATGCCTTTATCACCTAGTGTAATTTTCGCACCGTTGCCTGCTACAGAATTAATCCCTGTTAATGCAGATTTAATGTCATAAGTAACATCACCATTTTCACCTACAGTCGCTGTAGTATTTGTACCATCTTTAAAGTTAAGTCCAGTACTAAGTTTTACGGTATGTTGTGCTTTTGCATCCGCTTTTTTGTTCGCAGAATAACCCAAAGTTTGAGCCGATAACGCATCTGTTACTGATTTACCACTTACCGCTTTCGTTGTGTTGCTTTCATCTACATTGCCGAGTGCTACACTCACTTTGTAGTCCACGCCACCACTAGAATTACGAGTCGTATTATCTACTGTTACGCTATCATTGCCCGCTGTTACTGAGCTATGTTTACCCGCTTCCGCTTTAGTATCATTAATGGTTTTCACTATCGCTGGAGCCAAACTTACTTGATAGTTATGACCTTGTGCATTACCGTTATCTTTTACGATCACTTGATCTGGAGTGCCAGTAACTTTTGTCAATTGTCCTACATTCGCTGCATCCGTCTTATCGTGACCATTTGCTACGCCATGTAGTTGAACATTATCACCTGCTTGATCGTTACTTAAAGTAATTCCGTTATCGCCTAAGGTAATTTTCGCACCATTACCTGCAATAGACTTCATGCCTGTTAATACAGATTTGATGTCATAAGTCACCACGCCATCTTTAGCAACAGTTGCAGTAGTATTAGTACCATTAGTAAAGTTCAAACCTTGGCTTAATTTAACGGTTTGTTGCGGTTGATTTTGATCTGCAGCTTTATTCGCAGAATAACCTATTGTTTGATTATCCAATGCCTTTTTCACCGTTCCACCTGTCACGATGCCTTTATTATCATTTGCCACTTGACCGTTAGTTACAACATTGACCGCATAAGTCTTGACATTTCCATCAGTACCAACTGTTACTGTCGTGTTTTCACCATTAATAACTTTTACTGACTGTTGAGCAACATCTCGTACTACGCTTTTATCTAACGATACTTTAACTTGATCACCGCTAGCAGTTGTAGTCACCCCATTTTCACCAACAATATTGAATTTCAATCCACCTTCTTTAGAAAGGGTTTGTTTATTCGTACTAGTATTGCCGTCAGCACCTAGCTGAATTGTATTATTCTGCAAGCTACTAATGGTTTGTTTATTGGACTCTGCCTGTGTTTTTATTGGGTTCACAATACGATTTACGTCATTGATATTGGCACCATTCGTGCCTGTATCACCACCACTTTTTACATTGGTAATTTGTTTATCGCCCGCATCGATACCTTTATCACTAATAACCACTGGTTTATCGGCTGGATTTTTATCCGTTTTGCCACCAACAGTCACTTTGTCAAAGTTTGGCGTTTTGCTTGTTGCGAAAGTAAATGTAGTACCATTACGAGTCACATTCATGTTATCGCCAGCTTTGAAAGTAATTTCACCACCTGAGTGGATCATTTGACCATCGTCATTAGTCTTTGTCGCATTCTCAACTTTTGCTTTAAAGCCCATACTACTTAAGGTAGTCGTTAATGACTGTGCATCAACAAATTTATTTGCGTCAGTTGATTGAGTAATCACACCTGTATCATTATTAACAGAGATAGTTGTTTTATTAACATTGACTTGCCATTTACCTTTGTTTTCGCCGTCAGTCACTTGATTTACAGTTGTCGTATCACTTGCGGTTAATTGCGTATGTTTTTGTCCTTCAGCAATCGCATTTTTCGTTGCTTGCGTTAAACCGATTGTTAAAGCACCATTTTGCGTTGCGGTTTCAATACCAATACCCGCCTGACCATTTTCAGTGGTATGTACGCCTGTAACTTTAATTGCTCCATCCAATTTATGGGAAACAGTTTTTCCATCATCTGCGGTTAAGCCAAAGGTTCTATCATTTAAATAACCTTTATTTACAGCATCACCATCTGCGGTTGGCGCGCCCACATTTTTAATCGGTTTATTACCTGCATCGATACCTTTATCACTAATAACCACTGGTTTATCGGCTGGATTTTTATCCGTTTTGCCACCAACAGTCACTTTGTCAAAGTTTGGCGTTTTGCTCGTTGCGAAAGTAAATGTAGAACCATCACGAGTCACATTCATGTTATCGCCAGCTTTGAAGGTGATTTCACCACCTGAGTGAATCATTTGACCTTCGTCATTAGGCGTTGTCGTGTTTTTAACTTTTGCTTTAAAGCCCATACGGTTTAAGGCAGTCGTTAATGACTGTGCATCAACAAATTTATTTGTGTCATTTGATTGAGTAATCGCACCTGTATCATTATTAACAGAGATAGTTGCTTTATTAACTTCAACTTTCCATTTGCCTTTATTTTCTCCATCAGCGGTAATCTGAGTGGCTGTTGTAGTATCGCCATTCGTTAATTGCGTATGTTTTTGTCCTTCAGCAATCGCATTTTTTACCTTTTGACTAAGATCGATCGTTAAAGCTTTTGAATTACCTGGTTCAGTTGTAACTTTTGTGATGATATCGCCATCTTTAGCACCTTTTACCGCAATCGTTGTACCAAGTTTTTGACTTAGTGTAGTACCGTCATTATCAGATAGTCCAAACTCTTTACTATCAATTGTTTGATCAACGTAAGTTTTATTCGCTGCATCACTACCATTTGTTGGAGCACCAACATTGGTAATTTTGTGATCGCCCGCATCAATACCATTTTTGTTAATAGTGATAGGTTTTTGCCCCTGATCACCATTCACTGTTACGCCCCCATTATTGATAGTCGTGTTTCCTGCTTGAACAGAGTCTAATCCAGTTAAATTCTTCGCAAGTTGGATATGAATCTTACCGCCTTCAACATTAACACCGATATTGTTATCGGTAAGGTTACCTGTAGCGCCACCTACAAACTCAAGCATCTGTCCAAGATTTTTATGAACTTTGGTTTGTTCATTTTGGGCATTATAGTTATCACCCGCAAAGTTTAAACCTTTAGCAGTAACTTCATTATTTACGTTGGTAATCGAAGTATGTAAGGTATCGCCATTTACTAAACCTTTATTACCCGCCGTGTTTGTGCCGTCGCCTAAGCCATCTTGAAGTTCTTTCTTAGCCTCTGGTGTAGTAACAAGATTTTTCGCAACAGTTTTGCTATTTAATGTAATAGTCACATCACCTTTTTTCAGCTCTGTATTACCATTAATTTCCAATCCGCCATTGCCTGCGACTTTAACCGTTCCGATTTTATCTAACGCTTCTTTATTTTGGGTAATATTGCCTTTATTGGTATTAATATCACCCGCATTTTTCTCAGTACTTGCTTTATTCTTCGCAATATCGCCTTTATTTTGGGTAATATTTTCTGTATTTCCTGCTACCTTGTCTTGGATAGGTTTAATAGCCTTTTTCACATCACCAATATTTGCACCATTGGTTTCTGTATCACCACCACTTTTAACATTTGTGATTTGTTTACCGCCCGCATTAATTCCATCACTACCAATAGAAACAGATGCAGTGTTATCGCCTGGTTTTTGTGGTTCACCAAAGGTGATTTTAGTCATGCCATTAAGTGTTTTAGCTACTTCAAAACGAATAGAGCCATCTGAATTGCCGATGGTTTTAATGCTGTTCTCTACGCCCTCAGTTGCACCGCCTGTTAACGATAAGACTTGATTTGGCGTACGAGTAATCGTTTCATTATTATCGCCTTTATATTGTGATTGAGGAGCAACAACATTGATACGATATGGATCTTTTTCAGTCCCTTGCCCATCAACTGTTGTATTTTCACCATTACCTAATTTAATAGTATTCTTCGCCGATGAAATCACAACATCAAAATTACCCTTACCGTTAGTAGCTTGTTTAACTTCAACAGTTGTGCCGTCTTTACCAATAAAATTCACTTGATGTTTCGTTGTAACAGTGCCGACTTTCGCTTCAGATTCACCCTGTCCAATATCCCAACTACCATTATTAAGGCTAATAACTTGTTTTAACTGGGCAACGTTTACCGCATCCGTATCATCTACCCCTGCTGCGAGGTGTTTAATACGACGGGTATATTCTGGATGCGCAGGAATCGTATAAGGAACATCATGTTGCAAGCCATCTGGACCTAATTCTGGTCGAGTTCCATGTACTTCCGCTTGCGCAGGCGAACCCAATGACAATTCACCCAATGTAGGTTGCCATACTGCCGAAGTATTTGTGCTTGAAGTTTTAGTTGCTGGATCATATCCACTTTTACCAATTAAACCTGTCGCAACCGCATGTGAACCCAATGCAATTGGTCCATTCAATTTTTCACTATCAGGACTGTTACTTCCCGCTAATGCGTGAGTACCAATCGCAATGGCGTCTTTCGTTGTAAAGGCTTGACTTGCCTCACTACCGATTACAATCCCATTCGGTGCGCCCATAACTTGCACATTATCACCAATCGCAATGGCACTTTTTGAAATACCAAAACCTGGACGAGGATATTGTCTGCCGTCAGAAGTTGTCGTTAAAGACTCAACATGTGCTTTATGCCCAATCGCAATGGCACCTATTGCTGAATTTGAGTAAACATTTGCCTGTGAACCAATTGCTAAACTATCGTTTGCATAGCTTGCAGTGCCAGTCCCCATCGCAATAGAATTTTTATGGCTGGCAACGGTATCACGTCCAATTGCGATAGCATTGGATAAATCGCCACCCTCTTTATCTGTCGGTGAATCACCCGTAATTTGTCCACCACCCGCAGAAGTTTTGCCACTACCAATAGCGATACTATTATTTGATTGAGAACCTTCTCCCTGATCAAGGAATAAGCCTAATGAAATCGTATCGTTTCCTTTGGTATGCGCAAAATGTCCAATTGCAATTGATTGTTTATTTTCAGTCGTTGCATTATGCCCAATCGCAATTGAATTGCCTTCTTCACCATTCGTAGTCGGCATAGTATGAGTATTTACCCCAACGGCAATATCAAATGCACTTTGCGCCCCTGCACTCGCATTACTTGAACCAAGGTTGGTATTTAAATTACCTTTAGGTTGATTTGAATCGCCACTATTTACGTGTAAATAATTAGTTGTCCCTGTTGCCTCTAATTGCCCCGCAGAATTTACCTTAATCGTTGAACCATCAACTTTGGCATTATATTTAACCGCAACTGTACCATTATCTTCTTTCGTTACAGAGGCAGTCGTTCCGTTGCCATCAGTGAAACTTACCGTACTGTACGGCTTAACCATGCCAATGGTGGTTGTGCCTTGTGCAATATTCCAGCCTGAGTGGAGAATATCACCCACGGTCGCTGCATTGTGTGTATCAAGGCTGGTTGGTAGTGGATGCGTAGCATCTTGTACATTACCTTCTGGTAAATTATCTTTAAGCCCTGTAATAGAACCATTATTATTAGCAAAGCTAATTTTCTTCATGCTATTAAGCGTATCAGACACTTGGAATTGTACTTCGCCATTTGCATTACTTGTGGTTTTAATACTATTTGCTACGCCATTTGTCGCCCCACCCGCTAATGTTAGAACATCACTCGGTTTACGACTTACTACCGTATCATTATCGCCCTTATATTGTGTTTGTACTTTTTTAAGCTGAGCAACGTTGACGGCATCAGTATCTTGTGTCCCTGCAGCAACACCTGTGATTTGGCGAGTGACTACTGTCCCTTCAGTATTATCACCAATTGACACTGCCGCATGCGTAGCTTTCCAAGTAGGAGATGTATCTGTTGAAATACCTTTATCATTTACTTGGGAGATATCATAACCAGACAGCCCCTTATCGCGATTCGCAAAACTTCCTGAACCAAGCGCAATACCGTCTTTAGTTCTTACTTCAGTATTTGTCCCTATCGCAATGCTATCTATATTTTTTGCTTTCGCAAATGCCCCGATTGCCAATGCACCATCTTGTGATGTAAATGCTTTTGTACCAATAGCAGTAGAACTTTGACCAGTTGCAACAGTACCTGGACCCATTGCGATACCCCAGTTATCGGTGGTTTTTGCATGGCTACCAATAGCAATAGATTGCACACCGTTCACATCTTGCCCATTTTTATTTTGTAGGGGAAGACTTTGTCCTGTTGTCGCACCTGTACCAATCGCAATACTATCAGCAACATTGGCATGTGCCGTATCGCCAATTGCTAAAGCCTGTCCATTTAAAGTCGGATTATTTACATCATGAGTACCGTCTTTATCATACGTTGGACCTGTATAAAGATCGCCAGCGGCAATCGCATTACTACCAATTGAAATAGATTTATTACCTAATGCTTGTACATCATGACCAATAGAAATTGCACTATTTTTCTGATTGTTTGATGTTACATTACCTGTAATGGCATTAACCCCAATCGCAACATCATAAGAATTTTTTGCCCCTGCTTTTGCATTTCCCACACCGTAGTTAGTAGTAGAATTACCCGCAGGCTGATTAGTTGAATTATCATTCACATGCACGTAGGTTGGTAAAAGATCTAATACCCCTCGTAACTGTGCAACGTTCACGGCATCACTATCTTCAGAACCTGCTGCAACATTAGTGATTTGACGAGTAAAAGTAGCTTTTGCACCATGAGGAGTACCAAACCATTGTGGTGCAGCCCCATTCATTTGTTCTGTGGTATGTGCTTCACCTTCACCACCGACAGAAACAGCGCCACGAGTATATTCAGCCGTTTTTGCAATCGCATCTAAACTTGCTTGAGAACCAGCACCGAAAACTTGCCCTTGGGTTGGATCAATATTTTTTGAATGTTCTACCTGAACCGCACTCACTTGT
The DNA here is from genome assembly GCF_900638385.1 of Actinobacillus delphinicola. Taxonomy (NCBI): domain Bacteria; kingdom Pseudomonadati; phylum Pseudomonadota; class Gammaproteobacteria; order Pasteurellales; family Pasteurellaceae; genus Actinobacillus; species Actinobacillus delphinicola. The sequence continues at coordinate 1,387,762 of NZ_LR134510.1, read as the reverse complement.
GCCATGCCTTTTATATTACCATTATTAACAGGTAATGCTGATCGATCGGCTGTTGAGAAAGAACCTAAAGCTACCCCGCCAATAGGATCCACACGAGTCCCCGCCCCTAACGCCATACCAAAACTTGCTGTTTTATTAGCAAAAGCACCTGTCCCCAAAGCGATAGATGATAGATGCCCCACAGAAAATGCGTATGAACCAATAGCAATACTATCTACACCATAAATATAGTTATAGCCATTACCGCCGTTGACAACACCAATGCTATTCCCTAAAAACCCTGTCTGTGCTTTCGTCCCTAGTGCAATCCCACGGGTACCATTTGCCATTGCCTCATGTCCGATCGCCGTTCTATTACCATAGTCCACAACATAGGTAGTTTCTTGTTTTAAATCTTGCCCTAAATTATTCATTGTCCAATGTTGGAAAGTATAGGATGCAGGATTAGAATTTCCTGGATGGAATGGCGTTTGCGCTTCAGAACCTAATGTAATATCCCAACGATTACCAGAATTTGCTGCATTACCAATTGCTACACTATGCCAGCCGTTATTGACATAGCCATTAGGTGGCATATCAGTAAAAGGAGGTGTCGTAGCTAAAGGTACTAAGTTATTCGGTTGAGCAATATTAGATAAATAGGTGTACGGATATTGTTTACTTACCTGTGTAGGACCATAATTTGCGTAACCTGGTGATTGCTGACCATTCCCTGTCTGTGCATTTTGTCCAATCGCCACAGATCCATCTCCATAAGCATTTGCAGTACCAGGTTGAGCAACAGTCACTGGCGTACAATATCTGTTGCCATTATTGTAATAACAGTTTGTATTAATTGAAGAATTACTGCCAACTGCTACGCCATTCGCTAAGGCACTATGCACATTAAGTGCAATTAGGCTTAATGCAAAAGTTTGTAGAATAGATGAAACAGATGAGTGAGATGCGTTTTTGGATTTATCTTGCGATTTGTTCTTGCCTAATTCCGAAACAACAACAAATCGTTGAGTAGTTTTATTAAAAATCACTTTAAAAATTCGGTTCATAGTCATTTCCTAATTGATGTAGATTAAGTTAAATAGATTCTTTTTATGTATTTATTTATACAAGTTTGCTTATATAGTTTTATTAATATTTGTTTAAATTAAGAACTTGTTTAATACATTTACTCACATAAATTAGAAAAAAAACCATAATACAATACCTATCAAATCAATTGATAAAAACTATATATAAAATTAATTTATTGATATAAATAGTTTTTTTTAAAAAAATTTATAAATCTAATTCTTAAAAATACATCTTATTAGTTATTAACTAAATAGTATTATAATTTTACATATATACCTCATAATAATTATACTATGTTTTAATTTTGTAAAAAATATATTAAAAATAATCAGTTTTTGTAATTTTTTAGAAAAAAATTCTCTCTCATTTCGTAAATTTTTTTACATAATTTATGAATAGATAGCTAACAAAAATAAAAAAAGCACATTTCTGTGCTTTTTTTTATAAAATTTTTAAGATAACTGTACAAAAAATAATATTTATTTGTATATAAGTTATTTCTTATGAAGAATACCTAAAACTTCATAGTGAGAAGTATGGGGGAACATGTCGAAAAGTTGGACTTTTTTGAGTTGGTAGCTACCAAGATGGGCAAAATCTTTTGCCATACTTTGTGCATTACAGCTGGAATACAAAATGACTTTAGGTTGTAATTTTTCTAAAAATGTTGCGACTTTCTCCCCAATTCCACGGCGTGGTGGGTTGACGATAACCACATCGGGAATCGGATGATTTTCAAAATCAAAATGATCGACATCTAACGCCTGAAAATGCACATCCGTTAGCCCTAACTGTTCCGCACTGCGTTTTGCACATTCAATTGCAGATGCAGAAATTTCGATTCCTGTCAGTTTCACGGCATTTTTTGCCTGTAACGCTTTCGCAACATGCAATCCAAAACCACCTGAACCGCAGAATAAATCCCACACTTCTTGGCAAGCGTGCGTTTCTGCCCAATCGCTTAGCCATGCCGCTGCTGTGGCATAAAGCTCACTGGCAACTTGCGGATTCGTTTGAAAAAAGCCTTGTGGACGGATGAATAACGGCACCTGATTAAAATCTTCCGCTAAAAAATGCGTTGGGGTCAGGAAAATCTCCTGCTCGCCTTCTAAGATCGCCGCATTTTTCGGTTGAATATTTAAACTTACCACTTCCAATTGCGGTAACCGTTGCAATAATCCTGGTAATTCACGCTCTATCAAGGCACGCTTTGCCTCGGAACGTAACACAAAACGCAACATCAATTTATGCGTTTTTTGCGATTCAGTAAGCAAAATATATTTCAATTCGCCTTTATTTTTTGCCACGTTATATGGCACCAAGCCCGCACGAGCGATAAAATCTTTTAACTCACTAAAAATCGCTTGAAATTCAGTAGGATATAAAGGGCAATCGCATAAATCGACCGCACTTTGTGGCTCAAAAGGTTTAGGCAAAATGCCGAGAATTGGACGCTCAACACTGCCACTTACCACCATTTTGGCTTTATTCCGAAAATGTGCGAGTGCGGAAACGCAAGGCGCTTGCCAATCGCATTCTCCTAAAAAAGGATCAAGTAACGCACGCAATGCCTGTTCTTTTTGCGCGACTTGCTGAGCGTAAGGAAGGGTTAATTCCGTGCAAGAACGACAGCTTCCGTCCTGGTAATGCTTGCATGGGATAACAAGAGAAGTCATTATAATTTTTCCGTTGGGTCGATTAACGTTTTGGCTTTTTGTTGTTGCCAACGTCGTTGAAGTTCGCCTAAAAATTGCTTATTTTGCTGATAACGTGCTGAATTTTCTAATTCCTTAAACGTCACTGAATGGCGTTTATAAAGGGCATTTAAACGTTGTTGACGTAATGCACTTTGAGTGGGATCTTCTTCCACATGAAACGCCTCAAACACGCTTTCAACCGCAGGGCGATTATTACAAAGCAATAATAAATCGCAACCTGCCTTAAACGAGGCTTGGCAACGCTCCGCATAATTTCCCAAATACGCTGCCCCTTGCATGCCGAGATCGTCTGAAAAAATCGCCCCATTAAATTGCAATTCTGATCGCAAGATCGTTTGCAACCAGTACGGCGATCCACTCGCTGGCAAACTATCGCAAGCAGGATAAATCACATGCGCGGGCATAATCGCTTGCAACGCATTCTTGCGGATAAGATCGGCGAAAGGTTGGATATCTTCGGCGAAGATCCGTTGTTTTGACCGATCATCAATTGGGGTTTCTTTATGCGAATCCGCAATCACGGCACCATGCCCTGGGAAATGTTTTCCCGTTGCAGCCATACCCGCCTCACGCATCCCCGCAATAAAACTTTCACCGAGCGCAATCACTTTTTGGCGATCACAGGAAAAACTGCGATCCCCAATCGCCAAACAATCATGCCCGAGATCTAGTACAGGAGCAAAACTGAGATCTATGTCTAATGCCAAGATCTCCATCGCCATTTGCCAGCCAGCCTCTTTCGCCCAATATTGTTGTTCATTCTCAGGCAACAGACTAAAGGCTTGCATTGCGGGTAATTGTGTAAAGCCCTCACGGAAACGTTGTACCCGACCGCCCTCTTGATCGACCGTAATTAATAACGGTTTCGCAACTCGACGGCGCAAGGTCTGCACGAGATCCTGCAACTGCTCACGATCCGCAAAATTACGGCTAAACAAAATCACCCCCGCAACCAATGGGTGCGACAATAAACGCACATCCTCATCGGTTACGGTTGTACTAGCAAGATCGATAATAAAAAGATTTTGCGCAGTCATTTTATTTCGCAAGCATTTTACCAAGCGGTTCACCACCGACAAGGTGCATATGTAAATGGAAAACTTCCTGACCACCGTGTTTATTACAATTCACGATAAGACGATACCCATCTTCCGCAGTCCCCGCCTCTTGTGCTAACTTCGCCGCAACGGTAAATAAATGCCCCAACACTTGCTCATCAGCAGGTGTCACGTCATTCACGGTTGGGATAATTTTATTTGGGATAATCAAAATATGGGTCGGCGCTTGTGGCGCAATATCACGAAATGCAGTCACTAAATCGTCTTGATAAACGATATCTGCAGGAATTTCTTTACGAATAATTTTACTAAAAATAGTTTCTTGTGGCATAGGAGGGTCCTCAAATATTAAAATTTGAGGACTAGTTTATCATGAGAGAGAATAGTAGGTAAGGAACTCCATAAAATTTTCATGAAGTTAAAATTAAAAATATGGTATTTACAATCAAATACTATTTTTCTGATTTATACTTACTAAGACCGTCTTCGTACCCTATATCATAAGCGCGTTGGGCATCCTTATGTCGTGCACTACCCGCCTGACTTATTAAAATACGAGGGTCATTACTAAGATCTGATTTTCTAGTATTATTAAATCCATCTTTTAGCCCTGCCTCATAAGCACAACCCGCACATTTATGACGTAAACTTCCCCCTTGAGATTCAGGAAGATTTTCTAACACTTCTGCATAACGATGTTTCTTTTTACAAATATCAGGCATATAACTCCTCAACTTAATCTGATAAAGTGGTTCTAAAAAGTGGAGGCTTATTATCCATACCAAATAATTTTTGATCAATATGTGCAGATATACAGCTATTTTTATTAGATTGGAAAAATTACGCCCCAATTTTCATAAATTTTTATGAGAATTGAGGCGTGATGGGTGGGATTTGGATTAGCGTTTGGTGTGGCGTTTAACTGCTACGATGAGGTGCCAAGTACAGATACCCCAGAAAATGTAGAATAATAGGCTAATGAATTCCATACCTGGTTTGAGTTTAAAATTAAAGTATGAGAAGTTTTTAGCTATATTATTCCACAAATTACAAGAAAATATGCTTTCTTTATATAATGGAAGATTAGAGATATCTTCCATATATCGATGATCAAATTCAAAAACAATAATAGAATATATAATCATAGTAATTATGATTAGTAAAAGCGGTATAATGTAAGAACTACCAAAATTAGATATAATTTCATTAAAATGTAATAAAATTTTTTCAGCTGGATTCTTCTTCCAACTAATTTCTCGATTGTAGGCTTTCATTTCTTCTACGAAGTATTTATTAGCCTCAATAATATCCCCATTCTTATCTAATGAGTTTTTTATAAGTCGATAAGTTTCTCGATTTGTTTTATTGTCATTAATTTCACAATCTTTAAAATTTACTTCACTTAGAAAAAATGTTCTTTCTATTTTAAGACCACCTATTAAATTAGAACCACCAAAATTGACTATCTTATTAAAATAACATTTATTTATATTAAATAAACAATATTTATTTTCCATACTATTAAATTTGATATCAGAAATATAACAGTTATCTTCAAATTTACTATTAATAAGATAAATCTCATCAAAAGAGCTATTACTTAGATCTAAGTTCCCCTTAAATATAGAATTTTTAACTAAAAAAATATTTATTTTCATTTTATTAAAAATAAATGGAATATAAAATAAACTATCATATAGCTTAAATGAATTTATTTTATTAGTTATAAGTTCAGTTAACTCATATCCTTCCATAAAACTACATTTATTAATAAATAATTCATGTATTAAATTATTACTTATTAAAAATGATGAATTAATATTACTATTCTCAATCCATAATACATTATTAAAGTAACAATATTTAAATTGAAGGTTATCTTTAGAAAAATAAATTAGATCATTTACTCTACCTACATTATTTAAATTTACATCACCTAAGACTTGTTGATAATTTGATAAGGTTTGTTTCCTATTTCTATTAATCATCTCATTTCTATGATCAAATTTAATATTTAATACGAATACTCCACTATGGAATTCACATCCATAGAAACTTTCTACTTTTCTATCACTAGAAAATCCCTCATATACAAATATACTTCCCAAAAACTTACAATAATTAAAAGATTTATTCTCAAAAACATCTAAATCATTATGATTATATTTTTCAGGAAACTTTATATTATAAAATTTAATTGAAATTCGGCTAAATAAGTTATATAGATATAAAAAAGTATGACCTAAATAAAAATCTCGTGGATTATGTAGATAGCTCATCAAATCATTTTCACTAACTTTCCCCATAATAACGGGATTATTTAAAATATCTCGTACACTATATCTTAGTAGTGTTTCATGGAATTGTGATACCTCCTCCTCTGTTTCCTTCCCCGTTTTCTCGCAATGCAAAATACATAGATCATCTTTATAAATCTCAAATTCGCAACCTTCATGAGTACATTTTCCTTTTGGGGACTCCATTTACTTCTCCTTTTTATTTTTGTAAAGCTCACAAAATATTATAACAAAACCCCTCTATTTTTTATGACTATTCGTGGGTTTTGTTTTGGGTGTGGTGGTGAATGAGGGTGGTGAGGGCGGTTTTGAAGGGGTGGGTTGGGTGCCAGTTTAGGTGGGTGGTGATTTTGGTGTTGTCGATGGCGTAGCGTTTGTCGTGTCCTGGGCGATCGGTGATGAATGTGATTAAATCACTGTAACTTTTAACCCCATTGGGTTTTACAGGCATTAAGTTATCTAATAATTCGCAAATTGTTTGAATTACTTCAAGATTCGTCTTTTCACAATTTCCGCCAATATTGTAGGTTTCGCCGACTTTACCCTGTTGCAAGATAGTGTGTAATGCTTGGACATGATCATCCACATACAGCCAATCCCTTATCTGTTGCCCATCGCCATAAATTGGCAACGGCTTACCTTGTAATGCATTCGTGATCATCTTGGGAATAAGTTTCTCACTATGTTGATACGCACCAAAATTATTAGGACAATGCGTTATCAAAGTCGGTAAGCCGTAAGTTCTATGCCATGCCTGCACAAGGTGGTCGCTTGCAGCTTTCGAGGCGGAATAAGGACTACTCGGCTTGTAAGGGCTTTCTTCCGTAAATGGCGGATCATTGGGCGCTAAATCCCCATACACCTCATCGGTCGAAACATGCAGAAAGCGGAAAGTCTGTTTTTTAGAAGGTGGCAAAGTTTGCCAATAGTGATAACTCTGCTCTAATAACACACTCGTTCCGACAATATTTGTTTGAATAAAAAGATCAGGTGCGTCAATAGAACGATCTACATGACTTTCTGCCGCAAGATGAATGATTGCATCTGGCTGATAATGCTGAAATAAAGTCCACATTCTCTCGGCATCACAAATATCCGCTTTTTCTAACGTATATTCTGGATGCGATGATACAGATTCTAGTGCTAACAGATTGCTTGCATAAGTCAATTTATCGATATTAATAATGCGATAACGTTCGTGCGTCATTAAATATCCAATTAATGCCGAACCAATAAAACCCGCACCACCAGTGATGAAAATAGTTTTTAATTTCATATATGTATCTCGCCCCAATTTTCATATTTTTTTATGGAAATTGAGGCGTAAATTTTATTTTTCTTTAAAAAATTATAATATCTGAATATATAAAAATAAGATCATATTATAAATATATTAATATTATTAAATAGGTAAGAATAGTTTCTATATGAATAAATTATTCCCCCATATTAAAATTTTTTTATTATTTTTCTTATTTTTCTTATTTTTCTTATTTTCTATATTTTTATATATTTTTTTTTGTATTTTTTTATTCTTTTTATAAAAATCGTCTCCTTCAACACCTATGAAAATTTCATTTTTAATCATTTCTTTAAATTTAGCTATCTCTTTATTATATTTCTCTAATTCATTTTTTATAGTATAAAATCTTTTACTATTCTTACTATAATAAAGTGTATATATATATTCAAAAAATCTAGTATCTTGCTTCTTATCCTTAGTTTCTTTATTATTATCTTTCTCCTCTTTATTATCTTTCTCCTCTTTATTATCTTTCCCATCAAATGGTAAATGTTCTAATAAATTTGCACGAGTAAGATATTCTCTATACTCTCTATAAACATCATCATCTCCCGAGAAAGTATTTATAGCAATTAAGAATAGAATTTCAACTGGTATGCAAGCTCTAACAATAGAAGTATAGTCTTTCTTATTATCCATTCCCCTTTCATTTATTGCTTTGAGTAATCTATATAAAAGAATAAAATATCTCTTAGTTAAATAATTATCTCTAAAAATCTCTCTTGCTCTTGTTTTATACTTTTCACAATCGATATCTTCTTTTGTATAAAAAATATACCCTAACGTTAATTTATATAATAAATCTCTTGTGTTTTCATTAAATTTAGTAGGATCATTTTTATCAAAAAAGACTTCTTTTAGCAGCTTGCTGTGTTCTGAAAATAATGTATCAAATTCATTCTGAAAATTAGATCTTTTCTGAATAAGATACCCTACACAGCCTACAAATAATGTAGCTAAAAAAGTTAAAAATGTAGATAAATTATTTAAATACTCCCAAAAAGAAGATGCTGATGAAATGTATTCTTTTATTACTATCGAAATATTATTAAATATATTTGATATATTAAAAGATAAGATATCATTAAGCATATCTGATACATTATAAGATAATGTACTATTATCTTTAATAAAATTATCCTCAGTACCAATATATACTTGTTTTATTTTAATATTCTTAATTTTAAAATTATTGATCTTTCCTACTGCATTATAATATTCTTGATTTAAAGGATAAGCATTTTCATATTTAATATGATGTTCAGCTGTTCTATAATCATTTAAATTTACATCAAAAAAATGTGGGATATATAATATTATAATTCCAAGAATAACAAAAGGAATAAAAAAACGTATAATTTTAATCATATTATCAATATATTATTAACCCCAACCTTCATAATTTCTTACGAAAATTGGGGCGTGTGGTTTAGATTAGTAAATCGCAGACGGGGTCTGCGGGGTGGAAGTCGGTTGGGGCTTGTTCTAGGACTTTTCGGACTTGCATTGGGTCGAAAGCATCACAAGCTTGTTCTAACTCTGTAAGAATGACATTTAGCTCATCCCAAAGTAAATGTTTTTCAATGGTTGTCATAATCTTAGGATGTTGAGTGCCTTGAGCATTTTTACCGATTAGCAATTCTTCATAAAGTTTTTCGCCAGGGCGTAAACCTGTTACTTTAATTTCGATATCACCTTCAAGGCTATTTTCATCTCGTACTTCAAGCCCACTGAGTTTGATCATTTGACGTGCTAAATCCATGATTTTTACGGGTTGCCCCATATCCAATAAGAATACATCACCGCCTTTGCCCATTGCTCCTGCTTGAATCACTAAAGTAGCAGCTTCAGGGATTGTCATAAAGAAACGTGTAATTTCTGGATGAGTAATAGTAACAGGACCACCTGCGGCAATTTGTTTTTCAAATAATGGAATAACAGAACCTGATGAACCTAATACATTACCAAAACGCACCATACAGAAACGAGTTGTACTTTGTTTTTCAGCTAAGGCTTGAAGTACAAGTTCTGCCATACGTTTTGTTGTCCCCATTGTATTAGTCGGACGAACTGCTTTATCAGTTGAAATCAATACAAAGGTAGAAACGCCTGTATTAATAGCCGCTAAAGCACAATGTAGGGTTCCAAAAATATTATTTTTAACCCCCTCAATAGTATTATATTCTACCATTGGAACATGTTTATAAGCCGCCGCATGATAAATTGTATCAACATGATATCTGCGCATAATCTGTTCTAAACGTGCTTGATTTTGAACACTACCTAGCATTGGAATAAGTTTAATATCGAGATTATTTTGAGCAATAAAATTCGATAATTCTCTTTCAATGGTATAAAGTGAAAACTCAGATAATTCAAACAAAATCAAAGCATTAGGTTTATTATTCACAATCTGACGACACAATTCAGAACCAATTGAACCGCCTGCCCCTGTTACCATAACAATCTTATTCGTAATATCTTGTTGGAGTAATGAGGCAATCGGATCAACTGGTTCTCGCCCTAATAGTTCACCGATTGAAACCTTTTTCAAGGTATTAATGCTAATTTTATTTTCAACAAGATCTTTTAAACCTGGTATAGAATATACATGACACTCTAATCCTTTTAATTTATCCAAAATAATACGACGTTGTTTTTGAGTCGCGCTTGGAATAGCTAACAATATAGATTTAACATTATAACTATTTATTAGATCATTTAGCTTACTAAATCCATAAACTTTCTTTCCATAAACAATAGTTTTCTCTAACTTTATATTATCATCTATAAATGCGACAGGAAAATAGCAATCAGTTTGCTTTAAAGATATTAATAATTGTCTCCCCGCCTCTCCTGCACCATATATTATTACAGGGATTCTTTTAGTTTTAAAGAAGGGATATTCCAATAAAAAACTAGATAATATAAATCTAGAAATAGATATTATCGTAAAACTAGACAAAAAATAAACAAAAAAAATAGATTTAGATATATTTATATTAAATAAAATAGTAAATAAAGTCATTATTACTGATGATAATAGACACCCAATAAAAATAATAAATAATACTTTTCTATCAATAAATCGTAAAATATTTTGATATAAGCCAGTAATAATAAATATCATTAAAGTTAATAATACTGTTGGTATTATTAATTTTAAAGCATAACTATTTAAAATTTGATTATTACTAAGACCTAGAGATACTGAAAAAATGTAGGATATAATAATTAATATTATATCCTGAGAAATCAAGATAATCTTTTTAAGTATTCTAGGAAAATAAATTAAATTTTTTAACATAATCAACCCTATATATTAAATATTCTAAATGCATTATCTACTAATAGAGATGCAAAATTATATCCTTTTTCTTTCCATTTATAAGTATAACTTTCTTGAGTATGCCCACATAAAATAACAGAATTAATTTCTAAAAAATATATTCCACTATCATTAACAATTGCATCAGCTCTAGATAAACCTAAAACAGATATTTTTTCTATTAACTTTTCAGCCTCTCTTTTAACTTCATACTCATTATTTATTTTATAAGTTTCGGATTTATCAAATCCAATAAGATTATCTTCTTTTCCTTTTGAATAATAGAATACATCTATAGCTCTTGCTTTTTTTCCATTAAACAAAATAGGAATAGTTAAATCACTACCTGTAATTAATTCCTCTACTAGAATATCAGATTTTAATTCAATTAGTTTATAATAATATTTATACAATTCAATTTTACTATGGACAGCTATCGGAGGTATAATATCTAAATTAGATTTTAAAACTATTGGAAAATCTATTGTATCTAATATTTTTTTTAAATAACTTTGGTTTTTAATAAGATTATCACTAAATTTAAAAAATAAGAATTCTGGTGTTTTAAATCCTAATTCCTTCATTTTTTCTTTAAGTAAAAATTTATCTTTACATAATAAAGATGTCTCTACATTTATAGATATAATAAATTTATTATCTTCTAAATATTTTGCTAATTTAAAAGCAAGTATATGCCCAGTAGAAATAACTATTTTTTTTACTTGTAACTTAATAAAAAAATCTTTTATTTTTTCTCTTTCTCTATAATCTAATACTAACAATTTATCAGCGATATCATGTCCAGGCTCATTATTCTTACCACAAACTAGAGCAACTTTAAATCCTCTTTTTTTTATCTCATCAGTAACAGAATCTCCACTTCTACCACCAATTAATCCAATATATTCACTTGACATAATACATCCTTAATTACTTACTTTAGTATTTAATAAAACTGGAATTGTTTTTAATAAAATTTTTAAATCTAATAAAAATGATATATTTTTTGCATATTCAATTTCTAATTTAGTTTTACATTCTGTATTTAATAAACTTCTTCCTGAAACTTGAGCTAATCCAGTTATACCAGGTTTAAGGGTATAGACTACCTGATAATCATAATCTAAATTAGCATCAACATCAGGTCTATATCCAATTAAACTCATATCGCCTTTAAAAACATTAATAAGCTGGGGTAATTCATCTAAACTTAGTTTTCTTAAAATTGCGCCTACTTTTGTTATTCTAGGATCATTTGATAATGTACTAGAACCACCTAAGCTAGGAGCATTAAAAACCATTGTTCTAAACTTAATTATTTTAAATGGCTCTCTATTCTGTCCTATTCTCTCTTGAATAAATAAAATATTTCCCTTACTATCTATTCTTATAGCAATAGCTATTACTATAAAAGGTAATAGGCATAATAATAATAATAATAATGAAATTGTAATATCAAGAAATCTTTTAAATCCTTTTTTATACATATTTTATCCCTCTAATTAATAATCTCTAATACCTTTTCTTTTAAAATATTTCTATTATTATAAAAATCATTATCAGTAGCATGATTCCAGTAATTTAATTCATTATTTAATTTATTAATTTCTTTTAAAAAAAGATCTTTACTATTTTCTACGATTTTTTTAAAACTCCTTGATAAAATAACTTGTGTTGCTCCTAAGCGTATATATTCTCCAAGAATAATTCTACCATTTATCGCACCACCTTGACAGGTTGCAATTCCGCCTATACCAAAAGGAATATTTTTTTTCTTAAGTTTATTAACTATTAACTCTATAATACCTCCTGTTAATAATTCAAACATAAAATCTAATCCATAAGCTAGATGTAAATCATTTAACCCAATATGTACTTCATCAATTCCTGGTATATCTAAAATATCATCAATTCTACATACAGCTTCTGAAGTTTCTAATAATAGGCATGTCCTTACTCTACCACCAATAATTGTTAAAAACTCTTTAACCTCATTAACCCTTTTAAACATAGGAAGCATTATTATATCAGCACCGTTCTGTATACATTGCTCTATCTCATATTTAGAATTAATATTTATTGGATTCACTCTAACAAGTAATTTACTTTTCTTCAATAAAGGTTTAATTTTATTAATATCAGTAATAGAATGATTCAGTGTTATTACAGTATCTAAATGCCCTTGACGCTCTTTTTTTCCAAGTACTTCTAAATCAATAAAAATTCTATCTATACCAATAGAATCATAAAATTTAATTAAATCAATATTATTTTCTATTATCATAAATTTCATATAGTCATTCCTCGCTTATTTTGTTTTTGTAGGTATAAAAATAACTACCTCCAAGTATAATTACCGATACTATACTTAAAAATGAAGTACTAATAGCCATATAATATATAGATATATTAAAAATAACTAATAATAAATCTAAAATAACTTTAAGTATAATAATAAAAATAGAAAAATACATTATAATATTATATTTTTCGTAAGAAAATAACATTTTAAGAAGCATACTATTTGTACCAGCAAAAACTACTACAGGTAAAAAACCAATTAAAATATGTGAAATTTCATCAATATTCTCTTTTGAAAAATTAGCACTAAAAAATATAATTGATACAATTTCATGAGAATAATAATACATAACTATTGCAACCAATAATGATATAATTATATTTAATAAAATACTCTTTATTAATAATTGATGTGCTTGAATAAAATATTTTTCTGCAATAAGTCTAGCCGCATCGCTAAATAAAACTATAGCATAAGTTGTCAAAAATACAGATACTGGTAAAAGATATATTTTTTCTGCATATGAAAATATTGATAATGATCCCTTTGTCATAAAAGAAGAAAATATTTTATCTATACTTGGTTGTATAAAAACAAGACCATTTGCAATAATCATAAAAATTAATATACTATAAGATATAAAAATTTTATTATTATAAAATTTTAAATTAAAAATTTTTTTATATGTAGCATGTTTAAGATCAGACATAATCCATAACATTCTTCCTGTACTTGCAATAATAATTCCTACAGCTAAATAAATTTTTATTGCACCCAATAATAATGAAATAATTATTATTGAGTTAAATACTAATGTTCCTAATGATTGCTTGGTAAATCTTTTCTCATACTGTAAATATGAAGATGATATAAAAGAAAATATATTTGGAAATACAGATAATAGTGATAATATTAAACTAAAAAATAGAATTCCATTATAAAATTTAAATAAGATAACACTAATTATTATATAGGACAATATAGTTATGATTAATAATTTTTTAGTAAATTCATTAATAATATTTAGCGTTTCCTCTGGAAATCTTGCTAACGTTGGTATTAATATTGCTGATACGGCTCCAGTAATTAATAAACCATTTAAAAGATCTGGAATAGCTAACATTAAAATTATTTGATCAGAAACTTCACCTATCCCAAGTTTTCTAGCAATTATTATTTCACGGAAAAAACCACTAAATCGACCTAGTAATAATCCTATACTAAGAATTAAACTATTTTGTATAATTTTTTTTAACATATTTAATATTTAAAATTAATAAAGTAGATACAATAAAACCACTGATACCAGAAACTAGACTAGAAATCCCAAATATCCCTATGAATCCAGCACTAATTGTTAATGATAAAGGTACTATAATAATATTTATTTTTCTTATAATCTGCATTAGTATAATTAACATAAAAATTAATAATGGGAGTATAAAAATCATCCACCCCCTAAAATATTTTCCAATTCCATGATGTAACATTAAAGAGAAAGACCCAAAATAATCTAAATTTTTATCAATATACATTATAATAATATTTCTAAATATACCTATAAGTAATACTAAAATAGAAATAAAATCAAATAACACTCTATAATTTATAGATCTAATTTTTCTAAATTTATTCAATATAAATATAAAAAAATAAAAGGTTATTATGGTACCAATAGCAACAATTGATGTTCCTGTACTAACCGTTGTGAAAAATAATGCTATTAATAAATTTAATATAAATTTAATATATCTAATGTTTAAAATAAAATATCTTCTATAAAATATTTTTAACAATAATGAATTACCATAAATAGCAAAAGCTATTCTACCATTCATAAATATAGTTAAAGTCATTAATGAAAGTAATATTAGTGTTTTTATCTTATTATTTACCGGATATATATATATAATGTTTTTATAAGTTAAAAAAATTAATAAAATTACTGCTATCCCAAAAGATAAATTAACATTAATAGAAAAATAATCATATAAAAAATAGAAAGGTAGCATTAATAATGTTCTTAATGTGTGTGGATTATTTTCTTCTAAATAAAATATAACACTACTATATTCTTTTAAATGTTCATTATTAACTATATTTGATACCAAATAAACTACCTGTGGTAACATATCAAAGGATAGAATACCTAACCCAGTAAATAATAAGAATAAATATAGTACACTATTCTCAACAATAAAAATTTTTTTTAATCGCATATAGAATTTTCTCTACATAAAGAATTGATAAAAAGTTGAATTATTTTGTGAACTGAATTCGTACTTTTCGTTATTTTTCTTAATAAAATACTAGGATTATCTAGTAAAGATATTAAATTATCCTCTAATTCATCAAACCCCATACTAAACAAATATGGATCCATCATAAATCTAGATACTGGATAGGTTCCTTCTAAATTATGATGAAAAGTACATACTGTTTTCCCTGAATAAATACTTTCTAATGCAACTGTTGAATATTGAGTAACAATAATATCTCCTAGAACGATACTTTCCGGTAAAGTTAATATATCATGAATAAACTTTAAATTAGAACAATCTAGTTTTCCCCAATAATCTTCTATATTTTCACCTGGATGAAGACGTACAAAAATATTAATATTATATAATGATGATAAGTTATTAAATACTTTTAATAATTTATTATAAAATTTAAGTGTTAGTTCTTTATTTATAAAAGAAATCCTCTGAGAAAAAAACACAATATTAATTGCACTTCTATTATACTTAAAAAGATGTAATTTGTCAGTAATTAATCTTCTATCCAGAGATTTTATCTCTTTAACCGTATTTTCTACAGCAGGTTGCCCCAATGAAAAATATTTTATATTTTTTTTATTATTTAATTTTAAGTTATGTATTACATATTCATCCATAACTATAATATTACGAGAAGAGACTTCATGATTTTCTCCAAATAAATCTATTATCTCATAATTTTCTATATTTAAGTTGTTTGCTGCTAATAAAGCAGCTTTCTCAAATCTTGGAGCATTCGTAGCACAAACTAGTCTAGGCTTTAAATTTTTTAGGATTCTTTCCATAGTTATCTTAGGAAGAAATGCTGCACGATGAAAATTATTATATTGCTTGTAAGCTTCTTCTTTTCCTCTCGCATGAATTAAATCATACAAAGATAATCCTAAATATAATATTGATTCATATTCACTAACAGTCCCGTCATCTCTATAATTTTCAGATAGAATACTTTTACCTAACTTTGTAATTTCTTGTTTTTCTTGTACAGAAAATATTTTTATTATATCCTTTAATCCTAATGTATGATGGGGAAATTTTTTTTTCATACTATTATGAGCTAAGGTTAGTGCTAGTATTTTAAAATTGATTTTAGGATGATTTTTTATTAATTCTTCAGCTAATGGCTTTATTATGGCAGAATGTCCACCCCCATAGCATACAAATAAAATATCTATTTTTTCCATAATGTTCCTGAAGTAATATATTAATTACATATCATAGAAGCTTTTATTTTTATTAATATCTAAACCATATAGAAACTTAATAATTGCATTGTAGCATTCTTCTAATGAATTTTCCTTATAATAAGGATTGATAGACTTATTTAATATTTCTTGAAATTCATGAGAAATTAATTTATAGATACCATCTATAATTGATTGCTTATCCAGAGTTACATTAATAACACTATCTCCTCGTATTCTACCTTTCTGTCTATCTCCAATATTAATAGTTCCAACCCTAAAAGATGGTGCCTCTAATAATCCAGAAGAGCTATTTCCAATAATACCGCATGAATATTTTATTAATGCAAGATACTCCTCTGGTGTTAAGGACGTAAAAAATCTAAAATTATTCTCAACTGTATATTCTCTAAATAAATTAAATATTATATTTGATTTAGTATCAGCATTTGACCCTATAAAAATAAAATCATAATTAGTTTTAAATTTATCTAATGCACTTAATAATTCTTTTATTTGATTATCTACGCTCAATAAATTTAATGTTTCTGGATGGAATACTATCAAGAAATATGGCTTTTCTATACTCCCTATAATACTTTCTAATTCAATCTTAGATGGTAAGTTTAATAACAATCCATTCTCTGCACCTAGAGAACCTATATTAATAACACTATTCGGTAATTCTCCTAATTGAATCACTCTTTTTCTATATGATTCTGTTGATGTTAAATGTAATTTTGCTATTTTAGTAATACTATGTCTAATAAATTCATCATAGTTTCCTAACGTTTGCTCACCACCATGTAAATGAATTAAAGGTATATTATGAATACCGGCAGCAATTGCTACGCTAAAAATTTCAAATCTATCACCTAAAATTATTACTGCATCATAATAATAATTTTGAAAATGTTCGCCAAATTTTTTTAGACATTCTGCCATAGAATTAATTATTGATTGATTATTATTATTTTCTAAAGTAATAGGTATAATATAATCTATCTTAATACCATCTTCTTCAATAACCTTATAGGTACTTCCATATTTTTCAGATAAGTGCATTCCTGTAACAGCTAATCTAAAATCAATAGAATTATCATTTTGTAATTTTTTTAGTAATCGCTTAACAATTCCATATTCAGCTCTTGAACCAGTAACATATAATATCTTTTTCATAATTTATTTTTCTTTATTTAATATATTTTCTAACTTTAAATAACCATTAATATTTAAATGAAGTCCATCATCCGTATAAATATAGTTTAAATTATTAAATTCATCGCTCATATATTTATTTAATTCCACAAATTTAACATTAATCTTTTTCATTCTATTTTTAATTTTTTTATTAAGTTCTATAATTCTTTCTTTATCTTTATCAACTCTATGGTAAACTGATAGAATTTCTAAAAAAAATATTTCACTTTTTTTATTTATATTTCTTATCTTATAAATAAGATCCTCTATATTATTAATAATATCATCATCTAACTGTTTTTTATCTAAGAAATCATTTATCCCTAACATAATATATATATAATTTCCAAACATATTTATTTTATTATTTTCTAAAATATATTTTATATAATATTGCGTAGTAATCCCTGATATACCTAAATTATTAACTAAATTTCCCCTAAGAGTATGTATATCCCATCTATCTATTATACTATGTCCAATAAGTGTAATTTCTTTGGGATTTTTAAACAAAAACTCTTTTCTCTTTATTTGTTCTAAAACATTCTTCAAAATAATTTCTTTTTTATTTTTTCTAGCCATTAATGTAATTGCTAATTCAAAATCTATTTGATCATCAATATCTACTGAGTCCTCTTTACTCATAAAATAAGCGATACTATCAGCTGAAAAGAAGTGCTTCTGTTCCAAATAATTTTTTACTTTACCTATAAAAATTGCACCATTGGGTACGTATTCTTTATACTGCTGTCTCCGATAATTTGAGAAATCAATTTCATAATTTTTTAGAGTCATATCTGCATCTATTTCTTGTATCAATTTAGATGATTTAGTTACTTCTTCCATTGATACTAAAAAATTGTATTTTTCATATTTATTCTCAAAAATCTTAATGCATTCTTTAATATGTTCTTTATTTCTAAATGGAGACGTAGGCTGCAATAAAACAAAATAATCATAATTATCTACTTTTTCTAAGACATCTTTTATTACCATAAAACTAGTAGCCTCATCATTAGATAAATATTCATTACGTAAAATAACTTCTGCACCATATTGCTCAGCAATATATTTATATTCTAGTGAATCTGTTGAAACTATAACTTTATCAAAACACTTTGATTCAAGTGCAGCTTCTATCGTGTAAGCCATTAGTGGCTTATCCCCTAAGAGTAAAATATTCTTATTTGGTAATCCCTTAGATCCAGATCGAGCTGGAATAATTGCAATTTTTTTCATAAATCTACTCTTGATTTAAAAATCTATTATCAATAATTATTGCGTCTTCATCAAAATCATACTGTGCTTCTTTACCAAGTAGATCATACCAATACATAGGGCTAATACCATTACCAGGACGTTTTGTTGTAATATTATCAATAGTAAAAATATCTCCTTTCTGAATTTTTTTCCTTGCTATAATGGATTTTCGAGCAACAATTTTATTTTTTTCCTCAGAAGGGGTAACTTCCTTTATTGAATTCCCTAAAGACTTTTCAACAGCTCTAATACCATCACATAATAATTTTAACTCTTCTGGAGTAACTGAAGCTTTATGATCAGGACCTGGTAAATTCTGATCTAATGTAAAATGTTTTTCGATAAATGAGATTCCATATGGAACTGAAGCTATCCCTGCAAAATATCCCTTTGAATGATCTGAAAATCCAATTTTATAATCAGAAAAAATTTCTTTAAACTGTTTAATTACATTTAAATTAACATCTTCATATGGTGTTGGATACTCTGTATTACAATGCAAAATAGTAATATCTGATTTTTTTACTCCATTTTTTTCTAGAATACTTAGCGCAGATTTAATTTCATCAATCGTTGACATTCCAGTAGAAATAATAATTTTTTTTCCTTCAATATTTAAGCGTGCAATTTTCTCCAAATAAGGTAAATTAGTTATTTCTCCAGATGGTATTTTCCACATCTTTTGTTTTCTACTAGCTAAAAATTCAATCGAGTCAAAATCAAATGGAGTTGAAAATACATCGAGCCCTAAGGATTGAGCATATTCTTCTAACTGTATAAATTCATCATATGGTAGTTCTAACTTTTTAGTCATTTCTAATTGAGAATCATCAGTACCTGTTGTAATTTTTTGATATTCAGCTTTAGGAGCAAATTTAGAGATTAATAAATTTGCTTTAAAAGTCTGAAATTTTACAGCGTTAACTCCACATTCTTTAGCAACTCTAACCATTTCTTTTGCTCTATCATATGAACCATTATGGTTACAACCTATTTCTGCTACAATATAAATATTATCCATTATTCTTTACCTTATAATTACTATCTAATTTTTTAATAACTTTTGCTGGTATTCCTACCACAATACTATTAGGATCAATATCCCTTATTACAACACTTCCTGAACCAACTACTACATTATTTCCAATCTCTAATTGTCCATTTATAACAGAGGAAGAGCCAATAAAAGATTTTTCTCCAATATAAACGTCACCATTTAAAGTAGTATTAGTTGAAATATTACAATGATTTTCAATAGTTACCCCATGTTCTAACAAGGCTTTAGTATTAACAATAACATTATTTCCTACCTTAACACCGGCATTTATGATAGCCATTTTTCCGACGAAAACGCCTTCTCCTAAATAAGAAGATGATGAAATTATTGATGTTTTATCAATTATATTTATTATATTACAATGATTTTTTTTCAGAAATGTGTAATTTTCATAACGTAGATCATTATTTCCTATCGCAATAAAATAACTATATTGATGAAAATCTTTTAGCTCTAATAAATTATTTGCTAAAACAGGAAATCCTAAATGTGTACTTCCAACAGGTCTTAATCTATCAATATAGCCTTTAAATTTATACCGAGTCAGATCTAAAGAATCCAATACTGATTTAGCGTAACCACCTGCTCCAATTAATATAATTTCTTTCATTTTCTGGTTATTCCTATTTTATCTTACATATTCTCCAGATAATTTATAATTAATTATGCACACTATTCTACAAAATAGAAGCTTGTGGATTATACGCCACTTTTGATCCACTTTCTAGGCAGTGTATATGAGGATTTGTTAAATTAAAGAATATTTGATAATTTGCAATATTTATTAAAAATTCCTTAATATTTAATAAGTTAGCTTAAATAATATTGGTTTGTAGTGGGCAATATTGCATAAATTTTAACGAGAATTGTGGCGAGGATGTAATCTGAATGGAGAAAATATAGACTTACTAGGGGGAGTTATTTTTTATCTAAATAAGAGTGATTATTATTTAATTTTTATTTTGGTAAATTTCGACTAAAAAATTCCCCCTTAATGCGTTTTAAGGGGGATTTGATTTTAGTCTTCTTTAAAACGTTCGATTTTTGCACCGAGTTTTTGAAGTTTTTCTTCGATGTGTTCGTAGCCACGGTCGATGTGGTAGATGCGATCTACGATGGTTTCGCCGTGAGCGATACAGCCTGCGAGGACGAGACTGATGCTTGCGCGGAGGTCAGTTGCCATGACTTCGGCAGCAGAAAGTTGTTCTACCCCGTGGCAAATTGCGGTGTTGCCTTCGATTTCTGCTTTTCCGCCCATGCGAATAAGTTCTGGAACGTGCATAAAGCGGTTTTCAAAGATGGTTTCGGTGATCGCACTGGTGCCTTCGGCTACCATGTTAAGCAAGGTGAATTGGGCTTGCATGTCGGTTGGGAAACCTGGGTATGGTAAGGTGCGGATATTTACAGCTTTTGGACGTTTGCCTTGCATATCGAGGGTGATGTTGTCGCCGTCGATTTCAATTTTTGCACCTGCTTCTTGTAATTTTTGTAGTACGGCATCAAGAATGCGTGGGTTGGTATGAGTACAGGTGATTTTTCCGCCAGAGATTGCACCTGCAACAAGGAAAGTCCCTGTTTCAATGCGGTCTGCTACGATTTTGTGTTTGCCACCTGCTAGGCACTCTACCCCTTCGATTTCGATTGTGCATTTGCCTGCATCTTTGATTTTCGCACCGAGTGTATTTAAAAATTCTGCGGTATCGACAATTTCAGGTTCGCAAGCGGCATTTTCGATAATGGTTGTGCCTTTAGCTAAGGTTGCGGCAACCATTGCAGAGATAGTTGCGCCGACACTGACTTTTTCCATAACGATATGGGCGCCAGTTAAGCCGTTTGGTGCGGTTGCTTCAACGTAGCCGTCAGTTAAGGCGATTTCTGCGCCAAGTTTTCTTAGTGCTTCAATGTGCATGTCAACAGGGCGTGCGCCGATAGCACAGCCACCCGGTAATGATACTCGTCCTTGGTGAAAACGTGCGACCAGTGGCGCTAATGCCCAGATAGAGGCGCGCATGGTTTTGACGAGATCGTAAGGTGCGGTGTAGTCAGTGATATGGCGGGCATCAAGGCGAACGGTATTGCCGTCTTGTTCTGCGGTCATGCCGAATTGACGTAAAATTTTAAGGGCGGTTTCGATGTCTTTTAGTTGAGGAACATTGGTGAGTTCAACGGGTTCTTCAGCTAAAATTGCGGCGAATAAAATTGGAAGGGCGGCATTTTTTGCACCTGAAATTTTTACTTCACCTTGGAGTTTGGTATCCCCGTGTACGCGGAACTTTTGCATAGTTATTTCCTCTTAAAATCCATTTAAGGCACGTTCACGTTGCCATTTTTCTTGGTTGAAGGTGCGAATGCTTAATGCGTGGATAGCACCACTACTGAAATGAGACATTAATGGAGCATAAATGGTTTGTTGTTGTTTTAC
This sequence comes from Actinobacillus delphinicola, assembly GCF_900638385.1. NCBI lineage: Bacteria > Pseudomonadati > Pseudomonadota > Gammaproteobacteria > Pasteurellales > Pasteurellaceae > Actinobacillus > Actinobacillus delphinicola. The sequence goes on along the minus strand of NZ_LR134510.1, from coordinate 1,365,283 downwards.
TCGAGATAATGCGGCAAGTTCATCACTCACTACAATCACGCTATAGTGGGCATCTTCGCCTTGTACGTGTACTTCGGTGATCGGTAAATTTTCCATTAAGATTTGTTCAATTTGTGTTGTTTCCATAAGTCTATTTCAGTTCTCTATTAAGTGGTTGCGGGTAAAAAGCCTTTCATCCAGGACGTGAGTCCGAAAAGATCCGCGAGGGTTAAAAATTGAGGTGAGCATGTGGCAATTTGTTGTGTGCCTCGTTGTTCACCTGCATGTAAAAAATCACATAATAATGCAAAACCTGCACTATCTAGCTGGACTATTTTATCAAAATGCCAAACGATATGTGGATTTGGCGGAAAAAATTCCTTTTCCACCTTTTTGTAAATGTCCCAAAGGGGCATTAAGGTGTTACGGCTTAATTCCCCATTGAGATAAATATGCGTGTTGCCATCTTGTGTTATCACGTCCCAGCAAAGTGGATGAGATGGTTGCATCATTATTCCTTATTTGCTGAAAGTAACAGGTACTTTCGCTGCTTTTTCAACTTGTGCGATAAGTGCGTTGATACCAGATTTACGAAGAATTGGTGACCATTCTTGACGTTTTGTATCAACCATGCTCACGCCTTCAACCGCTAAATCGTAAACTTGCCATGCGCCAGTTTTGGTGTTTTTGCGCCAGAAGAAGTTGAGGTTTACTGGTGCGGTTGCATTGCTTTGAATAATTTGTACTTTAATGCTTACGATGTTGCTAACAATTGGTTTTGCTTTTTCAATTTCCACTTTTTGGTTGTGGTAAAGTGTTAAGGCTTGTGCGTAAGATTGTACGATAAAGTCCCCAAATGCGTTGAAGAATTTTTCACGATCTGCTCGGTCAATGGTACGAAGTTGACGACCAAGTACGAGTGAGCCTGCGTATTTTACGTGAACATACGGCATAAGGGTATCTTTTACGATAGTTTTTAAGTAATTTGGATCTTTTTTAATTTTTGCTTGGTCAGCGGTAATTTGTCCAAATAAGCTTTTTGATGTTTGTTGCATCAGGGTGTAAGGATTATTGCTGTCCGCTGCTTGTGCATTGCTTACGAATGCGAATGCAAAAAGCATTAAAAAGAACGCAAAAACTTTTTTCTGTAAAGAAACAATGGGTTTTAACATGTGTTACCTCTTGTGTGGTTAAGGTTATTTTTTATTTTTATCCCCGTAGAGGAATTGCCCTACGAGATCTTCTAAAATCATGGCAGATTTGGTGTCAACAATTTTACTTCCGTTTTTAAGATCAGGTGTTTCGCCGTCATCAAAACCGACATTTAAAGCGATATATTGTTCACCAAGTAAGCCTGATGTTTTAATTGCTAGGGAACTATTGCCTGGGATATCGTTGTATTTGCTGTCAATGGCGATATCAACAGTTGGCAAATAGGTTTGTTTGTCGAGATAGATTTTTTCCACTCGTCCAATCACTACCCCACCGATTTTTACGGGGGAACGCACCTTTAGTCCACCAATATTATCAAAAGTTGCAGTGACTTCGTAAGTATTGTCATTGCTAAACCCTTGGATATTCGCCACTTTTAGCCCAAGAAATACTAATGCGCCGATGCCGATAAGCAGGAAAATCCCTACCCAAAACTCATATTTCGCTGAATTTCTCATTTCTTCTCATTGTCCTTATATTACATAATTCTTTCGCTAACATTTTGTTTGTTGGCGTGCAATTAACCCGCTCCAAACATCACGGCGGTTAAAATAAAATCTAAACCGAGTACGACAAGAGAGGCGTTTACCACGGTTTTGGTGGTCGCACGGCTGATGCCTTCTGAAGTCGGTACGCAGTTATATCCATTGAAAAGTGCAATCCACATTACGGCAATCGCAAAGCAAAGGCTTTTTAAGAATCCGTTGAAAATGTCGTAATGCCATTGCACGGAATTTTGCATGACGGACCAGAAACTCCCTGCGTCCACGCCTTTCCAGTCCACGCCGACAAGCGAACCGCCCCAGATACCGATTGCGGTAAAAATAATGGCTAAAATTGGCATGGAGATAATTCCCGCCCAGAAACGTGGTGAAATGACACGGCGAAGTGGATCGACAGCCATCATTTCTAGGCTACAAAGTTGTTCAGTCGCTTTCATTAAGCCAATTTCTGCGGTTACCGCAGATCCTGCTCGCCCTGCAAAAAGTAAGGCGGTGACAACAGGTCCTAATTCACGCAATAGTGAAAGCGCAACCAGTTGCCCTAAACTTGTTTCGGCAGAAAAATCTACGAGTACCACATAGCCTTGTAAGCCTAATACCATACCGATAAAAAGCCCAGAAAGCAGAATAATGGCGAGGGATTGGACACCTAGTACATAAAGTTGTCTGATGAGTAAGGGGAAAAGTTTGCGTGGTTGCGGTTTCCCTACCAACGCATTGAATAACATGATTCCCGCTCGACCCAAACGCTGAATAAAATGAATGGTATTTGCGCCAAGTTGGGTAATCAGGCGCACAATGGTATCGATCATTGAAATAACTCTTGTAAATAATCTTTTGCTGGAAAATGGAATCCTACTGGACCATCTTCCTTCCCTTGTAAAAATTGTTGCACTTGGGCATCTTCAGCTTGCAACAATTGTTGCGGTGTTCCTTCTGCAATAATGCGTTTATCCGCAATGATATAGGCATAATCCGCAATGCTTAATACTTCTTGTACGTCATGGGACACGACAATTGACGTTAAGTTCAATGCTTCGTTTAAACATTTGATTAAACTCACAATTACGCCCATGCTGATTGGATCTTGCCCTGCAAAAGGTTCATCATACATGATAAGTTCTGGATCAAGGGCAATCGCGCGCGCAAGTGCGGCACGTCTTGCCATACCGCCAGAGAGTTCTGCTGGCATTAAATCAGCAGCCCCTCGCAATCCGACAGCTTGTAATTTCATCAGTACCATTTGGCGGATAATTTTTTCAGGTAGGCGTGTATGTTCACGAATTGGGAAAGCGACATTCTCAAAAGTCGTCATGTCGGTAAAAAGTGCGCCAGATTGAAAAAGCATGCTCATGCGTTTGCGTGCTTGGTAGAGGGCAGCATTTTTCATGAGGCAGATATCGTCGCCATCAAAGAAAATTTCTCCGTGTTCTGGTTTTAATTGCCCGCTAATTAATTTTAGGAGCGTTGTTTTACCAATCCCCGAAGGTCCCATAATGGCAGTGATTTTTCCCTTCTGCACTTTCAGATTTAAATTATCATAAATCGTACGTTCGCCACGTTTGAAGGTCATATTTTTGACTTCAACAAGTGGGCTTGCTTGCGCTTGAGAATGTAGTCCTTGTTCTTCTTTAAGCATAAACAGATTTACCTTTTAGCCAAGTATTAATAATAGTTGCTATCCACGTAACAATAAGCACTGGCATAATATATTTCACGTCGCCGACAGTTTCGATCAATAAAATCACCCCAGTAAACGGTGTTTTCAGCGAGGCACCGAAATAGGCTGCCATCGCACAGATTACGATGTTTAGATAATATTGATGCTGTAAAATTCCAAATTTTATCAAAATACTTGCATAAATCGCACCGAATAATGCGCCTAATACAAGAATCGGCATAAATATCCCTGTTGGTGCCGTAGCATCACAAGAGATAATTGTGAAGACAAATCTTACCACAGTTAGCAAAAAAAGTACCCCTAACATAGTATAAAATGGATAATTTAATATCACATTTAAGAAACGTTGGCTCGCTACTTCAAGAATTAAGTCATGACTTCCGCCTAAAACATGCGGATCGACAAGCCCAATTGGAATAACCAGTAAAAGGGGTAAGAATATGTTCCAATTTTTAAGTTTTGGAGCAAGGTTGTAGCCTTTACGCATGGTGAGAAGTGACCATTGGTAAACACGGCTCATACCACCAATCAGCACGCCAAGCAGTAATAGCACCCAATATTGATCAAGGGGTAATGAGGCACCGTGAGGGACATATAAACATGGTGTAATGCCAAAAAAGAAATAAGTTACCATGACAGAAGAAATCGTGGCGGTCATGGAAGTAAAAAGAATAATTGGGGAGAAATTGAAACTTATTGCTTCAAGCAAAAATAAGGTTCCAGCAATTGGCGCACTGAAAGCAGCACCCAATCCTGCCGCCATGCCACTATGCACGAGAACCATTTTATTTTTTTCATTTTCAGAAAAAATGTTTTCACAAAATCCTTGTGCGACAAAACCGCCAATTTGAATACATGGACCTTCTCGCCCTGCAGAAATACCTGGACAGAGGGCTAAAAGCGCCCCTGCAACGGTACGCCATAATGAGGAGAACCATGTTATTTCTTCTTTTGATTTGGTATAAAGCGGTTTGATGATTTGTACAAGTATTACGCCACCAATTAGGGTTGCAACAACATAAAGCGGAATATAATGCGGGTGATCTCGTAGATAGGGATAAAGTTTAAAAAGCCCCGTTAGCGTATAATCAATTGTAAGTCGAAAGACGCTAACCACTAAACCGATGATAACCCCAATCATGATGCCTTTGACCATAAAGCCTGCTTTATCTACGGCAAAAGCTTGTCCAAATTTTTCAGCATCAACAATTAACTTTTGCTTAGCAATTTGCTCATCTGTCGTGAGTTTGCCGAAAAAGCGTAGCAGTTCAGTGCGAATAATCATAAATCCCCGTCACATTCTTTCTTTACATGATTTTAACTAATGTTAATTTTACATTTTTCTCATCATATCACTATCTGCTTTAAAAAATGTACCCCTAATTTTATCCATAAAAAAAATCTTAACGTTCCGCACTTCAAACATTAAGATTTTTATATAACGATTTGATCAATGAAAGAAATTACTCGATTTCACCACAGAAGCGGTAGCCTTCTCCATGAATTGTAGAGATAATTTCAGGCGTACCTGCATGATCTTCAAAGTGTTTTCTGATACGGCGGATAGTTACGTCAACAGTGCGATCTTGCGGACGCAATTCACGTCCCGTCATACGACGTAATAACGCTTCTCGAGTTTGAATTTTTCCTGGATTTTCACAAAAATGTAACATTGCACGAAATTCACTACGTGGTAGCTTATATTCTTCGCCATCTGGATTGGTCAATGTACGGCTGTCTAAATCTAAAACCCAGCCATTAAAGCGGTACTTATCAACATGCGTTGGAACAACTTTTTGTTCTTCTGTCATTGTACGTTGTAACAAATTGCGTGCGCGAATAGTAAGCTCACGAGGGTTAAATGGCTTAGTGAGGTAATCATCTGCTCCAATTTCTAAACCTAAGATTTTATCTACTTCGTTATCACGTCCTGTTAAAAACATGAGAGCCATATCATTGTGTTCACGTAATTCACGAGCCAACATTAACCCATTTTTCCCTGGTAAATTGATATCCATAACGACAAGATTAATTTTTTGTGTCGATAAAACACGATGCATTTGCACGCCATCCGCCGCTTCAAAAACATCATATCCTTCAGCCTCGAAAATACTTTTCAAGGTATTACGGGTAATAGTTTCATCTTCAACAATAAGAATTTGAGGAATTGTCATTTTTTGCTTCCTTTAATTATTAAAATCTAGTTTATTTTTGTAACAAACAACTGCGGGTATTTTAGTCTGCGACACTAAAAATGCAACATTATTATAACAGTTAAGCAATATTTGAGGTGACTATTAAGGACACAAAACTTAATTTAGATCATTAATATGTATGATATTTTATAACGATATGTAAAGTTGCAGTTTTTACATACTATTTACATACTTTTTCTTGTTACAAGGACTGTTCTACATAACGAATCTTAACCCTAGCCATTCTTTTTAAAATGTGGTATTTTCGAAACATTCTTAGTAATGATTATAATCAACATTAATTATGCAGTGTTCAGAAAACTCTGGCGAACAGCCGGCGGAAAATAACAGAAAATCGTCTTTTTTTCAATCGTTCGTTCATAAATTTTTCCCAACTGAATTGAAAAATCGTGAAGAACTTGTCGAAGTGATTCGAGATTCAGAACAAAATGATCTAATCGATCAGGGAACAAGGGAAATGATTGAGGGGGTCATGGAAATCGCTCATTTACGAGTGCGTGATATCATGATTCCTCGTTCTCAAATTGTGTTTATAGAGATAACACAAGATCTTGATGCGTGTTTAGATACCATTATCCATTCTGCCCATAGTCGCTTCCCTGTTATTACAGGCGAACGTGACCATATTCTTGGGATTTTACATGCTAAAGATTTACTCACTTGTTTGCGTAAAGATGCAAAACCTTTCGATCTTCTTTCTATGCTCCGTCCAGCGGTCGTTGTGCCTGAAAGTAAACGTGTCGATCGGATGTTGAAAGATTTCCGTTTAGAACGTTTTCATATGGCAATTGTCGTTGATGAGTTTGGTGCAGTATCTGGACTAGTGACCATTGAGGATATTCTGGAACAAATTGTCGGTGATATTGAAGATGAATTTGATGAGGATGAGGGGGAAGATATCCGCCAGCTTTCTCGTCATGTTTTCTCGGTAAAAGCATTGACCCCTATCGAAGATTTTAATGCGCATTTCCAAACGCATTTTGATGATGAAGAAGTCGATACTATTGGTGGCTTAGTCATGAATGCATTTGGTTATTTGCCTGATCCTGGTGAAGAAATCACGCTTGATGGGTTTAAATTTAAAATTATTGCTGCCGATAATCGCCGTCTTATTCAACTTCGAGTTACGGTGCCGACCAAAAACATCGAAAAAATTGAACACGCAACCGAAACAGAAGAACCCACTGAATGAAAAAATTACTTCCTTACCTCGTAGCACTGCTGTGTGGTGTTACGGGTGTTTTTGCATTTTCGCCTTTTCACCTTTGGTACCTTGCTTATCCCTCTTTACTGGGGCTAATTTGGGTCGCCAAAAATCCACAACGTAAAACCGCACTTTGGGCAAGTTTCCTTTGGGGACTTAGCTTTTTTAGTTTTGGAATCAATTGGATTCACGTCAGCATTCATGATTTTGGTGGCGCACCGCTTTGGTTGAGCTACTTGCTTGTTGGTGTGCTAGCAGCTTACCTTTCTTTATTCGTTGTCCTTTTTGCCTATATCGTGCAGCGGTTTAATGTACAAAGCCCTGCTATTTTCCCTGCGATTTGGACTTTAACCGAGTTTTTAAGAGGCTGGCTGTTTACAGGTTTTCCGTGGTTACAATTTGGTTATTCTCAAATTGATAGTCCGTTTGCAGGACTTGCGCCACTCTTTGGCGAACAAGGGCTGACATTCTTTGCGATGTGGGTTGCAGCAATGCTCTATACGCTTATTCGTTTAGCCATTCAAAAACCTAAACGCCCTGTTGCTTTGGGTTTTTATATTCTCCTGCTTGGGATTATTCTTGGGTTAAGTTATGCGTCTGCAGGTTTACATTTTGTAAAAGAAGATAAAGATCGTGCGTTACGCTTTACCTTATTGCAAGGAAATATTGAGCAACAGATGAAATGGGATCCTGCGTATTTTTGGCATAGTTTAAATACTTACCAAGATTTGATTGATCAGAATCTTGGGAAAACGGATGTCATTATTTTACCTGAATCGGCACTACCTTTAGATGAGCATCAACTTTATCCATTTTTAAAAGAGATGGCTGAAAAAGCACGTGCTAGCCATACTGAAATTGTGATAGGTACTGTGCGTCTTGAAAAAGATGGGCATTATCAAAATTCGATTATTGATTTAGGTAATCCGCAATTTCCTTATTCGTTACAAGATAAAAATCGTTATGTAAAACATCATCTTGTTCCTTTTGGGGAATATGTTCCTCTTGAAAAATGGTTACGCTCATTAGGCACAATTTTTAATCTGCCAATGTCGAGTTTTGAAAGTGGCGCTCGTTTGCAGGCGAATTTACATATTCAGCAACATTTGTTTGCACCTGCGATTTGCTATGAAATTCTGTTTGGTGAGCAATTGCGTGAAAACATGCGTAAAAACACGGATTATATTTTGACTATTTCCAATGATGCATGGTTTGGGAACAGTATTGGTCCATGGCAACATTTACAAATTGCGCAAATGCGTGCCTTAGAACTGGGTCGTCCATTAATTCGTGCGACAAATACGGGCATCACTGTATTCGTCAATGCACAAGGAAAAATTATTAAACAAGCACCTCAATTTATTACGACAAGTTTGAGCGATACAGTAGCACCAACGACAGGCAGAACGCCTTATGCTATTTTGGGTTCAAAACCACTTTATTTTTTGATTGTTTTATTAATTTTCTTTCATAGCGTTACAGCACTTGCCAAAAAAGCGTTATTCAAGCATTATGCTCAACAACGTGCTGAAACGGACGTAACGCGTTAAGAATTTCTGGCAATGGATACGCCACTATTTTCGGAAGATTTTATGCAGTACTCAAAAGACAATCATTATTTTTTGCTTGCCGACGGCATTGATACGACTAATTCACTCGCCCTTTTCATGCCTCAAACTTGGCAGAAAGCACAACGAATCATTGGTCATGCTCGTGGGCGAGGTGTGACTTGGTTTATTGGCACCCAAGATCTGTGGGATATGAATGTTGCGTTGCGCCATTATTATCGTGGTGGACTTTTTGGAAAGTTTAATAAAGATCTTTATTATTGCCGTGATGTCGCTTTGAGTCGTAGTTTTGCGGAGTTTACCCTTTTACAAAAACTCCACCAACAAGGTCTTGCGGTCCCTCGTCCTATTGCAGCGCATGTGCATATGGTCGGTTGGGGATTTTATCGTGCGGATTTGATTAGCGAATTAATCGAAGATGCCAAAGATCTTACGGCGATACTCCAAGAACAATCACTTCGTGCTGAACAATGGCAAGAAATTGGTGCGTTAGTCAAAAAATTGCATCGAAATCAAGTCTGCCATACCGATTTGAATGCGCATAATATTTTGTTGCAACATGCAAATACGCCGAATGAAAAATTTTATCTCATTGATTTTGATAAATGTAGTGAGCGTTTAGGTGATGATTGGAAAAAAGATAATTTAGCTCGCTTGCAACGTTCTTTTTTGAAAGAAGTCAACAGAATGCATATTCATTTTGATGATGCTTGCTGGCAAAATCTTTTGGAAGGCTACCACGCTAATTAATTTTATAAATAAATCACGCCCCGATTTTCTTAAATTTTTTTATACTTTTGTTTATAAAAGCCGAATTTAAGTGTAATCGAGGCGTTTTTTATTCATTCATTTTAGAAAATTTTATATTCACCATTAACGACAACAGCGGTCACGTTAAATTCGTGGTCAAATGCCGTTAAGTTGGCAATTTTACCCGTATGAATAGAACCTAATTTATCGTCCACGCGAATTGCACGTGCTGGATAAAGGTTTGCCATGCGGAGTGCTTCTTGTAGGCTCATGCCGACATGTTTTACTAAGTTAGCAACGGATTCAATCATGGTGATAGAAGAACCCGCTAATGTGCCATTTTCATCGACACAACGTCCATTTTCTACATGGATTTGTTTGCCTTCAAATGGGAAAGTTTTGATGTCTGATCCTGCTGGTGCGATGGCATCTGTTACGACAAATAAACGATCGCCTTTGATTTTTTTATCAAGGGCAATATTTTCAAAAGTCACATGTAATCCATCCGCAATGATACCTGCATAGCCATCACTGTAAAGGCAAGCCCCCACCATTCCCATGTCACGACCTGAGCTAATTGGCGACATCGCATTATGTAAGTGAGTGACACAGGTTGCGCCTGCGTGGAAAGCAGCTTGAGCCTGTTCAAAAGTAGCATTGGAATGCCCAAGCGAAACCACAATCCCTGCTTTTACAAATTCAGGAATAAATTCAGCAGTTGGGTTTTCTGGAGCGAGGGTGAGCATTTTAATGTAATCCGCACGCGCGCAAAGATCATTTTTCATTTCATGGGTAATGCCACGCACAAATTCACTACGATGTACGCCTTTTTTCTCTTTGCTGAGATAAGGTCCTTCGAGGTGGATACCAAGTACTTCGTGTTTATGTTTGCGCATGTAGTCTTTTACGACATCAATGGCTTGGAACATTTTTTCGTTTGCAGCGGTAATAAATGTCGGTAAAAAACTGGTTGTCCCTGATCGAATATTGGTTTTCTGCATTGTTTCTAATGCTTTTACGCTGATGTCATCATTAAACATGACACCGCCACAACCGTTAATTTGTAAGTCGATAAAACCCGCACAAAGATTTGCGCCTTTTAGATCAACTTTTTTAAGCGTATGCGGTAAAGATTCTTCGCTTTGAATACCGACGATCTTATCCCCTTCGATAAGGACGGCATGGTGTTTCAAAACGGCTTCACCCGTATAAATAGTGGTATTGATTAATGCATATTTCATCATTTCCTCCTAATTTTCGGTTTTAGCAACGGAGCAAATCGCTGCATGTTCTAACGCTTTAAAGTATTTGACGGTTTTTACCTTCAGTTCTTGCGTAGCCTCTTCATCACACACAATAATGCATTGTGGGTGAAGTTGTAACGCACTGACGGTCCATAAATGATTTACCGCACCTTCTACCCCTGCTTGTAAAGCGAGTGCTTTATTGTATCCAGTGACAAGTAACATCACTTCTTCTGCATCTAATAATGTGCCTACGCCAATGGTTAAGGCGTATTTAGGGACTTCATCAAGATTGTGGTCAAAGAAGCGGGAATTTGCGATGCGGGTTTCTTCAGTGAGGGTTTTTATGCGTGTACGAGAGGAAAGTGAGGATGCGGGTTCGTTAAAGGCAATGTGTCCGTCCGTTCCTACTCCGCCCATAAAGAGATGAATTTTTCCATATTGGCGAATTTTTTCCTCGTAACGTTTACATTCTTCTTCATAATTTTTTGCATTGCCATTGAGGATATTAATATTTTCTTTTGGAATATCAATGTGATTGAAAAAATTATGGTACATAAAATAGTGATAGCTTTGTGGATGATCTTCGGGTAAGTCAACATATTCATCCATATTAAAAGTAACGACATTTTTAAAACTGACTTTGCCTTCTTGATAGCGTTTTATGAGTTTTTGGTAAGTGGCAAGTGGCGTTCCGCCTGTTGGGAGACCGAGAACAAAAGGACGATCGGGCGTAGGTTGGAATTGATTGATTCGTTCAACGATATAATTTGCTGCCCATTCACTGACTTGAGCATCATCCATTAAAGGTATTAACCGCATAAGTTTCTCCAAATAATTACATGATTTTATTATTAAATTTTAAAAATAGTGAAACATTTCGTTTAAATCTCATCCATTATAGAGATATAAAAATAAAAATGCGACCATTGGTCGCACTTTTTTAGGCAAGTTATCGGATTTTAGTATTTTACGGTTAGACCATAACTTTCAAGAATGCCTTTGATATGTTCAAGGCTTTCTTTAGTTGGTGGATTCACGTCTTTTAATTTATATTCTTCGCCCATGGTTTCCCATTTGTGCATACCGAGTTTGTGATACGGTAGTAGATCCACTTTTTCAACATTTTTCATGGTTGATACAAATTTTCCAAGCTTATGGATATCTTCATCAAAATCGGTATAACCAGGGACAACCACATAGCGGATCCACACTGGAATTTGGCGTTTTTCTAGATATTTTGCAAATTCTAAGGTGCGTTTATTGGATACGCCGATCAAATTTTGATGAATGGTATCATTAAGTTGTTTAAGATCGAGAAGAACAAGATCGGTGACATCAAGTAATTCATCAATCACCTGATCATAGTGGCGTACAAATCCGTTGGTATCTAAACAGGTATTAATCCCCTCTGCTTTGCAAGCACGGAACCAATCACGCACAAATTCAGCTTGTAATACTGCTTCCCCGCCTGATGCCGTTACCCCACCTCCAGTCGCATTCATAAAATGGCGATAGGTCAATACTTCTTTCATCAACTCTTCAACGGAAATTTCTTTTCCGCCATGCAAATCCCAAGTATCACGGTTATGGCAATATTGGCATCGCATCAAGCAACCTTGTAAGAATAAAATAAAACGAATGCCTGGACCATCCACCGTACCGCAAGATTCGTAAGAATGGTAGCGTGCAAGTACCGTCATAAACTTTCCTCAATAAAAATAAAAAACGCGGTGCATTTTAGCAAAAAAACCTGCAAAAACCACCGCGCTTAGAGGGAATTTTCTATTTTATATTAAATTAGAAATGGTAACTTAAACTTGCTTGATACACGGTATTACGTGGTAAAAGTGGTTGTTTAAGATCACGCACGACACTTACACTCGCTGAAACTGGTAAGTCTGTTGGTTGGTAAAGTACCCCAGCTTGGACGTTCCATGTGTAAGGTTTTAATTTCGCTACGTCTGTACTAAATACGCTACCGTTATAATATGCATTAACCGATTCTACTGAACGATGCCATTCACGGCTTAAACGTGTACGTACATACGGTTTAAAGCTATCAAGTTGGAAACGAGTTTCTAACTCAACGCCTGATACAAGGCTATTTTGGTTACGATCTTGGATATACATTTGCATAAGTGGATCGTTGCCCGTATTAAAGCCTTCAATATGTTTGAAGCTTTGAGTTAAATCCGCACTTGCGATCAATGTCATTGGATCGAAATTCCATGCATAACCACCATATACACCGAAGTGGAAATCTTTACCTGTGGTATGTGATTGTTGTTCATGGGTTGAAAGTCCGATTTGATTCATACGATCTGTATAGAATTTACCACGGTTTACCCCTGCTAATGCACCTAACCAGTAGTTATCGCCGTTATAACGTAATGCCGTATCCGCCACGATAGAACGGTTGCTTAAATAAGTTTGTTGGTAACTATCTAAATGGTTGCGACCTTCACTCACCTGTACTTGCCATTGCCAATTTGGATTGAAATGGAAAGCGACATTTAAATGCGTCATATGAACATTTTTCGCTTGGTCATGCGCCACGCTTACTTGTAAACCTGAATAGTTTGAATTAAGTTCATCATTGTGACGTAAATGTTCTAAGCTTAATTCTGTTTGTTGTTGTAATAAACTTGGTAACACTGCAAAGGCTTTTGGTGTATTCACCACATTTAACACATAATCCGCAAAAGCTTTATGAGCTACTGGACCTGGATGGAATGGGTCAGCGAAGAGGTAGCTATTTGGATCTTTTACTTTAGCGATCACCGCAGGGGTACATTTACCTGCCGCACTGCTGTTATCTCCACACGCATCACCTTGAATGTATTTCAAGCCATAATTTTGCGGATGTTTAAGCATATCTTCAAACAATGCATTGGTATTGATACGGACAATATTATGCCCTGCTTGATTTACACTTTCCGTAATCGCACGATTAACTAAATCAGTTAAAAGACTTGCTGCTTGTGCCACTTGGCTACGCATGCTTGGTGGTGCGCCTGCAAGTAATTTTTGAAATTCTGGGGTAATGCTGACATTAGGAATCGTTGGTAAAACAATTTGGTTTACGCCTGCTTTTTGTAAAGTTGCCACATCTTGTGCCATGAGTTTTGCCATGGTCCCCACTTTCTCTTTTAATAAAGCGATATTTTGTGGTGTCATCAATTTAGCAACTGCGTTTTGTACAGCAGCATTTGTTTGTGCTGCAGCTTGTTTTTGTGCAGATTCTTTTGCACTATCTAACATTTCTTTTGCTTTTTGTGGCGGTAATTTTCCTGCCTTCACTGCTTTTTCTAAACTCGCACCAAGATCGGTTAATTTTTTCGTCATCGCTTCTTTTGCAGCTTGAACTTGAGCAGGAGTTGGTAGTGCGTCTGCTAATTTTTCTTGGATACCTTTTAAAATTGCAGCCATATCATTACCGCCCGCCCAAACAATATGCATCGCATTTTTATCGACACCGTGTTTGAGATATTGTTGGATCTGTCCAGACACAACAACAGTTGGTACTTTAGAAAGCGCAGCTGGATTTGCAAAATTTGCACTATCAATCACGCCACCGCTAAATGCGTAGTCTGTTCCGCCTTTTGTAGAGGCTTTTAATGTTGGATCAATATCTTGAGTATAAAGTTTATTCAACTTACCGTTTGGCATATTGTACGTTGCCGCATGTAACCAACCATTTTGACCAATATCACTTAAACTATCACCAAACACAACCACATTTGGGTTTGCAAAAGTATTGACTGAATAAAGTGAAACTAAAAGGAGAGAGAGTTTTGAGAGTTTCATAATAATCCTTTCGATTTTTTCTTAAGCACAAAATTGCCGACAATGATAAAAGTAAATGAAGGGTAAAAGCGATATTTTTTAAACTGGTTCGACCATTGGAATGATTATCTGATAGACAAGATTTATATTGTGAAGCAAACTTTCTGCCTCTTTTTCCAATTCATATAAAAAATCCCTCTGTTTAAAACAAGCAGAGGGATTTTTAAAATAGGATTTATCGCACTTACTTACGGAAAGCGATAGCTTCAATTTCAATTTTTACGTCTTTTGGTAAACGTGCGACTTCCACGCAAGAACGTGCAGGGAAACTTGGATGTTTGTTTGCACTAAAGAAAGCTTGGTAAACTTCATTTACGGTTGCAAAGTCATTCAGATCTTTTACGAAAATAGTAGTTTTAATAATATCGCGTACCGCTAATCCTGCTTCTTCGACGATTGCTTTGATATTTTCCAAAGACTGACGTGCTTGAGTAGCGATATCATCACTAACTGTACCCGTTGCTGGATCGACAGGAATTTGTCCTGAGGTGTATAACATATTACCCGCTTCTACTGCTTGTACATAAGGACCAATCGCAGCAGGTGCTTTTTCAGTATGAATGATTTTTGTCATTTTTTTCTCCTTACTTAAATAAAATGATTATAACCCTTTCTTTATAAGTTTAAAGGATTTAACGCATTAATTAGGCGTACTTCTTCAAATTGGTTTAAATCATTTTGCCGAATCGATACGGATTGTATTTGCTGGGTTGCCAATAAATAAGCCCGTTGCGTTCCCGCAAGCAGTGGCGTATTAGGCGTAAACCAACTATCACCTGAACGGAAAACTAAATTACCAATCGTGCAATCTGTGACGGATCCATTTTTTATGATGATCACTTCATCTGCCTCGCCTATTGGGGGCAATAATTTTTGTAAATGATGGCGATCAGTGAATTTTAGGTGGTAATCAATGTCATCACACACGATCGGTTTAAATGCCCGATAAACTTTGCGTTCATAAGGAAAAATTTGCAAATCAAACTTCGTCAGATTATAAGCCAAGCGTAAACGGTAAAGTCCCGTTTCGGGTAATCGCTGATACTGCCCAAATTGCATAAAAATTTCTTCGAAAATCGGGGCGTGAATATGTTTTCCAAAAAATTCTCGAATGCTACGTTGGTAGCGTTCTTGATGAAAATCAAGATGATAAAGCTGCCCATTTTCATAACGAAAGGTTTCAAAAAGGGGAAATATCATAAGACCTCACGCTGCGGAAAGCGCACTTTGGCAAGGAGTTCGGCATATTCTTCCCGTACATGGCTATGCAAAGTAATGCCACCACCACTATGGAAAAAATACCGTTCGCCTCGTTTTTCAATAAACCGAATTGCCACGGCACTATGCAGATCTTCTCCATCAAAATAGCCAAAAATTCCAGTGTAGTAGCCTCGTTCTTGCCGTTCGGCATTTTGGATAATCTCAACTGTTTTTTCTTTCGGTGCGCCACTGATTGATCCTGCGGGAAGTAAACTTGCGATCATATCACCTAATCGATCTTGCCAACTTTCGCCAAGCTCCCCACAAATCTCTGAGCTGGTTTGCAAAATAATATTTTTGCCTGTCACAATTTCTTCCACATAGCGGAACCGTTTTACCTGCACATTCTGCGCCACCATCGCCAAATCATTTCGCATCAGATCGACAATCGTATAATGCTCACGTTGCTCTTTGACATTCGCAAGTAATGCGGCTTTATCTTGGGCTAAGTATTCGTAGGTGGTGGTGAGGGTTCCTTTCATTGGGAAGGTCATGATTTGATTATTTCGTGTTTTAACAAACGCCTCTGGTGAAAAATAAACAAACTGCCCTGCTACATACAATTTAAAGGGAGCATCGGTCGCATAAAAAATCTCTTCCAATGTCGCATTTGGGAAAACTTCAGTAGGAAACGTTAAATTTAATAAGTACGAATTCCCCTGTTTCAAACCCGCTTGCACGATATCAAATCCCTGCTGATAAGTTTCAAAATCAATAGGCTTTGGTAACTCGTTCCATTCTAATTTAATCGGAATCGATTGCGGTTCGATATTCCTTTTTTCAGGGAAAGAAAAAGCGATTTGCTTAGGATCTAACGTAGCAAGGGGCAATATCACGGGTTTTTGCTGTTCAAAATCAATGTAAAAAAAGCAAGGTTGACGCTTTGTGCCGTAGATATTTGCTTGGGAAATAAAATTTTGCAAAACTAGTACTCATCAAAAAAACAATGGATAATGCGCCATTTTATGCAATTTTGAAAAGGAAACGCAATGCAGATGAAACCCACTTCCCCGCAACCCTCGGTTTTTCTTGTGAATAATCATGATTCTTTCACTTACAATCTCGTTGAGCTTTTGCGCCAGTGCGAAATTCCTTTTCAGGTTTGCGATGTAGAGAAAGTGGATTTGGCATTGATTGAGCCTTTTAGCCATATTTTGATTTCTCCAGGACCTGACGTGCCTTCTGCCTATCCCCAACTTTTTGAAATTTATAATAAATTTTATCAATCTAAATCCATTCTAGGTGTTTGTCTTGGGCATCAAAGTTTATGGGAGTTTTTTGGTGGCGAATTAAAGCAATTACAAGCACCACGACATGGCGAACGTAAATATTGTCATGTAAACGCACCCTCTTTACTTTTTGCAGGTTTACCTAAAGATTTTTATGTGGGGCTTTATCATTCTTGGGCAGTAAAAGACATGCCGTCTGATTTTCCATTAGACGTCACCGCACAATGCGATGATAACGTCGTACTGGCATATCAACATAAATCTCTCCCAATTTATGGCATTCAGTTTCATCCAGAAAGTATTATGTCGGAATTTGGTTTGCAGATAATGCAAAATTGGTTGGCAATAAAATAAAAAAAGCCACGATTTTCCATAAATTTTTACGAAAATCGTGGCGTAGTGATAAGCTAATCTTATTCTAACACTTCAATATTTTTCGCTTCTTTACGGCGAATTTTTTTCAATGCTTGATCAAGACTTGAATTGAAATTAATCGCTTTAATTTCTGGGGTATGTTTTGCTTTCACAATTGCACGCAATGGTTGGAATTGCATGTTAGTCATATATAATTTTTGACCTGGTTTAAGCGTTTGAACAAAACGCATTAAAGCATGCACACCACCTGCATCCAAAATGGTTGCCGCATCACATTGTAAAATGATATTTTTCACTGGATGATCGGATTCAAGAATTTTGGTATGCAATTCAGCAAAAAGATTATCTGCTGCAGCAAAGAATAATGGTCCATTAATACGGTAAATCACGGTATTTTCTGCTAAATCTGTTGGGACGGTTTGCGCAACTGGTTTGGTCATTTCTGCAATTTTACGAATGAATAGTAAACTTGCTAGTAATACGCCAACAGTAATTGCGATCACCATATCAAACACAACGGTGAGGAAGATACAAATGAAAAGTACCGCAATTTCACTACGTCCTGAACGGCGAATAAGCTGAATAATTGGTCCAACGTTTGCCATATTCCAAGCTACAACCATTAATAAAGCTGCCATTGAGGCTAATGGTAAATAAGAAAGTTGTTTTGCGAAGAACACGACTGAACAAAGTACAAGTAATGAATGGAATACGCTTGAAATTGGAGAATAACCACCTGCTTTTACGTTAGCTGTAGAACGTGCAATCGCTGCAGTTGCTGTAATCCCACCCATAAATGGTGCAACGATATTACCAATCCCTTGAGCTAATAATTCATTATTAGAATGGTGTTTGGTGCTGGTCATGTTATCTAATACAACCGCTGAAAGTAATGATTCAATCGCCCCTAATACCGCCATAGAAAATGCAGCTGGTAATAAAGATTGTACTTTCGCAAATGTCCAATGCGTTACTGTACCATCAGCATTTGGTGTATTCCACGGGAAGGAAAATTCTGGTAATACATTTGGAATACCTTGCCCTGTTGTGCCATCTGGTAAAGTATAGGTGAAAGAAGAACCGATAGTTGCAACTTCAGAACCAAAATGTGCAAAAATCATTGCCACGATGGTACCAATAATCACCGCTGGAAGGTGTCCTGGAATTGGTAAACGTAAACGGCGCCATTGAGTTAAAATGATTAACGTAATTACACCAACCACAAGATCTGCCACTTTTAAGGTCGGTAATGCATGGAAAAGTGCTTCAACTTTACCAATGTAAGTTGCTGGCATTTTTGCGATGTGCAAACCAAGGAAATCTTTAATTTGCAAAGTTGCAATCACAATCCCGATACCACAAGTAAAACCGAGTGTAACTGGCAATGGAATGTACTCAATTAAGCGACCAAGACGTAACATCGCCATAATCACAAGAATAACCCCTGCCATTAAACCTGCAATAAGTAAGCCACTTAATCCAAATTGTTGCGTAATCGGATATAAAATAACAACGAAAGCGGCAGTTGGACCAGAAATGTTAAAACGAGAACCACCTAACAATGCGATAACGAAACCTGCAACAATGGCAGTATAAAGCCCGTGTTGTGGCGCAACACCACTCGCAATTGCTAATGCCATAGAAAGAGGTATAGCGATAATCCCTACCGTTATACCAGCTACAAAATCACGGAATAAATCTTTTTTCGTATAACCTAAACGAAAACTATCCCGTAGAGCGCTAAATGGACGTACTGCAAAAAGTCCATTTTTACTTGACAACCAAGTCTTTAGCATAAAATTAATACTCCACTACAAAAAAATGGCTATTTTACTCCTTTTTTTCAAAAAAATTAGCCCTTTTCAAAAAAATTTGCTTGACGCTCATCAAAGAAACCCTTATATTTTGCGCCTATTCTTTTTCGGTGAGATGTCCGAGTGGTTGAAGGAGCACGCCTGGAAAGCGTGTATGTGCGAAAGCGCATCGGGGGTTCGAATCCCCCTCTCACCGCCACTATACTCAAATCAAACAAACTCAACTTAAATCAAAGCACTTAAAAAACCCTTGTAAATAAAGCCTCTAATGTATTCCCTATTGCTTTAACTTAAATCAAACTGCTACACTGTAACCCAAGATTTTAGTAGTAGATTTAGTAGTAGAAAATTGCCTACTACTAAGAAAATGTAAATTTTTAGTAGTAGAACTCATTTTTATACTGAATAGGGGGTATAAATGGCTCGTTGTAGTAAATCACTCACTGATACGGAAATAAAGAAGATCAATCAAGATTGTGTATTAAACGATGGTCAAGGCTTACAACTTAGAGTACGAAGAAAAGTAGACGGCAATTTTTCTAAGATATGGATATTTAACTACTACAAACCCCTCACTAAAAAGCGTACACAAAAAACGATCGGCAATTACCCGACTATATCGCTATCACAAGCACGCCAAATTAAAGATGAATACAGAGGGCTACTTGCCCAAAATATTGATCCACAGGAATATGAGCAAGAACAACAAGAACTTCGCTTATTACAAAATCAAAACACCTTTGCCAAGGTCGCAGAAGATTGGTTTGAGTGGCGTAAGTCTAAAAAGGATTTTGGCGAACGTACAGCAAAACAAGCCCACCAACAAATCACCAAACATTTACTGCCTATATTCAAAGATGTCCCCATAGAAAAGATCAAATCTACACACGTTATCAAAGCCTTACAGCCATTAAAGCAAGAGGGCAAGCTCGATACGATAAAACGGGTTATTCAACGCATGAATAGCATAATGAATTATGCGGTCAATATGGGCTTGCTAGAGCAAAATAATCTGCTAAAGGTCGGGGAAATGTTTGATACGCCAAAGCCGACACATCAGCCATGTATCCATTATGATGAGTTACCACAATTCTTTAAGCATTTATTTTTATCTGTACTAGACCGCCAAACTATTTATCTAATTTTATGGCAACTATTTACCCTATCCCGACCAAATGAAACCGCACAGGCTAAATTTAGTGATATAGACGAAAAAGCGGGAATATGGAGCTATTACGTTCTGAAAGGTAACAAAGATAGTAAGCTAGGAAGAATTCACAAAGTCCCGCTTACACGCCAAATGCGGGCGTTGTTGGCAGAAATAAAAGCAAACAATACAAAGCACAGTCCTTATTTGTTCCCGCTCCGTGGCAATCCAAATAAGCCCTGTTCGAGTGAAACCGCAAATAAGGCACTAAGGCGATTAAATAACGGCTTTTATAAAAGTAAACAAACAGCACACGGATTACGCTCCATTGGCAGTACATGGCTTAATGAGCAAAGGACAAAAGACGGTTTACGTAAATATGATAGCGACTTAATAGAACTTGCTTTATCGCACGTAAATAAAGACCCTATCCGTCTAGCTTATAATCATGCTGAATACTTACCCGCTCGTAGGAATATGCTCCAACACTGGACGGACTTTTTAGATGAGTGTTCCAATCACACTGTTCCACAAAGTCATCTAACTGTTCTTCATAAAACCGCTTAATCTATAAACTCCACCAACCGCCGATATATGGCGGTTTTTATTTGTCTATTCATTTTATATTTATTTTTTTAATTTTTATAACCCGTTTACCCTTTTACCCTTATTTAATATATATCTAATTGAAATATATATAAAAATAAAAAGGGTTAAATAAGGGGTAACGGGGAATATAAAGGGTATATAAAAAATAGATCAGCCATGCGATACACTCGGAAAAAAATCCGAGGATGAAAATTCACCTAATACGTTGTAAATCAAGATCACTTTGATAGAATGGAAAGGTATACACAATAAGAACGGCTAGGCGTGGCGTAATTAACCAAGCTGAAAGAGATAAACCCTATTTTATCTTTGCCGTTCTCCCATCTAAATAGGGCAACGTATAGGGGCGTTTATGTTAAATGAACTAAAAAAAGAGCAGAAAATTAGGGGATATTTTAAGGATCAAATAGTTAGTGTTTTAGATGTAGCAAATTTTATAAAAAATCAAAATCTTCCCCCTTATCAAGTATTACTTTTAGCTACAACTTCTAAAATAGATTACATTAGTATAGAAAATCTCAAACGAACTGTATCCTTGTCATTTGTACCTTGTTATACAACTGATTATTTCTATGACTTTACACTAGATAAGCCAGAGTATAGCGATAACTTTTGGAGAGTATCAGATTATCAAGCTAGTCTTAATTTTACCACAGAAGAGTGGGACGCTTGGTATAGATTAAAATGTAAGCCCTCTAAAGAAAATATGCTCGAATTTATAAAACTTCTTATTGATGATGAAACCGCTCCTAATGAGTACTTTTTATTTTCTGATGTAAGTGAGTTACTGCTAAAACTGAAAGATTTAACTACTAACTGCTATTGGTTAGCACATGAAGAAAAATTAGATACCATTAAAGATCTAGAAGAAAAATTATCTAGCCACTACTATTTTAGAGAAGATATCGAACAGGCACTAGGAGTGGAATTACCTGATACCATTACCACGCCATTGCCTGATGTAAATGTAGCCAATACAAATATAGATGATACATGTACTAAAGAGATTGCCACGCTAACATCTAGGATAGCTGAACTTGAAAAGGTAAATTTAGAACTTAAAGAGCAATTAAATGAGGCTAATAAAGTACTGGCACCTAAATCAAAAAAAAGTTACCTGAATATCATAAAAGCGTTAAAAGATACACTGTGCGACAAAGAAAAGGGGTTATTTAAAAATCAATCCGAATTAGAAACCTATTTATCTGATCTATATAGAGGATATATAGGTTTTAGTGAAAGTAATTTAAATAATGTATTCGCAGACGCTAACCAATTAAAATAGCCTATCTATTCTTTTAAAAATCTATATGTACTGAATTTTGGTATATATAGATTTTTTTTATTCCCTTTCCTCATCATAATCCTAACCAACCCAAACAAGGGCAAACTTTATTAAATTAACCCACTATATAAGGAATTATGATGACTATCACAGTAACCACATCAAATCGTTTATTAAGCATTAAAGAACTTGAGGCAATGGGCTTTGGCTCAAGAAGTAAGATTGACCGCATGGTTAAGCAAGGACTTTTAAAACGCATCAAGATTGGCTTTTCTACCCGTTTTTATGAAAGCGACATCAAAGCATTTTTAGCAAAAGGTAAACAATCTAATTAAGGGGAAAATATGCGGAAAATGACACGCAAAGAATGTGTAGCACGCCTTTTACTGGATTACCCACACGGAATCACAGAGGGCGATATTATAAAGGCTTATCATTTTTTAAATGGTCGCAATGAGGCAAATAGGATTGAACAACTATTAGGCATATCGTTACAAAGGACGACCGTAGAGGGCATAACTGGTTCACGCTATACCCGTTATGCGATAGGCAACAAAGAGGACGCTAGCAAGGTTTTACGCTATTCAAACCAACTTACAGCAAAAAGAAAAGGCACTCCAATCCATGAGAGTACCCTTTCAAAATTTTACTAACAAATCAATCTAATACAGGGGAAAGTATAACAGATCTACCCTAACCGATAAAGGTTGCTTTCCCTACGGAGTATAATAAACATGATTATATCTAAATCAAATAAACCCAAACTAAAACAAAATATATTTACATTTTTATACAAAGATGTAAGAATTCTAAACGTCTTATTTAGGACCGAGCCTGGAAACTCGTTTTTTAAAATGGCAGATAACACGCCATTAGCGTGTTTTTTTATATCTGAACCCCAAATCAATAGGCTAGATCTATCTAGTATCTTTTCTATGGTGGCACTTAATGGGAAAGGTTCGCCCTTTGCCGTTTTCCATTTTAGACGGTTTTCCAGCCCGTTAAGTGTTACCGCCCAACACCTGGAAAGTTTAGCGGTAACTTCATCTAATCTAAAAATTAAAATGGAGCTATCAGCATGAAAAATACACTTAAACCTATCACCCTTTCTGTACAAGACATTGTAGAACTAGAGAACGTTGTCTTTGATCTTACTTGCCAAATGGAAAGTATTAAAGCAACCCTTATCCTATGCCAACAAAGTTTACATCCGACCGAGCCAATTATTGATGTTCTCGGTGGGCTTTACTATACGCTGGAAAAAATGAAAGATGACGCAAACAAAATCAATACAGCACTTGAGAAAGAGTAAGGGGAACATCATGGCTATTAATACACAATTAAACACAAAATCAAGTTACGATCTTTTCAACGAAATTAGCAAAATGACAAGCAACCAGTACGTAGATTTACTAGGTATAAAAGGCATTTTAGATTTAATCACTGCTAATATTGAAGAAAATGGGTTTAGTGAATATTACGCAGAGAGCATTCAAGCCACGCTATACGCTTTAAAAAATAATATAGAGAAAATGAGCGAGGAAGTAGATCGTATTAATATGTTAAGCGGACAAGGCAAATGCTTAACCCAAAACGAGAATATATCAAAATAAGGGGGATTAGATGAGAAAACTCAAAGCCCCGCATTACGATATACGTAAAAAAGACGATCCACATAGTACGCTAGTAATTATTGCGGGTGCGGATAGTGATGAGGCGTGGGGAGCGTGGAAAACCTATAAAGACCCAACCCTTAATAAAATTATCATGGGCAATTATTGCGAGGGGGATTTTCCCCCTGATTACAAACCTATCATTTTAGATGAGCAGCAACTCAACGCATTACCCAACACTCTTATCGCAACCGATAAACACGAAATATTTGATATTTACCAAGCGGGAACAATTACCCAAGAACAACAATATCTTTTAGAAAAATGCCTAGCAGAAACTACTAATGTAAAACTAGCACGCCTTTTTAGTTTACCTAACTTACTATCTAAGAATATAACTCCTACTGATCTTATGCCAAGCATAAGCCGTATACGCAACGATAACGCTTTATCAGAGGTGGTGGCACACAATGCCTTAGAAAAACAAAAACAGGCGGATTATCCCGCTTATTTTGCGAAATTAAACCGCTTAGAAAAGACAGAGGAAATATTACTTAAATCCCCGCCTATGGCAATAAGCAGAGATAATGAATTATTTTCCTACGATAAAACTACGGGGATATGGGCAGAAATTACTGATGAGGCGGAAAGTGTTATCTATAATTTTCTACGTAGCCATGGAATAGAATTACCTAATCTTAATAAGCAAAAAGAGCTTGCGTCGCTACTCATTAAGGAAATACGTTATAAAGCGGAAAAGGAACATAATCACGCTTACATAATGAATGAGCCTAATAGTGATGTACTTTGTTTTAGAAATGGGGTGTTAGATAAAACTACGGGTAAGCTATTACCTTTCAATCCAAACCTTAACCTTAGGTCAAGGTTAGATATAAATATTAATGAAATACAAAACACCCCTACTACATTCTTAAACTGGTTAGATTTTATCGCAGAAGATAACGAAGAAAGACGTACGCTACTATTATCCGTGCTTTATGTTGTATTGGTTAATCGCTATGACTGGCAGATGTTCTTTGAATTGACAGGACGTGGTGGTACAGGGAAAACAACCTTTTTAAAGGTATGTGAGCTACTAGCGGGAAAGGACAACCATACGGCAATTAACTTAATAGACTTAGACAAAAACGCACACGCTACGGCAAGTATCGTAGGGAAGAGTTTATTAACCGCAGAAGATCAGCCCGTTTATAATGGCGATGGCTCAACTGTAAGGGCAATTACAGGTAAAGGCACTATTACTGTAAACCCTAAATACAAGAAACCATTTAGCTACGAGCCTAAAGCAGTATTATTGATTGCTAATAATGCTCCTATGCGATTTAAAGAAAATAACGGGGGTATTGAACGCCGTAGGGTGCTAATTACCTTTGAGAAAGCCGTAGAACGTTCTCAACGAGATAGTACGCTAATAGATAAAATAGCCTCGGAACTAAGCGATATTGTCAGATATTTGCTTACTATATTTAATGGCGTAGATAATGAGCAAAAGGCTTATAGTAGCCTACTTAAACAACAAGATAACCCGCAGATCAAACAAATCTTGAATAGCCTTAATCCTATCCGTTTATTCGCAGAAGAATTTACGACAACTGATGAGGTAAAAGGGTTAAAGATTAGTGTTAGAGGGTGCGGTGGTGGAAATATTCCAAGTCGGCAACAGGCACAAGAGGCACTCTATCCCGCTTATCTATTTTTCTGCGATCGGCATGGATTAAATAAACCACTATCCCGCCAATCATTCTTAAACGAGGTGGACAATGCTTTTAAATTACAAGGTAAACAGCCTATCAAGGTAAGGAAAATTGACAATACACAGCGTACCAATGTTTACTATTCCAATATAGAAGATACATTCTTGAGGTGGGACGATTAATATTTAACTTATACAACCGCTAGTTACCCGCTAGCGGTTTTTTATATTTGTAATCTATAACTGGTGGTGGCTATTCTTTTGCCCCCTGATTTTTCCGATTTTTCCGATCCTATAAAAAAAAGGAAATATAAAATTTTGCCGATTTTGCCGACTATAAAAAAAGCAAAAATAGGAATTGCTAAAATTAAAGGATATAAAAAACGATCGTATTCTACTCCCCCAACTCCATAGAATCAGTATTCATACGCCACAACGGGCTATTTACCTCTATACCCCTGCCATTTACCCTACATAGCCCCTTAAATTATCTTTATACAAATCAATAAGTTAAATTATAAAAGTGAGTGAAAGGGTAAACGGGGTAAAAATAAATAAAAAAGTAAAAATATTTATAACTATAAAATACTGTTAAATCAGCTCAAATAATTGTATATTTTTTGCCTAGCGAAATATTTTAGTAGTAGATTTAGTAGTAGAAATTAAAAACCGAATTTAAAACATCACTATAAATCAATAAGTTACATATCGAATTCTAATCCCCCTCTCAAAATTTCTTTTTAGCACTTCCCTAGACGATTCATTAAAAAATTCCATTAACGGTATAACAACTCGTTTACTTTTATTTTTTTCCTATATTCTTTAAAAGTTGCATTAAAAATACTGCTTTATACATTGCAAGATTTTTTAATGAGCGTAAAATCATCACAAATTTAACATTTTTTTTACAAAATAGTTATGGATAGAAATGAGGTGATAAATAATGGAAAATCCTTTTCACGCAAATTGGACATCAAAAGGCAATACTTTATGTTTAGGTCACTGGGAAATTGAATATGAAGGGTTGCCTTTGGTGTTACCTGGAACCCGTGCGGAAAAAGATATGGGTACAAAAGGAATTTATAACTTTATGGATCCTGATGATGAACTCTTTCTAGAAGGTTTAGATGAGGATGAATGGATTGTTGAAAATATGGAATGGTTATCCGATGTTTTTATTCAATCTAATATCCCTCTCGAGGAAGAAAATTTTCGTGCTTTTTATCGTGCTGTGAATAAAGAAGATTGGCGTTGTGGTAGCTGTGGTGGTTGTATTTAGTTATCCTTTATCTGTTTGTAAATTAAGTATATTTATTCCTCATTTAGACTTAAATGGGGAATTTTTTTATTCCCAATAAAATTAATCGAAAATTGGGGCATAAAAGCAAAATAAATTATTCATTTTCTATACTTTTTTCATTATTTTTAAAAAATATTCTAAATTTTTTTATTTTTCCCCTTGAAATTCTTTTTTTTGTTCTCATTTATGTAACAAGCATACGAGGTTACAAAGAAAATATTGTCATGTGGATTTTTAACGTATCCACTTGAAATTAAATTTTCTTCCCCAATCTTAGAGGGAAACTAACCTCATAACGAATTCTAACAAGGAGAAAGACAATGGGAAAAATCATTGGTATTGACTTAGGTACAACTAACTCATGTGTTGCTGTAATGGACGGCGACAAACCACGTGTTATTGAAAATGCAGAAGGCGATCGTACAACTCCTTCTGTAGTCGCTTACACTAAAGATGGCGAAATCTTAGTTGGTCAACCTGCTAAACGCCAAGCTGTAACCAACCCTAAAAATACATTATTTGCTATCAAACGTTTGATTGGTCGTCGTTTTGATGATCCAGAAGTTCAACGTGATATTAGCATTATGCCTTACAAAATTATCGATGCGCCTAATGGCGATGCATGGGTAGAAGTTGAATTTGAAGGCAAAGAAAAGAAAATGGCTCCGCCACAAGTTTCTGCTGAAGTATTGAAAAAAATGAAAAAAACTGCAGAAGAATTCTTAGGCGAAGAAGTAACTGAAGCTGTAATCACTGTTCCTGCATACTTTAACGATGCACAACGTCAAGCAACTAAAGATGCGGGTCGTATCGCAGGTCTTGAAGTTCGTCGTATTATCAACGAACCAACTGCTGCTGCTCTTGCTTATGGTTTAGATAAAGATAAAGGTAACCATACTATCGCAGTATATGACTTAGGTGGTGGTACATTCGACTTCTCTATCATCGAAATTGATAACGATAAAGGTGATAAAACTTTCGAAGTATTAGCAACCAATGGTGATACTCACTTAGGTGGTGAAGATTTCGATACTCGTATCATCAACTACTTAGTAGATGAATTCAAAAAAGAACAAGGTGTTGATCTTCGCAACGACCCACTTGCAATGCAACGTTTAAAAGAAGCTGCAGAAAAAGCGAAAATTGAACTTTCTTCAGCACAACAAACTGATATCAACTTACCGTATATCACTGCTGACGCAACTGGTCCAAAACACTTAAACATTAAATTAACTCGTGCGAAACTTGAATCTTTAGTAGAAGATCTTGTTCAACGTTCTTTAGAACCTGTTAAAAAAGCATTAGAAGATGCGAAATTAAGTGCGTCTGAAATTGATGAAGTTTTACTTGTTGGTGGTCAAACTCGTATGCCACTTGTACAAGAAACAGTAAAAGATTTCTTCGGTAAAGCACCTCGTAAAGATGTGAACCCTGATGAAGCTGTAGCTATCGGTGCAGCAGTTCAAGGTGGTGTATTAACTGGTGATGTTAACGACGTATTATTACTAGACGTTACTCCGCTTTCACTTGGTATCGAAACCATGGGTGGTGTGATGACTCCGTTAATCGAAAAAAATACCACTATCCCAACTAAAAAATCACAGGTGTTCTCAACTGCAGAAGATAACCAAAGTGCTGTAACTATCCATGTATTACAAGGTGAACGTAAACGTGCTTCTGAAGATAAATCTTTAGGTCAATTTAACCTTGAAGGTATCCAACCAGCTCCACGTGGTGTTCCACAAATCGAAGTAACTTTCGATATCGATGCGGATGGTATCATTCACGTTTCTGCTAAAGATAAAGCAACTGGTAAAGAACAAAAAATTACCATTAAAGCATCTTCTGGTTTAAGCGAAGCAGATATTGAAAAAATGATTCGTGATGCAGAAGCAAATGCAGAAGCTGACCGTAAATTTGAAGAGCTTGTTCAAGCGCGTAACCAAGCAGATCACTTAATCCACGCAACTCGCAAACAATTAAGTGAAGCTGGTGATAAACTTGCAGCATCTGATAAAGAAGCGATTGAAAAAGCAGTCGCAGATCTTGAAACAGCTGCTAAAGGCGAAGACAAAGCAGAAATCGATGCAAAAGTTCAAGCTTTAATTCAAGTTTCTGAAAAATTAGTTCAAGCTGCACAACAGGCACAACCTCAATCTGAACCACAACAAAATACTGGTTCTCAAAAAGATGATGGCGTCGAAGATGCAGAATTTGAAGAAGTAAAAGATAAATAATTTAAAACTTCCACTCAAGGGCGTAGCGATACGCCCTTTTCCACTATTACGCACTACTTAGAAAATAAGTCCTTTGAGTGATTATTCACATTTATAACACTTAATAAAGAGAATACATATTATGGCGAAACGAGATTATTATGAAGTGCTAGGCTTATCCAAAGGGGCTGATGAAAAAGAAATTAAACGTGCCTACAAACGCCTAGCCATGAAATATCACCCTGATCGAACTAAAGGTGATAAAGAAAGCGAAGAAAAATTTAAAGAAGCTAACGAAGCATACGAAGTTCTATCCGATCCAGAAAAACGTAAGGTTTATGATCAATATGGTCATCAAGCTTTTGAACAAGGTGGCTTCGGTGGCGGTCAAGGTGCAGGCGGCTTTGGCGGTTTCGGTGGTTTCTCTCAAGCTGATTTCGGCGATATGTTCGGTGATATTTTTAGTGAAATGTTTGGTGGTCGAGGACGTGGTCGTGCACAAGGTCAACCTCGAGCAAGACGTGGCGAAGATCTTCGTTATGATTTAGACATCACATTAGAAGAAGCCGCAACTGGTGTTAAGAAAAATATTACATTACGCACTTGGGTTGAATGTGATCATTGTCATGGTACAGGTGCTGAAAAGGATTCTAAAGTCGAAACTTGCCCAACCTGTCATGGCATGGGAACCATACATCGTCAACAAGGTCCTTTTATCTCTGAAGAAACCTGTCCAACTTGTCACGGTACAGGTAAGAAAATTAAAAAACCATGTAAAGAATGTCATGGAGATGGTCGAGTTCAAAAAACAGAAACCTTGGCTGTTACCATTCCTGCAGGTGTGGATAATGGAAGTCGCCTACGTTTAGCTGGTAAGGGTGCTGCGGGTGAAAATGGCGCACCAAATGGTGATCTTTATATCTTTATTCACGTATTGCCAAATGCGACTTTTGAACGTGATGGTAATGATCTACATACAGTCGTTGATGTATCTATGTCATTAGCTGCTCTCGGTGGTTCTGTTGAAGTTCCTACGTTAACAGGTGGTCCAGTGAAAATTAAGATTCTAGCTGGTACACAAACAGGTAAAATGCTACGCTTAGCAGGTAAAGGTATTACCCCAGCTCATGGCATTGCTGGTAATCTTATCTGTCATATTAATGTAGAAACACCAGTAGATTTGACCGACGAACAAAAAGAATTGTTACAAAAATTTGCTGATAGCCTGAATTTGGAGAAAAACAGCCCAAAAGCAGTAAAATTCATGAAGTAACAGATCTTGATGAATCAAGACCCCATTCTGTTTCTGAGTGGATTAAAAACGGAATTAATTATTTAAAAAATAGATTTAAGCATTAACTTCAAGCGGTGAAATAACTTTCACCGCTTTTTTATTTTGCCTTATTGCATTTAAAATTTTGCTCATTTTGTTAAACTATTCATATCGTTAAATCTATTTAAGGTGTATAAATGAATAAACGCTTAACAATTCTTGGTAGTGTTAATGTTGATCATGTACTACAAACTTCATATTTCTTAAAACCTGGTGAAACCCTAAAAGCACATTCTTACAAAACAGTTTATGGTGGAAAAGGTGCTAATCAAGCGGTTGCGGCTGCACGTATAAAATCACCTTCACTAGATGTACATTTTTTAGGTTGTGTTGGTAACGATAATTTTGGTCGTCCTATTAAATCTGCATTACGCAATGAAGGGCTAAACGTTGATCATCTAGAAATTTTACCTGATGCAACAACAGGCGTTGCTTTTATTCAAGTATCTAAAACAGGTGAAAATAGTATCGTGATTGCAGGCGGTGCAAATGATTGTGTCAATGAAAATTACCTTATGGCACATACAGATCCTTTGCTAAATACTGATTGTTTACTCATGCAATTAGAAACACCACTTGCGACTATTTTATCAGCAGCTAAATTAGCGAAAACACGTCAAACTTTGGTTGTGTTAAACCCAGCTCCAGCTTATGAGCTTCCTTTAGAACTTTATCAATACGTAGATATCATTACCCCAAATGAAACAGAAGCTGAAATTCTAACAGGTGTTCAAGTAACAGATATGCATACTGCTCAACAAGCAGCAGATATTTTACACCAACGTGGTGTCAAATGTGTGTTGATTACACTTGGTAAAAAGGGTGTTTACTTTAGTCGTAATGGTGAGCAAGCATTAGTAACGGGATTTAGTGTTGATGCGGTTGATACTACTGCTGCAGGTGATACCTTTAATGCAGGTTTTCTCGTTGCTTTATTAGAAGATAATCTTATTCCTGATGCCATTCGCTTTGGGCAGGCTGCGGCTGCAATTAGCGTTACTCGCTTTGGTGCTCAGCCATCTATTCCTAAGCGAAATGAAGTTATCTCTTTCTTATCTCAGCAAAGCTAAATTAAAAAAGGCTACTTTATGTAGCCTTTTTCTTTCAATTAACTGTTTTGAGCAATAAACTCTGCTAATTGATTTTTTGGTAATGCACCAACTTGGGTTGCTTTTGCTTCACCATCTTTAAACATCATTAAAGTTGGGATACTGCGAACGCCGTATTTCGCTGCTACCTGTTGGTTTTCATCAATATTTAATTTTACAATTTTTACTTTATCGCCATATTCTTGCGCTAATTCTTCTAACATCGGACCAATCATACGGCAAGGAGAACACCAAGGTGCCCAGAAATCTAGTAATACTGGTACGTTAGACGCTAAAACATCCGCATTAAAAGTTGCGTCACTTGTGTGATAAACTTGACTCATATTATCCTCTCTTTATTGTCATTACGTTTGATAATCTATCTTCTATACTAAAGATTTATCATTGTTATTTCTAGGCATATTATCATAGATTTCTACCTAGTCCACTTATCGCTCTAATTGTTGTTATCCATAACTTGATTAGAGATTATCTAATCCGAGAACATTAGTCATATCAAATAACCCTATATTCTCATTAGCTAGCCATTTTGCTGCACGTACTGCCCCTTTAGCAAATGTCATTCGACTTGACGCTTTATGGGCAATTTCAACGCGTTCACCGATATCAGCAAACCACACGCTATGCTCTCCCACAACATCCGAAGCTCGAATGGTAGAAAAACCAATTTCACCCGGTGTACGTGGACCAATAATACCATGGCGTTCAAAAACAGCATGATCTGCTAAATTGATACCTAGCGCTTTAGCAATATGTTCCCCCATTGCTAATGCAGTCCCTGATGGTGCATCAACTTTATTACGATGATGAGCATCAATAATTTCAATATCACAGTCAGGTCCCATGACTTTAGCTGCTTTTTCAAGCAATTTAAAGACTAAATTTACACCCACGCTAAAATTTGCTGCAAAAACGATAGCTGTTTTTTGTGCTGCTTCGCGGATTAATTGTTTATCTTCCACACTAAAACCAGTGGTCCCTAATACCATTTTTTTGTGATATTTTTGACAAAATGCAAGATTTGCCAATGAATGTTCTGGACGAGTAAAGTCGATCAATACATCGAAATTATCTTTTTGTGCTTCAAGATCATCACTAAGCAAAATGCCCGCTTTACCACAACCAATAAATTCACCAACATCCGCACCGATAAGGTTTGAGCCTTTTCTTACAAAAGCGGCCCCAAGTGCCACACTATCATCTTCTAAAATCGCTTGGATTAATTGACGTCCCATACGTCCATTTGCACCTGTTACAGCAATTCGCAACATATTATCTCCTTTATTCTTCTGGCACGAGCGTATCTTTTTTGTCTTCAGTTTGCGCTACTTCATCCACTGTTTCATGCTCATCATCATTATCATCTCCAATGACAGCATTAGCAATTTCATTCAGAATATAGCGATAGAACTGGCTAGCGGCTGTTGCTGGAACCTTCAATTCAATAAGGGTCGCACCACGTTGTTTATAGGCTTGACGGAGGACAGAATTTAGATCTGACCAAGTGCGTGGCAACGCATATTTTAAGCCAAATAATGCTGCAGCTTGTGCAAATTCCAATTGATGTGGCATTTGATAATATTTCTCTTTTACATCTTCACGCACAGGTAATATATCAAAAATCGCACCACCATTATTGTTAATCACAAATACAATTACAGGCTGTACCACTTTTTGTAAAAGTGCTAACGAATTAAGATCATAAAGTAATGAAGTGTCCCCTAACATAGCAATAAGTGGACGGTTACTCCCCAATGATACGCCAGCAGCTGTAGCGATCAGTCCATCAATACCACTTGCACCACGATTTGTAAAAACACGACAATCATCAGGCAAACGAGCAAATGCATCTGATAAACGCACAAACAAACTATTTCCTAAAAATAGGTCACAATTATTTGGTAATACTTTATCAATATTATAAGCAAGTGAAGCTTCATTTAAGGCCGCCCCTAAATTTCGCATAATAAAATCACCGCAGAATTTTGATAATGCCAAAGGTTCTAATAACCATGGTTTTTGACGAACAGGTGGATGCGTTTGTAACCATGCGGCAATGCTCATATTAAAACGTGTTCTTGCATGATGGTATGGATCGAGATTTTTATGTCCATCCGCAACAATCCAATATTCACCTTGATAGGCCTGTAAGAATTGATTAACACGTTTACTGATAAAGCCACCACCAAACTGAATAACAATATCAGCTTGAAGTAGTTTTTTAAGCACGGTTTTATTTCCTAACCATACATCCGCATGTGGTAAAATTGGCGGTACATTAGATTGTACATCGGTAATCACGATCCAACCCATGGCATTTGCCCATTGTGATAATCCTTCGGATTCAATTTTACTTAAGCGACCAATCAGAATTACCCCTTTTTTCGCACGCCATGCGTCCCAATCAGTGTGAGGTTCTGCATCATATTTTTTAACAGGATGTTCTACCCATAATTCACGTTCACGTTGTGCCAGCCAACTTTGGATTGGAGTAAACCATTCATGTTGATTAATTTTTTCTTCATCCGCTCCATAAAGTGGTTCAGGTAGCGGAACATTAATGTGGATAACACCTGGAGTTTGGTGCTGTTTCTGATACGCTTGATCAAGATAGGAAAGCAACCAACTAGCGGATAAGTCGGGAGTAGGTCGTGGTAAATTTACCTTAGCAACAGGATAATCTGCAAACATATTCTCTTGCAAAATGGCTTGGTTAGCCCCACACTCTAATAGCTCAATTGGACGATCTGCTGTCAAAATAACTAAATTTACATTGGTTTGACGAGCTTCAATAATAGCGGGATATAAATTTGCCGTAGCCGTTCCAGATGTCACAATAACAGCAACGCATTCTTGACGAGATTTCGCCAAACCTAACGCAAAAAAGCCTAATCCTCGTTCATCAAAATGCGTATGGCAAACTGCACGATTCTGATTTTGTAGCTCCACCGCTTCTAAAGTCAAGGGTGTAGAACGAGATCCTGGTGCAATACAAAATTGCGTTACTCCATGTCGAACGAGACTTTCTAAAATTACTCTCGCCCAACAACGATTAAAGACACTCACTGACATATCTATTCCTTCTTCATTTCTAATAATGATACAAGCCCTAATGCTTTGCGTTCAATTTCACGCCATTCGTGAGCTGGGATTGAACCTTCAACGATGCCTGCACCTGCAAAAACCTGAATAATATCGTTACGAATATTGGCACTACGAATAGTAACACAAAACTCTGATTGCGATTTTGTCATCACACCCAATGTTCCTGCATACCATTCTCTGGCCTGTCCTTCAATTTGATTAATAAATTGCATAGCTGCGGACTTCGGTAATCCTGCTACCGCCGCTGTCGGATGAATTTTCTGTAAACAACTTGCATCCGCCTGCCCTTCTATTAATTCACCACAAATTGGACGTTGTAAATGTTGTACCTTCCGTAATCGCTTAATTTGGCGTTCACCAACTTCAAAGGTTTTTACAACATTTTGTAAACTTTGCTGAATATTTTCTACAACAAGTTGATTTTCATGTCGGTTCTTTTCGTCATTAAAAAGCCAATCTGCTTGGCGTTGGGTTTCTTCTTCATCTTCACTTACAAAGGCCGTACCCGCTAATGCCTCAGTAAAAAGTTTACTATTTTGGCGTAAAAACAATCGTTCTGGTGTAGAGCCTAAAAATACGGTTGTATTGTCCTTAGCGAAGAGAAAATGATAACAATGTTGATTATACGCCTCACTTTCTGATAAAAAATCATAAGGATTTAGCACAGATTCTGTTTGAAAACTTTTCGCATTGGCTAATACAACTTTCGTAAATTGTTTTTCTTGAATTGCATGGCAGGCTTGCTCAACCCAATTACACCAAGTCGCCTCATCCGCTTCAGAGGCTAATTCTTTTACAATTTTTGGTAATTGTTCTCGCTGTGCAATTTGCGTAAAATTTTGTAGGATTTGTTCAGTTTGTTGAATTTCACTTTCTCTATTTGCACGGACATCCACAAAAAGACTTACGCTTAAACT
The DNA here is from genome assembly GCF_900638385.1 of Actinobacillus delphinicola. Classification (NCBI taxonomy): domain Bacteria; kingdom Pseudomonadati; phylum Pseudomonadota; class Gammaproteobacteria; order Pasteurellales; family Pasteurellaceae; genus Actinobacillus; species Actinobacillus delphinicola. The sequence goes on along the minus strand of NZ_LR134510.1, from coordinate 1,330,051 downwards.
GTTCTCTTTTTGTTCAAGCAATAATCTTGGCAGGAAAAAAAACGTTTCGCCTGTAAATTGGCGACCACCAACAAGGGGTAAATCTTCTTTCTGGCAAAAAACTTCTGCTTGTTGCGAATCTGTAAAAGTCTTAATGCTTCCAAGTGCAACGCAATGCTGGGTCTTATCTCGGTAATGCAAATAAAATTGCGGATAACGCAATTGTGCCTTTAGCCAATTTAATAATGGCAAAGAAAAATTCATTTGGGTTAAGCGAATTACCGCGATATTGGGGGCGGAATTAAAATCTAATTTTTCTAATTTAGATAAAATCGCTTGTTTAATAATACTAAGCATATTCAAAATAATTTGTTTTTCGTAAAAAAATAAGTTAAAAATTGCTGTTACATTCTAACCTATTTCGGGGCTTTTTTTTACTAATTCTTTGTACAAATAAAAGAAAAAGAAATGGATCTAACAATAAGATAACGATAAAAATAATATAAATATTTTTGAGGTATAAATGAAACACTTACAAAAACCACAAAAACTCGCTAATGTCTGTTACGATATTCGAGGAAAGGTGCATCAAGAAGCACTTCGATTACAAGCACAAGGTCTTGATATTTTAAAATTGAATATCGGTAATCCTGCCAGTTTCGACTTTGAAACCCCCGCCGAATTATTGCCTACACTCTTAGAACACTTACCGACGGCCCAAGGTTATTGCGATTCAAAAGGGATTCTAGAAGCACGTCAAGCGATTGTTGAGTTTTACCATCAAAAAGGAATTTGTGATAACACAGTCGAAGATGTATTTATTGGGAATGGCGTTTCAGAACTCATTGTAATGACTATGCAAGCATTGCTTAATCAAGATGATGAAGTTTTAATCCCAATGCCAGATTATCCACTTTGGACAGCCGCAACCCACCTTGCTGGAGGTAAAGCGGTCCATTACTTATGTGATGAGGAAGCGAATTGGTTCCCTGATATTGCGGATATTAAACGAAAAATTTCTCCAAGAACTAAGGCGATTGTTATCATTAACCCAAACAATCCTACTGGTGCGGTATATAGCAAAGAATTGTTAGAAGAGATCGTTAAAGTCGCTCGAGAAAATAATTTATTAATTTTATCGGATGAAATTTACGATAAAATTTTATATGACGATCAAAAACATTGTCACCTTGCAGCGCTTGCCCCCGATCTTCTTACGCTTACTTTCAATGGTTTATCTAAAGCCTATCGTGTCGCAGGTTTCCGTCAGGGTTGGGTTTTATTGAACGGACCTAAAGATCATGCGAAAGAATTTATTGATTCTTTAACTATTCTTGCCTCCATGCGCCTTTGTGCTAACCATCCAATGCAATATGCTATTCCAGTAGCACTAAGAGGAAAACAAAGTATCAATGACTTTGTTTTACCAAATGGTCGTTTACTAGAACAACGTAACAAAGCTTATGAACTGGTCAATAGTATTGATGGTTTAAGTTGCGTTAAACCAATGGGGGCTATGTATATGTTCCCTAAAATTGATGTGAAAAAATTCAATATTCATAATGATGAAAAAATGGCATTCGATCTTTTACGTCAAGAGAAAGTTCTGTTGGTACACGGTACGGGATTTAACTGGCATAAGCCTGATCATTTCCGCATTGTGACGTTAGCCCATACTACTCAACTAGAAGATGCATTAACTCGCCTCGCACGTTTCCTTGAAACTTACCGTCAATAAACAAAAAACGCATCTTATAAAAGATGCGTTTGTTCTTAATTACGCCCCGATTTTCGAGAGTTTTTATATTTTATCCCTATGTAGTGTACTTCAGGGTGTTCTAGTTCGTTTATTTGGACAACCCTCTAAGTCTTTACAATAAACTGCAGTATCTTCATCGCAAAAATGGCAAAGCGAATGCGGGGATGATAAATAAATTTCTTCTTTATCAATCATAATATAATCGTCCTTTTCTAGTGCATGAAGCTGACGCGATAACGTTTCAGGTGTCATTCCAAGAAAATTCGCAATAACATTCTTTTTAAAATTTAGGTACAGTTCAGTGTCTTTACTAGAATGCCGTTTTTTTAAATGCTGGAAGAGTAAAAAGTGACCTAGCCGATCCTTCGTTTTCTTAACAGCTAAATTATGAATCTGCATTAGTGCTATTTGATAAAAGTTTGCCAACACACTCACAATATTATTCGAAAATTGTATATTTTCAGTCACTAGTTTAAGTACAGTCTTTCGTGGAATCCTTAAAAATTTAGCACCTACCAAAGCTTTAATACCAATAGGAGATCCAACTTTATCCATGAAAAAGACAGAGTCACCACAAACATCTCCCGTTTCTAGTAATCTTACTGAAACCTCATCACCTTGTGTATTCGTTCTAAATGTTATCAATTCACCTTGCAGAATAAAAAATAAATACTCAATATGATCTCCTTCATATAATAAATACTCATTCTCTACCGCTGTACATTCCTGACTAACTGATAAAATATCCGCAATAACGTTTCTATCTAAATTAGCGAATAACCCTGAACCGCCGTATGACGAAATAAATCTATCAAGATCTAACATAATACCCTACTAAAAAACTCAACTTTTAGGATATAATAATTTATGTCTAATAAAGTTGCAACTCTATTCCACTAATTTGTGCTTTTTCTACAAGCAAATGAAGATAAATATTCACCGCTTGGCGGTAACGACATTCTGCTAAATAGTTATAAATTTGGGATTTACTGACCTCATAGTTTACTTTTTTACCATTTATATGTTTCTCAATAAAAACAATATGATACCCATAGCGGGTTTCTATAAGTTTAGGTGATAAACCTTCATTGAGAACAAAAATTTGACGCTCAAACTCAGGAACGGTATCGCCAGAATTAATCTGTCCCAACAATCCACCCTCATCCCGAGAACGACAATCTGACAAATTCACGGACTCTAAAAAAGCGGCTTTTATATCAGGTGCCTTTTTAAGGTAAGCCAGTATTTCCTCTGCTTTATTCCTTTTTTCAGCACGCATTTCGAGATCATCTTTATCCGCTGCAAATAAAATATGTCGAGCAACCACTAATGGTGCAGTAAAAAATCGTTGAGGATTTGTTTTATAAAAACGTACGCAATCTTCTTCACTAACAGATTGAGGTTGTATATTTTTTTCTAACAAACATGCTATGGCTTCTTCTTCATTATCTTTATTTAAATCAATGCCTTGCTCTATGCAGGCTTGACGAAGTAATTCTTGAATAACCAACGCCTGAGCCGCTTTTTCACGCGCTTCTAAGCGAGTTTTAGCAGGATGATGTAGCATCTCCCGTGCTACATCTTCCTCTTTGATTTGAACACCATTAACCATAATTTTGGGAAATGGATTGCTTAAATCCAACAACTGTTCCCCTGGTCTTAAATTAATAATATTCATTAATAACGACTCTTATTTAATGCAAAACGTGTACGCACAATTTGATAACGACGACCGAAATACCAAATCGGGGCACTTAGTGCGTGGTGTAACCGAGAGAATGGAATAATAAGGATCAACGTAAATCCTAAAATAATATGCGCTTTATAAATAATGCTAATATTTTCGATTCCCTCATATGATTGGAAAGTTCCAAAGTAAAAGAAACTTTGAAAATAATTTTCAATATGTTCTAGTGTAATACCATCCAAGTGTTGATACGAAACGAATAACGTCATTAATCCAAGTACAACTTGTGCAAGTAACAACCATAAAATGATTTTATCACCTGTTGAGCTTGTCCGATTAACACGAGGTTCTCGCCAACGACGTAACATCAATAAGATTAATCCAATGAATACCATTGTACCAGCCGTACCACCAGCAACCATTGCAAAAATCTGGTGCTGTTCAGGTGTAACAAATTTTTCATAAACGGATTTTGGGGTTAATAGTCCGAACGTGTGACCAATTACGATAAGTAAGATCCCAATATGGAATAAGTTATTCGTAAAGACTGTTCCCTTTTTACTTAACATTTGGCTTGAACCTGCACGCCAGTTATAAGGCTGTGCATCATAGCGGATAATACAACCCACAATACAAACAGCAATCGCAATGTAGGGATACACGCCAAATAAAAAAAGATTGAGATTATGCATAAATACCTCCACAAATTAAGAACGATTGCCATGCCAATGAATTGGCACATCTGATAAATTTTTAGCCGCTTGCACAAATGTTTTTGGACATGCGTTATCTAATTGATTATCAAATCGAATTTCTTTGTCTTCCCATGCAATATCTAATGCATCAAGACTCGCATCATCCAATTCTTGTTGAACTTTGGTTGCTAAAGTTTCATCACCAACAGGTGCACCTGCTATGATTAGTAAAGCTTCAAAGATCATAGCTTCCCATGCTTGCTTTTTCTGTAGGCGTAAATAGAGCAATTGCAAAATTTCACTAACATCAAATAACAAATCACGGGCTACTTCATCATCTCGGGTTGCAAGAAATTCTAAAAAGAGCGGTAAATAATCTGGCAATTCATCTTTTCTTGGTTGCATTCCTGCATCAAAATATAAATTTAAAAGATCAACCATTGCCTGACCACGATCACGGCTTTCTCCGTGAATATGTTCAAATAAAAGTAAAGATGTCGTACGTCCCCGATCAAATAAGCCGTCATAACGCATTTCTTGCTCATAAAGATCTTGGGACAATGCCCATTCTACTTCCTCTACAAGTTTTTCTCTTAATTCTGGCGGAAGATATGGTGAAACCTTAATTGCTTCGCATATTTCATTTTTATGTTCCACCAGCGCAACAGTCGGATAATCCAATAAGCGAGAAAATACAGTGAGAATTTTTATCATAAATCTTCCTCCCACATTTTCGCTGCCATACGATTTACCTTAGGTTCACTTCCAAATAAACTTTTTTGTGTCGTACTAGAACAACCATTGCCAAATGTAAATCCACATCCATTACGGCTATCATAGGCATTTGGAACATTTAATTCACGATGTCCAGATGGAACAACGAAACGATCTTCATAGTCTGCAATCGCCAAATAGCGATACATTTCTTCTGCCATTTCACGAGTTAATCCAACATCTTTTAGAACTTGAAGATCTTCAATACCATCAACTGTTTGTGCTCGTTTGTAAGCACGCATTGCCAACAAGCGTTCTAAAGCTGAAATAACAGGCTTTTCATCTCCCGCTGCTAATAAATTCGCTAAATATTTAACGGGAATACGCAAAGCAGAAAGATCAGGAATAACGCCAGATGTGCCTATTGTTGGTACAGCACCTTTTTCTACGGCCGCTTGAATTGGAGAAAGTGCTGGTACATACCAAACCATTGGCAATGTCCGATATTCAGGATGAAGTGGTAATGCTAATCCCCATTCTATTGCCAATTTATAAACTGGTGATTTTTTAGCTGCAAGCAATACATTCTCTGGAATGCCATCTTGGCGAGCTTGCTCAATTACCGCTGGATCATTTGGATCAAGGAAAATAGATTTTTGTGCTTGATACAGATCAGTTTCGCTTTGCGTGGACGCTGCTTCTTCAATTCGATCAGCATCATATAAAATCACACCGAGATAACGAATACGACCTACACAGGTTTCGGAACACACTGTCGGTAACCCTGATTCAATACGTGGATAACAGAATACACATTTTTCTGATTTACCACTTTTCCAGTTGAAGTAGATTTTTTTATATGGGCAACCACTCACACACATACGCCAACCACGGCATTTATCTTCATCGATTAATACAATACCATCTTCTTCACGTTTATAAATCGCACCAGATGGGCAAGATGCCACGCAGGCTGGATTTAAACAGTGTTCACAAAGACGTGGGAGATACATCATAAATGTATTTTCATACTGTCCATAAATCTCAGCCTCAATATCGTGAAAATTTTTGTCTTTTTTACGTTTCGCAAATTCGGTTCCAAGATCATCTTCCCAGTTTGCACCCCAATTGATTTTTTCCATGCGTTCACCAGTAAGCAGAGAACGTGGTCGTGCCACTGGCTGACAATCACCAGCAGGCGCAGTATGAAGATTTTGATAATCGAAGGTAAAAGGCTCATAATAATCATCAATTTCTGGTAAATCAGGGTTTGCAAAAATATTTGCTAGAACTCTAAATTTTCCACCAATACGAGGAGTAATTTTACCGTTACTATGACGGATCCAGCCCCCTTTGTATTTAGCTTGATTTTCCCAATCTTTTGGATAACCCATTCCTGGTTTGGTTTCTACGTTATTAAACCATGCGTATTCGACACCTTCACGACTCGTCCATACATTTTTACAGGTAACGGAACACGTGTGGCAACCGATACATTTATCAAGGTTTAATACCATTCCTACTTGTGCTCTAATTTTCATTGTTGCCTCACTTATAATCCACATCGGTCGCTAATGGTTGCGGAAGATCATTTCCCGCATTATCCAACCAATCTACTTTATTCATTTTGCGAATAACAGCGATCTCATCACGGTTACAACCGATCGTACCGTAGTAGTTGTATCCGTAACTTTGTTGTGCATAGCCACCAATCATATGTGTTGGTTTTAAAATGGCTCTTGTTGCAGAATTATGAATACCGCCACGGGTGCCTGTCATTTCTGAACCAGGTACGTTTACAATACGTTCCTGTGCGTGGTACATAATCAACATCCCTTCAATAACACGTTGTGAAACAACCGCACGGCAAGTAATTGCGCCATTTTCATTAAAGACTTCAACCCAGTCGTTATCTTCAATATCAGCACGTTTTGCATCCTTTTCTGAGATCCAAACATGCGGACCACCACGACCAAGCGTTAGCATCAACAAGTTGTCAGAATAAGTTGAGTGGATCCCCCATTTTTGGTGAGGTGTTGCAAAGTTAAGTTTAATTTCTTTATTACCGTTCGGTTTAGACTCAAAGATCTTATCAGCCGATTGCGTATTAATTGGTGGACGATAACTCACCATTTGTTCTCCAAATAAACGCATCCATTGGTGATCTTGATAGAACTGTTGACGACCAGTAATCGTACGCCATGGAATAAGTTCATGAACATTGGTATAACCTGCGTTATAGCTTACATGTTCATCTTCTAGCCCTGACCAAATCGGACTGGAAATAATTTTACGCGGTTGCGATACGATATCGTTATAACGGATTTTTATCTCTTCTTTTGGTTTAGCAAGATGAGTTAAATCACGTCCTGTTGATTCAGAAAGCGCCGCCCAAGCTCGGACTGCAACTTCACCATTAGTTTCTGGCGCAAGGGACATAACACTATCACAGGCTTGGACTGCCGTATTTAAATTCGGACGACCTTGGCTTACGCCATCTTCTTGTACAGTACGGTGTAATTTAGCAAGAAGTTCTACTTCTTTTTCTGTTTTCCAGTGAATACCTTTACCACCATTACCTAATTTATCGAGTAACGGTCCCAAAGAAGTATATTTTTTATAGATATCTCTATAGTCACGTTTTACTTCAATAAAGTCTGGTGCAGTTTTCCCTGGAATAATATCGCATTCCCCTTTTTTCCAATCTTTAATACCAAGCGGTTGCCCCATTTCAGCTGGTGTATCATGTAACATTGGTTGTGCTACGATATCTGTTTCCTCACCGAGGTGACCCGGTGAAAGATCGGAAACACCTTTTGCAAAACCTTTATAGATTTCCCAGTCAGAACGTGCTTCCCAGCAAGGATCGACGGCAGCTGAGAATGGGTGAATAAATGGGTGCATATCAGATGTATTGATATCTTCTTTTTCATACCAGCTTGCTGTTGGCAATACGATATCGGAATACACACAAGTTGTACTCATGCGGAAATCTAATACCGTGACAAGATCCAATTTTCCAGTTGGCGCATCTTCTACCCAATCAACTTGTGTTGGTTTCATAGTGCCATCTTTATTCAATACTGCAGCGTTTTTAGTACCGAGCAAGTATTTAAGCATATACTCTGCCCCTTTCCCTGAAGAACCAAATAAGTTTGATCGCCAGATAAAGAGATTACGAGGGAAGTTTTTCGGATCGTCTGGGCTTTCACAAGCAAAACGCAAGGAACCATCTTTAAGATGTTTCACAATATATTCTTTACTGCTTAAACCTTCCTCTTTCGCTTTGCGAGCAATCGTTAACGGATTGGTATTCAATTGCGGTGCAGATGGCAACCAACCCATACGTTCTGCCGTTACGTTATAATCTAACATGTGTGAATAAGCATTATCGGCATTAGCTAATGGTGAAATGATATTATGAATATCAAATTTTTCATGTCGCCATTGTGAACTATGATTATAGAAGAAAGATGTACCATTCATTAGACGTGGCGGGCGTTGCCAGTCTGTCGCAAGCGCAATTGGTGTCCATCCTGTTAGTGGTCGGAGTTTTTCTTGCCCTACATAGTGTGACCAACCACCACCTGATTGACCAATACAACCACACATCATTAACATATTAATCGCACCACGATAAACCATATCAGTGTGATACCAGTGGTTTACACCAGCACCAATGATAATCATAGATTTACCTTTAGTTTTATGTGCAGTTTCTGCAAACTCATGAGCGATACGAATAACTTGTTCGGCACTTACACCTGTTAATTTTTCTTGCCATGCGGGTGTTCCTGGAACATCATCATAGAAATCTTTTGCGACATTATCGCCACCAACATTATCTACACCATAGTTTGCTAAAATTAGGTCAAATACGGTTACAATTTTTGCTTGAGAACCATCTGCTAATTGGATAGTTTTGTATGGGACTAAACGATGTAAAACTTCATCGTTACCATCATTTTTCCAAAATTGTCCTTTAGACACTGCGGCAAAATGAGAGAAAGCAACATTAATGGTATCGTTACCTTTTAGACTCAATGCAAGTTTAGTATCTTTGCCTGCATGTCCTTCTTTTTCTTCCAAGTTCCACTGACCTTTATGTTCACTCCAACGATAGCCAACAGAACCTTGAGGTGAAACAAAATCACCTGTTAATTCATCAATAGCAATCGTTTTCCATTCACTATTTTCATCATCTTTTAATGCAACTAAATCTGATGCTCGTAAATAACGTCCAGGCACCAAGTCGCCTTTGCTATTTTCTTCAAGCATGACTAACATTGGGAAATCAGTATAACGACGCACGTAATCAGTGAAATAATCACTTTGTTTATCAATGTACCATTCTTTTAAGATACAGTGTCCCATAGCCATTGCCACTGCAGCATCTGTACCTTGTTGCGGATTCATCCATTCATCACCGAACTTAGATACTTCAGCATAGTCTGGTGTGATAGCAACAACCTTCGTACCTTTATAGCGTACTTCGCTTAAGAAGTGGGCATCAGGTGTACGAGTAAGTGGAACGTTTGATCCCCACGTAATGATATAATGGCTATTATACCAGTCTGCAGATTCAGGAACGTCTGTTTGTTCCCCCCACGTTTGCGGAGATGCTGGCGGTAAATCGCAATACCAATCATAGAATGATAAGCATACGCCACCAATTAAAGATAAGAAACGACCACCTGCTGCCCAAGATACCATTGACATTGCAGGAATCGGTGAGAAACCTACGATACGATCTGGACCGTATTCTTTAATGGTAGAAACATTCGCTGCAGCGATAATTTCATTCACTTCATCCCAACTAGAACGAACAAAACCACCTAAACCACGTTGTGATTTATATAATTTTGCCTTTTCTGGATCAGATACGATGCTACGCCATGCATCCACAGGATCTTTATATTGTTTTTTAGCTTCACGCCAAAGTTTTAATAATGCACCCCGTACTTTCGGATATTTAACTCGATTAGCACTGTAAAGATACCAGCTATAACTCGCCCCACGTGGGCAACCACGAGGTTCATGATTAGGCAAGTCTGGACGTGTTCTCGGATAGTCAGTTTGTTGTGTTTCCCATGTTACCAAACCATTTTTAACGTAGATTTTCCAAGAACAAGACCCCGTACAGTTCACACCATGCGTTGAACGTACAATTTTATCTTGTTGCCAACGTGTTCTATATGCATGTTCCCATTCACGGCTTTCTTGGCGTGTTTCGCCAAAGCCATTTGAAAACTCTTCTTTTTTTCTTTTGAAAAAGAGTAAATTATCTAAGAATTGTCCCATAATAATATTCCCCCTTAATTTCTATGGATTGTAAAATTGACCATTTTTGCGTAAATAGAAAACGTAATTAAGTACGCAACAAGCTGCATAGAAAATGGCTAAACCAATCATTGCATATTGTGGTGTAGTAGCACGGATTGAATCCCCTAATGTTTCAGGAATGTAATACGCACCATATGCAGCCACGGCTGAAATCCAACCAAGTACTGGACCCGCTTCTTCTTTCGGGAAGATGATTGCTGTAGTACGGAAAGTAGAACCGTTACCAATACCTGAGGCAGCGAAAAGGAGTAAGAAAATAAGGAAGAATGGCATGAAATATTGTTCAGGTGTTGTGCTGTGATAAGCAAGTTGCATGTAATAAGCCACACCAGCCGCAGCAATTGTCATTAAAATCGCACAAATTTGAGTAACGATTGCACCACCAAATTTATCGCCTAACCAGCCACCAACAGGTCGAATTAATGCACCAATGAAAGGCGCAATCCATGCGTAAGTCAATGCACTAGGACCATTCGGATTGACGAGATCACTACTAATAACGCCCTGTGCATTTACAACGTGTTGATAACCAAAGATAACTTTGATAGCAAGCGGAAATGCTGCAGAGAAACCGATAAATGAACCGAAAGTCATGGTGTAGATGATACTCATCACCCATGTATGTTTATTTTTAAAAATACGATATTGATGAGTTAGGCTTTTACCAATTTCACCCGGTAAAAGTTTCAATGCATAAACCGTTGCGGCGATGGTAAGAACAAGGACTAAAAGTTTTGGTACCCCAAAGCCTGAACCGTTAGCAGCTTTTGGTAAGGTCAACCAAAGTGCAATCACAGTAATAATCAAACCAATAAGTAGCATCACTGCCATTTGTAACATTGCTTTGATCGGTGAACCAATTTTGGGAGAAACTTGTTCAGTTTTGATATTATTCATACCAAACCAAGCTGCAATACAAATTGGTACAAGGAATACAACCCAAATCCAAGCCGCATTTTGAATATAACTTTCGCTACCCGCTGGAATTTTACCAATTAACGTACCAGATGAATTGATAAGTTTCATTGGTACACCACCAAAAATGCCATAGGTCATCACAAGCGGAATCACAATTTGCATTGTGGTTACCCCAAAGTTACCAAGCCCTGCATTTAATCCAAGCGCTAACCCTTGTTTCTTTTGTGGGAAAAAGAAACTAATGTTAGACATAGAAGAGGCGAAATTACCACCACCAAAACCAGAAAATAGTGCAAGTAATTGGAAAACCCATAATGGTGTATGCACGTCTTGTAATGCAATACCAGTTCCAACCGCAGGAATTAGCAATAATGCAGTAGTAAAGAAAATGGTGTTACGCCCACCACAGAAACGAATAAAAAATGAATTTGGAATACGTAAAGTTGCCCCGGATAACCCAGCAATTGCTCCCAAAGAAAACAGTTCCCCTTTACTAATTGGGAATCCTAAATTCAACATTTGAACTGTGATCATACTCCAATATAACCACACAGCGAAGCCAGATAATAACGCAGGAATTGAGATCCAAAGGTTACGATTAGCTATTTTCGCTCCCTCTTTTTGCCAAAATTCGGTATCCTCTACATTCCATTTGGTAATGTCTTTCATTACTCCCCCCTTTTTTGCTATTTAATAACTATTTAGCGTTAATAATCATAATATAAAGAATTTTAAGTATGCATAGAAAATACCTCATTGATAAATATCAAGAGAAAAGGGATATAAAAAATTTTTCTATTTTGCATAAAAATACCTCTCTTTTTTCTTGCCTATATTTAGGTAGAATAATCTACTGACATCGTAATGCTTAAAAAACAACCTTCAAAAGATAAGCTATCAGTCATCAATTTTGCATAAGATTTCCGCAGTTAATTCGTATATATTTTATACAAACATACTGATTATATGGGGTTGCATGCCGTTCCCTTTGGTTCATGTAAATTTTCACATCTAGGAAAAACGGCTGAGCAATGGTAGACTTCACCGAATTTAATGATGTCATCTTTAAAAAGAAAACACTTTAAATACTAAGCCTGAGGATATTATGTTAGTTATTAAACGAGATGGGGCTAAAGCTCCTTTTGATATTCGCTGTATAATTAATGCTATTAAAGCTGCAAGTTCAGCGTGTCACATTCAAAATGATGATTTTTGTCAGAAAATTGGTGAAGAAGTACAAAAAAGAATAACAGCACAATATTCCGAAAGTGTCGATATCTCTTGCATTCAAAATACTGTTGAAGAAGTCCTAATGCACAGTGAATATCCAGAAATCGCACGTGCTTACATTGAATATCGCCATGATCGTGATATCCAACGTGGCAAACGCAGCGCTTTAACCCGTGAAATCGAAGGGCTAATCGACCAAACTAATATTGCCATTTTGAATGAAAATGCCAATAAGGATGCGAAAGTTATCCCAACCCAACGTGATCTTCTTGCAGGCATTGTCGCAAAAGACTACGCAAAATCTTATATTTTGCCAAAAGACATTGTCGAAGCGCATGATAAAGGCGAAATTCACTATCACGACCTAGATTACGCTCCATTTTTCCCAATGTTTAACTGTATGTTAGTTGACCTAAATGGCATGCTAACCAATGGTTTTAAAATGGGAAATGCGGAAATTGAACCACCAAAATCGATTACTACCGCAGCTGCCGTTACAGCTCAAATCATTGCTCAAGTGGCAAGCCATATTTATGGTGGTACTACTATCGATCGTATTGATGAGGTTTTAGCACCTTTTGTCCAACTTAGTTATGAAAAGCACCTTCGCAATGCAGAACGTTGGCAAGTACCTGATAAACAAGGTTACGCAGACGCATTAATTGCCAAAGAATGTTACGATGCATTCCAATCACTTGAATATGAAGTGAACACTTTACATACAGCAAATGGTCAAACACCGTTTGTTACTTTTGGATTTGGTTTAGGTGAAAGCTGGCAAGCAAAACTTATCCAAAAATCAATTTTGCAAAACCGCATTCATGGTTTAGGTAAAAACCACAAAACCCCTGTTTTTCCAAAATTAGTATTTACCGTAAAACGTGGGTTAAATGCACAACCGACCGATCCAAATTACGACATCAAACAACTGGCTTTGGAATGTGCAAGCAAACGTATGTATCCAGATATTCTAAACTACGATCAAGTTGTTAAAGTAACGGGTTCATTTAAAGCACCAATGGGTTGCCGTAGTTTCCTTAATCCGTATCTCAATGAAAAAGGTGAAGAAGTTCATAGTGGTCGTAATAATCTTGGCGTGGTCAGTATTAACCTTCCACGTATTGCGATTGAAGCGAACGGTGATGAAAAACGTTTCTATGAAATTTTAGATCAACGTCTAGCCCTTGCGAAAAAAGCCTTAATGACACGTATCGCTCGCTTAGAAAACACTAAAGCTAAAGTTGCGCCAATTCTTTATATGGAAGGTGCATGCGGTGTCCGTCTAAATGCCGAAGACTATGTGGCTGATATTTTTAAAAATGGACGTGCTTCTGTTTCTCTTGGCTATATCGGTATTCACGAAACCCTTTATGCACTATTTGGCGAACATATTTATGATAATGAAATGCTTCAAGAAAAAGGTATAGAAATTGTTCGTCACTTAAGCGATGCAACCAAACAATGGAAAGAAGAAACAGGATACGCATTTAGCCTTTACTCAACACCAAGTGAAAATCTTTGCGATCGTTTCTGTCGCTTAGATAGCCAAGCATTTGGCGTTATTCCAAATGTTACAGATAAAGGTTACTACACCAATAGTTTCCATCTTGATGTAGAGAAAAAAGTTAACCCATTCGATAAAATTGATTTTGAAATGCCTTATCCATCTTTAGCGAATGGCGGTTTTATTTGCTACGGCGAATTTCCGAATATGCAAAATAATCTCAAAGCCTTAGAAACTGTTTGGGATTATAGCTATGATCGTGTGCCATATTACGGTACCAATACCCCAATTGATGAATGCTACGAATGTGGCTTTACAGGCGAATTTGAATGTACAAGTAAAGGTTTTACCTGTCCGAAATGTGGTAACCACAATAGTGAAACCGTATCGGTTACCCGCCGAGTTTGCGGTTACTTAGGTAGTCCAGATGCACGTCCATTCAATGCAGGTAAACAAGCAGAAGTGCAACGTCGCGTTAAACACCTGTAAGCAGTTATGAATTATTTACAATATTATCCTGTTGATGTCGTAAATGGCGAAGGCGTGCGTTGCACGCTTTTCGTTAGTGGTTGTATTCATCAATGCCGTGGCTGTTATAATCAAAAAAGCTGGTCACCAAGTGCTGGAGTGCCCTTTGATCAAGCCATGGAAGATCATATTATTATGGATCTTAAGGATACTCGGATTCCGCGCCAAGGCATTAGCCTTTCTGGCGGAGATCCATTCCTCCCAACAAACGTCCCGACCCTTTTAAAATTGGTGAAACGTATCAAAACCGAATGCCCTGATAAAGACATCTGGGCATGGACAGGTTACAAAATTGATGAACTTTCAGGCATCCAATTAGAATTACTTGAATACATTGATGTACTCATCGATGGAAAATTTGTCCAAGAACTCGCCGACCCAAGCCTATTATGGCGAGGCTCAAGCAATCAAGTGATTCATCACCTCAAAAAAACCCGTAAATAAAAAAATCACGCCCCAAAAATCATAAATTTTTACGAAAATCGGGCATGATTTTATTTTTAAAACTCCTGAAACTTCAAGAACCGCTCCACGGGTTCCCTTATAAATCGCCTGAGCGACTGGAAATTTTTAGGTTTTTTTGTCCTGTCTTAGCGTAGCGAGTTACAAAAAAACCGTTAAAAAAATTTCCACAAAGTGAGGATAAGTGATTTATCAGGGGCGTGTTTTTGCGTTACTTTTTGCACGAGCAAAAAGTAACAATCCCGAGTTGCCCTAATTTGCGTTAAGAAAAATTTTACCAAGCAAAGAACAGCGATTTATCGGGGTGTGCTTTCTTTTGGTTCGTTTTACTCGCTTACGCTCGCTCTTCGGGTCGTTGCTTCGCAACGTTCAAACCTGCGGTTTGTCTTGCACAAGCAAAGAAAATGAAACACTACCCCCCTATCATTTCCTCTATCTTCTCCTGCAATTCAAACCATTCCAATTCCACTTCTTCCAACTGTGCTTTACACGCAACCTGTTCTTGAATCAAAGTGGTCAATTTCGTTTTATTCTCTGCCTCATACATTGCAGGATCAGCAAGCTGATTTTCCATATCCGTTAGCTGAGCTTGGAATTTTTCCATTTGTTTTTCTAACTTCGCCATTTCTTTTTTAAGGGGAGCTAGTTGTTGGCGAAGTTCAGCTTCTTTGCGTTTTTGCTCTTTGCGTGAAGGCTCTTCTGCTTTCTTCTCGGCTGGTGCAACTTCTGCTTTTAAATCACTCGCATTCGCCTCAGAAAGCCATTTTTGATAATCTTCGATATCGCCTTTAAATTCCTCGACTTTTTTGTCATGAACAAGATAAAACTCATCTACAGTATTACGCAAAAGATGACGATCATGCGAAACCACCACCAATGAACCTTGGAAATCCACTAAAGCTTCAGTTAATGCCTGACGCATATCTAAGTCTAAATGGTTGGTTGGTTCATCAAGTAATAATAGATTAGGACGTTGCCACACAATTAAAGCCAAAACAAGACGTGCTTTTTCGCCACCTGAAAATAATTTAACAGTTTGATTTACTTTATCGCCATGGAATGCAAAGCCCCCAAGGTAATCACGTAATTCCTGTTCAGTTTTTTCTGGTGCAAGCTTTTGCAGATGCCATAATGGGCTTTCATCTGCACGCAAGGTATCTAATTGATGTTGGGCAAAATAGCCAAGCTGAACGCCTTTAGCTAGCTGAATTGTACCTTCATGTGGAGCTAATTCGCCCGCCAATAATTTAATTAGTGTCGATTTACCCGCCCCATTTTTACCAAGCAAACCGATTCGAGAACCTGGTACGAGGTTTAATTTTATTTGCTGTAAAATTTCTTTAAACTCCCCATCCTTTTCATATCCCGCATTAATTTTTTCCATCGAAAGTAATGGACTTGGTAATGCAAGTGGTGGACGGAAAGCAAACTTAAATGGATTATCTACATAAGCTGGGGCGATTAATTCCATTTTTTCTAAGGCTTTCATACGGCTTTGTGCTTGTTTTGCCTTAGTTGCTTTAGCCTTGAATCGATTAATATAACTTTGTAAATGCTCAATCTTCTGTTGCTGTTGACGATGTAAAGCATTTTGCTGTGCTAACTTGGTCGCACGTTGAATTTCAAAAGATGAATAATCCCCCGTATATTCGTTTAATTTTTGCTGCTCGATATGCAAAATTTTGCCCACGATCGGATCAAGAAAATCACGGTCATGCGAAATTAATACTAATGTGCCTTGGTATTGTTTTAACCAGCGCTCTAACCAAATAACAGCATCAAGATCCAAGTGGTTTGTTGGTTCATCGAGAAGTAATAAATCTGATGGGCATAACAAGGCTTGGGCTAAGTTAAGGCGCATTCGCCAACCCCCTGAGAATGATTTTACGGGTTGTTGCAGTTGTGATTGCGAAAAACCTAAACCGTTTAATAAACTGCTCGCACGTGCCTCAATCGTCCAGGCATCAATCGTATCTAATTGCTCATGAATATGTGCAATAGCATGTCCATTATTCTCATGATTTGCTTTTTCTAATGCTGCTTTAAGCTCGCAATAAACACGATCGCCTTGCAAAACATAATCTAAAGCAGAAATATCCAATGCAGGCGTTTCTTGGTTTACCCATGATAATCGCCACGATTTTGGAAAAGATACTTCGCCTTCTTCGCTTGTCATTTGTTGTTTTAATAAGGCGAGTAAACTTGATTTACCACAACCATTTTTCCCAACGAGTCCCACCTTTTGTCCCGGTGCGATGCTCGCATTTGCTTGTTCAACTAACGTGGTGTGTCCACGTTTTAACGTTAAATTCGTAAAAAGTATCATCTTTTTCTAAATATCTTTAAAATTACAGGGGTCTTATTCTAACTGGTTTACGACAAAAATAAAAAAACACGCATAATGCGTGTTCTTTTCTAAGATAAAAGATAATTTTATTTTTTATCTTTGCGTGTCAATTTAAATACGTAGTAAATATTTACGAGTGCAATGAAAACGTTCAAGCCAGCAACTGGATACGCAGGGGTTGGAAGTAAAAGGCTATAAATAATGAATAATACCGCACCAAGAATATTTAACGCACGTAACGCCACGATATCTTTCATCATAAATGCGATGGCGATGGAAAACATTGCCCCATAACCTAATAAATCTACAAAAGTCATAAAATTCCCTTGTGTGAAACAAAAAGGACTAAATTATAGCGGGATTTTTAAACAAATAAAGAAGAATCTAGATATAGATTATTAAACGCCGTTTTTTTAATCTTTGTAAAATGCTCTAAATCCGCTAAAATGCCCGCCATCCAAATAGATGCGAGGAGCAATTATGGAACAGCAACAACTTGATGAATTTAAAGCAGAAACCCGTGAAATCATTACCGATCTTTTTAATGATGGTAGCGATCCTGATGCACTTTATATTATCGAACATCACATCATTCATTCTGATTTTGATAAACTTGAAAAAATTGCCGTTGAAGCTTTTAAATTAGAATTTGAAGTTTCAGATGCAGAAGAATTTGAAGAAGAAGGTCAAACTTTCTTTGGTTTTGATATTTTAAGCGAAGCAAAACTTACCCCAGAACTTATTGATAAACAACAAGAAATCATCATTCCGTTAGTAGAAAAATTCGGTGGTATTTATGACGGTTGGGGAACTTATTTTGAAGATCCAAATGCGGATGAAGATGAATACGGCGAAGATGGTCAATTTTTAGATGATGATGAATAATCATTAATCACGCCACTTTTTCCATAAAATTTTATGAAAATTGAGGCGTAACGATAAAAAAGCGTCTTTTAAAAGACGCTTTTTATTTCTTAATAATTACCAACTAAAGGTAAACTCCTGTAAACGGCGCTGTCTATTCGGAGGTGGCGGTAAATGCCCTGTTTTTGCTACCGCTTCTAATGCTGCACCGCACACATTGTCAGATGAGCCTTGTTTAATATGACGATTTACAATATCACCATTCGGTGCAATATCTAAAATCACATCACACGTTTGCCCATGGAAATAACTGTTCTGTGCAAAATTCTGCATAAGCGGGCGACAAATAGCACGTAAATATCCTTTCAGATTAGAACACATTTCTTGCCCCTTTTTTCCGCCTGAATGCCCATTCGCTACAGCGGCTGATGATGCACTTATGCTATCACCATCTAAAAACTCATTAACCGCATTTTGCTGGGCTTGTTGCTCTTGCTCAGCTTTAAGGCGTTTTTGTTCTGCTAATTTTTGTGCAGCAATTTTTGCCTGTCGGATTTTTTCCGCTTTCGCTTTTGCAATCGCCTCTGCCTTCGCTTTTGCCTCTGCTTGCGCCTTAGCAATGGCTTCAGCTTTCGCCTTTGCTTCTGCAGCTGCTTTTGCCTTTGCGGCTGCCTGTGCTTTCGCTAATGCCTCCGCTTTTGCCTTCGCTTCCGCTTCTGCCTTAGCCTTTGCCTCGGCTGCCGCTTTGGCTTTTGCAGCCGCCTCTGCTTGAGCTTTCGCAATAGCATCTGCTTTCGCTTTTGCTTCAGCGATTGCTTTTTGTTTTGCAATTTCTGCTTGACGTTGTGCCTCAAGTTGCTGTTGCCTTAACAATTCTTGTTGACGTTTTTGTTCTTCAAGTTGTTGCTGTTTAAGCAATTCCTGTTGGCGCTTTTGATCTTCAAGCTGTTTCTGTTTTAGTAATTCTTGCTGGCGTTTTTGTTCTTCAAGTTGTTTTTGTTTAGCGATACGTTGCTGTTCTGCATACTGAGCCTTTTTCGCTACCGCAGCTTGATCCGTATTCACCATAATGGCATCAATATGTTGTCCCTGCTCGCCATTTCCGCCATTGCCCATTGGTTTTTCAGAAAAGAAAAGCCACACTAGCAATAGAAGAACAAGAATGTGCAAAAAGAATGAAACTAAAAAAGGACGACGTGTACTCTTCTGTTTTAATTTATCGGCAATAATATTGTCATTATCTGCAGAAAATTTCATAAACCTTATCCTTTCTTAGACACTGGGTTTGTCATAAGCCCAACCGATTGGATCCCTGCTTCATGCAATAGATTCAAGGCATTCATCACTTGTTCGTAAGGAATTTGTTTTGCTCCGCCAACCAAGAAAAGGCTTTTCGGATCACGTTGGTACTCAGTTTTTGCTAAGAGGACAACTTGAACATCGCTTAAATTATCGTAATGTTTATTACCAATTGACAAACGATAAAATCCATCGCCTGGAACTTCTAAAATAACGGGCGTTGCTGAACTTGAATTTACATTTTCTGATACCGTCGCATCAGGTAGATCAACTTTTACGCTTTGGCTAATTACAGGTGCCGTAGCCATAAAAATTAATAAAAGCACCAACAATACATCTAAAAACGGTACGATATTAATTTCAGCTTTAATATTTCGACGACTTTTACGACGACGATAAGTCATAATATTCTCTCAATTTATACGGTGAATAATCTTATTTTTGAGTGCCTTGTGTAGATAAGCGACGATGCAAAATTTGTGTAAATTCATCAATAAAGTTTTCGTAGCTTTGCTCTACTTTCGTTAAGCGTAGGCTTAAACGGTTATATGCCATAACCGCAGGAATTGCGGCTAAAAGCCCCATCGCCGTTGCAATTAATGCTTCTGCGATACCCGGTGCAACCATTTGTAAAGTCGCTTGCTGCGCACCATTTAATGCCATAAAGGCTGCCATAATTCCCCAAACCGTACCGAAAAGACCAATATATGGACTCACTGAAGCAACGGTTCCTAAAAATGGGATGTTATTCTCAAGATTTTCTACTTCACGATTCATCGCTAAAGTCATTGCTCGTTCACTACCCTGCAACACACTTTCAGGTGAGCTTAATGGTAATTTTTCTAAGCGAGTAAACTCTTTAAATCCAACATAAAAAATATGTTCATTACCGCTAGCATCATTACGATTACGTTCAACACTGTCATAAAGACGATAAAGATCTTCGCCTGACCAAAAACGTTCCTCAAAACGATTCGCCTCTTGTTGAGCATTACGTAGCATGCGATGGCGTTGGAAAATAATTCCCCATGAAAGAATGGATAAAATCAATAAAATGCCGATAATCGCTTGCACGACTGGACTAGCATCCAAAAAAATCTGGATTAAATTTAATTCTGTATTCATTCGAATCCCTAATTATGCAGAATGAGCGTTAAGAAGTGCGTCTTTAATTGTTGATGGCAATGGTACAGGTTTCATTTTGCTTAAATTCACACAAGCAATAATGACTGTTGCTGTACAAAGTACTGTTTCATCGCGTACTAAGCGCTGATTAAAGAAAATACTTGCGCCACGGATTTCAGTAATTTCAGTTTCCACTTCTAACGCATCATCTAAACGTGCTGGAAAAATAAAATCAATATCCATTTTTTTGACAACAAATGCTAAATCAAATTCATCAATTAAGCGTTGTTGTGAAAAATCTAAATGACGTAAATATTCGGTACGTGCACGTTCAAAAAAATGTAAATAACGTGCATGATAAACCACACCACCAGCATCGGTATCTTCAAAATAAATACGAACGGGAAACTTTTCTACCATCATTGCAAACTTCCTTAGAACTCATGAAATAAAAGCAATTTTTAGCATAATCCTCCTGTTTAAACAAGAAGATACACTTCAAACTCCCTATAAGAATTTGGACATTATATGCTTTTTCTCCTTATTTTAATACCATAAAAAATAATGCATAAATTCTTAGGAAAATCGGGGCGTGTTCTTGAGAAAATAAAAAGGTGGCAAAATTGCCACCCAATCTTAGAAAATTAATAGAACGTACTTATACCCTATTAATAAATAATACGAAGTTAAATCGAACCATCCAGCATAGCTTAAGAAGGCGAGTATTAGTCTAACGCAAGATTATCTTAGGTAATGTGACACAATTCACAAAATTTATGCTTATGATTTAACAAGATAAAAGATATACAAATAAAAAAGGGTACATTACTGTACCCTTTTCACTATTTCAACTTTAGTAAACTTTGATCTTATTCGTCAAATTTACCTGTTTTTTCAATACTCATTACGATAATCGCAGTAAGTAAGATAGTAAATGCTAAGCCGAATGCCCATAATAGATAAAACATATGCCTTTCTCCTTAGTATGTTGGGTTTTTACCGCTTTCAATATAGTTCGCGTCAATACGACCAAACATTTTGATGTATGCCCAAATGGTGTATGCCAAAAGGATAACTGTAAAGATAAGCGCAAGTACAAACATAATAGTCAAGGTTAATTGGCTAGATGTTGCATCCCACATTAATAAACTCATGCCTGGATTTGTGCTTGAAGGCATAATGAATGGGAACATTGCAATCGCAAAAGTGGTAATAATGCCAAGCATTGTTAACGCAGATGAGAAGAATGCCCAACCATTACGATTCGCTTTAGAGAAAATCACATTGAAAATCGGAGCGATAATTGCAATTAATGGGAAGATGTAAAGCACTGGGTGTGAGTTATAGTTGTTGAACCACGCACCTGCTTGCATCACAACGTCTTTACCCATAGGGTTAGATGGACCATAAGGGTTCACTTCGCTTGTTAATACAAAACCATTTTTGAAGTATAACCAAATACCGCCAATTACGAATAAAATTAACGTAATGATTGCACCTACTTCACTGATTTTTTGGCTACGTGCACGTAATGCATCGGTTGTTTTCATTTGTAACCAGTTTGCACCGTGAGTAGTTAACATAGCACAACTTAAGATACCGCAAAGTAATGCGAATGGATTTAATAATCCCCAGAAAGTACCTGTATAAGTTGCTTGCATTAATTCGTTGAAATGGAATGGAACACCTTCTAAAAGGTTACCGATTGCCACACCAAACACAACTGATGGAATAAATCCGCCTAAGAATAGACCAAAATCCCACCATTTACGCCATGCAGTGCTTTCAACTTTACCACGATATTCAAAACCAACTGGACGGAAGAATAATGCGCCAAGCACAAGAATCATTGCAATGAAAAATCCAGAGAATGAAACTGAGT
Organism: Actinobacillus delphinicola; assembly: GCF_900638385.1. NCBI lineage: Bacteria > Pseudomonadati > Pseudomonadota > Gammaproteobacteria > Pasteurellales > Pasteurellaceae > Actinobacillus > Actinobacillus delphinicola. The sequence goes on along the minus strand of NZ_LR134510.1, from coordinate 1,307,715 downwards.
AAACAATTGGCCATGCAGCAAACATCGCACCACCCGCAGTTAATAACCAAACTTGGTTTCCATCCCAGTGCGGTGCAATGGTATTAATCATAATGCGTTTTTCAACTTCTTTTTTACCTTCAAAAGGAAGAAGTGTAAGTACGCCCATATCGAACCCATCGGTCACAGAGAAACCGATCAGTAGAACGATTATTAAAATCCACCAAACAAAGCGGAGAAATTCGTAATCAATCATCGTAAACTCCTACTTATTTAGATTGTTCGAAATGATAACGACCAGTTTTTAATGAGCTTGGTCCAAGACGACCGAATTTGAACATTAAGAAACTTTCGAACACGATAAAGATAGAATATAAGCCACAAAGTAAACCAATAGAGAAGTAGAGATCACCCGCACTAAGGTTAGATGCTGCCATATTCACTGGTAAAATATCGTATACAGTCCATGGCTGACGACCAAATTCAGCTAAGAACCAACCACATTCGATACCGAACCAAGGGAGAGGAAGACCCCATAATAAGCAGAGGTATAACCAACGGTATTTACCGATTTCTTTACGCACAGTCACAGTAAATGCGCCAAGAGTAAGGAGAATCATTAAGCCCCAAACACCTGCCATTACACGGAATGCGTAGAAGTTAGGTAATACTTTTGGTACAGAGTTGCGTGCAGCTTTTGCAATTTGAGCTGGAGTTGCATCAACAACGTTTGGTGCATAAGCTTTAAGTAAGAAACCGTAACCTAAATCACCTTCGACTTTTTCAAATGCCGCTTTAGTTGCTTCATCTACATGACCAGTTTTTGCTTTTTCAGCTTTAAGTTGTTCAAGTAAACCGTAAGCAATCATACCTTGTTTAATACGACCTTCATTTTTCGCAATAAGCTCTTTCATACCCGCAAATTGTTTGTCTAATGAACGAGTTGCAAGGATACCGCCAAGCCATGGCACAGAAATTTCAAAGTCATTTTTTTCTTGGGCTTCATTAGGAATAGCAACAAGATCCCAGCTAGCTGGAGCAGGTTCTGTTGTCCATGCAGCTTCCATAGCAGCAAGTTTAGTTGGTTGAACTTGTCCAATATTGTAAGCAGATTCATCACCCATGAAGAATACAGCAATAGTAGCAACTAAACCGAATACGGCACCAACTGCGAATGAACGTTTTGCAAAGCCAAGGTCACGACCTTTTAAGATGTAGTAAGAACTGATTGCAAGTACGAAGAACGCACCTGAAACGTAACCAGCAGTTACAGTGTGAAGGAATTTGTCTTGCGCTGTAGGGTTAAACCAAAGATCAAAGAAGTTACTCATTTCCATACGCATGGTTTCGAAATTGAAATGAGAACCAACTGGATGTTGCATCCAACCATTAGCAACTAAGATCCACATTGCAGATAAGTTAGAACCGATTGCAACACAGTATGTTGCGATTAAGTGTTTACCTTTAGTCAAACGATTCCAACCAAAGAAGAATAAACCAACGAAAGTAGATTCTAAGAAAAATGCTAATAATGCTTCGATAGCAAGAGGTGCACCGAAAATATCACCAACATAATGAGAATAATATGACCAGTTAGTACCGAATTGGAATTCCATGGTAATACCAGTGGTAACACCTAGAGCAAAGTTAATACCAAATAACTTACCCCAGAATTTAGTCATATCTTTGTACACTTCTTTACCTGTAGCAACATAGATGGTTTCCATAATAACAAGAATAAAGGATAACCCTAATGTTAGTGGTACAAACAAAAAGTGATACAACGCAGTTAATGCAAACTGCAATCTAGAGAGATCAACAATATCTAACATCTCTAACTCCTTGTATTGTAAGAGCTAAAAAGCTTTTCCAGTGATTTTTCAACCACCCCCTGACGCTTGAATGAAAACATATTCAAGCTGAATTTTGTCCTTTTTTGTGAATGTTACTCTTACCTTACAAAAAGCCTATCTCTCATAACAATCACAAAAAATACGCAAGACTTTTCACCATTCTACTACAATTACATTCACAATAAACACCTATTTTTGTAATAGTTATTATCAACATATTGAGTAAAAAAGACAAAACCACTTTTAGATAATACCTCTATAATATTAATTTTTCCTAATTATTTATTTGTTTTTAATGTTAAGAAAAATACTAGACATGAAAAAAAAAATTTGTTAGATTTTGCACACCTTTGCAATCAGTACAACTTTTACTCATTTTATGAAATTATTTAAACTTTTGTTAGGTTCTGCTCTTTTAGCGGGTAGTATTTCTTCCGCTTTTGCAGCCCCTACTAGCATTGATAATATCCCTGTTCAATGCCAAAAATTATTTGATGAAGCAGATATGCTTGTAAGCGATGCAGCAAAACAACCTGGTACTCATCCAAATCTTGAACAAATTCGGGCAAAATTAAATGCTAGCAAAGCACAGATTTTAAAACTAGAACGAGCAACCCAAATTAAAAGTTGTGGGTTAGGTCTAGCAAAATTAAACCGTATGACTCGTGATTCAGAAGATTTATTAAATTAGTCTAATATTTCTTTCTCTGAATATTCTTTATATCTGTTAAAAAAACGGACAGTCTTTATTGTGTCCGTTTTTTTATGGTGATTTTATACCGATCTACAAAAATACGATAAATCTCATAAAATTATTCGCTTTTTGAGGCGTAACTAAATTAATATTCTTTGATTCTCCCCTCTACCCCATTACTTTAAAGATAGAAGATAATTCAATACATTTTCTGGCACCATTCCACCGACATCGCCTTCATGAAGAAAAACTTCTCGTACTACGGTTGAAGAAATATATCCCACTTTTTCGGAAGCAGTAAGTAAAATGGTCTCAACATTATTCGCTAAATGCGCATTAACATCTACCAGTTGGCGCTCATATTCAAAATCAATACTATTACGCACCCCCCGCACAATCGCTGTGATATTCTGTTCCTTTACCAGATTTGCCAATAATCCATCAAAACCAATTACTTCTACATTTGGTAAATGTGCCAATGCTTCTTTTGTTAAAAATATACGATCATCAAAAGAAACGAGCGTACCTTTACTTGGATTTTTCGCAACTGCTACCATAACCTGTGAAAATAATTTTGCAGCACGAGCAATAATATCAACATGCCCATTCGTAATAGGATCAAACGTGCCAGGATAAATGACTTTAATCATTTTAACTCTCCAAATAAGGTTGCATAAAACCTAATAATTTTTCTAAAGCACCTTGGTTGCGTTGTAAAACTGCATAGGCTGCCTCTCCATTTCTTGTGCGTTCCTGCGGATTTTGTAATAAATATCCCACTTCATTTGCGACACTTTCGACCGTCTTATCTACCCAACTTACTGCTTTCGCATCGTTAAGTTGCTGATAAACATCATGAAAATTAAATACTTCGACCCCTGATACAATAGGCTTTTTAAACGCTGCCGCTTCCAGTGGATTATGCCCGCCACGTGTAATTAAGCTGCCGCCAATAAAAGCCACATCGCACAAACCATAGAAAAATAACAACTCGCCCATTGTATCGGCTAACAAGACGGCTTCATTTTTTACACCTTGATGCTCACTACGACGCACAAAGCTTAAATTTTTATTCTTAATCAAAGTAGCAACTGCATCAAATCTTTCTAAATGACGAGGCACTAACACCAACAATAAATTTGGAAATTTTGTGCGTAACTTTTGATGAGCATCTAAAATAATCTCTTCTTCACCCTCATGCGTACTTGCTGCCACCCAAACAGGACGCTTATTAAACACGCCCCGATTTTCGTTAATTTTTTTATAAATTTCCGCAGAGGGCGTTAAATCGTACTTAATATTTCCCGTGACTTTCACTTGCTCAGGTGTTGCGCCAATCGCCAAATAACGATCGGCACTGAGTTTATCTTGTGGGGCGATCAAATCAACGCACTGCAAAATCTCACCCATTGTTTTTTGGAATTTTGCATAACGCGCACTCGAGCGTGCAGAAAGACGAGCATTTGCGATCATCAATGCGATATTTTGGCATTTTAACGCATAAAATAAATTTGCCCAAAGCTCAGTTTCAATAATAATAACTGCCTTAGGATCAATAAAACGTAAAAAACGTTTAATCGCAAACGGTAGATCAAAAGGCAAATAACAATGCGTCACGCTTTCGCCAAAAGTTTTCTTAATCTGATCCGATCCTGTTGGTGTCATACAGGTAAACGTAATCGCTAAATCAGGATAGCGTGCCTGTAAAGCTTTTACTAAAGGTGTCGCCACCATCACTTCACCCACACTTGAAGCATGCACTACAATTCCTTTTGGCTTAGGTTTTAGCAAATTTTTATAAAACCCATAACGCTCCATATGACGTTTGGCATAGTCTGGATTCTTGCGACCCTTCAACCACATAAAAAACCAAATAAACGGCACCGCAAGATAAAAAATAAAAGTATAAATATAACGCATTGTTTTACTCATTTTTTCTAAAATGCCCGCAGTATATCATTTTCCTTTTTATTCCATAAATTTTTCCGAAAATTGGAGCGTAAGAAATAAAAAGCCCCCAATTGGGGGCTTTATGTTAGGTGAGATTAAAAGCTATCGCTTAGAATTCGTAGTTTACACCAACATTATAAGCTGCATCATCCGCTGCATTAGTACTCATAGAGAATCCCGCTTTCACTGCAAGGTTGTTATCAAAACGATAACCAGCACCAAATGCTATCGCATTATTACTGCGATATTGCCCCATTGCTGCAGTTACGTTTAAACGACCGATTGAGTATGGTTGGAATAAGCCTGCTAATGCTGCATTTTGAGCCATATGACGTTGTTCACGTTTATCTAAATTGTGGATACGGCGTGAGTTATTTTTTATTGCTTGTGTGTTTTGAGCAATAACTCCTCTATTAACACTGTTATAGGAAGCATTATCATTAATACGATTATGATGTTCCATTAATCCTAGATAATTTTTATTTAATAGCTCTTCATTATGCCCAAAACGCTGTTCATAGTTAGAAAACTTATTTTTTAATATTTTAATAAGATCCTCTTGGCGTTTACTTTTTTCTGCCGCACTTTTAGTCAAACTTTTTAAAATTGCAGTTTTCTGTTTAACCGTTTGTAATGTTTCATTCCCTGAGACATTCTGTTGTGATTCACTTGCCGTTTGATTTTGTTCAGCATAAGACATGCCCGACACGGTCATTGAGATCACTATCGCTATCGTTGTTTTTATTAAAGTACATTTCATATATAAATCCTCTAAATTTTTTACGGCACTTTTTGTGTGCTGCGCAAGTTTATTCAGCGGATTATAGATTGCTATTTTTTTTAAAATTCACACATGCATTTGCATATTTTAAAATCTAAAAATAAAAATAATATATAACGATTGTTATGAATTTTACATTTTTTTAATGTATTTTTAAATATTAAAAATAAAACAAAAGAATACGTACAAATCATAACAAATTGATTTAATTATAATTTTTTATAAATAAAATAAGTTATTCTTATTTGCTCCATTCTAATAACGCCCATTTTCTGAAAAGGTTGTAAGGGCTTTTAATATCAGGGTGGGCGGTGTGGTAGAGTTTGAGATCTTTGATTTCTTGCTCGGTTAATTTACCGACTGACCAGCTGACGGCTTTGATGAGTTGATCCGCCGTGAGGGCTTTAGGTTCAACGAGGCAACCATGAGATTCAATAAAATTTACAGTTGGAAAATAGCCTTTTTGATAAAGTAAATTTAGCGCATACATATAATTCGGAAAGCCGATAGAATCACGATTAATCACACGTAATACTTCTGGTGAGATAAAATCTTTTTCTACGAGCATACTCATATAAACTGCTTTACGGGCATGTTGATTAAGTTTATTTAAAGCATCGTCGAGATCGCCTACCATTGAGGAGCGTGATGAAATACAAATATCGCATTCAGGTACATTATCCCAATCATCTTCCCACGCCCGCAAAATCGGATAAATATTTGTGATATTCATTGATTTTGCACGTTCTTGCACGATATCTAACATTTCTTGGCAAAAATCTAGTGCATAAACGGCTTGAACATGCGGTGCGATTGCTAGTGCTAACGCACCACCGCCACACCCAACATCTAATACGGTATCGGTTGGTGAAAGTTTCATATGCGCCATAAATTGTTTCACATATTCACTTTGTAAATCGAAATCAGAACGCTGCATTTTTTCGGCTTTTTCTTTCCAATCTTCAGCCGTTTTACCTTTGCGGGCAGATAATTGGAAATGATTTTTGTATAAAGTTGCAAAATCAATATCATGGATAGTCGGTAATTGAGTGTCTGTCATACAGTTCTCCTTATGCCATAAAGTGAAAATGTTTTTGGATAACCGCAGGGGCGAGTTGATAAATTTTCGCAAGGTTCTGTACGGTTAAAATACGTTGCGGTATATCATCAGCAAGAATTTTTCCTTGATGAAATAATAATGTTCGATCTGCGACTTGTAAACTTTGCTCAGGCTGATGCGTTGTCATTAAAATGCCTAATTGAGTTTCAGCATTCAGCTGTTTGATTTTTTCTAAAACCCGTAATTGATTACCAAAATCTAAATTTGAAGTAGGTTCATCCATAATCAATAATTTGGGCTGTTGTGCTAAGGCTCTTGCAATCAAAACCAGTTGTTGTTCCCCACCGCTTAATCTATCAAAACTTTTCGTTAAAAAATGCTCAATTCCTATTTGTGCCAGTGCCATTTGGGCAATTTCTTTATCACAAGAATTGGGGCTTTGATACCATTTTAAATAGGGATTGCGTCCCATTAATACAACATTTTGTACACTAAAATTAAAGTGGCGATGGGCTTGCGGTACATAAGCAATCTGTTTTGCTAGCTGTGGTGTTGGATAATGTTTTAAATTCTGATTATTGAGATAAATTTCTCCGCTCATGGGTGGAAGTAGCCCTAATATCGTTTTTAATAACGTTGTTTTGCCACACCCATTCGCACCGAGTAAACAAACAATCTGTTTTTCAGAAAATGTGATATTCAATTTATCCGCAATTACTTTCTTTTTATAACCAATCGCTAAATTTTGCAAGGACAGAAAACTCATTTACGTCCACCTAAAATTAATAAACCTAGAAAAAATGGCACACCAACAATAGCAGTAATGATCCCCAGTGGAATTTCGACACTAAAGGTGGCACGAGAGAAAGTATCAGCAATTAATAATATTGCGCTACCAAAGAAAATCGTGACAGGTAATAGTTGGCGAAAATCACTCCCTTTTTCGCCAAGCCAAAGTCGTGCAACATGGGGGACGATTAGCCCAATCCAGCCAATAATTCCCGTAACGGCAATAATAGTAGAGGTCATTAAGGTAGCAGAAACGATAAAGATTAAACGGGTGCGAGAGAGATTTAAGCCTAAGCTTTGCGCCTCTTCGTCTTCTAAACTTAATAAATTCATCCGCCAACGTAATAAAATTAAGGGAAGTACGGCAAGTAAAATAAGTGGAACCATAAAAGCAAGATCGTGGAAAGTTGCCATGTTTAAGGCGCCTAATAGCCAGAAAGTCATGGTGGTTAATTGGCTATAGGGATCAGCAAAAATTTTTAAAATGGAAATTCCTGCTTTCAATAAGGCAGCGAGTGCAATTCCTGCCAAAACTAATGCTAAAATCGGGGCGTGATAGCGGGCAATTTTGGCAATAGCATAGACAATCGCAACAGCAACTAGTCCACCGATAAAGGCGCTTAATTGAAGTTGCCAAAGCGATCCTCCAACAAAAATAATAGCAACCGCCCCTAAGCCTGCCCCAGCACTGACACCTAAAATATCAGGGGATACTAGCGGATTTTTAAACATACTTTGATAAGTCGCCCCTGCCATTGAAAGTGCCGCACCTGCGAGAATAGCGGTTAAAATACGAGGGAGACGAACCTGCCATAATACAGTATGGATAATTGAGTTAGACGAGGTCGAAGGAAAAAAGAGGTTTTGCCATAAGTCATGGAGTGATATTGGATATTGTCCAATACAACAGGCAGTAAGCACACAACCAATTAATAAAGCTGGCGGCACGATTTGTCGCCAGCTTTTTCGTAAAAAATTTTGCGATTTAGAGAATACCAAGTGATTTTTCATCTTGTGGTGTCAATTGGTAATCGTAAAAAAGTTGGAAGTAATTTTTCACGAAATTGAGATAATCGCTAGTATCTAGACGTTTTGGATCCAATTTATGCGTGAGCCATAATGCACCAAGTAAGCGATTCACACTTGGTGGTTGCCCTAACCAACCAAATGGTTTATTTGGTACGAGGTAAACATCTTTACCTTGTACCGCTTTTAATTGATGCCAAAGTGGAGAGGTTTGAATATGTTGATAAGCAGTCGGATCTTGGGTAACGATGATATCAGGCTGCCATTTATAAAGTTGTTCCATCGAAACACGTGCTGTACTTTTTTGACTTTTCATATCCACCACATTTTTTAATCCGACCCAATTTAATACTTCGCTATGAATTGAATTGGTGGCAGCCGTTTCTAAACCATCTGTACCTCGTGCGTAATACACTGATTTTGCGACACCATTAATTTGTGTAGCATCTTTGGTCATATCTAAAATACGTTGTGCATAATTCGCCAACAAATCACCTTTTTTCGTATCGCCAATATATTTTGCTACTGTGCGAATTTGTTGTGGCGTATCCGCAAAATTGCCATCCACCAATACCACGGGAACCTTAGTTTTTTCATGCACACGTTTTACGGTATCCACATAGCTTTGTCCCACGCTTCCCACATCAATAATAAGATCTGGTTTAAGCGAGATAATTTTTTCCATAGAAATCATGTTACCGTGACCGCCCAGCCCTCCTAGTGCCAATAAATCACGTGCCGATGAAGGAATAAACGTCATTGTTGGTTGTGGAAAAGGATGAGCAAAATCAATCATTTTGTTTGGGGCAAGAGAGACTAACAGCGTATCCGATACTTTACCCGCACTTAATACTTTGTGTACATCATTGGGTTCAACATTTCCAAATTTTGCTGCAACTAAATCACTAAATCCTTCGGTGTTGAATGCCACAGGATCACTTGCTTGTGCAGTTCCAATAAAGATGACAGATAAAGCAAATGCTAAGCTCTTTTTTAATAACCGGGTCGCCATAAATTGCTCCTTGGACATGGTCTATTTAGATATTCGTTATACATTACAATTTATAAAAAATAATTGTAACTTAATTAAACATAATTCGTATAAATTTTCTAAAAAATCAAAAAGAAAAGCAATGACAAATATCACAATTTTCAAAATGTCTGCTAAACCATAGTGAAGTTTTGGCAATTTAATCGGTTTTCAAAGATTACCAGGTATTGCGCGAATAATATGCTCAACAATAAAAAAGCCGCCATAATGGCGGCTTTTATCAATACAGTGCTAATTTTCTCACCTTTACAACGCCATTTACACTTTATGTTGATGACCTGATAAAGTGAGAATCAAAATAAACTAGAAACCAATATAAACACCTGCATTATAAGCAGCATCATCTTGTTTCTGAGTCGTCATAGATACGCCTACTTTGAAGGCTACATTTCGATTTAAACGGTAACCTGAACCTAGTGCGATTCCAGTATTATTACGATATTGTCCAACAGCACCTGTAACATAAAATTGCCCAATTTCATACGGTTGGAATAAACCCGCTAATGCAGATAACTGTGCCATATGGCGTTCTTCACGCTTATCTAGATGATTGATACGAGATTGGTTTTCAGCAATTGCCGTTTTATTTGCTTCTATCGCTTTGGTATTAGAAGAAATGCGGGCTGAAACATTATTAATACTCGCCGTATTAATCGCAACTTTTGAAATCACACCACTAACATCAGCACGTTCTTTGGCAATTTTTGCAATATTTTGCGCATTGATTGTGGTATCAGCAATAACATGATCGATTTTATTAGTATTGTCTGCCACTTTAGTGACAACACCACTTACTCGAGCATCAGTTTTCCCAATCAACTCTTTATTTTTTGTAATGCCTTCTTTGTTTGTCGCAATTTTCGTTGCGTTATCCTTAATATGGCTTGCATTACTCGTATTATCCGCAATGACATGATCGATTCTATTTGAATCTTTGGCAACTTTTGAAACAAGTCCACTCACTTTAGCATCAATATTACCAATTATACGGTTATTATTATTAATCATCTGTTTATTTGCCTTAATACCTTCAGTATTCGCCTTAATTTTCGCATCTAAATTATTATTAATCACACCTGTAGGAGAATTATCTGTATTTAGATTACGACCTTGGATTGAAGGTTTTGGTATATTCTGATTAGGTCCTCCAGAAGGAGGGAAAAAGCCATTACCACCAGCGGTTTGACCAGAACCAACTGGAGGGAGAGGTACTGGAGTAGCTGAACCACCCGGACCGCCTGTACTGTCACCACCTATATTCCCATTACCAATCGCATACGCCATTGGCATGGTTGCAATGCACAATCCTAACAGCCCTGCGATTTTTAGCATTGCCGAAGAAGTTTTATTACGTTTACTAAAAGTAGTAACATTCCTACCATCAGATTCAGATTGACAATTTCCTGAATTTTTCGCAAGTTCAGAAGCTACAACCAATCTTGATGTTTTTTTATCAAAAATAGTTTTAAAAGTTTTATTCATATATTCTCCAGTTTATTTTCTAGATAATAAATACTATAAATTCTTTAACTTTTTCATAAAATAAAATACAATTTATATATAACTATTTAAAATCTTCTTAATTAATATACGTTCCTTTAAATCAATATTATTGGACTCTTCTCATTAATTGGAATATTTTATATATCTACTAGTTTATTTAATAATCAAAAGATTACCTAATTTTAAAAGCAGATATATTTAAGTAAAGTATGTAATATTCCATATTATCTTGGTAATGCTAATACTTTATTTAATAAATTAGAAGCAACTAAAATTGAGTAGTTATATTTTTTTTAAATTAGTAAAAAAATTAATAGTCATATTTACTATTTAAACTAATTTTAAATTAGTATTAAACGTTATAAATTAACTATTTGATATATATAAAATTAAAGTTTAATAAAAGAAGAAATTTAATCTAAAATAGTTAGATTAAAGAAATATAAATATGTAGATATTAGATGGTGATCCTTATCTAGACCTATTAGAGAAATCAGTAATATCATAGAATAAAATACAAAATAACGAGGTTCTATCACTAAACTTCTCAAAATATCTCAAAGAATTTTAAGCTATATAGGAAGTCATTAAACTTTTAGTATTATTAGTTTAAATAAAGTGAAAAATGTTTTTATGATAAGAATTTAAAAGGGAATAAATGAGAAAAAGAAAGTGGCGGAACGGACGGGATTCGAACCCGCGACCCCCTGCGTGACAGGCAGGTATTCTAACCAGCTGAACTACCGCTCCGTGAGGAAATTTTGGCGGAATGGACGGGATTCGAACCCGCGACCCCCTGCGTGACAGGCAGGTATTCTAACCAGCTGAACTACCACTCCGCAAAAAGTGGGTGCATAATAATGAGATATGAGAAAAACGTCAAGCCTATTTTTTCAAAAATATTATCAAATGCTTAATCAATGTACGTCTTGTACAATTTCTGCCTCATCTAACAACCAAAAACAGTGATTCTGGCTCTTTTTATTCACAAGTTGTAAAAAATCATGGTGATGTTTTTTTTCCTCATTGTTAGCATGAATAACACGTAATCCTGCTTCTTGAGGCAAATGACTACGAATCACTGCCTGATCACCATTTCCCGTTCCAATTACACTTGGATCATCATCTTCAAATAAATTGGTCTGCCCCCCTGTCATTGCCAAATAGACATCGGCAAGGATTTCCGCATCCAGTAAAGCCCCGTGAAGGGTACGTTTACTATTATCAATATTTAAACGTGTACATAATGCATCAAGAGAGTTACGTTTTCCTGGATACATTTGACGTGCAAGCGCAAGCGTATCAAGAACGGTACAAATATCTGCGGTTTGTACACCTAATTTATGTTTCCGAAACTCATAATCCATAAATCCTACGTCGAAGGGAGCATTATGAATAACCAGCTCTGCACCTTTTATAAAATCAATAAATTCTTGCGCAATTTCAGGGAAACTCGGTTTATCCGCTAAGTCCGCATCGCTGATACCATGCACCTTTTGCGCTTCTGGATCAACGGGACGATCAGGTTTAATGTAAAGATGTAATTCACGCCCTGTTCTACGGCGATTAATGACTTCCACTGCCCCAATTTCAATAATACAGTGTCCTTGATAATGTTCACCATACTGTTGCATACCTGTAGTTTCAGTATCCAAAACAATTTGGCGATGTGGCTGAATTTTGGGTTGTTGTTCTGTCATTTTTTTCCTTAAAGTTTTATGCGTTTTCCGCTATTATCGCAAAAAAAGAATGAATAGGAATTTATTTTATATGCAACCAAAGAAAATTCAAATTTTTACCGATGGATCCTGTTTAGGGAATCCTGGTCCAGGTGGGCTTGGTGCAATTCTCCGCTACCAGCAACATGAAAAACAGCTTTCTGAAGGCTATTTTTTAACAACCAATAATCGTATGGAACTCCTCGCCGTAATTAAAGCACTTGAGGCACTTAATCAACATTGCGAAATAGATCTGTATAGCGATAGCCAATACATGAAAAATGGTATTACTACATGGATTCATTCTTGGAAAGCCTCCAACTGGAAAAAAGGTAAAATTAAGAATCAAGACCTTTGGAAACGTTTAGATGCAGTAGTCGCACGCCATTCTATAAATTGGCACTGGGTAAAAGGTCATAGTGGACATGTAGAAAATGAAATTTGCGATGAGCTCGCACGCCGTGGTGCAATGAACCCAACGCAAGAAGATAAGGGATACGTGGCTTCATAACCACGCCCGATTTTTCTGAAAAATTTATGCTTCTAGCATAACTTCTTTCAATAATACAAAAATATCACGATACGCTTTGCCTAATTTTTTCTGCTCAACTTCTTTTTTAGCAGCACGAATAAGCGTACGTAATCGTTGACGATCGAGGGTTGGATAATCTTCTAATAATGCATTTAACCCGACATCGCCTTGTGCAATCAAATCATCACGTTGGCGTTCAATTTTATGTAACATCGCTTGTTGTTGCTGATGTTTATTTTCTACTTTATCCAATGCCTCTTGGATAGGATCAGTATCCATGGTGCGTAAAAGTTTACCGATATATTGCAATTGGCGACGACGTGCTTCACGTTGCAAACGTTGCGCTAATTCTACGGCTTCCAATAAATTATCATCCATTGGAATCTTCGCCAAATTTGCTGGCGTTAGGTTAATTAATTTATCTCCAAGTTGCTTTAAAGCTTCGGCATCACGTTTAATTTCACTTTTACTGACGTAAATGATTTCTTCTTGGTTTTCATCATCCCACCAGTCTTGTTTTCTGCCTTTTGCCATCTTCTCTCCTCGTCTAATCATTAAAAGGGTCGCATTCTAGCACATAATTAGCGACCTTATAGAAAATAAGCTAGAATAGCAAAAATTTTTTAAGGATTTGACTATGACAATGCAACATACAGATTCAACTACTCTACTTAAAAGGCAACAACAAGAATTACTTGATGCCGCCGCTCATGCGTTAGCGCATGCGACAAAAAAAGGTGCAACCGCTGAAGTTGCGGTAACAAAAGTTAATGGACTTTCCGTTTCAACTCGCTTACAAGAAGTGGAAAATATCGAATTTAATAATGACGGCGCACTGGGGATTTCAGTCTATTTAGGGCAACAAAAAGGAAATGCCTCAACGGCTGATTTAAGCAAAGAGGCAGTCGAAAAAGCCGTAGATGCAGCGATTGCGATTGCCCACTATACCTCACCTGATGATTGTGCAGGGCTTGCGGATAAATCGCTTTTAGCTTTTGACGCTCCAGATTTAGATCTTTATCACCCACATGATATTGATATCGACCACGCCATTTCACTTGCCCAAGAAACCGAACGTGCTGCGTTAGATTATGATAAACGTATTGTAAATAGCGATGGTGCAAGTTTTAATTCGCATTCAGGAATTCGTATTTATGGAAACACCGAAGGCATGCTACAAAGCTATCTATCGAGTCGTTATTCCCTTTCTTGCTCGGTAATCGGTCAAGAAAATGAGGCGCTAGAACGTGATTATGAATATAGCATTTCACGTGATTTCCATAAACTTGCTACGCCTGAATGGATTGGTCGCAATAGTGCAGTAAAAACACTTTCTCATCTAAATCCACAAAAAATTGAAACTCAAAACGTACCTGTTATTTTTATGAATGATGTGGCAACGGGAATTATTGGTCATTTTGCCGCAGCAATTAGTGGGGGTAGCCTTTACCGTAAAGCCAGTTTCTTATTGGATAGTTTAGGTAAAGAAGTTTTACCCGACTGGTTCCGCATTGAAGAACGTCCACATCTTCTAGGTGCGCTCGCCTCTACGCCATTTGATAGTGAAGGGGTAAAAACAATGGATCGCACTATTGTAGATAACGGTATTTTGCAAACCTATCTTTTAACCAATTACAGTGCCAAAAAAATGGGGATGCAAACGACAGGACACGCAGGAGGCATTCATAACTGGCTCGTGAAACCAAATATGACAGGTGGTCTTGATGCCCTATTAAAAAAAATGGGAACTGGTTTACTTGTTACCGACTTAATGGGACAAGGTGTAAATCTCGTCACAGGCGATTATTCTCGTGGTGCATCTGGTTTTTGGGTCGAAAACGGAGAAATAAAATTCCCTGTTGCTGAAATTACTATTGCTGGCTATCTACAAAGTATGATGAAAGATATCGTAGCAATCACTGATGATGTAGAACATCGCTCCAATATTCAAACGGGATCGATGCTAATTAATAATATGAAAATTTCAGGTAATTAAAAAATTACAAATGATAATAATTCTTATTGACATGTAAAATATTATTGATTAAAATGACTGCGTTTTTTGAATACCTCCCCCCTTAAGTTATACCGATACATTGGGTACTCTCAAAACAAAGTAGATTTAAGTAAAATCTATAAGCTCGCAAAATTTTTTGCACAAAAAAGCGTTAATATCTGCATATAGTTTTACACTTATTTTATGCAAGAATTAACGCTTTTAAAGTTTAGATATTAGGTAAAAAATTTTTATTACAACATATTCGTTAGAATATAATACGCCGTAGCCATTACAACAGGGTCTTGTCCATTACCAATGGCTTTAATCCGCTCGCACCGTTCGGTAGATTCATTATCCACTCTGCAAAGCAAGGGTTCAGGCACATCTGCTCGTGTGAAATAATCTCTATATTGTTTAATCTGATATTTGCGTTGTGTGCTTCTAAAATCAGTTTGCCCTGCAACATCATTTGATGATTGCTTTGCTCTCGTTTTTGTACTTGTCTTAATGTGCGTAGGCTCCAACCAAAGCTTGCATCGCTCGCTTGTGGTGTCGGTAATGTTGGTAAGTTCACCGTAAATCCACAGTCGTTTTCTTTGATGGACGTTCCCACAGTCGCTACTTCCAAGCAGTAATGGGGGCTTGCAGTCATATCCAAGATTGGCGAGTTTCTGGAAAATTTGAACAATGGCGTTTGAGTTGAGCAACCCTCTGACATTTTCAAAAAAAATCCGCTTTGGTTGTATAATCTTAATCGTTTTGATAATTTCATCGAACAAATAACGGTTGTCACTCGTGCCCTTTTGCTTGCCAGCCAACGAGAATGGTTGGCATGGGAAACCGCCCGTGAGCACGTCGATTTCTCCTGCATATTTGTGGGCGTGGTACTTATTAAAATCTGCGATGTCGCCATAAATTTCTCCTTGTTCAAAAATGCCATCTGCTATTCGCTGTTTTATAACCTGTTGACAAAAATCGTTTTTTTCTACATAGGCAATCGTTTGCCATCCTAAAATTTGCGAGCCATAAACTCCCCCGCCAATACCAGTAAATAAACTTAGTTCTTTCATAACTTCACCCTTTAAAATTTATAAATTAAATTGTCTTCATATACCGTTTGATGATTTAACTGTGCCTTAGCTACAATCTTTTTTATATCCATAAAACTTTCATAGTTATCCAGTTGATTTTCTGTAATAAAATCAATAAAGCGAATGAACTCACTTTTAGTTGAACTAAAGAAAAGGTAAGGTGGTTTTGTAAGATTTATGAGCCTTAAAAAATCAATTAAATCGAAATAAGTTGCCTGTTTATATGATTTTTGATTGGTACATAAGTAAGGCGGGTCAAGTAGTAAAAGGACGTTTTTTTGATTCGCAAATTTTGGTAATAGTGTGTGAAAACTTTCACTCACTACTTCGATACCATCTAAGTAGTCTTCTGCTGTTGGATAATCGTTTTTTCTTATGCCATGCCATAGCGTTTTTTTCTTCAATTCGTCAAGGCTAGATATTTGATTTCCACTGAATAATAGCCACGATGCGATAGTTTGAGTATCAAGATAACCATCAAAAGTATGGATGATATTGAGAATTTTAGCTTTTTTGGACTCGCTTAGACGAGTATTCTTGACATCATCAGCCACTACGGCATAAATCATTGAGCGTAATCGATTAGTGTCCGCAATATGTCCTAATCTTTCAGTATATCCATCAAAATCATTATAAATTACTCGTGCATTTGGTTTGATGTATTTAGAATTATGACTTAGTAAGCCACTTCCCCCGAAAACATCTAAGATAGTCCAGCCTTCGCCATGGTTAGAGATATTTTCATTAAGAATACGATTAAAGTGTGATAAAAACTGACGTTTTTGCCCCGTAAATGGTAAGGGGGCTTGTTTGAATAGTGTCATTGAAAAAACTCCTTATTAAGGCGTTCAATGACACTCTATTGGTGAATTATTAACAACTATGATTAAACGTATTGATTCGTTTACAACGTACACACTTAATCTCTAGATTTTTTACTTCTTTTGCCTGCCCTAATAATTTATTACAGCATTTACATCGAAGTTGCATTATTTTCTGCATAAAGGTTCCCATCGGTAATTGTTTTTTGATACAATTCACCCGCCTTGCAAGGCAGGCGGCGCATGGCTATATGCAGATTATGCCTGCGTAGCTGACATAAACCATGCCTCCACATGGTTTATGTCGCCGTCTTCTCGTTTTTTATTGGCTTACTTCATTGTTTTACTCCTTAATGATATGGTATAATTCCTACGGAAATAGTCTTTTCTTAGAAACAGTCGCATTTATGCCTCATTAACCTTTAATACAATGTCTTTAAAAGCTAAAGCATTATTATGAATGTTCCCCTCAACGATAATTTTAAATCTGACTTCATCTACATTATCACTTAACTCGCTTAGCATTGCCTGATGATGCCATTCATCACGTTTCCAATTTCCGAAGGTAGGCGATAACATTTCACTCATCATCTTTCCTTGATAGTAAAACTGTAACGCTATTTTACAGAGTCCCTTCCGCTTTCCATAAGAGCCTACCTTATAAGAGAGTAATACTTTTTTATAGGCTTTCTTTAATGGGAAACTAAGATAAATATCTTTATTATTGGCTGTATTCAGATCAGAATTTAGCATGATGTACTTACCGCCTGGCATATCGGTATCATCATATTTATTTAAGTATTGATTTCCTACGGTAAAATTTTTCTTAAAATTCCAGTCATAGAGTAATGTCATTGCACCAGATACAGTAAATTCATATTGATATAAGCTTTCTAATCCGTCTTTCCATGCACTCAATGTTATTCGATTAAAGGTTTCATCCTCCCTCTTTTCTGTATCAGGGTAAATAAAATGATCCTCTTTCGTTAAAACAGTTCTTATTAACTTATTATCTTCAAAAAATTTAATCTTATAGAGGCCATCAGGTGCAGTGACGACGCTATCTTCCATATGAGAAATAAGCTTATCTGATTGAATTTCTTTACTTCTATGAGCCCATGATATTGAAAATTTATTCACATCATTAATTTGGCCACCCAATACCCCATCCACTTTAACATTTCCAGGTGGATAAGGCCTCGCTTGGCGTTGGCGTAGGGTTATAGATTGAGGAATAGCCTCTGCCAAAGGATATAATTCCTGAGAAGTTTTAGTAAGTAACTTACACTGTAATTTTTCTCCTGGTGCATATGTTGTTGGATCAATTTGATTTACAAATAAATAGCACCATGCCCGAGCATTAGCCTCATGAGCCTCTGGAATGGTATCTGCACAGCCTCTGCCTACGGTAATCGTTTCATTTTCTAAATCTACAGAATCAATCCTTAAAATCTCATCATTTACCATTAAAGCGATGGCATTCATAAGTTCTGTGCCATCCCCCTTAAATTTAATTTTAGTTTCAAAAGGTTGTATTTTTTCAGGAAAAATGACAGAAGGCACAAACGTCATATCGGCTGCTTTCCTAAAGTTTTCTCCCACCTTCGTCCACATCTGAAATCCAAGTGATAATGGTGTTGGCGCTTCGGCTAATGCGGTGATATAACAATCCGTTGGTTTAATCACTTTTAGCATGGCTTCATTAAAAATAAAGGGCAACACATGATAGGGCAATTCGACCAATTTATTTGTGCTAATAGGCTCTGCACTAAAATTGGGCGGGACGTAAAGCGATTTTGATTTTTTAGTGGAATAATTGGCTTTTGGTAAGCCAAATACGTCCATCATGCAGGTCACAATAAATTCCCCTTCATTTCCACTTTCAATTTGACTTACTCTAAAGACTGCACTTTCAATATTACGATCAGGTAAATTGACCTTAAAGACATCTCCTGGCTTAAAATTACTTGCCCGCATATCAAAAACTATCTTCAATCGCGTTAGACTACTTGATACCATTTCTAAATCACGTTGAGCCACTCTTGCAGCTAAATCAAAAGTTGGTATCCCCTTATAACTAACTGTTTTACTAATAACTCCATGCATTCTTATTGACGCAATATTATTAGCAATTGCTTGGTCTTCTTTATTCGTTACTGGATCTAAAAATTTTAAGATGATTTGGTTAGCCGCATTATCAGTTGCAGAGCTATCATCGTCTTGTATTTTTAAAATACCATTATCATAGTTAAAGGTTGGTAACTTATCTGCATCATAGTCATTTCTAAGTAATCGAATAGCTTGTTTTCCTGTTTCCACATTATCGTATTGAATAGCACCAATATGTTCGACAACTTGTTGCATGAACTCTTTAATACTGCTATGACGGTTATAACGCATGCACAACCCAAAGCCTTCATGATAAAGGGTATCTGCCGCTTTTTTATAAGAATCTAAATCAAGATCACTGAGTTCTTTTTTCCCGCCCCAGCTTTTATTCGTCGCACATTCTACTAAGATATGAGCTGGATTCATGGCGTGAATTTGTCTTACATTTTCTTCTTGTTCCTTAAATAAACCACTAATTCGTAGGTTGTCATTTCTTAAAAGAATACGGCATTTTTCTGGATACCAAGGAGAGTTTTCATGCCACCCTTTTTTATTACGACGAACGCGGTAACTATGTTTTTTAGGATAACCACTATAACAGCTAATAAGTCCACTAAAAACAGTTGTGACTATGCCTCGAAAGCCAGGAATTAAATCATCATCAGTTAATTCTGCTTCAGGAATTTTGGCATCAGAAATAAAGGCTTCTCTTTCTTCACGTGTATAATGGCTAGATTTTCGACTTAACAATGAACGTCCACCAATCTTAGGATTTGGAATTCCTTTTAAAAGATTAACTAACATCCTTGAAGGTTTTTGATCTGGCTCACCCATTAAAATCTCCATGCGACCTTTTATACCACCTTCACCGCCCGTATCCTCACCACCAAACAAATTAGGTTTATCAATAAAAATGGCTTTAGATTGTGTAATTTCACCTGGTTTTCCAACATAAGCCGTTTTATCATCTACTCGTATCTCAACAATTTCATCAACAGGTCCTCTTCCTAAGCCACTTTGAATATCCCAAAAATAACGATAACCTACAACAACAGATTCACCTGACTTGCCACCCATCTTTATTGTTCCTCTTTATTTTCAATGGTTTTTATTTTTACATTAACCACTTTTCTTGCAAAAACACTACCTGTATTTAATAATTCCTCTGCTGAAATTCCTTCTTTTAAAAAGAGTGCATAATCTAGTCCTTCTCTATTAAAAAAAGCCTCTACGCCAGCAGCACAAAAATCTACAGCTCGCATATCTTCCATAGTTATTTTAAGCGTATCCATTGTTTATTAACCTTTTCTAATTGGAGTTGCTCGATAATTACCATAAGATAAGACTTGCCAATCTTCCGTCCAGCAATCACCGAAGAAAACGCATTGGGGCGTACCTTCATCAGATTGAGGAAAATTCCAATCATTTGCACCTATTGCCTCAGGCTGACTGGTACTTGGTTTTGGTGCAAGTGCTCGATTAAGTAAATAACTAATTGCCATAACGGCAACTGCTTTTACAATAGCTAAGATAATTGGCATAATTTCTCCTTTAAAAAATTCGACTCCCGTCATACGGTGATTTACTTGGCATGTGCGGAATACCGCCAAAGTTCAGTACATTATTAAATTTTTCTTTACACGTTTGCACTCGTCCATCACATCCTGGATAAACATTTATACGTAATCCAATAGATAACTTTTGTGTTCCTCCCATCAAACTAATCCGATTTCCCTTATGAGTTGTTACTGCTCTCACTTCTCTTACTCCATCAATATCTACCCATTCGATAAAGCCAGCCATAAACCATTCATCAGGAAGCGCTTTAGGCACATTTACAACTATACTCATGCCATCAATTGCAACAATTTCTAAGTTTTTTATCCCGAATTTTGTAGGATTAACCTTACAATCCACATCATAAAGCGTATAAGGACAATTTTTCCCCCATGTAAGCCGCAATCCTGCGGTATCCATTGTTGATGAAAGCCCAGCTGAAATTAATTTGGTTTGATGAATATCTTCTCGTTTTGCTTCAACAATCGTGCCAATCCATACAACTTGAATTTCTTTTGCGATATAGTCCACACGCATAATCCTAACTTCTACGCGTTGTGATGGCGGCATACCCCGATATAGCATTGCAATAGGATTGTTACTAGGAAGCGTCACGCTAATATTTTCTCCCAGATGCCGTCCTGTATCAGAGATTGTTTCAGCCAACCACTTTTGGCCGTTAATTTCGATATCTATATCGGCATCACAAAAATAATAATTTTTTTCTTTATTCCCTCTTATAAATTGATATAGATTAACGGGCTGGCTGTTAGAAATACTTTCATATGCTTTCATAAAATTTCCTTTAAACTGTTTTTAAAGTCGTTTTAAAACCCATTTAATTGGCATTTTCCAATTCATCACGTAACCCTCTAAAATTAACAGTTACCGTAGCTAAGCCATCACTATCGGTAATATGCTTGAAAGTTACCATATCACTTTCTAATCTTGATAAAGTTAGAAAAGAAATTTTTAAAATATTATCCTTACTAATATTCAAATCTTCTGTATCTAACCCAATCATCTCAGTATTTTCATCTACTACTGTTGCTGATTTAATTCGTTTATATATAACCCCGCCAGTCCATTCAATACGAATGTCTTTACGCCCTACCTGATTAAAGCTCGTTTCAGTAAAACCAATGTTTTTTACATAAAAAATTTTACCCTTAATATCTGATAGAACATCAAAATCACTACTCGAACTTGAAACCCAAATTGGTTTTTGTCTGCCATTTAAATAGTAAAATAATTGCCTTAATTTTTGTTGTTCGTCTCGATTGGTTGCAACAAAATGATGTGTAATTAATTGGAAAGCTTTACTCGCCGTATCAAAATAGGTAGGAAGTCCCGTCCCATTATCTAACGTTTTAATCATTCTCAAATATTGTGCAGAAATATCTTCATGCCAACTGCTTGTTGGCTCTAGCACTGGATGCTGACGATAAATAGGTAAATGACTGACATCCTTACTCCAGGCATTATGCTCATGAATTAGCAGTCTAATTTGCGAGGTCGATACACCATCGGTTAATTTTGTTATAACAGGCATATCTGTTAGTACAGCAGAGCGTAATGGATAAATATCAGCATCGATATCAAAATGATTTAAAATAGGTCGTTTAAGAAATAATATTCCCGACTTAATTTCAGTAATTTCTAGTGTTTCTTTAATTTTTCCATTTGTTATTAAAATTCTGCCAGTTTCTGAAAAATCATAACCTGTCGTATCTAAAAATAACTGCGTATCCCCTGAACTAACGGCATGATGTAAAGACGTTTTATCGTAAAAAATTGGAATACTCCAAATACGTGAGCCAAAAGAATACACAAAATTTTCAAATAGCTGTTTTTCTTTACCTGATAAAGATACCTTGAATTCTAACGTGCGCCGTGGCGAGAGTCTTTTAGAAACTCGCTGCTCCGCACCTGAAATTGATTGATAGACGCTTGTCAAAAACTCTAAATTCTCAACAACATTCTCATCCCAATCTGGAGAAAAGGTCCAGTCTGTCGTTCTCGAACCTAAAATGCTTAAAGTCGCAGAGGTATTTTCAAAAATCCAACTTATTTTTGCATCAATCTCTGCAGGTCCTTGCATATTTACATAAACAGTCCATCTTTTTAGTGAGATTGGGCCAAAGTGATTTATTCCATCATGCCCTTTTAACTCAATCCCTTCAGTATTAAACAATTTAATTTCAGAAAGATTTACTTCATGCTTAAAGGCATTCCAAACTGTCACCTCAAAAACTTGAAGTGAAGAGATATTTCCTAATGAAACAACATGAGGAATAATAATTATGCGATTATATAAATTCTTATAAAAATTAGGTGTCACGCGACCATATATAGTTCGCTTTAAATTAGGCTCAGCTACCGTATTAATGAGATGTGCACGCTTAGCCTTGAAGTTATTGACTAATCTGGCATGACTCCTATAGGTTGTTAATGGTATAGAATTTAAGCTTACTGTGCCGACATTAAAAGAAGATGTTTTATAGCCTTTAATGATATTTGACATCTTATACCCCTACTGTCTCATCATCAATAATTCTATATGCGACGCCTTGAATACCAGTGTTATCTGGGTTCGATGTTTTACGAGTAGAGTTATATTCGTTGTAACCTGCACTGGGAATGATTTTCCAACGCTCCCCATTAATTTCTAAAATTTTTTTAGGGGGAATACCTTGCATCGTACACTCATAGCGATCAGGTAAGATACCTAATCTAATCAGCGTATTATCTAATTTGTGCCCAATAATGCTATTTGGTGCAGGGATTAATGTATTCCCAAATTGTGATTGGGAATAGCGAACTAAATAGTTATCTGGATGATAGGTGCGATAATCTTCTGGCATTGCTGAACGGCCCAATGCATAACACGCACTGCCTACACATTTTGCGTAATCATAAACTGTGGAATAACAATTAGCACTATATAAATACCAAGGGGATTTTTGTGCAGCAGAGAATTTATCTGCCCGTACTACTGCAGTTGCAGTCAAATCATCATTGGCACTAAATCCATAATTATTTAAACGGCTGTTAGATTTTGCTTCATCTTGGTCATATAGGTAGGTACCAAATGCATATTGTCCCCCCATAAATTCTGCTTCTTTAAGTAACATGCCAATACCAAAATGTCTAAACTGTTCTGGTTTTATTTCCACTACTACATGTAAATAATCTGCTGTACCAAAGAAATCATAACCAATAAAATTGCCAAGGTTTAAATCAGTTGTACGGGTATAAATCTGTTTATAACAATTACCTTCAAGACAAGGTGAACCAAGCTGCTCGATTGCACTTTTGTCATTATTTAATTGAGTACAAGGTATGGTATAAAACACATTACTTAAAAATTCGAGGGCAAAACAGTGTCCATCTTTATTCCGCAAATATAATTTTGTTTCGGTATGATGCACAATTTCCCACTGTAGAATTTTGGCAAATTCAGCCAGTTTTTCCAAAAGTTGATGAATATTTTGTGCATTTCCAGTTTGATAAGCCATTATAAGTCCTTATGCCATTTATTTTTCAAAAACAAAGTAACTCGTCGTGCTAGTACGAAAACCATCATTGAAAACGAGTCCATTCGTTTCATTATCAATATTAACGACATCTCCTGTTGCTCGCTGTATTCCAGGTATCCAATACACGCCATCGAAACATCCCCACCGATTTGTTCCCACTTTCTGACCTCGAGAAATAAATTCAACAGGGATTAAAGGTGTCGACCCTAGGCCGACCATACGTTGCATTATCCAACGCTGCGTGGAGTCGTCCTCAATACTTCTTATTGGATAAAGAGCAGGATCCTTGTATTCACCTCCCATACCATAAAAACCTGACCATACTTGCGTTGGGAGAAGTAAATAACAACTCTTATTTCGAGCATAAACGATGGATGAGTTCAATCTGTCCTCCCTCGAATAACGGTTTAAATGGTTATCACTGTCGTGTGTCGGTCCCGTACCAGCAATACAGAGAGGGTAAGGATATTCAGTAGGTGGAACAGTCGGTAAAATAAAACCGCAATACGCAGTAGACGTGGTTTTACCAATACGACTGACCACTTTAAAATGACGGCCATTTGCAAAAAAATGGTACTCAAAATCACGTGCATTTCCATAAACACAAACACTAGGAGAGACATTCACCATGGCATTCTTAAAGTCCTCAATGTTAATTTGGTTAACTAACTCTAAATTAAAAAATGTCCCACCAAAAAATGTAATATTGTAAACGTCATCAGCAATAAGATTTTGTGTTTCGGCCCCTACATAAATATCTTGACCAATACCCGTGCCAGTTGCTTTCCACACAACCTGATAACGATCAACTTTATGGGTCGTAGCAGGGATAATACGTTCAAAAATTTTTGTCCAATTTTGTCCATTTTTTACTAGACTCTCATTTGTCGTTAAAAATTTATCTAATTTCTTAAGAAAATCCCGTTCGGTTTTTGCAATTCCAGTTTCATATGCCATAGTTAACCTAACTCCTGTTTAATTGTCTTTTTATTCGCTCTAATTACTGTTAATACAGCCCTTTCTCCAGCCACTGTATTGATACCACTAGTAAAAAGCTCAGCACTATCAACCGCTAACGTTTGTTGAATATTGACAGGTGAAACTGCTACTCTTTGTTGACTCATTCCTTCTTTAAGCTCGTGTGTTAAAGTAGGCTCTTTAGGTTTCGGAAAATTAGGTGAAGAAACTAAACCACCTTTGTTAAATTTCCTTAATTTCCCTCTATTCAAAGCATGCAAAAAATCAACGCCATAACGTGAAACTGAGGCTGCTCTAATAACAAACTCACCATTTGATAATCGTGCTGGAATGCTGTCACTCGTCCCAGTACCTGGCCCTGAAATATAGCCTCCTGTTGCTGCTGTTACCGCTGCACCCGCCCCACTGCTAAATGCACTTCCTACAGCACTTACCGCTTGCATAGCTAACTGTTGAGCTGCTATCTGAGCCATTGCATTTACTACCGTCAATGCTAAATTCTTAATAGCATCTTTTAACGTCATCGTGCCATTTGCTAATCCCATTAATGAAGATTGAATACCTTGAGTAAGGCCTTGTTGGAATGTTTTAGTTAACTCATCGCCGACACTTTTTAACTCAGTGAGTTTTGCTTGCATACGCGTTAAAATCACACGAGCTTGCTCACCTTGTGCGCCTGGTAATTGGGCTAATTTTTCTAATAATGGCAATTGTTTTTGAATCTCTGCTACAGTTTCTGTATATACGCCTTTTAAACGTTGCTGAGCTTCAATTTGCGATATTGTTCCTGCCTGTAATTGTGCATTAATTGACGCTTCATCTGCTGCCTGCGTATTAAAACGTTGATTAAGTTGTGCTTGAATGCCGTCTAACTGTGCTTTGGCTTGCTCAAGCGGTAGCAATTTCTTAATTAACGCCACGCCAGCAGTATTGCCTGTTTGTTGAAATTCCACTAATAACTGGTTAAAACGACTTTCTACATCGAGTAAATTCGCTTTTACTTGTTGACCTGTGGCTTTTAAATAGCGTAACTGCAATGCGTGATACTCATCTTTGCGATGACTGTATTTAGGACGTTTAGCAATAATCGCTGCATACTGTTTGGCCAACTGTAAATCTTTACCTGTCAAGCCTTTTTCTTTGGCGTCAAATACTATTCGTTGACGCTCATTTAGCCCTTGGCGTGCCGCTTGTGTTTTAAGAGAGGCTAAATATTTCTTACCTTCTGCCTGTTTTTTTGCTGCAGCAAGTTTGTCAGTTAGGACAAGGCTTTTATCCAATTTCTGTAAAAATGGATCGAGTTGTGCGGTAGAAAGCCCTGCCTGTTTACCCAGATTGGCAAATTCAGTCCGCATTGCTTGTAGACGTTCTTTTGCTGTCGTGGTGGCCTCTTTTAAGTCCTTAGCCAGTTTAGTATTGGTTTGATTAAGCTGAGTATTCATTTCCCGTAATTGGTTTTCTGCTTTTTTAATTACAGGCGTTAAAAGTGCAATCGCCTCATCACTTTTTGCATCACTGATATTTGCGAGTTTCTCTGCTAATTCACCGCCTGCCTGCTTGGCTTGGTTGAACGCCGCAACCAGCTGGCTATCGGTTACATCGCTTAGGGTTTGTGTAGCTTGCTTTAATTTTTGATAACGTTCCGTTAAAGCCGTAATTTTTTCATCAATTTTGGCAAGACGATCCGTAAATCCGAAGGTTAAGCCTCCATTTTCCAATGCACTATCATAGAGATGTTGTTGCATTCGTTTTTGAGCTTGCAAGTCGTTTAATTGTTTTTCCACCTCCTGCAAACTATGCGTATTCGTCGCCAACTGTCCACGGTTTTCCACAAAACTTAACTGGGAAAGCTGTTTCCGTACTTTAATCAGTGCATTGGTTTTTTCAATATTTTGGTCAAGGCTTTGTAGCGTGTTTTGGTATTGGGCTGCTAATGCACGTTCTTTTTCCTGTAAAGCTTGATAAAGTACAACTAAGCCTGAAATCGCCGTTAATGCCAGTCCAAAACCACCGCCGAAAAAGCCCATTACCATCCCACCAAGACCAGTCCCTTTCCGAACAGATTGCTGTAGTAGATTTAAGCGTTGTTGGGCTTGTGCAAGGCGTAAGGTTGCAGCAGTACGCTGGTCGGTGGCTTTGGCTGCGACTAAAGCAGATTGTGCAGCTTTAACATCAATCGCCGCCTGGGCCACTGTCACGCCTTTTACACGTAACATCATTGCACTTAAACGACTCAACCCCTGTTGAGTTTGGCGTAAATTCACCACATAACGGATAAGAGCTACACCCGCCAAAGTTAATGCTCCTGTTGCAAGTGTGTTTAAGTTTTCGGCTAAAAATGAAATACCACGGCTTACTGTACCACTAGCAGAAAAAGTGTTATCCGTTTGTCCTACAAATGTTAACCATGCATTGGAAAGCTCATTAACCGCACGCCCAATGGTTTTTGGCATTTTCTGATATTGACTGTCAATATCTTGCGCCCCCTCACGGACCGCTGCCATAACCACCTCGGTGGTTAATTTACCTTGCTCAGCAAGTTTTCGGAGTTCCGCACGAGTTTTACCTAAGGATTTCTGCATTAAATCCAACAAAATCGGGGCTTGCTCAGAAACACTGTTAAATTCTTCACCACGTAACGCCCCCGCACTCAACCCTTGCGATAATTGGATCAACGCCGCCTGTGCTTCTTGTGTACTAGCCCCTGAAATGGTCAAGGCTTGTTGCACAGTTTTGGTGAAGTTTAATAAATCGCTACGGTTAGCATTTTGCCCAAGACTTCTAAATACTCGCGTATAAAGTTCTGCTGTGGCTTCAAAACTTTTCCCCGTTTCATTAGAAATTGCCATAAGTGATTGGAAGGTACTTTTAGCCTCAGCATTTGAGCGGCTAACTAAAGCAATACGGGATTGATAATTATTAAAGCTATCAGCCGTTTTGGCGATATCTGAAAGCCCTGTACCAAAAAATTTTATCCCTTGCCAACCCGCATAAATTCTCTGTAGGTTTAATAGTTGCTTACTAATTGATTCAATACCTGAACGAACTTCGCCCGCTTTATTACCTGTTTCAATAAAACGGTTAGATAATTTCGCAAAGGCGTGTTCTGTAGCCTGTGTTTGACGACCTAGGCGGTTATTTTCTTTATTTACCTGTTGCAGTCTGTTTTTAATCGCTTTAAAATCCGACAACACGCCGTCAAGTTTTGTTTTAATGACGAAGGCTAAATTTAATTGATTACTCATAAAGCATTCCTATAACACGGGGCTAGAATTTTTTAAAATTCTTGATTGTAAAATGAACACTACTCAACAACAGATCCTTAGTTATATCCTTGTTCTCACGCCACCCTTTCTACTAATGCTGTTGCTTTACGGTATGCAATGGTCGTTAGGTGTGTTCATTTTCTGTGTTTTTGCGTTTTATATTGGGCTAGCGTTTGTTTGTTTTATCTACTGGATTGTACGTTACTACTTGGATTTGTTTAATTCGTAAGCCCATCCACATAACCCTGAATTTCCTTGCCACCATTAACGCCGTAGCACACGTCTACTGTTCTTGCCGCCCGTTGGCGATTTTCACGTTTTAACGATTTTTCATAAAACAATACCAATTGACGTGCAGTGTAATGAGGCAAATCGCTAAAAGCATGGCCACTAGCCACAAGTTGGGTTATGATGTCGCCCCAGCTGGTCGTTGCTTGGCTAGCGTTTCCAGTAATGGCATTACTGCTTTGCGGGTAAAAAAATCACTGTTCACCGCCCACCACGCTAACAAGAGGTTGTCTGCAGCCTCGCCCTGAATACCTTTCACATAATCCACTGACTTGTGAATGGATAACGCCACCAGTTCCAGCACATTGTCGTAATGTGTACTTAAACAGGCCATCAACGTATCAAGGTTAAATTCCGCCTGCTCGCGGCTAAGGCTTTCGCGCAAGGCATTAATGAAAGGCTGGAATTTTGCGTGATACTTCAACTGTTCACCTAAGGTATATTCTTTCACTTCCACCGTTTCGCCGTTGATTTCTACGCTTTGCGTAGGGAATAAAATGGCGAGTTCGTCATTGTTGTCATCAAGTTTGTTCATTAGATTTCTCTTTTTTAAATGCAAGGTAAAAGGGATTTAATGCCGTTTTAAAACCGATGTAAAACGGCATTGTGAGCGTGGCTATTTTTTAATTTTTACCATTCGTCCAAAGCGTCCAAGGGCATCACTTGCCACTTTTGTGGTATCTGCTAGGATTTTGGCTTTACCTGTCAATGCATCCAAATTGTTATCATTATTGATAAGACTTAGGGCATCCGTTGGGTTGAAATTCACTTTGTAAATTTCTACTAAATTCCATTCGTTCTTTTCTGCTAAGTTCACACCTTCAAAACGTAGGAATAAATCCACAGGCTGGTCATTTAACAGTGCAACGCTAGACACCGCACCGTAATGGTAGCTAGCTTTTTTGGTAAAGCTTGTCTGTGGTTTTAAAAAGGTAATGGTGCCGAAGGTGCTATCTACTACAAAATCCGTGTTTTCCGTCAAGGTCGGAATTTTCACATTAGAAATGTTTTGGTGTTGTAACGAAATCACATCATTAGCAGCGATGGTTTCAGGTAAAGCAATTTCGGTTGCCTCGCCTGCCTCGGTTAACTGGGTTTTACCGAGTAACATTAGCGATAGGTTTTCCGTACTCATTTCGTGAAATTTACAAGTTAATTCGCCACTTTTGCTGGTAATAATTTTACGTACTTCGAGTCGGTTACCACTGTACGATTCCTTGTGGGTGAAGTCTTCCACAGTTAAAGCGATAGAAAGCTCCGACACATCGCCTACCCAGCGAAACGGTCCAGGTTGACCATTCGGTAAACGGTTTGCAACGAGTACACGTCCTTGTCCGTAGGAATAAGTTTCTTGGCGCATAAAATTCTCCTATTGGTTACGCATAATGAAATCAAAATGAAAAATAAAACTGTAATATGCCCATCCGTCCACGTAATCCACAGGCACGCCACGAGAAGAACGGTACAACGGTTTAGCGTCAGGGGTGAGTTTTACCCCCATTAACGCTTTCAGAGTTTTGTCAATTAACTCACCTGCTCGTTGGTCGCTATCCGTGTATAGGTTGTTTTTCTCCATTAAGTTGACCGCAATTACTACAAGCCACTCTTGAGAAATACTTTGCACATGGCACGCCTGTCCTCGAGCATTAACATCACTGGAAAGGTTATCGCCACGATATAACACATAAGCAACAGGTGTTCGTTGAGCATGGCGTGAAATCTGGCCCAAATTTCCACCTTTTAGTACATCTTTAAACTCTGGTACCTGCTCCCGTAAACGTTGTGCAATAAGTTCACCTGCCATTAAATAATTCGTCATCGATGAAATACCTTACTGCCAACATCCACAAAAACTACCGCCTCACCTGACGGCTTATCGCCTGTTTCTTCGTTTGTAAGTGCAAGCGTGCCATTAGCAATGCCTTGCAGTTGTTTTAAGCGTTGCTGGTAGCGGATAT
The DNA here is from genome assembly GCF_900638385.1 of Actinobacillus delphinicola. NCBI lineage: Bacteria > Pseudomonadati > Pseudomonadota > Gammaproteobacteria > Pasteurellales > Pasteurellaceae > Actinobacillus > Actinobacillus delphinicola. Next base: position 1,277,173 of record NZ_LR134510.1, on the reverse strand, counting down.
AAACCGTGCTTTCTGTATCAAGCGAGTTGTATAAATAGTATCGAGCCATATCGCAGGCAATACGATTTAGAACAGCAAAGCCTTTGGAAAGTGGTAGCTTATAACGGCTTGCCAAATATAAATCCATTTCCGCACTGGCATCGGCAATCGCTTTCTCAATGGCATTGTCATCATCAGCAGCGATGTGGTTGATTTCCATTTCACCAAAAGTACGGATTAAATCTGTCTTATTGCAATACAAATACATAGGGGTCTTTGCTTTTTTAAGCTGAAGTTAAGCTGGAATATTCATTAAAATTTTAATAAATACTCCAGCATAAGGATTAATCAAGTTGGTCGACGGTAAACCAACCCTTTTCGGCGTTCCATAAACGGTTCGTCGCTGAATCATAGTAGGTGTCAGATCCTAAAAGTTTATAACTTCCGTCTGCCTCATAAAGGTAGTTGTCAGAAATATACGTTGCCTCATGAGCCTCCTCTGCATATGGTAAACTTTCAGTTTCTCCATTGGCATAAGTTCTTAAATAGCCAGTCGGATTTGACGATTCTCCAAGATAAGAATATCGACACGGGCCTTGCTTACCTTTTAGTTGGCGTGGGTCGCTGTTTGGTCCTGATGTTTCTAATGTTTCTGTAGTATTTGGTGAAGTTTCAGGTTCAACTTCTGCTACTTCACGCTCTGAAGTTGCTTGGTTTAACTCGGTTAGTTTGGATTTAACACGTTCAAGAGCTTGTTCGATGACATTAATTTCTTTTTGAGCGATTTGGATTAGTTGGTTTAATTCTGGAATATTCATTTCAGTGTTTTCCTGTAATTTTTTCAATTCGTTACTCTTCTTAGTTAAACGGATTTTAAGGCGTGTTTGAGCTTTTTTAAGACTCTCAACGTTTTTAAAATCCACTGGATTTAAAAGGTCGTCCACAGTTACCGCATTAGGTTTAAGTGTTTCCACGTTATCACTACGCTCAACTGGCGGCGAATCACCGCCAGTGGTTTTTGTTGGCGCTGGAATTACTTTTCCTCAATAAGAGGGGAAACAATTACAGTTAAACGTCCTTTTAAAATATTGCTACTGCCATTGATAAGCTCTGCCTCGCATAATTGGCGAGCAGCATGCTCTAATGCAGGTGGTACAAGTAATACATTTGGACGAATATTGAGCATTTTGCCGCCATCACCTTTTAAAGTTTGCATTGTAGCAAGAGCCTTCATCACGTTTTCGACAGTGAGTTCCGCTTGCTCTACACGGTGAGCGAGTTGCCAAAATCCAAATCCTGCATTACCGCGGGCACGCACACCCCATAAGTACACATCTTCCATAAAAACTTTATCGGAGCGTGCAGGGTCGAATTTGGCGAGAATTTCAGGTTTGGTGCGTTCCTGCCAAATAAGCGGTTTAATTGACTTACTGGTATCAAATAAATAAAACGCTGGGACTTGGCTGTCACTACCTGTAGTTAAGTTACTTTGTGCGCTTTCCGTACCTGTCCCGTCTACTTTTTCGTAAACAGGGTGATCGGTAGCAAAGAATTTCTTGCCATCGTAACAATCAGTAGTTTTACCCTCACTTAACAAACCAAACACGAGATCGTCTGGTAATTCCGCTGCACTTTGTCCAGCTTGACGCACCATTGGCATGAATAAGCCGACCTGATCGTCTTCAATATCTACACGTGGAATGTCTACAGTTGTTTCAAAAAGCTTATTTTCAAGTGTCATACCTTGTGCTCGCATTGACTGTAACTGGCGTTCTCCAACCCACTCACGCATCTTTGGAAATTTACTTAAAAAACCGTAAGTATTCATTTTAGTATTCGATGCCACTAACATTGCCACTTGGTTCCATTGTGGTTTAACGGAATCTAACCCCTCAGAAAATTCTTTGTAAAAAGCTTTATCCAAAAGCTCTAATAATTCCGATTTCTTGAACGCCATTATTTTGCTCCTTGTTTATAGTGTTCGATATATTCTTGCTCAGTTAACCCTAATGCGTATGCTGTAGCCATCTCTACCTCAGACAAGGCTACTGCTTTTGGCGTGGCGTTTTCTGACATTCCTGCAGTTTGTGATTGGGTTAAAGCTTTATTTGGCGTTGTTGTGGCTAAATAATCACTTAAAGCTGTTAAATTCGTTTTTGCTAAATTCTCAGCCCATGATTTCTGTGCAGGCAACAATCGACCATCTGATAGTGCAGTTTGAATGAGTGCACTCGCCTTATCGGCTGCGACTTGTTCTTTCAACTGGTTTAATTCAGTTTGTACGGTTTGCATCGCAGAAACTGAAACGTACTTCGCAGGATCAACAGTTTGTGCTGCCGTTTGTGCAGATAACGCTACCGCTTTTTGTGTCGCAAGCTCAGCGTAAACTTTGTTTAATGGGATTAAACTGCTATTAATTTGCGCGTTTAACGCCGCTAGTGCGACTGTTGCCTCGTCATCGGTTGCCTCAGCTTTCAAGCCAAGCAACGCCAACAATTCTTTCTTAAAATCCATTGGTTCTCCTTGTGATTGAGTTTTAAAAGGTCGAGGGTTAGTGTTTAGCTCTGAGAAGGCTACTGCCTCATCAAGCAAATGTAAGGCTGGACGATTAGTTAACGCCGCATTAACTACTTCTTGCACATAGCCTTTTTCATCTGCTAAAAAGAGCGGCGAAATGTAACGGTACTCTTTGTTTTTAATTTGAGCGTGGGCAGTTGTCGTCCACTTCACATTAGCAAACAGCCCTTCAAAGGGGCGGTACTCTGCGTTAATCATCCAACCAGCAGCGGGATTTCCACGGCCGTTTTCTTTGATATGTAAGGTTTGATGTTCATAGTCAATCATCAACTGTACTGCACGGTTATTAATGGCATCTGCTAACGTGTAACCGTTGGTATCGTCGAGTACCCAGCCATCAGTAGTAATGACTCGACCATCACTAGGATAAAATCGCCCATAGGGAAATAATTGAATACGTCCATTTATGACTGCATCAACGTCTTGTAAACTCGCCTCACCAATAGAGGTAGCGAAATACTGTAATTGCTTGTTCATAATCACCTCGTTATAGGCCTATTATGACAAGCAGGAAAAATAAAAAGAGTTGAGTGCGTTCAGCAAGGAAAACTTGATAGAAAAAGATAAGTTGAGAAGTGTTTTTTAGAAAAAATGCAAAAAGGTTTTAAAAAATAAAATAACCCCTTTTTAAAACGCTTTAAAACCATTTTAAAACATTTTAAAAATTTTTAAACGATAAACTATACTCTTAAAACATAAAACGCCACAGTGTGCGATTTAGAAAGGATTTTGGAAGGATATGGAAAGGGGCAAAGATAAGGAAAATAACATGATCGAAATTGATACTAACATTCAAGCTTTACAACAGGTACTTAACAATGCCGTTCATCAATTAAACGACACTACGCCCTTAATGAAAATGCTTGCGGGTGAATTACAAAGTAAAGTTGCTGAAAACTTTGCACAAGAAGGTCGCCCTGCATGGTTACCCTTGAAATATCGAAAAGGTAAAATATTAAGAGACAGTGGCACGTTAGAAAAAAGCATAAGAACTGCTTATAGTCGCCATCATGCTGAAGTAGGAACAAATGAAAAGTACGCACCCGTTCATCAATTTGGCACAAAAAATGCTGGCCGTAACCACAATACCATCATTCCTGCACGTCCATTTTTAAGTCTGACCCTACAAGATGAAAATGAATTACTTGACGATGTAGGGGATTATTTACGTCGCATTTTAATTAAAAATGTGGATGTATAAGCGTATCATTTTTATATCGGCTTATTAATTTCCTCTAAAAGTTTTTCAAAACGTTGAATTTGCTCATCGGTCATTGCCGACTTTGCAAAGCTTGCTAACATCATTTTTTGAGGTAATGGCAAATTATCAACAGGAATGCTTTCATTTGAAACTTGAGCTAATTCAGGTAAATTTTCAATAAAAAGATTTTTCTGTTTAAAATAGGCTTGAATTTTATAGGCCCATTCCATCGGAATTTTTTTACGTCCTGTTTCCATTCCGCTTAAAAAACCAGGCGTCACATCTAGTGCCTGAGCCATAGCTAATAGTGTATCACTAAGGTCTATCCGTGCTTTTCGTACAGCTTTACCAAACTCTGTAAGTGCCATAATATTCACATCCAATCTTTTCTTAAATTTTTCAGGTTTTTCCCTTGCATAAAAAACACACTCTGCTATTATCTTGCTGAAACAGTGCTTAGAAAAGCGATGAATCTCTCAGATCGCAGGCGAAGGGATGAAATAGGCCCGGGACTCGTGTGTAGGTGTGGAGAGCCCTACCTAAGCACTGTTTCTCTTCTCATCAGATTAAGAATTTCCTTATTTTCAACCTTTCTGTAAGATAGTACAAAAATTTCCTTACCACCAATTACTTTGACTACAACCAAAAAATCATTCTTGATCAATATGAAACGACCAACTAAATCAGTTACTTGTAAAATATGATCAGGACTATCAATAATCTCAGGCAATAACCCATAACTCTCTATATCAAAATACTTATCCCCCTTCCGACTATTCGCCTGTTTGATTAAGCTATCATCGCTTAGCCATACGGTGCGAGTGTCGCTTTTTAATAATCCTTGATTTTTCGTACTCAAAACCCCAGCGGCGAATTTGTATTCACGGCTTAAATGGTTGCGGATTTTAAGCAGTTGTTCGCTGTTGAGCTTTTTGCCACGTTGATTTCCTTGAATAATCGTTTTTACAGCCTGTTCAATGCGTTCATAGGCAAATCGAAACTCCGCCCCTGTCATATCCACTTTGGCGAATTGTTGGGCAAGTGGTGCTGGGTATAAGTTTAAATTGGGCTTATAGGCAGTCCGTCCTACGTTGTAATCAAAGCCTTTATCTGCTTTGAATACGTTATTTTTACCGTAACGGTAGGTTACACTACCGTCTAAATCGCTTTTTTCCAGTTGGCCATCACTTGGGGTAGCTTTTAAGCCACGGCGTTGTAAATCTCGTTTACTAAAAGAACGCACGGTGCAACGGCAATTAAAACCATTCGGTGGATAAAAGATTGTCCAAAATGGATCATCATAACGAAATACTTTTCCATGCATTGCACTATGCGTTGGACGGGTTCGACTATCTAAAATTGCTACATATTGCCAGTAAGGGCGACTATCTACATTGTCCATAAATTGCTGGTAACGTGCCGCCTGTAAGGCATTCGTGGTGTTTACACGATAAATCAAAGCAAGTCGTCTTGGTGTACCGAAAATTTCTCCAGTTTTAGGGTCGACAATATCTACCTCTTTACCTTTAGTCCGTGGCACAACCCAACCTTTACGTTCAAACTCTGCCATGATGTTCTTTTTCCATTGGTGAAAAGGAATACCTTGTTCACGTGCATGGGCAAGAGAATTATAAATATCACTCGTCATTTCAAGACTAGTCAAATTGCGAATACGTGTCGCATTGGCTCTTGCACTGGCTTGCATTCCTGGCAAATTCAACTTTTGTGCTAGCCGTGCTTTATTACGTAAAAATGCAATAGCCTCTGTCGGCGTTAAGTCAAAAGAAAATCCTGTGTTCATCGCACATTCCCTAATAGCTCACTTAAAAATATCGCTTTCTCTAAATAGTTAAAATGTTGCTGGCTATTTAAGTTCGGATAAGCTTCAGCGATTTTTTCACTGGCTTCTTCATAGGTTGAACAGGATAACACTACGCCAAGACAGCGTTTGACCATTGGTTCTAGTTGTTGATTAAAATCTATATCGACAAATGCTTTTTCTAAGGCATCATCTAAAAATTTTTGCGAAAATTCCGACCTTGTCTTTTTTTCATTTCCTTGCGACAGCGCCACAGCGTGGCAACCGCAACCACAGCTGGTAGCGTGTGTGGCGTGGGGGGCTTGCCCTTTACCTTGCATTGTCAATACAACGTCTTTTTCTTCTGCCGTTGGAATACCTAAACGTTCTCTTGCCCAGCGTTCTGGAATTTGCACACCTACGCTCACTAATTTTGGTAGGCTTTCTGCGAAACTGACAAAATCTTCCGTTTCTGTCGTATCAAATTCAAAGCGTGGAATGCGTTTTGCATCCACGTTGGGGAAGTTGACCTGTAAAAACGGCAGGATAATTTGCGTGGTAATGGTTTGTTGCAGCTGTTTTACATCGGAAATTAGTAAATCACGGCGCACTTCATTATGTATGTTGCCGAGTGCATTCGTTGAGCTTTTACCATCGGCACCACTCGTTAAAGTTTGCCCTAAAATCAGACGTGCAATAGATTTTTCGCACCAGTCCACCATTTGCAAAAATGGGTTATTTGTTCCCACATTTTGAGCAGCATTATGCAGCTCAATTTGCATACTGTCAGGCATAATCCCACTAGCGTTGTGACCGATATCAATTAAGGCACGTAATAAGGTCTGGCGTTCTTGTGCCGTCGTACCCGCACCGTATTTACCAATGCGAATAGGCATACCGTATAATTCTAAAAATTCTGCAAAATCACGAACGGAATAATGCTTAAACATATAAAGCCACGCCAACGTACGGAATAGCCCACTACGTGCCACTTGTACACCACGACTTTTGTGCAAATGCACTACCCAGCCCAACGGTTGCAATGGTGTACCCATTGGGAAATCAGGACTTTTCAATAGTAAATTGTCATACGGATCTAACAAGAACCATGCTGGATTACGATGAGTAAATCGTTCAGGTTGCCAATGATTGCCATCAAATTGCCATTTGATTTCTAAAGCGGAAAAGCCATGACCCACGGCATCCATTAAATCCATGAGTATGTCTTCAAAATTATCCAAGTGCTCAAATAAATCCTTTACGGCATCTAATTGTAAAAGTTCAGCACTCGTTGGATTATTGGGCGGTACAATTTGCCAATCCACACCTAATACAGCTCGTTTACGTGTTTGTAAATTGGCTAGGATGGTACTATCTTGTTCTTCGATATCTAAAAATAGAGCATGTTGCTCACCAATATCGCCTTGTTCTGCGCTATTAAAAATAGCTTTCATCTTAGCGGGAGTTAAACGCTGGGACGGATGATCAACCGTTACAAAACCTGAACGATAAATACCATTATCAATAGTTTGTAATCTTTCAGCAGGTTTTTGAGGTTTTTGGTTAGTGCGCTTATTTTTCTTTGCTTTCATTGTACTTCCTACTCTCTTAAATATCCCAAAGACTGTCTAAATCTTCATCGTAAGTGTCAAAACGGCTTTGTACCGTTTGCCATTCAATGGGTGCGCTACTTGTTAACGCATTGCGCCACAACATTTCTAATGCATCAGGTCCATCATCGTGATCTGCTTTCGGGAAATGACGAAGTTGGTCAATTAATGTAGTCTGGTTGCGGTTAAATAAAATTAAACCATTAGCAATGTGTGGTTGCAGACTTTCAATGCGTAACATTTTATCTGTGTTGGGTTTAATTGCTTGGCAAGGCACAGGTGTACCCCGTTGGGCGGAACGTTTTACTAGCTCCGTTTTCAGAAATTCTTGGAATTGCACTGTTTCCACAAACCATTTTTGGCAACGCCATTTATTGTTAAGACGGATCACATCTTCAATAATCAAATCAGGTAGGCGTTTTTTAATTTGTGCCTCAATTACATAAAGTTTCCCCGTCGGTCGATGATAACCACCGACGAGAATAGCACTCGGGTCACGACTTGCCCCTGCTTTTCCCAAAGACGGATCAACTGCACCAAAATAAATTAAATCAGGTGGCAAATCCGTCCAATATTGAATACTGTTAGCAAAAATCGCATCATTGCCACTTACAGGGTCGTTTTGGTATTCGCTGTCAAAACTGGCATGTCCATCTCTTGCTCGAATCTCCATTAACGCAAGAATTGGTCGAGCCTGCCAGGAAACTATCGCCCCTTTATCCATTTCTTTTTGATGAACGGAATAAAATTCATTCGCTGCCTTTTTCCCTTCAGTTAAGTAAATATTTTCCCATTTATCCCAAAGTCCCATATCATCAGGCAGTTGTAAAATCGCTTTAAAGTGGGCGGTTTTCCACGCTTTATTGGCAAGTGTACGATTTAGTACACTGTCATAATGGAGGATAGTGCCAATGTAGATAATATCTAACTTACCATCTGCTGAGCCGAGCGGTAGCACGGTCTTTTTAAGCCAATTATGCAATTTATCTCGTTGTTCTGGGCTACGAACTTGCTCATCATTTTCTATATCATCTAGTACCACTAGATCGGGACGATATGCCCCGAAACGTAAGCCACGTAATTTTTTGCCTGAACCTGCTACTTGTATCTTTTGATTAGCATTAGTGATAATCGTTGAAGCCTGCCACACTCGTCCAACACCTGTTACATCAGGAAAATCAATCAACAATCGGCTATTAAATTCAAGCTCCGCTTTGATGGCTTCGAGCATGGGATAAGCTTGGTCGATACTATCCATGACAATTAAAGCGTAATGTTTTTTCTGTGTAATTAAACACCACAGTACAAATAGTTGCGACACGATAGTGGACTTCGCTTCGCCACGAGGAGCAGCGATAGCGTCAAGGCATTTATTCGGGCTTTGAATAATTTCAGGTAAACGCTTAAACAAATATTTATGTAGTTCACTTTGATGTGGCGAGCGGACATAGTGGGGAAAATAGTTTTGCACAAAAAAAGCAAAACCATTTTTACCATCAAACACACTTTCACGGCGTTTTTGAACCGCTTTTGCACTATCGTCCCAGTGGTTGTAACTAGCCTCAATGGTGCGTTGCAGTTGGGAGCGAAGGGCGGCGAGTTCGACGCTAAATTCTTTTGCTTTCATTGTGGTTCCTTAGCTAGGCTAGATTTTTTTGAGAAAATTTTGTAAAAAATTCCAGAGTTGCTTTTGGTTTTAAATGGGGTTTAAAGGCTATTTAAACTGGGTTTGTACGCGGCGTTCCATTTCGTCTAGCAGTTCTAGAAAATCACTGAGTAAGTGTGGCTTTTTCTCTTTAACCACGTTGGCAAAGAGTTCAATGACTTTCATTGCTGTAGCCATTTCTGTAGTTTGTGGAATGAGTTTTTTGCTCGCTGCTGTCATTTTTGAAAAACTATCAGATAACGAACTTAATAATTGTACTTTTTCGGTACTGGCGATTTCTTCATTGTTTTGTAATTCATCCATTGTGGTACGATATTGAATGATGAAACCAGCAAGTAACCCTTTTGAAATATCTTCAATTTCTGCTCCTGCCATGACTTGTACGTCTCTGGCTTTTTCCCAGTCATCACCTGCTAATTCTGCCTCTCGTTTCCAACGACGAGCAGTACCAAAAGATACCTCCGCACGTTCAGCACTTTGCTCTAAAGTTAAGCGTTCGAATACATAATAACGGCGTAAGTTCGTTTTAACTTGCGGATCAAATGCCACATTATCCCCCTAATTTCATACGAATCAGTTCAAACCCAATGGCAGCAATCCCACCGCCTAAACCACCTGCTAATAAGGCTTGTTTTCGATTACGTTTTTCCATTTGATCAATAAGTTCACGTAAGCTACCCATTTCCTTACGTAAATTGACAATAGCGGTTTCTTGTTCCGTTACACTATGATGAATCTCACGAGTAAGCGATAATAATTCATCAAGTTTGTCATTGTTCATTTGTTTAGCTCCTTTTTCATTAGCATATTTAAAATTTCTTGGCTTTTTTGTATGTGAACTTCGAGGGTCGTCATCGTTTTTTCAATGCGCAACAACGATTGCCGTAGTTCATGTAGATCATTTTTCTTGGCATAACGTGCATCGAGTTTTAACCAGACGAAAGGGCTAACAACAGTAATGATCCCCACTAAAAATCCCCAGTATTCTTTAAGCCACATCAGTATCTCACTCATTTTTCTTACCTTGTTTACCGCAAATTTTTTCATAAATTTGATTATGGGTTAGAATTTGGCGTTTTGTGTCGGTCGTATCTTTCTTACTTGCATAAATAAGCCTGAAACTTGCACAGTTATTCACTTCTAAAATATCCACTGTTTTGCAATTTGTTATCAACATCGTCATCAGACAAAGTACGGTTAGTTTGATTAATTTTTTTTGCCAACATTGCATTGTCTAACTCCTTTTGGATGAGATTTAGATGCCGTTTTAATTCATAATTTTCTTGTTTTAAATGTGTATTTTTAGATCGTAAAACCCATATAATTAAACTCATCACTAAGATAAGTCCCAAGCATCCTGTCATTGCATAGGTAACCATCATTCCCATCATTCACCCTTATATTCTGGTCTATCTCTACGCTGGATTGCTTGGGCAAACCCTTTTGTGGCAGCGCCTCCACCGCAAAAGGCGGCGAATGTTATGTATAATTCGCCTACATAGGAACGGTCTAAGTACACTGCGTACACTAAAATGGCTGCCATTAGTAATGCACCGCCGAATTGAATAAATGCTGTAGTCGACAAGCGACCATCACCATTGGTAATAAGTTCTTTCATTAAATTTCCTTTTAAAACTATTCACACAAATGGGCGTTAACCACCTTATCCATATCGAATAAATAATCTTTCACACTGAAACCAGGGCAACTTTTGTGGACGTTTGGAAAATCTCTATGCCCTACAATTTGGGCGTTAGGATATTTGTCTTTCAATTTATCTAAGAGACGTGCGAGGGCATGCCATTGCTGACGTGTAAATTTGTCAGTACCTACTAGACAAATCCCTAAAGAATTTTCATTCCAGCCTTTAACATGGGCGCCTTGTTCCCAGATAGCACGTCCAGTGTATTGTTGACCGTCCGTATCGATGACGAAGTGATAACCGATAGCGGCTAATTCATAATTGAAATAATGACGAGCTTGCACCGAACGGTGAAAGCCACGTTCTTGATGCCAGCCATCAATGATTTGAGATGCAGTTGCAGCATTATGGGATAACTTTTTACCATTTTGCGTCGCCGCACAATGGATTACAATATAGTTAATTTTTTCCATTAAAAAACTCGCTTTAATTAGTATTTAAAGCGAGTTTAAAGGTAATTGAATATGAATACGTGATGAGGGTGTTCAGCGAGCAAATAAATCCCCTTGTGGTGAATGGTGACGCATTGAAGATATAATTTTCCAACCATAACGATCGCTAATTTTATATTTAGGGCAAAGCTCAATCATAGCAATTCTAGCACTTTTACCTTCAGTGTCAGTCAAATAGCAAAAATCACGGTAAAATCGAAACTTTTTAAGCTCCTGTAATGCTCGTTTACATTGGGGAATATAGATTTTTTCACATTGAAAATAATGATAAAACCGTGCCGCATTATTTTCACCAAGTTTTTCTTTCAAACGTTGATAATATACATTCCCGTTAGAAAAATTAAATGTTGTACCACCAAAATTTTCCACTAATTTTTCTGTAAGTTCTAATCCCATTACATCAATCATTTCTTTAATAATTGGTGGTAAATATTCTTCAACAAAACTTAAATTCATTATTTTACTCGCTTACCTTGTCTATGTAGGTGGGATGCTAGAATTTGAATGACAGTGTACAATTCTTCACTCGTACACCACTGTAATCGTTGTTTTTTTACTGCTTTGCGACAAATTCCTGTAGCGTATTCCCAACTTAATTTATTATCTGAGATCATTGCTTCAATTTTATTTAAATAGCTTTGGCATAATTTTTCATTAGCGCCAATAGTTGGACGTTTATATTTTTTTGCATTTGGTTTAAAACCCGCTTTTTTCATCGTATTTAATACTAAATTTAATTCGGGTATAGTCATATCCTTACAACTTGTTTTACTTGTAATACGATTTAATAAAAAACGATAAGTATCATCATCAAGATTGAGTTCTTTTTTACCAATATGAATTTTTGTTATGAGTGATTTTCTTTGCATTTTTATCTCCTTATTCAGTCGGAATTTGTGAAAAAATTTTAATAAAAATACTTTCAAAAATTTCGAGAAGGGGGCATCCCCTTTATTAATTTTTATTTACACTTAGGATTATTCTTTTCTTGTATAATTTTGATTGCACGCAACAAGATCTGCTGATCTTCCTTGGGTAAGTCGTTTAAAACCTTTCTATTGTCTAATAATAATTGTACACATACATATATCACTGCCTCCTTGTATTGATTAGATATGCCTTTAAAAACATATTTACCTAATAACGTTTTAAAAAATTTTACGACTGTTCTCATTGCCCACTGATATGTTTCTTTTTCGTCCATTTTTATTTTCCCTATTGTTTGTTTTTTTAAATGAATATTTCCAAAGTCTTCTACAGGTTTTACTTTCATTGGTTTCTGTCTACAAGGGGGTCCCTCCCCTTGTATTAGGTCTAGCCAACGAATTGGCAAGTGGCAACTATATCTTTCGCCTGTTTAATAATATCAACCGCACGTTGCAAATCGTTTTCCAATGTTGGATTTTCACTAAGTAAACCTACTTCAATTGCCTCTTGTGCAAAAACTGCTAAACATCTCACAGCGAGTGGATAGGCTTTTTGCATTTCTTCTAAATATTCTTGCTCTTCTGCTTCAGTTAATTTTTTCATTTTCTATCCCTACTATTGTTGTTCAAAAGGAGTAATTACAAAGTCTTCTACTCCCTGTTTAATACTGATACCGTTTACAGTGTTAGCGAGATCAGGTTCTAGTAACATTGCTTCCTTGTTGATCTCTTCCTTATTGCGAATAAAACGACTTAACCCTAAAAGTTTTAAATTTTCCAAAATGGTTGGTATGCCACGTGCTATTACGCTTGGCGGACATTGTCGCCATTGCACGTTACCAGTGTTGAATTTCGCAGTTTTACTCTTGCCGTTTTGAGTAAGTTCCGCTCGATTTGCCTCACACCACGCTTGCACGGCGTCTTGCAAATGGGTAATTTGTTCCTTGTACGCCAATAATTTTGGGGCGTAATGGTCAGTAATTTGGGCGATTTCATCATTCTGTTGTACTTGTAAACGTAAGTATTCACGCTGCAAGTTACCAATTTTAGTAATTGCTACTTCTACCTCTTCACGACAGTGAATGGTTTCAGTGAGTGCTGGTTTTTTCAACCGTACTTTGGTTGGTTTTGCCATAGATTGCTCCTTAGTTTTGGCTTGATTTGATACTTTTCAAAAGGACTTTAAGGAACCTTAAAACCCTTTTGAAAAGCAGGTAACCCTGCTTTTGTTTATTGCTTACGGCGAAAATGAACAGTAATGCTTTCGTTATCTGGGATCATAAATTCGTACAAATTAAAATATTCTTTACCATTGAACACCCGTCCATATAACGGATCTTGTGTTGTTCGTAGTGCGACTTGTAAGGCATTAAAAGATCCTAAAACTTCAATTCGTACACAGTGTGGAGAAACAATATTCACGTTAATTACCTGTAATCTATTTACAGTTAGCCATTTAATTGCTTGCTGAATTTTAATTTGTTGATAGTACATCTCACGGTTTTGAGAGCATCCCCATTTAATTCGTGCTACTATTTGATGTTGCGTATTCATCATTTTGTTTCTCCCCCCTCAATCGTTCTTAAATGCTCTTGTTTATTAGCTTCAAAATTTTCTTTAATTTGTTTAGAAATTTCTGCTATTTCTTTAGAAAAAGTAACTCTAGAACTTGCTAAACAGGTTTCATATAATTTCATAAAATCAAGAACAGCAATGAAACCTGCAATAAAGTAATCTTCGTTGTTATTTTCAAAAAGTGCTTTATCACATGCGAAGGCAGCAAACAGACCAAGATCATCAGTTTCTATTTTTTCATTCATTTGTTGTGCCGTTAAAAGCTGTGTTAATTTTTCAATACCTTCCTTAATTGTGATGCTTGCTTGATTTTTGTATCCGTCGAGTTCTTGATAGATGGCAACTTGTAAGAGGTCGCAAATATCTGATAAATCACCGCATCTATTTAGTTTTACTGTCGTTTCATCAGTCAGTTGTTTTGCTTGCATTGCTTTATCCTCCTAGTTAATGAGTTTTTTACTAAATTGTTGAATTAATGCCTCGTTGATTGGACGTTCATTGAGTTTTGCGGTGCGAACTACGCCTCGAATAAGTTTTGATAAACGTCTTGCATTTCCTTTGGCGGCTTTCATTAGTGGAGCGTTAAATTCATTGGTGCCAAGTGTTTGTTCAATTAGTAACGCCATATCATCATCGTTTAAGGCTTGCCCTAAGTTTTGGGCTGTTCCTACGCGGCTATAAAGTTGGGCTAACTCGTTATTTTTGCCTTGTAGATTCACTAATAAACGTGGCATTCCAGCAAGCACTACACCAATATTTGCCTTGTCGTGAATACGGCGTAGAAATTCGAGAGAGCGAGTGTTTAACAACTCCGCCTCGTCTACCAACAACACTCGATCACTATTTTCGAGTTTGTCTAAAATGGCAGCGAGTAAGTCGTGGTTACTGCCACGTGCTGTTGCACCGATTTTTTCGCAAATTTGCGTGAGCAATACTTTTGGTGTGCAACTTGGATCGACTTCAATCAAGACTGCACTGCTGTGTTCTTTGGCGTACTGTTTGAGTAACTGGGTTTTACCAATACCTGCGGCACCGTAAATCACGTTAATATCTGCACTAGCATGAGCATAACGGATAGTTTCAAACCCAATTTTTGCCACAAGTGTAGGTACAAAATGTTCGTTATACTTCACCGTTGCTTTTTCGGTATAAAGGGCTATCAATTCGTCTACTTTACGGTCTAATTCGCTCACATCGCCGTTATACAGGCCTCGTAGATATTGGCTAACCGTAGAAATGGATTTGCCAAAATGCTGTGCTACTTGTTTTTGCCCCCAGTTGTAGGTTTCCATAAATTGTTTTAGTGCGTTTTGGTTCATTAGGTTTTCCTTTTGTTTTGCCTTCGCTTGTTAGCCACGTTGTGGCTGGAGTTTGTTCCTGCTAGTTTGCTAGGTCGGAATTTTTGAAAAAATTTTATTTAAAATTCTTTTAAAAATTTCGTCGTGGCTACTGGGGTAGATAAGGGGGCAAGCCCCCTTTGTTGGGTTAGCCTAGAAGTTTTAGCCACTTCATTTTTAAGCGGTAACGTAAGGTGCTTTTACGTTTTTGTTCTTGGCGGTTTTTCTCTGCGTAAGCGTTGATTTGCACTTGTACTAATGGGTCTAAGTACGCTGGGGCCTCTAGGTTGATGGTTTTCATTGGGTTCTCCTATGTTGTAAAATGGTTTTAATGGTTGTTTAAAATAGCGTTATAAGGGGATTACAATGACGACTGATCAACGTCTGCAATGGCTTGAAGACCGTGTACTACTTTTACAGGCACAATCGGACTTTTTAATTCATCTCTTGCTTGAATTGTCACTAGATCTTGCAACTCAGCAGGAAGACTGGCTTGCAGATTATCAAGCAGCTGTTGAGCGAGCATTTGTAAAAATGCCGGCTTACGACCGACGAACGCGTACAGCTCGTCGCCTTGAAGAGGTGCGTGATCTGTTTCTATCAGATTCGGCAATGGTGCATCTGGAAAAACGATGTTCACAATTACGCGCTCAGAAAGCCCGTCAATATTCAACTGAAGCTCACGACAAACATGATTAAGGTTGCTTGATTTAACTAAGTTCATTGTTATTCTCCTACTGCCTTACGGTGTTGTTGTTCCCAGTGGTCTTTTTCTGCTTGGGTTAAAAAAATCGGTTGTTCTTCTTGGTCAATTTCTAGCAATTCGCTACGAGCTAGGCTTTCCAGTAGTTCATCGTCTGCTTGTAACGTAATGGCTGGGTTGAGTTCACGGTTATTACGCTCAATACGTGTTTGTAGGCGTTTATTTTGGGCGGCGACACTTTTCGCTTTGGCACGTTCCACCACCGATTGTGGGAATGCCGCCACTTTGTTGCCGTCTAGTTCCGCTTTACAAATCCATTCGCCGTCCATTGTTTTGACGAATACGTAACTTGGATCGTGAATGTCATATAGCACTCGCACTTTCTCGTTGTGGTATGTCGCCAACTGCGTGGAAAAATAACGGTTAGTAAACAGTTCAATTTCACCACGTCGCACTTGGCGTACCGTTTCAGGGCGGAATAACAACTCTTCTTCCAGTGGGTGCAATTTTCTTGGCGTAATGCGTTCTGCTTTCATAATCCAGTTAGCGTATTCAAGCGGGCTAAAATGCTCGCCGTTGTCTTTTTTCGGCAAACTGCTATGTGGACGGTTGTTGTAATCCGCAAAACAGCGTTCCACGTCTGCCACGAAGTCTAAAAAGTGCGGCATTTTTTTATAAAAACGGCGTTGCTCGGTCGAAAGTTCCTTGCCTTTTTCAATGGCATTCACCGCACTTTCAATACGGCGATAAATCAGGTGCTTAGTACTGCCGTCCATTGTTGAACCTGTGTAGGTTTCATAACTTCTCGCCAGCGGAATGAGCGTGCTTTGCCATAATCGTTCAATAATGCCTCGCCCTTGCGGATTGCCCGCAATGCCTGTTTCGTGGCTTATGCCTAAGCGTGGCAACATACCCGTTACATCGTCATCAAGTGTTTTGTTGGTTTCACCACCACCGTTATCGGAGTAGTAAATGTACGGCGTTCCCCAGTTTTGAATAGCGTGGCGAAGGGCGTCTGCTACTGCAAGACTGCTTTCACTTTGTGCCACCGACCAGCCCACGATTAAACGGCTACGCCCATCAATCAACGCCGTAATTTCTGGTTGAAATCCGTGTGCGTGTTCAGGGTGTTTCACTTTGGCTTTGAAACCGTGACCATCGCCGATAAAGCAGTCAAATAACGA
This sequence comes from Actinobacillus delphinicola, assembly GCF_900638385.1. NCBI lineage: Bacteria > Pseudomonadati > Pseudomonadota > Gammaproteobacteria > Pasteurellales > Pasteurellaceae > Actinobacillus > Actinobacillus delphinicola. The sequence continues at coordinate 1,260,463 of NZ_LR134510.1, read as the reverse complement.
CAACTGCGACCAATCACGGCGCACGCAAGGCAATAAGGCTCGGTATTGCGCCCCTGTCAAACGCCCTTTTTCTAAGAAAATCTCAGGCAATTTCGCCACCACCCGTTGCACGGCGCTTAAACTGGGGGCTTTGTAGCTCACCGCACGTTCAAAACGGCGGTAAGCGTGGGTCACTTTCACCCCTTGCGCCACACGGTAAAAGGTTAAGAAATCGTGAAGCCATGCTAGTTGAGTTACGTCTGTTTGTGGTCGTCCTTGGCGTTTAGGTGCTTGTCGAAGTACACGTTCCCCCGTACTTTGACTTTTCTCGTAGTTGAGTAGGCAATCCATCAATGTGCGCTTACTGATTTTTGCCTCGCCTTTACTTCTAGCGTTCGCTTTACGTATAGCTTCCATAATGTGTGGTGGTAAATCGCCCACTTTGAGTTTATCCAAAAAGGTATCCACCACCTTATTGCGTACGCATTTGCGCCCCCCTTCGAGCAGTAATAAATACTGTCCTAGTACATTACGTGCATCTGAGATGGATAGTTGCTTTTGGTTTAAATTTCGTACTGCTTGTTCATCAAAAGCTACAGGTACTTGCGGTTGTTTCTCCGTTAAATCCGATGCCAATTTGTGGCGCAGAGCGGTTTGCACTGTTTTTGGGAGAGAAGTTATGGCGTATTCGTAGCCACCACCTCTTGCTTGTCTTGGACGTGATACCCAATTTTCTCTGTTAGCTTTTTGAATGATTCCTTTTACAGTAATAGGTAGGTCTTTAAGATTTAAACTTAATAATTCTCGTGCGGTATAATACAGTTTTGAATTGTTCATTTCTCAGTCCCTTAGTTTTACCTATCTAGGTAAAAGTTTTCTCTATAATATGTATGAAAGTCTTTATTTAACTTATTGTTTTTTATTTGTTTTTATAACTTTTACTTGGTAAAAGTTCATTTTCCAAAAAGTAAATGTTTAAAATTTAAGTTTTACCTTAATCTTCATCATAAAAACCAAGCTTGTTTGCTATAAGTAAACTTTTTCCTACTCGTCCTTTACGTTCGCCGTTAAGTAGCGAATAAACATTTTTAACGTTAAAACCGTTCTTTTCCGCCCATTGCTTAATAGTCAATCCTTGAGAGTAGATTTTAGCTTTTGCATTACGCAATTTTTGTTCACTGTGCATCATAAATAGCCTCTTAATACTGATAAAGTGTGGTAAAATTACCCTGTTTTCTTTCCTACAACCCCGCTTTTGCGTTGTTATAGGATTATAATAGTTATACATTTGTATACTTTCAAGAGAAAAATTAAACATTTTTATATTTTAGAGGCTGTATGACTAATATTTCATCAGAAAGATTAAAAAACGAACGTATCCGTATAGGTTTTACGCAAGAAGAACTAGGAAATAAGTGCGGAGTGACTAAACTGGCTCAATTTAACTATGAAAAAGGGACTAGGTTTCCAACATCTGAATATTTAGAAAAAGCGGCTCAACTAGGCGTGGATGTGCAATATGTGATTACAGGAACGCCATCACACAGCAATATAAATGCCGAAGAAGCCTTTTTATTACAACAATTTAGACAACTAACGGCAGATCAGAAAAAAATGATGTTGAGTTTCTTACTAGGTGGATTTACTGGTATGAATCAACCAGCACAAGCGACTAGCCCAATGGTTGGAGGAAATAATACAGGAAGCCTTATCATTGGTGATAAAGGTACTATAAACAATATAAAAACAGAGAAATACATAACTAGAACGAAAGCCGAAGTTAAGCCAAATGAAACACATATTAGTCAAGAAATGGCTAGAAAAATTAAAGATTTAGTTGATGAAATTGTAGCATTAGAACTCAAAATTAGAAAAAATCCTAGAACTTATTCAGGTGTATGGGCAGCATTGAATAAGCACTGTGGTGTTACAACCTATAAACTAATTCCTCTTGATCGCTACACAAAAGCCGAAACTTATTTACGGAAATGGATTGGGCGCTTACAGTCGACCAAATCAGCTCCTAAAAAAATGGGCAGTGATTATCGCAATAAGAAATACGCATACATAAAACTGAATATGAAACAACTTGGGATAGAAGGATGGCTTGATGAGTTGTTAAGAGTTAAATACGGGGTAACAAGCCTTAAAGATTTAACTGATGAAGAGTTGCAAAAGGTTTATAATTCCGTGTCCTCCAAAAAAGCAAGTGCTAAACGCTAAGCATAAAATAAGCACCTTGTATTAAAAGGTGCTTAAACAGCGATTAAAACTAACTTAAATACTGCTAATTTTATGCAGATATTTGGGCATTTTTTTACTATTTTTGCTCATTTTCAAAAACCACTTTTTCCTGCATAAACTTTTCTTCTTAAATCTGAAATTCCTTGATATATCTAGCTTCTCACAACTATTTCTTATTTTTTCTTCACCTATTTATTTATGCAAGAATTAACAGTACCCCATAAATCCCATTCTAACAGTCGAAGTTATCTTAACTTCGACTTTTTTTTTTGATAAAGTACAGAATCCTTAGATTTTCACAACTAACATTTACAAGGATTACGTACATGAAAAAACATCATATAGAAACGCTTATTCCAAAAGAAGATGTTCGCGATCGTATTCGCGAGCTGGGTGCTGAAATTACGCGGTTTTATAAAGAAAAAGGCGCAGAAAATCTTGTCGTTATAGGGTTATTGCGTGGTTCTTTTATGTTTATGGCGGACTTGGTACGCAGTATTGATATTCCGCTTGAAATCGATTTCATGACAGCATCAAGTTACGGCAATTCTATGGAAACTAGCCATGATGTGAAAATTAACAAGGATTTGGACGGTGACATTTATCATCGCCATGTACTTATTGTTGAAGATATTATTGATACGGGGTGTACTTTACAAAAAATTCGTGAAATTTTACAACTTCGCGAACCAGCTTCTTTACAAATTTGCACACTGTTGGATAAACCGTTCCGCCGTGAGGTAGAAGTCCCTGTAAAATGGGCAGGTTTCCCAATTCCTGATGAGTTTGTTGTGGGATATGGTATTGATTATGCGCAATATTACCGAAATCTTGATTACATTGGTAAAGTTGTGATTGAAGAATAAGTTGTAAATTTAAGTTAAAAATAACACGCCCCGATTTTCCTAAAAATTTATGCGAAAATCGGGGCGTGTTTTACTAAAACTCTACTTCGTGCCTTTTAGCAGATAATTCATCTGCCATGACCAATACTCATTATATTCACTGATCCATTTTGCTTTTGCTTCTGACAAAGTATGTGGTTTTTTCACTAATAAATCATTTTCCCATTGATAAGCCACATAGGGAATTTGTTGTAAATCCACAACATGTTCTTGATCGGCATAAATACAGACATTATAGGCAAATTTACTCCATTCTGGCTGATTTTGTGCCAAGATATTTCGCCCACCTAAATTCCAATATTCCGCATCCGATAAACTCATGGCATAAAGCGTTGGGAAAATATCTTTATGCGAACCAAGTCGTTTTAGATCAAATACTGCTCCCGTTTTTTCAACAATAGTAGTTGGAACATAAAGATAAAAAGGAACACTATAACTTAAAAATAATTCCTCTGGCATACGGTAAGTCATCCCTCGTAAATGATGATCACCGCTTGCACCAATAATGACTCGTTCTTTTAAATCACTTTGTTTTATTTGCGTAACAAAGTTTCCTAGACAACTGGTTGCATATTGATAAGCGGTCAGAATATTTTTACGTTCTTTCGTATTTTCCCCTAAACGTCCTTCTAAAGTTTGCGGATTAACAGGATAAGGTTCATAGCTTTCTGGTGCTTTGTATGGCGGATGATTAGTTACCGTTAAAATGTAAATAAATAACGGTTCCTTTGCCTCTTTTAAGCATTTTTCTGCAAATTTAAATGCAAACTCATCTGCAACGCCCCAGTAAGACAAGGTATCTTTTGCTTCTGGGAAAGTATCTATCAGCGTATTTTGGTCATAAACTTCATGAAAACCTTGCTCAATAAAGTAAGTCGATAAACTACGCCACATCGCATTACCTGATGTCACAAAAATGACTTTATAACCTTTATCTAAATAAGGCTTAAATGCCGTATGAGCAAGATGTGTTTTTTGTTCGGTAGATTGGCTCAAGTTTTCATTAATACTGTAAAAACATTGTCCCAATAACGATGATGCTGTACCATTGCTATAAGATAAAAAACGGCGGAAAAAATAATCCTGCTGTGTATGTGGACGCAACGTGCCAAGCACATCATTTTCGCCTTCTTTATCAAGCGCTAAAATATTACCGCCAAAACTTTCCATCAAACTAAAAACAACATGCGGTCTATTTTCCGCTAAAAATGTATTATTTGGCGTATGGCACGTCATCGCTTTTTGCTGAAATAAATCTTCTCGTAACTGTTCACCTTCAGCCGCACTCACCGCAGCAAAATGACTCGCTTTACGATGATCTTTAATTGCCCACATCAATGCCATTACCCCATTCGGCACAAGGTAGTTAATGGTTTTCAAAGAAGAAACTTGTGCATGCAATTTGTTAAGCGGTTTGGATTTTAACGTTCCGCGAATCGCTAATACGCATAGCACAAGCATCACGATAGAGCTCGTAATACTTTCCCATGAATTTCCCACTGGTGAATCGGATAAAATGCCATAGCTTAACCAAGCTGGAATGAGTGCAAGAATAAAGGTTGCAAGGGTGCTACGTGCAATTGGATAATCATCCCACATATTTTGCATTACAGCTTTTGTATCATCTTCAAAAAAGGCAAAAATAAAAGTATCAAAATACGTATTATAGGTTTTGTAGTAATAATAATTACCGATACAAAAACCAACAAAAATAAAGCCTAGTACAAACGTAATAATTGCGTAGGTCCATGCTAAAATATCGGATGAAAAATCCAAAAATTGTAAGAAACTCGTGATGAGATATGGAACAGCAAGAAACTCGGCAACCATTTTTAAGTCAAAACGAATGCCTAAGATTTGCATGCGTTTAAGCGCAGCTTGATTACTTGAATTCTGAACAATTTCTTGTGATAGAAAACTCGCTTTCATCCATTGACGATGAGCGAAACAGAAAACCATAAAATAAATAAAAATTCCGATTGTAAGCAAAGTTAAGGACATAGCAAATTTTCCATAAAAGTTTTTCTGCCATTCTACCATAAAGTTGTAGATGAGGGAGTTTGAAAACGTTTAGAAAAATTCACGCCCCCGTTTTCGGAAAAGTTTATAAAAAAATCCCCTTGGCATACCAGGGGATTTTTAAGTGATAGCGTGTTTAATTAGCGTTATTTCCGATTAAGGAAGAACAAAACCAACTGCTTCGTACACTTTTTCTAATGTACTTTTCGCATGACGACGAGCTTTTTCAGCACCTTCTGCTGCGATACGTTTTAATAACGCTTCATCATTACGGAAGTGGTGGAAACGTTCTTGTAATTCTGTCAACATTTCACTTACCGCATCTGCTACCGCACCTTTCAAGTGACCATACATTTTGCCTTCAAATTCAGCTTCAAGCTCAGCAATACTTTTGCCTGTTACACCTGAAAGAATATCAAGTAAGTTAGATACGCCTGCTTTATTTTCAACATCATAACGCACTACAGGTGGCTCATCAGAATCCGTGACCGCACGTTTAATTTTCTTCGCTACGGCTTTCGGCTCTTCTAAAAGACCGATAACGTTATTACGGTTTTCATCTGATTTAGACATTTTTTTATTCGGTTCTTGCAACGACATTACGCGAGCGCCTGATTTTGCAATAAACGCTTTTGGAATAGTAAAAATATCACCATAAATCTTGTTAAAGCGATCTGCAATATCTCGTGTAATTTCAAGATGTTGGCGTTGATCGTCGCCGACTGGTACTTCTTGTGCCTGATAAAGCAAAATATCCGCTGCCATTAATACTGGATAGGTAAACAACCCAACATTGATGTTATCTGAGTGGCGTGCTGACTTATCTTTAAATTGTGTCATACGACTCATTTCACCAAAATAGGTATAGCAATTTAACACCCATGCTAACTGCGCATGTTCTGGCACTTGTGATTGAATAAATATTGTGCTTTTTTCAGGATCGATACCACAAGCAAGATAAAGTGCTAAAACATCTAGTGTTGCTTTGCGTAATTTTTCTGGATCTTGACGAACCGTAATCGCATGCTGATCCACAATACAGAATAAACATTCATGATCATCTTGCATTTTTACCCATTGGCGTAAAGCACCGAGGTAGTTACCAATCGTTAATTCCCCTGAAGGTTGAACGCCACTAAAAACAATGGGTTTGCTCATATTCATTCCTTAAATTAATCTAAAATTGTTAAAAGTTGTGCAAAGTCATCAAATACCCAATCAGGATTTGAATCTGCAATCGGGATATTATAATTATAACCGTAAGTTAAACCAACTACTGGCGCACCAGCCATATTGGCTGCCAAAATATCATTACGTGAGTCACCCACGAAAAGCATTTGTTTAGGGAAAATACCATATTTACCACACACATAATAAAGTGGTGCTGGATGCGGTTTAATAGATGGTAAAGAATGTCCACCAAGCATCTCACTGAAAAGATGTGCAATACCAAATGCTTCCAAAACAGGTTTTACGTGTACTGTAGGTTTATTGGTAATAACAACTAACGTATAACCTCGACGTTTTAATTCTTCTAAGGTTTCTTTAACATTCGGGAATAAACGACTTTTATTACAAATATTTTCGCCATAATAGAAGTTGAATTTCTCAATCAATTCATGCTTATCTTTTGGCGTTAATTCACGCATTTCTTGTTGGCATGCCCATTCAATGGCGCGTTGAATTAATACATTCGCACCATTACCAATCCAAGTAAGAACAAGATCCTCTGGTGCTTCTGGTAAATCGAAATCAACTAATGCTGAATTTACCGAAAGGGCAAGATCTGGAAGACTATTTACGAGAGTTCCATCTAAATCGAACCCAACAACTTTAAATTGACTCATTTTTCTATCCTTCTATCATTTTCTAATCATCTACTTGGGCTAATTGTTCACGCATTGCATCAATAACAGCTTTATAATCAGGTTGTCCAAAAATAGCAGATCCCGCTACAAACATATCAGCGCCTGCCTCCGCAATTTCACGAATGTTCTCAATTTTTACCCCACCATCAATTTCTAAACGAATATCACGCCCACTCGCCTTAATCATTTCACGTGCTTGGCGTAATTTGCCTAATGTCTGTGGAATAAACTTTTGCCCACCAAAACCTGGATTTACCGACATCAATAAAATGCTATCCAATTTATCAATTGTATATTCTAAATAATTCAAAGAAGTTGCGGGATTAAATACTAATCCTGCTTTACATCCATTATCCTTAATAAGCTGAATAGTACGATCAATATGCTCACTTGCTTCTGGATGAAAAGTAATATACGTCGCACCCGCCTTAGCAAAATCTGGGATAATCCGATCGACAGGCTTTACCATCAAATGTACATCAATCGGCGCCGTAATACCATAATCTCGCAACGCTTTACATACAGCAGGACCAAACGTCAAATTAGGCACATAGTGATTATCCATCACATCAAAATGAATAACATCGGCCCCACTCGCAAGAACTTTCTTAACATCTTCCCCTAATTGTGCCAAATCCGCTGATAAAATTGAAGGTGCAATTAAATAAGGTTTCATCATCATCTTCTCCTAAATATTTCTCCATCTCCATTTTACCACGTCCAATACAATTTAGCGTGCTCCAAAATAATTTTTGTGATTGGTGAGGTAAAATGAAACCTAATAGCATCGTCAACCTACTTTAGGATCAGTTAGAGCCGGTGGATTGCGCCGTTGCTTGCTGTGCTTATCATTATGATAATGCTTATATTAAGCATTGGTGTCATTGTATAAATGTTACTAATAACTAATTAATTTTAATCAAATATGCCGTTTTTGTTATATAAAGACGGCATATTTAGGTTATTTTATATACTTAAATATTAATAATTACTTTTAATTAGCTTCTATTTAATTTATTTTTTGTTTTTATGTTTATAATACGCTATGGTGGTAAGGAAAATTTTTATATAAAATCAGACGTAATTAAAAAATAAGAAAGGTATTATGATAATAGGTTGCCCGAGAGAAATTAAAGCACAGGAATATCGTGTGGGTCTCACGCCAAGTAATGTTAGGACTTATATTGAGCATGGCCATACTGTATATATTGAATATAACGCTGGTATCGGGGCTGGTTTTCCTGACAAAGACTACCAACAAGCGGGGGCTATTTTAGCTGATAAGAAAACTGTATTTACTCAAGCAGAAATGATTATCAAAGTGAAGGAACCTCTACCTGAAGAATTTCACTTATTCCGTGAAGGACAAATTTTATTTAGCTATCTTCATCTTGCCATTCATAAACCTCTCGCAGAAATGCTCCTATCCAAAAAGATTCGTGCCATTGCCTATGAAACAATAAAAACCCATTTAGGATTACCATGTTTAAGCCCTATGAGTCGTGTAGCAGGAAGAATTGCCGCAATAGATGCAATCCAACATGTACAAAAAAAATACCATCGTGATGAACTCATGATGAATAAATCTATTGGACTTTCTAAAGGACATATTCTTATCCTTGGCGGTGGGACAGTTGGAATAACAATCGCTCAAATGGCACTTGGTGTTGGAATTGAAGTCACTATCTTAGAATCCAATCCTGCTCGCTTTAATCAACTTAATGATCTATTTGAATTTCATGCAACACTTTTAGAAAGTACACGTGGAAATATACTTCACTATATCCAACATGCGGATGTTATTATCGGTGCTGCACTTACCAGTGGTAAAAAGGCTCCAACACTCCTATATAAACATGATCTAGCACATATTAAAAAAGATTCCTTGCTGATTGATGTTGCAATCAATCAGGGCGGATGTTTCGAAACATCTCGTCCTACAACATTTGATGAGCCAACGTTTGAAGAAGAAGGTATTACTCATTCATGTATTGAGAATATTGCTGGTTGTGTCGCCTTAACCGCTACTCAATCACTCACTGCAACAACCCTTGAATATGGTTTAAAACTTGCAGATTTTGGTGTTAAAAAAGCCTGCTTAAAAGATTATGCTCTCTTACATGGCTTAAATACTTATGATGGTAAATGTACTTTTGCAGGCGTATCTGAATCGCTTAATTTACCTTACACTATTCCTGAAGTAATACTCAATTCAAAAGATAATTAACTTAAAATATTTAGATAAACTTACAATTGTTTATTTTTTGATATAAATCAAGCAATTTTTAAAAAATATAACTTTTTCCTATAACTGATAACTATTCTTAACTATAAAAAGTTTTTTTTGCGTACAATACCCTCAATTATTATTTATTTTTCATACTTTATAGGGTCACATTATGCAAACAAAAAAATATTTGTGGGTACACATTCCTATACTCACAACAATGGCAGCTCTGACGATTCATTCAACCCAAGCGGTAGAATCACACTCTTACTCGACGACAAGTGGTCAATATCCCGTTCCCGTTTCTAATCTTGCTAAACCATCTGATATCGTTATTCAATCTAAAAATTCTCAGTTCAGTCAAAATTATCCCCGCCAATATCAAAGCTGGTATAAAACTTCAGAAAGTACGGATGTCGTACCTGCATTAGAAGAAGATCCGCGTTTAATCGTACTATGGGGCGGATATGGTTTTTCTAAAGAATATAATAAGCCACGAGGACACTTCTATACGGTTACTGATGTCCGTAATATTTTGCGTACTGGCGCACCAATGACCCCAACAGAAGGTCCTATGCCAATGGCTTGTTGGACATGTAAAGGTCCTGATGTACCTCGTTTAATCGCAGAATGGGGAGAAAAAGACTTCTTCTCTGGGAAATGGGCAAAAGCGGGTAACCAAATTGTAAATTCTGTAGGCTGTGCCGACTGTCACGATACGACTTCCAAAGACTTTGAAGAAGGAAAACCTGCATTACGCATTGCTCGACCACACGTATTACGTGCGTTAGACGTTATCGGTAAGAATTTCAATCAAATGGATACAACAGATAAACGTACGGCTATCTGTGCAAATTGTCACGTTGAATATTATTTTGACAAAAATGGCGTGAATAATGTTGTTTTCCCATGGTTCAATGGTTTAAGTGTTGATGACATGGAAAAATTCTACGATAACATCCAATTTAGCGACTGGACCCATTCACTTTCTAAAGCACCAATGCTTAAAGCTCAACACCCTGATTTTGAAACATGGTCAATGGGAATCCACGGTAAAAATGGAGTAAGTTGTGTGGACTGTCATATGCCGAAAGTACAGGGTGCAGATGGTAAAGTTTATACGGATCACAATGTTGGTAATCCATTTAATAATTTCCAAAATACCTGTGCGAACTGCCATACTCAGAAAAAAGAAACACTTCAAAATATTGTTGAATCGCGTAAACAAAATATTAAAGAAGTCATGCTGAAACTTGAAGATCAATTAGTCCATGCACACTTTGAGGCTAAAGCTGCTTGGGATGCAGGTGCGACCAAAGAAGAAATGCAACCAGCATTAACTGCGATTCGTCATGCACAATGGCGTTGGGATTATGCAGCGGCAACTCATGGCGGCTATATGCATGCACCTGATGTCATCTTAAAAGTGCTAGGTACAGGGTTAGATCGTGTCGCTACTGCACGTGCAGATTTAGCTACTATTTTGGCAGAACATCATGTGAAAACTCCTGTTCCAATTCCTGATATTTCAACAGCAAATGCAGCATGGAAGGCTATGGGAATTGATATCCAAAAAGCACGTGCTGAAAAAGCAAAATTCTTAAAAGAAATTGTGCCAGAATGGAATAAGGAAGCTATTAGCAAAGGTCTTATTGATACTCCCCCACCAGCGCACTAATTGCAACTTGCCATCCTATGAAAATGGGATGGCATAACAAAAAGGAAAATTCTATGAATATGACAAAATTTTTTCCGAAAATTGGGGCGTTGATTTTGGGCTTATGCTTTGCAACTTCTTTATTTGCCGCTCAAACTTATGAACCCCAATTGGAACATCAACGCAATCCCAATGACTACTGCGTAAAATGCCATAAATTTAGTGGTGATGGTACGCAACATGGCGGTCAATGGCACTTAGGTAAATTCTACGGTATCCATTTAACCAAAATGAATCCCAATAATGGTAAACCGATTACCTGTGTAAGCTGTCACGGCAATATTTCCGAGAATCACCGCCGTGGTGCTAAAGATGTGATGCGTTTCCAATCTGATATCTTTAGTAAAACGAAACCGATGTACACGGTAGAACAACAAAATCAGGTTTGTTTTGCTTGCCATAATCCAGACAAAATGCGCGAAAAACTTTGGGTGCATGATGTTCATGCGATGAAACTACCTTGTGCTGCTTGCCACGTTTTACATCCAAAAGATGATCCAATGCATGGATTAAACCAAAAAGAACAAGTAAAACTTTGTGTTGATTGTCATGGAAAACAACAACGAGAACATACAAATATCCAACATGCTCAAATGCCTCATATTGATACAAAGGAGCTAAAAAATGAGTAATTGTTCGCGTCGTCTTTTTCTTCAAGGGGTAGGAGCAAGTCTCCTTACCCTTGCACCGTCTGTCGGTTTTTCTAAAATAAACAAAGTGACGGATAAACCAATCCGCTACGGGATGCTCCACGATGAAAATCTGTGTATCGGTTGCACCGCTTGTATGGACGCATGCAGAGAAGTCAATCATGTGCCAGAGGGAGTGACGCGTTTAGAGATCATTCGTACTGGTCCATATGGCGAATTTCCCGATATTAGCTATAGATTCTTCCGCCATTCTTGCCAACATTGTACCAACGCTCCTTGTGTCGCCGTATGCCCAACTGGCGCATCGTATATTGATATTAAAAATGGGATTGTTGATGTCAATCCTGATCTCTGTGTCGGTTGCCAATATTGTATTGCCGTTTGCCCATACCGTGTGCGCTACATTAATCCTGTTACATTAACAGCGGATAAATGTAATTTCTGCCGTAATACCAATCTTGCAAAAGGAAAACTCCCCGCTTGCGTGGAGGTGTGCCCAACGAAGGCGCTCACTTTTGGCGATCTTAATGATCCTTATAGTGCGATCTCGTTAAAATTAAAAGAAAAGGTAACATACCGTACAAAAGTGGCTTTAGGTACAGAGCCTAATTTATATCATGTACCCAACTTTATTGGAGAAATTCACGAATGACAACGCCCTTCCATTTTCCGTCTCTAGTATGGGGAGAAAGTATTGCCATTTATCTCTTCCTCCTAGGTATCTCTGCAGGTTCAACTATGATGATAATCCTATTAAAACGAGCTGGATTAATCCATGGTGAACTCTCACAAAACTATCTCATTAAAATTAATGCTTTCCTCGCACCAATTACAGTTATCTGTGGTCTAACACTTCTCATATTCCACTTAGCTCGACCTTGGACTTTCTGGAAACTCATGTTCCACTATTCCCATACATCTATCATGTCATGCGGTGTTATGCTTTTCCAAGGCTACTTTATTACATTAACCCTATGGTTGCTTCACATTTATCAAACACAGGTTAAACAATTAATTCAACACCGTTTTCCAAGTTTGATGGCATTTGCAAATTTTGCTTATCGCATCATTGGGTATATCCAAGGTATCGTAGAATTTTTACTGCTCCTTATCGCCATTGCTTTAGGGGCTTATACAGGGTTCTTACTCTCTGCGTTAATTAGTTATCCGATGCTCAATAACCCTGTATTACCGGTCTTATTCTTAGCATCTGGAATGTCATCAGGGATCGCATCTCTCACGCTTTGTGCCCTATTTTTTACCAAAACTAATCCACAAGATACCTTGCTCGTCTGGTTACACAAGGTAGAGCGTTTTGTGCTACTCACTGAATTATTCCTCTTATTCGCCTATTTCTTCGGCCTATATCTTGGTGGTGGACAAAAAACACAATCGTTTTATACCGCACTCGGACACGGTTTCTGGGCGCAAGTATTTTGGATTGGTGTAGTATTTATCGGTATTTTATTACCTCTCGGTCTAAATCAATTTAGTAAACCGTCATTAAGACACCGTAAATCTTTTGTGTACCTTGTCGCAGGTAGCACGCTTTTCGGCGTTCTTTGCCTCCGATTCTTCATTCTATATGCAGGGCAAATGACCTTAGCTTAATTTTATGATACTGGCTGAATTTGGATATATCACTCTCATCGCAAGTAGCTTAAGTGCATTGCTACTTGCGATGTTACCTTATATAAAATTTAACTTTGTCATGAATAACTGTAAGTCTATTATGACCGCTACAGTGTTTTCACTCTTTTTCTTCGTTGCCACAACTTTTGGTATTTTAATTGCCTTACTCGTGCAAGATGATTTTTCCGTTCGTTATGTGGCTAATCATAGTAATCATCTGTTACCGACACTTTATAAGGTTGCAGCCAGCTGGGCTGGACATAGTGGTTCAATGCTTTTCTTAGTCGTACTATTTAGCATTTGGTCACTATTATTCTGTTGTACTCAACGCCATCGATTTAATCAGGATAATCAACGAGTACTCGCATTTTTAGGCATTATCAATGCGATATTTTTATTATTCTTAATTTTTTTCTCAAATCCTTTTACACGCATTTTTCCAGCACCATTAGAAGGAGGCGATCTTAATCCAATGTTGCAAGATATTGGCTTAATCTTCCACCCCCCGTTACTCTATCTAGGATACAGTGCATTTGCTGTTGTATTTTCCATCACTTTAACTTACTTGATAAAAGGTAACTTTCCATCATCTTTTGCACTTGATATAAAACCCTGGGTACTAATCGGCTGGGTTTTCTTAACATTAGGGATTATGCTTGGTGCATGGTGGGCTTACTATGAACTTGGCTGGGGCGGCTGGTGGTTTTGGGATCCCAGTGAAAATGCATCACTTATGCCATGGTTAATCGCAACGGCACTTTTACATAGCCTTTCTGCCAATATAAAATCAAACGCATTCCCATACTGGACAATCCTGCTTGCACTTTGCGTTTTTATTCTAAGTTTACTCGGCATTTTTATCGTGCGTTCGGGAATCCTTACCTCGGTTCACGCCTTTGCCCAAGACAATAGCCGAGGTCTCGGCCTATTAATTATTTTCTGCTTTTTCAGCTTACTTGCCTTTGGCTTTTTTGCTACTCGATTAAAAACCCTAATGACACCACCGCGATACGGATTTTGGCTTTATCTTTTACTCGGGGTTAATATTCTATTTAGCCTAGCCACATTCATTGTTTTTCTAGGCAGTTTCTATCCACTTTTTTACCATATCTTTGATTTAGGTAGTATTTCAGTAGGAGCACCTTATTTTAACAAACTATTCTTACCGCTCGTGATCCTAGCTCTAATTGGCATGAGTACAATTCTTCTCCCCCCTATCAAAAAATGGCGTAATGGGTTACCTTATTTGATATTAGAGATACTAAGCGTGGGGATCGCATACTGGATAGTGATAAGCTATCTACCAAAAGCCGATACGTTTCCTTGGCAAGCTTTCCTCTTCTTAATTCTCGCCATTACGTTGATAATATTTACTCTTTGGAAAATCGTAATAGGACCACGCAATTTAGCAATGTTACTTTCTCATAGTGGCATCGCGCTCGTTGTTTTTGCAACAACAATGGCCAGCTATTTTACTCAAACACAAAATATTGCCCTTGCCCCTCATCAGAAGACAGCCTTCGCAGGCTATCATCTGGCATATAAAGATTTCCAAAATCTTTTAGGAAGCAATTTCGTTACAGAACAGGCACAATTTTTGCTTTCGAAGGAAGCATTACCCATCGCGACAATTTATACGGAAAAACGCTACTACGATGTGCGTGATGTACAAATGTCAGAGATTGGGATCAATTCGACCCCCAAAGGTGATATGTATATCGTTATGGGGGATAAACGCGGTAATGGGGCATTTGCATTTCGTATTCAGTATAAACCGTTTATGATATGGCTATGGATTGGTGGCTTCTGTATCGCATTAGGTGGTGTAATTGGTCTTTTACAACGCGTACGAGGGAAACGTTATGATTAAACGCTTACTTTTAGGTTTCCTCTTTTCCTTTATGCTAATGGCAACCACCGTGCAGGCTACGATGGTAGATACTTTCCATTTTCGTGATAATGCAACCCAAGAACGAGCATTTGCCTTAGCAAAAGTATTACGTTGCCCACAATGCAAGAATCAAAACCTTTTAGAATCAAATTCACCAATCGCCTCAGATTTACGCCTTGAAGTCTATAAAATGGCAAATGCGGGTGAAACCGATCAACAAATCATTCAAAAAATGACAGCACGGTTTGGGAATTTCGTGTTGTACGATCCGCCCCTTATTCCTTCAACCTATCTACTATGGGGCTTACCAATTTTGTTATTCATTTCCCTGAGTGGCTATCTTTTCTATTTTTTACGCAAAAGGGGGGCAACTTCCATAAACCCCAATCATACTCCTGATTGTACTACCACAATTTCTTCTAGTGAAAATTGGCAATTTTCGCTTAAATATTTGAGTGGCACGGGATTATTTCTTCTGTTTACAAGTGGAATTTTGTACCTATTCACGCCCCAATTTTCGCAATTTTTTATGGGGAAAAAAGTCGAGCAAAAAACACAAGTAGCACTAAACGTTTCTGCTACCCAGAAAAAAGAAACTTACATTCACCTGATTCAACAAGAACTTCGTAAAGATCCTAATGATGCCTCAAAATGGCTTGAACTCGCACAAGCTTATATGCAAGCGGAAGATTTTAATTCAGCCTTGACTTGCTATGCGAATGCAGAAAAACTTGCTGGAAGTACGCCTAAAATTTTAGGATTAGCGGCGACCGCATACTTTTATCAAAGCCACCAACAGATAACGCCGAAAGTGCAACAATTACTCAACGTTGCCTTGAAAAAAGATCCGTCTGAGATAAGTAGTCTTTCGCTTAAAGCGCACGTGGCTTTTCAACAACATCATTACGCTGAAGCCATCCAACTTTGGCAAAAAATTCTTGATTCTGATAATGCGGATATGGATCGGAGAACTCTTGTAGAACGTATCCAAGTTGCGAAATTCTTAATGCACGATAATAAAAAAACCGCTGAATAATCAGCGGTTTCATTTCCCTTAGATTCTATTCTTACACTTACAAAGTACCTTGGAATGCAGCTAAATACATTTCAATCACTTCTTCTAGACTCGCTTTGCGTGGATTTGTTAATTGACATGCATCTTTTTTCGCATTTTCTGCCATAAGTTTAAAGTCAGATTCTTTTACACCTAATTCAGCAAGATTTGCTGGAATACCTAATTCTGCGCCAAAATCTTTGATGAATTTCACCAATTCAGTGCCAATTTGCTGATCAGTTTTCCCTTTTGTTACAATGCCCATTGCTTTTGCAATATCAACAAAACGTTTGGTTGCGCCAATAAGATTGAATTTACATACAAACGGTAATAACAACGCATTGCAAACCCCGTGTGGTAAATTATATACACCGCCTAATTGATGTGCCATTGCATGCACATAACCTAAAGACGCATTATTAAATGCGACCCCAGCAAGATATTGAGCATACGCCATTTGTTCACGGGCATCTAAATCTTCCCCATTCGCCACGGCACGTGGTAAATATTCTGTAATAAGTTGAATCGCTTTTAATGCTGCACAATCAGTTAATGGATTATGTGCAGTAGAAACATAAGCTTCGATAGCATGAGTCAATGCATCCATCCCTGTTGCGGCGGTTAAATGTGATGGCATAGTTGCCATCATTTCTGCATCATTAATTGCGATAAGTGGCGTAACACGCCAATCGATAATTGCCATTTTAACGTGGCGGGTGGTATCCGTAATGATAGCAAAACGGGTCATTTCTGCTGCGGTACCTGCAGTCGTATTAATTGATAATAATGGCATTAAGGTTTGAGTTGACACATCAATCCCTTCAAAATCTTGGATTTTTCCACCATTTTGGCAAACTAGAGCAATCCCTTTACCGCAGTCATGTGATGAACCGCCACCTAAGGTAATAATCGCATCACATTGTTCTTTTTTATATAAAGCTTCGCCTGCTTCTACATTTTTATCCGTTGGATTTGGTACGACTTCATCAAAAATCACACTACCGACATTCGCTTTTTTCAAAATATCTGCAATGCGATTTGCGACACCACTTTGACTTAAAAATTTATCGGTAACGATTAAGGCTTTTTTCATCCCTAATGAATTGGCAATTTCACCCGTATCTTCTACGCATCCCGCACCAAAAACACTTTTTGTAGGAATAAAATAGTATGTTGACATAATGACTCCTCGTTAGTTTTATCTTTTTAAAATCATTATAAGAGATAGTTATAAAATATGTAGAATAACGCTTTTTTAATCTTTTCCTTTGTGAGTCAGCTCACATTAATTTCCTTTAAATGAGCAATAATTATTCAAAAAAATACGCCCCAATTTTCAAAAAATTTTATGAAAATTGGGGCGTAGGATGCTTTTTATTAATGATTATTCTGCAACGATTTCAATTTCGTTTTCATAACGCACGCCGCGTGGCAGGCTCGTTCCTTTGCGTCCACGTTCTGCACGGAATTTTTGAATATCTTGTGGTTTAAGCGTAATTTTACGTTTTCCAGAATGGAATACGAGGCTATCATTTTCACTGATGAGCAATAACTTCGCTAACACATCCTTGCCTTCTTTCGCATCGGCTGCCGAAATATTGATAATTTTATTCCCTTTACCTTTGTTTAAGACAGGTAAATCGGCAACAGGGAATACAAGCATACGTCCACCTTTACTGATAGAAACCAGAAGATCTTTGCCTTCTGATAGCATTTGTGGTGGTAATACTTGCGCATTTTCAGGGAGAGTTAGGAGGCGTTTACCCGCTTTATTACGCGTATTTAAATCGGCAAGCGTACAAATAAATCCGTAACCCGCATCCGATGCCATTAAAATTTGTTGATTTTCATCACCCATAATGACATCCACAAGATTTGCGCCCGCTGGTAAATTTAATTTACCCGTCAATGGCTCGCCCTGTGAGCGTGCGGATGGTAATGCAAGCGGTTCTAGTGCGTAGCTACGTCCTGTGTTATCTAGGAATAAGGCAGCTTGATTGCTCTTACCATGCGCATGGGCATGATAATTATCCCCTGCTTTGTAATTAAGATTTTGAACATCAATGTCGTGTCCTTTCGCACAACGTGCCCAACCCATTTGTGAAAGTACAACCGTTACAGCTTCAGCAGGTAACATATCCGCTTCGCTAATTGCTTTCGCCTCTTCTCGTTCTACTAATGGTGAGCGACGTGGGCTTGCATAGGCAATCGCATCATTACGAATTTCGTGTTTAACTAACGCATCTAATTCTTTCGCTGAGCCTAAGATTTTTTCTAAATAACGACGTTCATCAGCTAAATCATCGCTTTCTGCACG
This sequence comes from Actinobacillus delphinicola, assembly GCF_900638385.1. Classification (NCBI taxonomy): domain Bacteria; kingdom Pseudomonadati; phylum Pseudomonadota; class Gammaproteobacteria; order Pasteurellales; family Pasteurellaceae; genus Actinobacillus; species Actinobacillus delphinicola. Next base: position 1,241,960 of record NZ_LR134510.1, on the reverse strand, counting down.
CAGGGTATTTTCTTCTAATTTCGCTAATTGACGTAAGCGTAAATTTAAAATCGCCTCGGCTTGGACTTCAGATAAATTAAAGCGCTTAATGAGTTCTGCTTTTGGATTATCATGATGACGAATAATCTCAATCACTTCTTCTACATTTAAGAACGTTACCATTAACCCTTCTAAAATGTGTAAGCGATCTAATACTTTATCTAAGCGATGTTGTAAGCGGCGAGTAACAGTCGTACGGCGGAAACTCAACCATTCTGTTAAAATTTCAAGTAAATTTTTAACCGCAGGTTTATTGTCTAAGCCGATCATGTTCATATTCACACGATAGCTTTTTTCCAGATCCGTGGTGGCAAAAAGGTGCGTCATTACCGCATCGAGATCCACACGATTTGAGCGTGGTACAAGCACGATACGCACTGGATTATCGTGATCCGCCTCGTCACGGATATCTTCTAGCATAGGTAATTTTTTCGCTGCCATTTGATCCGCAATTTGCGTAATGATCTTACTTGGCGATGCTTGATACGGCAGTGCGGTGATGACGATCTCACCTTGATCTTTTTGCCATACCGCACGCATTTTGAGCGATCCACGTCCCATGGCATACATCTTGCGAATTTCTGCTTTTGGCGTAATGATTTCTGCTTCCGTTGGGTAATCAGGCGCTTGAACATGTTGCATGACATCATCAAGGGTGGCTTGTGGATTATCTAAAAGCATCACGGCGGCTTCTGCCACTTCATTTAAGTTGTGTGGCGGGATATCCGTTGCCATACCTACTGCGATCCCTGTCGTACCATTTAATAAAATATGCGGTAAACGGGCTGGAAGGTATTGAGGTTCCGTCAACGTACCATCAAAGTTTGGTTGGAAATCAACGGTACCTTGTCCTAATTCAGATAAAAGGATTTCAGAAATTTTAGCAAGGCGTGATTCGGTATAACGCATCGCCGCAAAAGATTTTGGATCATCGGCTGCCCCCCAGTTCCCTTGCCCATCAATCAATGGATAACGGTAAGAGAAAGGTTGTGCCATAAGTACCATCGCCTCGTAACACGCACTATCACCATGCGGGTGGAATTTACCGAGTACGTCCCCGACTGTACGGGCAGATTTTTTATATTTAGCTGTGGCATTTAGCCCCAATTCACTCATCGCATAGATAATACGACGTTGTACAGGTTTTAAACCGTCGCCAATAAAGGGTAAAGCACGATCCATAATTACATACATGGAATAATTTAAATAGGCGCTTTCTGTAAATTGGCGGATCGGCATTTGCTCAATGCCTTCGTAATTAATTTCACTCATAATTGTTATCTTTCGTTTTCTTCGCTCACAAGGGCAACCCAATTTCCACTTTCTACATAATTTTTTATGAAAATTGGGGCGTGATAATTAGTTTAATTCTGCGTGATCGCCGTTGTCTTGAAGCCATTTTTTACGATCTTCAGCACGTTTTTTCGCAAGCAGCATATCCATCATTTCAAAGGTCGCATTGCTTTCTTCTTCTACGTTTTCAAAAGTTAATTGCACAAGACGACGGGTATTCGGATCCATCGTGGTTTCACGTAATTGACTTGGGTTCATTTCACCTAACCCTTTAAAGCGTTGTACGCCGATTTTGCCTTTTTTCTTACGTAAACGATCTAAAATCGCTTCTTTTTCACTTTCATCCAATGCGTAGTAAACGTCATTACCGATATCAATACGATAAAGTGGTGGCATTGCTACGTAAACATGACCATCTTCAACCAGTTTTGGAAAATGGCGCAAGAATAATGCACAAAGTAGCGTAGCGATATGTAATCCATCTGAGTCCGCATCGGCAAGAATACATACTTTCCCGTAGCGTAATTGTGATAAATCGTCGCTATCTGGATCGATCCCGAGAGCGACGGCAATGTCATGCACTTCATTTGAAGCAAGCACTTGATCTGCGGACACTTCCCATGTGTTTAAAATTTTCCCACGCAACGGCAAGATCGCTTGGTAATCACGGTTACGTGCCTGCTTTGCACTACCGCCCGCAGAATCCCCTTCTACTAAGAATAGTTCGGTTTTATTTAAATCTTGTTGCGTACAATCCGCTAATTTTCCTGGTAAGGCAGGACCTGAAACGATTTTTTTACGCACTACTTTTTTGGAAGCTCGTAAACGTTTTTCAGCAGAAGAAATCGCCATGCGTGCTAATAATTCTGCTTCTTGAACGTTTTGATTTAGCCACAAACTAAAGGTGTCTTTCACCACGCCACTTACAAATACACTACTTTGGCGAGAAGAAAGGCGTTCTTTGGTTTGCCCAGCAAATTGTGGTTCTTGCATTTTTAAGGAAAGTACATACGCACAACGATCCCAAATATCATCTGCGGTTAACTTCACATTTTTTGGTAAAAGATTTCTAAATTCGCAAAACTCACGCATTGCGTCTAATAAGCCTTGGCGTAAACCATTGACGTGCGTACCGCCCTGTGCGGTTGGGATCAAGTTCACATAACTTTCACCCAGTAATTCACCGCCATTCGGTAACCAGCAAAGCGCCCAACTTACCGCTTCCGCTTCGCCTTGAAAATCTCCTACGAATGGTTTTTCAGGTAGAGTTTCATAACCGTTTACCGCTTCACTTAGATAAGCACTCAAACCATCTTCGTAGTACCATTTGTCTTCAGTATGGTTCACTTTATCAATAAAGATAACTTCTAGTCCTGAGCAAAGCACAGCTTTTGCGCGCAATAAATGACGTAATTGTGAAACGGAAAAATGGGCATTATCAAAATATTTTGGATTTGGTTTAAAACGAACAGTCGTTCCTGTGGTACGGCGACCGCAAGTACCGATCACTTCTAATTCTTCCACTTTGTGACCGTTTTCAAAAGCAATATGATAAATTTCGCCACCACGTTTTACTTCGACATCAACTCGGTCAGATAACGCATTTACGACTGAAATCCCTACGCCATGTAAGCCACCAGAGATTTTATAGTTATCATTATTAAATTTACCACCCGCATGTAATTTTGTCAGGATTAGCTCTACCCCTGAAATTTTTTCAACGGGGTGAATATCAACTGGCATCCCACGTCCGTTATCAATGACTTCGATAGAATGATCTTCATGTAAAATCACTTCTACACGTGTCGCATAGCCTGCGAGTGCTTCATCGACACTATTATCAATCACTTCTTGGGCAAGATGATTTGGACGGGTGGTGATGGTGTACATACCTGGACGAAGCTGTACAGGTTCAAGATCTTTTAAAACTGTTATTTCGTTAGCTGAATATTGCTTATTCATTGGTTTCATTCTTATTGTGAGGCAAAAATTTCCTAGGATTCTAACAGAAAAATACTGGGGATTGAACTGTATAGAACGGTCACTATTCAAGCAGAGACTATCTTTATCGCATCATCATGCTCATTTTCTGCTTGCCCTATCCTATAACTTTTCGGTGTTATGGAGTAATGTTTTTTAAAGGCTTTAATAAAATGTGTTTCCGTTTGAAAGCCAACTAAAGCGGAAATATTATTGACTGAGTGCAAAGTCGTTTTTAATAAATAAGCTGCTTGCTGTAAGCGTATTTTTTGCACGAAGAAATGAGGCGTCATGCCCATTTGTTGCTTAAAAATCCGAATAAATTGCGCTCTTGATAAAAATGTTCTTTTAGACATTTCTGAAATCGTCCATTCAATGGCTGGGTTCTTAACGATCTCATAGAGAAGTGGTGCTAGTCTAGGATCCTGCATCCCATGCAAAATTCCAATCGTATCTGCACCATGTTCACTAAGATAAGTTCTTAAAATAAGGGTAAATAATACCGTAGAAAGATTATCTATAATCTGCTGGTGCCCTGATTTAGTTTCTATTTCTTGGGAAAGCAATGACCACAAGGGTTGCCATTGATTATCTGGTAGATTCACCTTAAACCAACGAGGTAAGTTTTGAAATAATACCGCTTTTTTATCATAAGAAAAATGAGCACAGAATAATTTAAAATTCACAACTGTCCCACTTGAATGACGCACGGTTAGATATTCTTGTGATTTAGTATAAGGAATCGCTAACGTATTATCGCAATGGGATTGGCTACTTAGAATATGTGCTTCCCCTCTCGGAAAAAATAAAATATCCCCTTTCGTAATATGAATGACTTTGGGTTCGCCTTTAATCTTTAGATAGCCTTCTCCCTCAACGATCATATGTAAAACTGCATTTGGTGCATTAGCGGTATTATCTAAATACCAACTTCCATCTAATTGGCAAACTGTATCAATTCCACCCGAAATCTGCGCTAACTTAATCAGATTACTTAATATATCAATCATACTTTACCTCTACAAAATGAGATTTTTTAACGATTTTAATTCCTAAAAAATAGCAAAAATAAATACCGTTACATCACTTATTAAACATACATAAGGAGAAAATATGGAATTTAATAACTGGAAAAATCATACCACATTAGTAAAACAATCTTTTGGTAAACTCGGACAGAACCATCCTAAAATGTTGGAGGCTTATAAAGCACTCGGCACCGCTGCTGCTGCCGAAGCACTTGATCATAAAACACGTGAATTAATTGCTTTAGCCGTTGCCATAACTACACGTTGCGAAAGCTGTATTAGTGTTCATGCTGAAGAAGCAGCAAAGGCAGGTGCAACTGAGAGTGAAATTGCTGGTGCACTAGCTACTGCTATCGCTCTAAATGCTGGCGCGGCTTATACCTACGCCTTACGTGCATTAGAGGCCGTTGATCAGCAAAAATAACACATAAAATCTAGGCATCCAAAGGGGGTATCATGCCCCCTCATTTAATAGTCTTTCCCAATCCTATGATCTCGATCATAGTACATCTTTCATAAATTAACTAAAATTAATTATCTTTGGAGTGATATAGGATGATTTATGAAATTACTTAATATTTTTATCAAAATAATTTTCTTTATGTCAGGATTCTCTGCCCTTGTCTATCAAATTGCATGGCAACGAATGCTATTTACTGCCTTCGGCGTGGATTTGGAATCTATTACGGTCATTATTAGCGTTTTTATGGCAGGTCTTGGCGTGGGAGCTTATTTTGGCGGACGCATTGCGGATAAACTTTTACCGAATACCGCTAATATCATTATTTTCTTTGCATTAACTGAGATAGGTATCGGTTGTTTTGGTTTTGCTAGCCCAAGTATTTTAATGTGGTCACAAGAAACTTTCCTTTATAGTTCCACATTTATGATCGCTTTCGCTAACTTTGTGCTATTACTTTTCCCAACTTTCTTAATGGGCTGTACTCTTCCACTTCTTACTACTTATCTTCAACAATATAATCCTAATATTGGTGATAATATCGGTTGGCTTTATTTTACTAACACCATTGGTGCTGGCGCAGCTTGTTTTGCAACGGGTTTTATTCTCTTTACCTCTTACACACTCGATCAAACAATCTATATTGCGGCAACCATTAATCTTATCGTCGCAACCTCTATTTTTGTCGTATTATCATCAATTAGAAAGGTGACCGCTCATGAATAAAAAAGCCGCATTACTTTCATTCATCGGAGGCTTTTTAAGTCTTAGTATTGAAGTTATTTATATCCGTATTTTTGGGTTTATTACTCATTCACTTCCACAAGCCTTTTCACTTACCTTAGCATTATTCCTTTTTGGTATTGCGATTGGTTCTTTGATCGGTAAACAGCTCTGTAAACAAGAACTCGTCTCTATTCCTAATATTGGTCACGTGTTTTTTATCGCAAATCTATTTGATATCGTCGCACTTTGCTATTTCTGTTTAGGTAATCCATCGTTTTGGAATGCTGCGTTATGCATGATTATTACCGCTATGTTACGTGGTATTGTGTTCCCAATGGTTCATCACCTTGGTACTGAAAAAGTAAAAACAGGCGCTGCAATTTCTAATGTTTATTTTGCAAATGTTTTGGGATGTACGATTGCACCTATTTTTGTTGGATTTTATCTTTTAGATATTTTCAATACACAACAAATGTACCTTCTCATTATTACCATGACCTTTGTTGTGATTTTTTTCTGCGTATCCAAAATCTGGATAAAAATTCTTTCAGCAATTATTGGTATCATCACTTTAGTGAGTATTTTCACTCTTCCTGAAACCATGATTCATAATCTAGGTCGTTACCAAGGAATGACATTAGAAACCCTTATTGAAAATAAAAATGGCTTTATCCAAGTTTATGATCAAGAAAAAACTCATGATAAATTTGTTTTTGGGAATAATGTTTATGATGGCAAATTAAATACCAGTTTAATCAAAGATAATAATATGGTGGAACGTGCTTATCTGCTTCCAGTTATTGCACCCAAAGCACAAAATATCTTGGTTGTTGGACTTTCTACAGGATCATGGGTAGAAATTTTAGCGGCAATTCCAACTTTAAAACATATGACCGTGGTTGAAATTAATCCTGCTTATGTGGATTTTGCAAAATTCTATCCAGCTATGAATCATTTATTGAAAGATAAACGTATCACTATTATTGCTGATGATGGTCGTCGTTGGTTAGCACGTCATAAGGATCTGAAGTTTGATTACATTCTTATGAACACTACCTGGTACTGGCGTAACTATTCAACCAACTTATTAAGTAAGGAATTTCTAACATTGGCAAAAGAACACCTTAATCCAAATGGTTTCCTTTCTTATAATACAACTTGGTTTATGGATGCATTCTATACAGCAAAACACGTTTTCCCTGAAGTCTATCAATACGAAAATTTTGCAATTGCAAGTCTAAAACCAATCCAACCGCTTACTCGTGAAAAAATAGAAACAGCACTCAGCAAGATGGTGTGGCCTTATAACCAGCAACCTGTATTTAAAGATGATGAAGAATTGAAGATTGGTACGAATAAGATTTTTGAACATAAACTTATTCCATACGATCAAATTGACTTCTCTCGTATACATCGCCCATTAGAAATCATTACTGATCACAACATGATTCCTGAATATAAATACGGGGGCATTGGTAATCAACAATAGCGACATTGTCCCTATCTGGTTAAAAGATAGGGACAACATATTCCTATAAAAACACGCCCCGATTTTCATAAATTTTTTTGAAAATCGGGGCGTGATATTATTTTTTTAACGCAAAAATTAGCGCATTGTCACAAATTCTTCAGAACCTGTTGGGTGAATGGCTACCGTATTATCAAAGTCCGCTTTTGTTGCCCCCATTTTGATTGCCACGGCAAAACCTTGAATCATTTCATCCACCCCAAAACCGATACCGTGTAGTCCCACAACTTTTTCATCTTCACCTACACACACCAGTTTCATACGGCATGCTTGACGATATTTTGGATCGGCAATCGCCGTGTACATTGGGGTAAATTTACTTTGATATACTTTTACGTTTTCTTTACCATATTTTTCAATCGCTTTTGGCTCTGTTAAACCGACATTACCAATTGGTGGGTGAGAGAAAACCACAGATGGCACAAGATTATAATCTAAGTGTTCATTTGGTTTATTGTTAAATAAACGTTCAGATAAGCGACGACCTGCGGCAACCGCAACTGGTGTTAATTCAATTCCGCCTTCAATAATATCACCAACTGCATATACACCAGGTACATTGGTATTTTGGAATTTATCTACTTTAATGAAACCACGATCATTTGTTTCTACGCCTGCTGCTTGTAAATTAATTTTATCAGTGGTTGGAACACGACCAATCGCCCAAATTAGACAATCTGTTTTATGTGATTTTCCATTTTCAAAGGTAATAGTGTAAGTATTATCCGCATTTTTAATCACTTCTTGTGGAACACTAAAAGTGTGAATCTCAATGCCTTGGCGTGCATATTCATCACAAAGGGTTTCCACAATAAGAGGATCGAAACTACGTAATGGCGTACCTTGGCGCACAAATAAATGCGTATCTACACCAAAACTATTCATAACACCTGCAATCTCAACGGCGATATAACCTGCCCCAATAATTGCAACAGATTTTGGTAAACTTTCTAATTCAAAGAAACCATCAGAATCAATACCATACTCGGCACCTTTAATATTTGGACGGGCAGGACGACCACCAACAGCAATCAGAATATGATCAGCCGTAATTTTTTCACCATTCACTTCTACAGTATGAGCGTCAACAAAGGTTGCAAAACCACGAATAACATCAACGTGATTATTCGCTAATACGTTATTATAAGATTGATGAATACGATCAATATAAGCTTGGCGATTAGTTACCAATTTTTTATAGTCAAACTTTTTGACATCAACATCGAAACCATAAGCGGGTGCATATTCATGTAATGCTTCTGCCATTTGAGCGCCATACCACATCACTTTTTTAGGTACACAACCTACGTTTACACATGTACCACCTAGTTCTTTTGCTTCGATAATGGCACATTTTTTACCATATTGTGCTGCACGGTTAATGGATGCAATACCACCACTACCGCCACCAATCGCAAGGTAATCATAATGTTTTGTCATAAAGTTCTCCTCTGATTAATCGTTATATCTCGTAAATCTTTAATTAATTACGTATGCCTTTACTTCTTGAATTAATGTCGGCAATTCTTGATGAATAGAGTCTTGATAATCATCTTCAGCTTTTTCACGAATTAAATCAAGGCGCATACGTTCGTTGCGTTTCAAGGCTTTGCGTGCATCATGAGTCGGCATATCCATCACTACGTTATACAAATTCTGCATAGCGGGATAGCGCATGAAATCAAGCCCAAGTGGTTGTAGTAACATTTTGATGCGAATCACACCTTCTGAGAAATTACAGTCACCACTTTGCATGGCTTTTGCGATAATTAAAATGCTTTCTTTCAAACGTTCTGCTCTCGCTTGGCGAGCTTTACGAAACGCTAATTTTTGTTTTTTAAGTTTTAATAAAAGATAAACAGCATATGCCAGCATCACTGCAATAATGATGATACCTAAACTAAATAGTCCCCATAACATTGGTATATCCTATTTGAATTGGTTAATATCAATTTTCTCAAAAGTACGGTAAAGATCATCTTCATTTTCTTCATCCGCTAAACCAAGTTGATCCATCAATTCTTCGATACGAGCTAAACATTCGTCAACGAATTGTTGATCTTCATGAGATAATTTTTTACCTGCTTCTAAATCATCTAAAAGTTGATTTAAACATTCATTATTTTCCAATTGCATTAATTCAACATTTGGATCTAACGCAGTTGGTTTAACGATTTCGATTACATCTTTTGATTTCGCAATAGGTTTTAAGTTTTTACCAACAACTTCTTCCACAATAAGAGGCACTTTTTTACGACTACCTACACGTGGATCTTGTGGCATACTCTGATTTTTAATTTCTTTTTTCTCAACGCCTCCATTACGACTACCAGAAGAAAGCCCTTTATGTTTACGTTTTTTCTTATCTTCACGGGCTTGTGCATCTAGCTCATAACGGCTCATTTGGCGACGATTTTTAGGCATCGGCACTTTTTTGTCAGCCTTTCGGGTTGGCATAATATCTGAAATTTTACGTGTTTTCTTTTGACGAGCCATAACTGCTTCACTCTCACTTACTCAAATTGTTTTTCTAATAATTACTCTAGGGATTGTAACACCCTTACCTTTAATTCTCACAATCAATTTTATCTATTACTGTGAAAAAAAATGCGGGAAATATTTTTCTTTCCCGCACTAGAATTAAAATATTTAAAAAGATTAATTTAAATATTTTTCATCCATTACCGAGTTTTGTGGACGCCATCCAAGATAACGTCCTTGAAATTCCTGACTCGTTTGTTCAAAAAATTCAACGGTATCAAAAATAATATTTTCTTCTAAATTGACTTCTTGCTCTACTTTGACTAGATACGCATTTTCATTTTCTCGAACTGGGACTGGCATATTACTATGTTGCAAAGATAAAAAATCTTTATCTTGTTCAGCCACATATTCTAAAAATTCCTGCATATCTTGTTCTTGATAGAAATAAAAACGATGATCAACCTTATACGCTTTATCCAATTCTTCACCACGTTGTCGCAAAATAGACAACATTTCCTCTGTTGCCGTCATTTTAATTTCTAAAGGTGATGGGATAAGAAAATCAAAATAAATATCCCACGTTGGATCAAGTTGAGCTTTAACCTTTTGGCAATTTGCATGCTCTAGGATTGCCATTAACTCTGTTTTATCTTCATAGGTACAATAAAAATAAACCTGTGCAACCCCATTACAAAGCCAATACCCCACATAACTTACCTTGTCTAATGAGTTAATCAATGAAGTGACTTTAATTAAATCTCGGATAAAACGTTTAAAGTTACTTTCTGATGGCAGTCCATCACTTTCTGCTTCAAAAGGTAATTCAAATTGCACTACGGTAGATGCATCCATTCTTTGTTCATCTACATAACTCAAATTCACAGAAAAAAGCGCTTCATTACCATTTACATTAGTACGGTAATGCTGCCATTGTGCTGCCATAATTTCCTCACTTAAACGTCGCCCAAACAGGTGCGTGATCAGATGGTTTTTCCATGTTACGAATTTCTAAATCAATACCCACATCAACACAGTGTTGCATCAACATGTCATTAACTAAAATATGATCAATTCGTAATCCTCGATTATCTAAAATGCCTTTTGAACGGTAATCAAACCACGAATATTTATCATACGCGAGTGGATTAAGTTGACGGAAACTGTCTTTTAATCCCGCATCATAAAGTCGTTGATACCATTCACGCTCCTCTGGTAAAAATGCACAAACGCCACGACTTAACCAACGTTTTCTATTTACCTCCCCAATACCAATATCTAAATCACTTGGGCAAATATTCATATCACCCATAATGAGAATTGGATTCTCTGGATTATGTTCTTTCGTCACGTAATGCAACAAATCTGCATAAAATTTTTCTTTTAATGGAAATTTCGTTTCATGTTTACGAGATTCTCCTTGTGGAAAATAACCATTAATTACAGTAAGTAATCCAAATTCTGTTTCAATATCTGCCATAATAAGGCGACGTTGAGCGTCAGGTGCATCAGTACTAAAGCCTTTGCGTACAGCAACAGGTTGTTTCTTACAAAGTAATGCTACGCCGTAATGTCCTTTTTGACCATGATGAAAAACGTGATAGCCACAATTTTCAAACAAATGATGCGGAAAGTCTTCATCAGATACTTTAATTTCTTGCAAACCAATCACATCAGGTTGATGCTTTTCAATAATCGCCTCTAATTGATGAGGTCTTGCTCTCAAGCCATTAATATTAAATGAAATAAATTTCATATGTATTCCTAATCATTTTTAATTTTTTGTTTCTTATTTTGAGCGACCCATTCTTCAAAAAGGTTTTCACTCTTTGGGGGATAATGGAGATAAAATCCCGTTTCTTCAAGTTTTTGTTCAACAATTTTTTTGTCACATTGTGCAAGTACCTTTTCACCCGCTAGGTTAAATAACATTACAAAAATCGGTTTGCCGAAATGTTCTAGCAATGCTTCTGGAACATCATCAAATTGATCTCGTTTTTTGATGTAAAGATACATGCCTTCTTTTTTATGGCTTTTATAAATAGCACAAAGCATCCCAAAATCCTTCTTAATATAAAAGGGAAAATTCTAACGGAATTTTCCCTTTTTTGCTCGTTTTTATTTCAATGGAAGCGATTGTAAAAAATCAGCGAAATCTTTATTTTGAAAAACAAAACCTGCTTTTAATAATTTTTCTGGTCGTCCTTTTTGACTATCAAGCAATAAATCTGCCCGCTCACCAAGGACATAGCGTAAAATAAAAGTTGGTGCAGCAAAGAAGGCTGGGCGATGTAAATAATGTGAAAGCTGACGAGTAAAGGTTTCATTCGTCATAAGTTCAGGAGTAACAAAATTAAATGGTCCATCACAGTTCGGATGCGTAAGCAAGAACATAATACCACGGACCATATCCGTCAAACTAATCCATGACCAATATTGTGTACCAGCACCTAATTTACCACCCAGTCCCCATTTGAATAGTCGATAGATTCGAGGAAAAGCTCCACCATGTAATGCAAACACAATCCCCGTTCTAACAAGGCAAACCCGAGTATTTGCCTGTAAAGCAGCCGCTTCCCACTTCCGACATAATTCTGCGGTAAAATTTTTTCCAGACGATGATTTTTCAGTTAATAACATCTCTCCACTATCGCCATAAAATCCCATCGCTGATCCTGAAATAAAGACTTTAGGCGGTGTTTGGCTAGCATTGATAAGAGAAGATAATTGCTGAGTAATACCTACTCGACTTTGAGTAAGTTTATCTTTCTGCGCATCGTTCCATGCCTTATCAAATATAGGTTCACCTGCTAAATTAATTACCGCATCAAAATGATCAAAATTTGAAAATATCCCTAATTGCTCCACCCACTCTATTTCGGGTAACCGTCCTTGCGCTTTTTGAGCATTGCGTGTTAACGCAACAATCTGATGTCCATCTGCCAATAATGCTTTTGTTAAAGCGGTTCCTACAAATCCCGTTGCACCGGTGACAAATATTTTCATCTGCTTCCCCTACGTCATGTTAAGAAAAACTTTTATAAAGCTGCGTCAAATAATGCCTCGATATCTCCCATTAATTTGGTAATTTCACAATTCTGCGTTGGTGTAATAAAAATCGTATCGTCCCCAGCGATTGTCCCTAAGATCCCTTCGCTTTTTCCTAAATTATCTAATAATCTTGCGATGAGCTGAGCAGCCCCAGGACTCGTTTTTACGACAATAATTGCATGATTGTGATCGATATCTAAAACTAAATTTTTAATCGGACTTGTTGTTGAGGGTACACTTAATTCATTAGGTAAACAATAGACTGTTTCGCCTTTTGTATTACGAATGCGTACTGCCCCAAATCGACTCAACATACGTGAAACTTTGGATTGATTAATTTGGTGAAAGCCTTGTTCTTGTAAGGCATTAACGATTTCTAATTGTGAAGAGCAACGTTCCTCTGCCAATAACGTCTTAAATGCGAGAGATAAACTATCAGGCTTATTACTCATTCTTTCCTCCTCATAATATAGTTGTTCAGATTCTTGCATAAAAATATCGTTTTATTAAATACTTTTTCAACGTATAAAATTTTTATTCGTATTTTAGTTAATGGAAAAATAACTTCAGGTATAATGGAAATTTCATCATAAAATTATTCTGTCATTTTACAGGATTATCGAAGGAGAAATTTGTGTCTGATATCCGCATTACGATTGCTTATGCATTACCAAAACGTCATTTTCTAAAAAGTTATACTGTTTCTGAAGGCACAACCGTAGAAGAGGCAATTCTGCACTCTAAACTGCTCGAAAAATTTCCTAACATTGATTTACATAAAAACAAAGTAGGGATTTTTAGTCGTCCAGTCACGCTCAAAGACACGGTAAATAATGGCGATCGCATTGAGATCTATCGTCCATTACTTGCTGATCCTCGTGAAATCCGTCGTCAACGTGCTAAAGAACAAGCAATGAATTCCTAACCTGATGTTATAGCTTAAAGTTTTAAATTATATCAAAGAGATTCTCTATGAAAACCATACTTCCAGCTTCAATTACACCTGAAATATTTTTACGTGATTATTGGCAAAAAAAACCATTACTTATTCGTCAAGGATTGCCCCAAATTATAGGTCAATTTGAACCAGCTGATATTATTGAATTAGCTCAAAATGAAGATGCAACAGCACGTCTTGTAAAACAATTTAGCGACGATGATTGGCGTTTAAGCAGAAGTCCATTACACGAAAAAGATTTTAAAAATTTACCCGAAAAATGGTCCGTACTTGTCCAAAATATGGAACAATGGTCATTAGAGCTAGGTAATCTTTGGCAAGCCTTTGATTTTATTCCACAATGGGCTCGTGATGATATCATGGTTTCCTATGCGCCTAAAGGCGGATCCGTAGGAAAACATTACGATGAATATGATGTATTTTTGGTGCAAGGTTATGGTGAGCGTCATTGGCAATTAGGAAAATGGTGCGATCCAACTACTGAATTTAAACCTAACCAACCTATCCGTATTTTTGATGATATGGGAGAATTGGTTATTGATGAAACCATGCAACCGGGAGATGTCCTTTATATCCCATCTCGTATGGCGCATTATGGTGTTGCAAAATCCGACTGTTTAACTTTTTCTTTTGGTTTGCGTTTAACCAATCCCGCAGCTCTTTTAGATGCGAACGCACAAATGCTAAATCATGATAACGGGGATAATCGTTCTGTCTTACAAATTCCTGTCCGCTTTACCCCACCTGCCCAGCCATGTGGTGAGCTAACGCCTGAGACACTTTCAGAGTTAAAAAGACAATTTTTACAAACTTTATCAGAAAGCGCTGCTTTTGATGATATTTTTCAACAAGCCGTTGCTAAAGAACTCAGTTCACGCCGTTATGATCTTCTTCCTACCGAAGAAATGGCTGATATTGAGGAAATTGAAACACAGCTTATGCATACAAATGCTCGCTTACGCCAAGATAATAATGCCAAAATTATTTATTGTGAAAACCCACTTCGGATCTATGCAAATGGTGAATGGCTTGATGAATTAACAACAGAAGAAGCACAATTGTTAAAACGTCTTGCCAATGGTGAAAGTTTTAATTATAAAGAACTTCTAAATTTATGGCACAATCCTACAGATAAAGAAGCAATTTGGCTCATTTTAGACAGTATTTGCAACTGGCTTGATGACGGTCTGATTTATATTGAAGATTAATCTCTCTAAGACATTAGAAGGAAGATGCAAGTGAAAGATAGTACCCAAGAAAAGTCACAGAATCGTAGTTTAACCTTAGTTCCAAATGGTAATATTGAAAGTTACATTCATCTTGCCTACGAACAACCTATGCTTTCTGCGGAGGAAGAAAAAGAACTTGCCGAACGTGTTTTTTATGAAGGCGATGTCGCTGCAGCTCGTAAACTTGTTCTCTCTCACTTGCGTTTTGTTATTCATGTTGCCCGTGGTTATTCTGGTTATGGCTTACCGCTTGCAGATTTAATTCAAGAAGGTACTGTTGGTCTGATGAAAGCCGTTAAACGTTTTAATCCAGATATGGGGGTTCGCTTAGTTTCTTTCGCCGTCCACTGGATTAAAGCCGAAATTCATGAATACGTGCTAAAAAACTGGCGTATTGTCAAAGTTGCGACCACAAAATCGCAGCGTAAACTGTTCTTCAATCTACGCAAAAATAAAAAACGCCTTGGTTGGTTTAACGATCAAGAAGTGAAAATGGTGGCGGAAGAATTAGGGGTCTCGCCCAAAGACGTCATCGAAATGGAAAGTCGTATGACGGGGGCAGATTTAGGGTACGATCTTCCAACAGAAGATAAAGAAGAAAATAGCTTTTCGCCTACTCTTTACCTTGAGGATAAAAGTTCTAATTTTGCTGCTGAACTTGAAGACGAAAACTATGAAACCCAAGCGACAGAACAAATTGCAAGTGCATTAGATGCACTTGATGAAAGAAGCCAAGATATCATTCGTTCACGTTGGCTAGATGATGACAAAGCAACGCTTCAAGATTTGGCGGATAAATATCACATTTCAGCAGAACGGGTACGCCAATTGGAAAATAATGCATTAAAAAAATTAAAAAATGCGGTATCTATTTAATTTTTTAATAAATATTATAAATATCTTATGCACGCTAAAAAACTTACATTATTTATCAAACTTTTTTTAATTCGCTTTCAACAAAACAACCTCCCTCAAGCAGCAGGCTATCTGACTTATAGCACAATGCTTGCTTTTGTTCCTTTGCTGATGGTGGTTTTTTCTATTTTTTCCCATTTTCCCCTTTTCGCACAGTTAAGTGATCGTTTACAAAATTTTGTTTATTCAAATTTTTCACCAACCACAGGGGATATTGTTGGACACTACCTACAACAATTCGTTGAAAACTCACGTCAAATGAGTGCGATTGGAATTATCAGTTTATTCTTCGTTGCCTTACTCCTGATTCACTCTATTGATGTAACGCTCAATAAAATTTGGCGTAATACGCGCAAAAGACCGCTTGTATATTCTTTCGGAATCTACTGGTTAATCCTGCTTATTGGTCCTATTTTAATGGCACTAAGCCTTGCTGTAACAAGTTATGTGACGCTTTTTGCCTCGCATTTAATACCAAGTAGTTTTTCGTTACCATTTGGCATCAATTTTCTCAAAATTGTGCCATTTTTCATTACCTGGATCATCTTTACTTTTATTTATTTAATCGTGCCTAACACGAAAATTAATTGGCGCGATTCCGCAGTCGGTGCTTTAGTCGCAGCAGTATTTTTTACACTTGGTAAAAAATGTTTTAATTGGTACATCGTTACTTTCCCATCTTACCATCTCATCTATGGTGCCATGGCAACATTACCTATCCTTTTACTCTGGTTACAACTGAGTTGGCTTGCCATTTTACTTGGTGCACAATTAGCAGCTGCACTCCAAGATTTAAGAACCATGTATGAAAAAAATATGACTTTAGAACAAATTAAGGAACAACAATGATCGCATTTATTCAACGTGTAAAATCCGCCTCTGTCGAAGTTGATCAAAAAATTATCGGAAATATTTCGCAAGGTATTCTTGTTTTACTTGGCGTTGAACAAGATGATAATGAAGAAAAAGCACGTAAATTATTGGAAAAAGTCCTAAATTACCGTATTTTTGCCGATGAAAATGGCAAAATGAATCTCGGCTTAAAAAGCATTCAAGGTGAATTATTAGTCGTTTCTCAATTCACTTTAGTAGCGGATACGCAAAAAGGTCTGCGTCCAAGTTTTTCTAAAGGTGCTGTTCCTGCCAAAGCAGAGGCACTTTATGACTATTTTGTTGCTGAAGCACAAAAACAAATCCATACAGAAACAGGGCAATTTGCTGCAGATATGCAAGTCAGCCTTGTTAATGACGGTCCCGTTAGTTTCTGGTTACAAGTTTAATTTTCGTGGCAATCACGCCACGATTTTCATAAAATTTTATTAAATATTGTTCAAATTATGCCATCTAAAATTACCCTACCGCCCCTTACTGAAGCAAAAGGTGAAATTCATCTTCCTGGCTCAAAAAGTCTGACTAATCGTGCCTTACTTCTTGCTGCACTTA